>NZ_ALJC01000127.1 GCF_000282975.1 Pseudomonas psychrophila HA-4
CCGCGTTGTTATTAGCGTTTTGTTTCTTCGGTCTTGGCCGGTGGCAAAGGCGGCCAAGCCTTTAAGTCCAGATCCAAGTCCGGGAATTTACTGGAATCGAACACGGGTGTCTTGATCCCCGCGCGGCGCTGGTCGTCGTAGTCCTTGAGCACGCGCATGCAAATCTTGAACAGCATCGCCAGAGCGATCAGGTTGACGAAGGCCAACATGGTCATGGTGATGTCTGCGAAGGCGAAGACGGTTTGTAGGTTTTCAATCGAGCCCCAAACAATCAACACCAACACTAAAGCGCGATAGCCCAGCAGCGCCTTACGGCTTTCACCGACCAGGAAGCGCAGGTTGTTTTCGCCCAAGTAGTAGTTGTAGAGCATCGAGGTGAACACGAACAACGCCAGGGCCACGCTGATGAATACCCGGCCCCATTCGCCGACGACAGCGGCCAGCGAGTTTTGGGTGAGGGCAATGCCGTCGCCTTCAAAGCCAGGGGTATAGAAGCCGGACAGCAGAATGAGCAACGCGGTGCAGGTGCAGATCACAAAGGTGTCGAGGAATACGCTGAACGCCTGGACTACGCCTTGGGCGATTGGGTGTTCTACGTCGGCTACCGCGGCTACGTTCGGGGCGCTGCCCAGGCCGGCTTCGTTGGCGAAAACGCCACGTTTTACACCCATCACAATCGCGCTGCCGATCAGGCCGCCAAAGACTGGGTCCATGCCGAAGGCGCTTTTCACGATGTGGCCGAGCATGGCCGGCACTTGATCGAATTGCAGCACGATCACGTAAATCGTCACGGCGATGTACGCCAGGGTTTTGACCGGTACCAGCAGGTCTGCGACCGAAGCGATACGCTTGATACCGCCGATAAACACCAGGCCCAACAGCACGGCAATGACCACGCCGGTGTAGTTGACGTCAAAACCGAAGGCGTTTTCCAGCGAGTGGGTCACGGCGTGCGCTTGCAGGCCCATGAACGCAAAACCAAAGGTGATCAGCAGCAAGACGGCCATCAATTTACCCATCCAGCTTTTGCCCAGGCCGTGCTTCATATAGAAAGAGGGGCCTCCGCGCAGTTGGCCTTCAGCGTCGCGGCGCTTGTACAACTGGCCTAGCGAGCATTCGATCAGGCTGCTAGACATGCCGACAAGGGCGGTCACCCACATCCAGAACACTGCACCGGGGCCGCCGAGGGTTACGGCGATGCCGACACCGGCAATGTTACCCGCGCCTACACGGCCCGCAAGGCTCAGCATTAAGGCCTGAAACGAGCTGAGTTGGCCGGCGCTGCTGCGCAGGCTGTCTTTGAACACGGCAAACATGTGCAGGAAGTAACGAAACTGAACGAAACGCGAGCGGATCGTGAAGTAGCCACCGAGCCCAACCATGAGCACGATTAGTACTTTCCCTGAGAGGAAGTCATTGATGACTTCTAGCATGGATTATTCCTCGCTGTTTTTATCTGATGGCAACACGACCGGACCGAGATCACGCATTACGCCCGTCAAGACAGGGCATAAACGTAGGTGATCAAAGTGAAACAGGCCATGTTGCTGCTTGGTTTACGATGCTGTTTGCACGCTGCTGATGGCCGTTGTTGCAGGGCCGACGCATGGCAAGAGGGCGGGCACTATACCTAGGAGCGTAGGAAGCGTCTCTATAACTGACTGCTTTTTCATGTGTGAATCGTCCGAAAAGCCCTTATGCATGGCCGAAATCTACTGTTGTCACTACGTAAGTTGCGATCTTTTGATGATCGGCAGGCGCCAATACTCGGTAGGCGCAAGCAAGTCTGCTCACGCAAAACCCGTAGCAGTTGCCGACGGCTACGTCCGATTGCGCAGCGATCGTAAGCCCAGAATACGCAGTATTGCTGGTGCATCGAGGTGTCTGATCTTACGGTGGCTTCGCCCCCGGACGTAGCCTTCGGTAACTGCTACGAAAAGGCAAAGCGACCTTGAATCGCGGGCAAAAAAAAGGACCTGCAGACGTATCTGCAGGCCCTCAAAAGGTGAGAGGTGTCTAGTCTCTCGACCTGGTGAGCGTGTTACAGCATCAGGCCTTGAGAGGCACCAGACGCGGGGCAATCATGTTTTCTGGGCGCAGGATGTCGTCGAGCATGGCGTCGTCGAGCAAGCCTTCTTCGCGCACCAGTTCCAGCACGCCACGGCCGCTTTCAAGGGCGATACGGGCGATGCGGGTGGCGTTTTCGTAGCCGATGTACGGGTTCAGTGCTGTCACTAGACCAATGGAATGTTCGACCAGTTCGCGGCAACGTGCTTCGTTGGCAGTGATGCCGGTGATGCAGTGCTCGCGCAGCATGTCCATGGCGCGTTGCAGCAGGCGGATCGAGTCGAAGATCTTGAAGGCGATCAACGGCTCCATCACGTTCAGTTGCAGTTGGCCGCCTTCAGCCGCGATGGTCAGGGCCAAGTCGTTGCCGATGATCTGGAACGCTACCTGGTTAACCGCTTCCGGGATAACTGGGTTGACCTTGCCTGGCATGATCGAGCTGCCCGGCTGGCGCGCTGGCAGGTTGATTTCGTTGATGCCGGTGCGTGGGCCGCTGGACAGCAGACGCAGGTCGTTGCAAATCTTCGACAGTTTGACCGCAGTACGCTTAAGCATCCCGGAGAACAGAACGAAGGCGCCCATGTCCGAGGTGGCTTCGATCAAGTCGGCAGCCGGTACCAGCGGCTGGCCGCTGATGGTTGCCAAACGGGTCACGGCCAGGTGCTGGTAGCGCGGGTCGGCGTTGATGCCGGTACCAATCGCAGTACCGCCCAGGTTCACTTCGGTCAGCAGCTCTGGCGCCAGTGTTTTCAGGCGGGCCAGGTCTTCGCTCAAGGTGGTGGCAAACGCGTGGAACTCTTGACCAAGAGTCATCGGCACGGCGTCTTGCAGTTGAGTACGGCCCATTTTCAGGACGTGGTTGAACTCAACGCCTTTGGCCGCGAACGACTGGATCAAGCTGTCGAGGCTGGCCAGCAGCGCGTCGTGACCCAACAGCAAGCCCAGGCGGATGGCCGTTGGGTAAGCGTCGTTGGTCGACTGCGCCATGTTCACGTCGTTGTTAGGGTGCAGGTATTGGTATTCGCCTTTCTGGTGGCCCATGGCCTCCAGCGCGATGTTGGCGATGACTTCGTTGGCATTCATGTTGGTTGAAGTGCCAGCGCCGCCTTGAATCATGTCAACCACGAACTCTTCGTGGAAATCGCCGCGGACCAGGCGGGCACAGGCTTCGCTGATGGCAGCGTGCTTGGCGTCGCTCAGGTGGCCCAACTCGCGGTTGGCGTCAGCTGCGGCTTGCTTGACCATGGCCAAGGCCACGACCAGCTTCGGGTAATGCGAAATCGGAACGCCGGAGAGACGGAAGTTATTCACCGCTCGCAGGGTCTGGATGCCGTAATACGCTTGAGCGGGTACTTCGAGTACGCCAAGCAGGTCTTTTTCGGTACGGAAAGATGCAGCAGAGGACATGATAGAAATCATCTCGATAAGAACCCGGTCTGGGCCGGAACGCTGAGAATCCTAGGCTTGCAGACTATTTTGGGCCAATGCCTTTAAACACTATCCTATGCAGAAACGGCATAATGCCGACGTGACGCGGCGGCCGCGTCGAGCGTGTGACCCAATTTGGTGCGCGTCCGGGAGGACTCGATGAATCTCGAAAGCAAATGGTTAGAGGACTTCAGTGCCTTGGCTGCTACCCGCAGTTTTTCTCAGGCAGCGGAGCGTCGTTTCGTCACGCAGCCTGCGTTCAGTCGGCGTATTCGCAGCCTGGAAGCGGCGCT
Source organism: Pseudomonas psychrophila HA-4 (assembly GCF_000282975.1). GTDB lineage: Bacteria > Pseudomonadota > Gammaproteobacteria > Pseudomonadales > Pseudomonadaceae > Aquipseudomonas > Aquipseudomonas psychrophila_A. The sequence goes on from NZ_ALJC01000127.1 coordinate 3,789, forward strand.
GGGGCTGACCTTGGTGAATCGTTCCCGCACCCCGGTGGAGTTGACTGCGGCCGGTCAGCTGTTTTTGGTCACGGCACGTACCGTGGTGGAGCAGTTGGGGGAGGTGTTGCGCCATCTTCATCACCTTGAAGGCGGGCAGGGTGAGGTCATGCAAGTGGCTGCAGCGCACTCGCTGGCGCTGGGGTTTTTCCCACGCTGGATTGCTCAATTACGCAATGAAGGGCTGAACATTGCTACGCGGCTGGTTGCGACTAACGTCGGAGACGCGGTGCATGCATTGCGTGAAGGTGGTTGCGATTTGATGCTGGCTTTTTACGATCCAGACGCGGCATTGCAGATGGACCCGGAGATTTTTCCCTCCTTGCACTTGGGCAATACCGAAATGCTGCCGGTGTGTGCTGCCGATGCAGACGGCAAACCGCTGTTCGATTTGGAAGGGGAAGCCAGCGTGCCGTTGTTGGCTTACAGCGCCGGGGCTTTTTTAGGGCGTTCGGTGAATTTGTTGCTGCGCCAACGCAGCCTGCGCTTTACCACTATTTATGAAACCGCCATGGCTGACAGCCTTAAAAGCATGGCGCTCGAAGGGCTGGGCATTGCCTGGGTGCCGCATTTAAGTGTGCGAGCCGAGCTGGCGCGCGGTGAGTTAGTGGTGTGCGGCGGGCAGCAATGGCACGTGCCTCTAGAGATACGCCTCTATCGCTGTGCGCTGGTGCGTAAGGCGAACGTGCGATTGCTGTGGCGCAAGTTGGAGAGCGCGGTTCAGCCGGAATAGGTTGGCGTTAAGCCAGTGCGGGCTCTTTAGGGGCTCGTGTGTTCCTACCGTTAGCGAGGCATCAGGCTTGACCGTAGGGTCAGTAAATTCGGCACTTTTGGTGATTGATAAAGCCGCAGACAGATGGTCGTCAAAGGTGCTTTCAAGCGACTTCTTCGGTGTATACTGCGCGGCCTTCGGCTGGCTTGACCGGCCTTAATTCCTATAACAAGCCACGTCGGATCCTCCACGTGGCTTGTTGTTTTTTGACGCGCCTGCGGGCGCCCAAGAGAAGAGGCGCGACGATGAGTGCACTGGTAGGCGTGATCATGGGCTCCAAGTCCGATTGGTCCACCCTCAGCCACACCGCCGATATGCTGGAAAAACTCGGCATTCCTTACGAAGTGAAAGTGGTCTCTGCCCACCGCACTCCGGACTTGCTGTTCCAGTATGCCGAAGAGGCCGAAGGCCGCGGGATCGAGGTCATTATTGCCGGAGCCGGTGGCGCAGCCCACTTGCCAGGCATGTGTGCCGCTAAAACTCATTTGCCAGTGCTTGGCGTGCCGGTGCAGTCAGCAATGCTCTCGGGCGTGGATTCGCTGCTGTCCATCGTACAAATGCCAGCGGGTATTCCGGTTGCCACGTTGGCTATCGGCAAAGCGGGCGCGATCAACGCCGCCTTGCTGTCGGCTAGCATCTTGGGCGCCAAGCACCCGCAGTTTCACACCGTGTTGAAAGCATTCCGTGCTGAGCAGACTGACAGCGTGCTGGACAATCCAGACCCGCGCGAAGCCTGAGGTTTTAGACGATGAAAATCGGTGTAATCGGTGGCGGCCAACTGGGCCGCATGCTGGCTCTGGCGGGAACTCCGCTGGGCATGAACTTCGCTTTCCTAGATCCAGCGCCTGACGCCTGCGCAGCAGCGTTGGGCGAGCACCTTCGTGCGGATTACAGCGACCCTGATCATTTGCGTCAGTTGGCCGACGAAGTCGATCTGGTGACGTTTGAGTTTGAAAGCGTCCCGGCTGAAACCGTGGCCTTCCTGTCGCAATTCGTCCCGGTTTACCCGAGTGCCGAAGCGCTGCGCATTGCTCGGGACCGCTGGTTCGAGAAGAGCATGTTCAAAGACCTTGGCATTCCGACGCCTGCGTTTGCCGACATTCAGTCCCAGGCCGATCTGGACGCTGCGGTGGCCACTATCGGTCTGCCGGCCGTCCTCAAAACCCGCACTTTGGGTTATGACGGCAAGGGCCAGAAAGTGCTTCGTACCCCGGCTGATGTTGTGGGTACGTTTGCCGAGCTGGGCAGCGTAGCGTGCCTGCTGGAAGGTTTTGTACCGTTCACAGGCGAAGTGTCGCTGATTGCCGTACGCGGTCGTGATGGCGAAACGCAGTTCTACCCGTTGGTGCACAACACTCACGACAGCGGCATTCTCAAGTTGTCGGTGGCCAGCACCGATCACCCGCTGCAAGCCTTGGCCGAAGACTATTCGAGTCGCGTGCTCAAGCAACTGGATTATGTCGGCGTAATGGCGTTCGAGTTCTTTGAAGTCGACGGTGGCCTCAAGGCCAACGAAATCGCCCCACGTGTGCACAACTCCGGCCACTGGACCACCGAAGGTGCTGAGTGCAGCCAGTTCGAAAACCACTTGCGTGCCATCGCGGGCCTGCCGCTGGGTTCGACGGCCAAAGTGGGTGAGAGCGCGATGCTTAACTTTATTGGCCGCGTGCCACCGGTTGAGAAGGTCGTTGCGATTGCCGACTGCCATTTGCATCACTACGGCAAAGCATTCAAGGCTGGTCGCAAGGTCGGTCACGCCAACCTGCGCTGCGCCGATATGGCGACCTTGCACGCGCAGATCCTGCGTGTTGAGGCGCTGATCGACGAGGCATAAGCCTGCAGTCGATGGAACCATTCGGTTCTTGTTGCTCTCTGATGGCGTGATACCAAAGTGCTGACTAGGCTTTGGTTAACACCATCTAAAGAGAGGAAGCGTCCATGGGTATCATTGGAACCATTTTTATCGGCTTGATCGTCGGCCTGTTGGCTCGTTTCCTGAAACCTGGCGACGACAGCATGGGCTGGATCATGACTATCTTGCTGGGTATCGGTGGTTCATTGGCGGCGACATATGGTGGCCAAGCGCTGGGCATCTATCAAGCAGGCCAGGGTGCTGGTTTTATTGGTGCCGTGATTGGCGCAATCGTGTTGTTGGTGATTTGGGGTCTGGTCACCAAAAAGAGCTGATTTAAGCCTTTTGCCCTCTCTGTCTTAGTGACAGAGGGGGCTAGAATGCGCGCTGTCATCAGCCTTCTTTTACTGAGCCCGTCATGCGTCGTCTTGTAGCGATTTTTCTTTTGCTGGGCTGCGGCCTAGTACACGCGGCAGAACTGCCCGAAACCGACTGGCTCGACCTGATGCCCACGTCGGATCAAAAAGCCCTCGAAGAAATGCCCGAAATCGACCATGACTCGCCTGAAGCTCAGGGCACGTTTACCGCTAAGGGTGGCTTGAAACAAAGCAAAGGCCTGCCGGCCGTGATGTATTCCAACAAAACCGTCGCCAGCATGAACGGCAAAAATATCCGTTTGGGCGGTTATCCGGTGCCCTTGGAAACAGATGCCAAGGGCCGCAGCACGCTGTTCTTTCTGGTGCCATACCCAGGCGCCTGCATCCATGTGCCACCGCCGCCGCCAAACCAGTTGGTGCTGGTGCGCTATCCAAAAGGTTTGAAGCTGGATGACATCTACACGCCGCTGTGGGTAATGGGCACGCTGAAGGTCGAGAAGGTCAGTAATGACTTGGCAGATGCTGCCTATGCGCTGGATGCGAGCAAGGTGCGGGTCGTAGTTGAGGCGGATTTGTAGCCGTTATGGGCCTGATACCGATTAATTGTGGGAGCGGGCTTGCCCGCGATGGTATCGACGCGGTTTGACAGAAAAACCGCATCGCCTGCATCGCTGGCAAGCCAGGCTCCCACAGGATTTGTGTACGTCAGGCTTTAAGCTGCTTGCTGCTGATACTCACGCCCAGCGTATGACTCGCGCCCGGTTCCAGAGTGATCACGTCATCCATCACGTTGGCGGTTTCGATGCACAGCATGCGCTGCCAGCCATCGGGCGCCATATCGCTGAAGGTGGCGGTCTTGTCGGTCCACGGGTTCCAGATCACAGCGGTGCGTGAGCCACGGCTGGTCAGTTCGATGCTGCGGTGCCAGTCGGTATCGACAATGCTCAACTGCTGCGGTGTGTCGAGGTAGATACGGTCGGTTTCGCCGCTGAAGGTCAGAGCGCCGTTTTGCTGAACGTGTTTCCAGTCGTCGAGCGTTTCGATGTAGGTCAGCCCGTCTAACCCGTCGACGTGAACATTGCGCACATCACTGACTGCGAAGTAGCTGTGCAGCGCTTGGCTGATGCTGACCGGCGTATCGCTGCGGTTATGGCTGGTCAGGCTGACGTGCAATTGGGTATCGAGACGGATGCTCAGGGTCAGCGCCACATCGTGCGGCCAGCCGGGTAGGCCACCGTCGATAGGTGGCAGGCCCAATTCAATGTGCAGTGCTTCGCCTGCATCATCGATCTCCAGCAGTTCCCACTCGCGGGTACGCACCAGGCCGTGAGCGGTTGCAGGTTCGTCGCTGACGCGCATGGCCTGGACGCTTTGCGGGTTACGCGCCAAATTACCAAACCATGGCCAGCACACAGGCATGCCCGTGCGGATACCTTTGCCTTTTTTGTACTGAGCTTTTTCATTGAGCCAGACAATAGGCGGCTCATCGCCAACTTGATAGCTGAGCACTTGCGCACCCTGTTTAGCGACCAGCAGTTGGGCCTGGCCATGCTGAAAGTGCCAGCACTCCAGTTCGTCCAGGGTGACAGACTCAATGTGGTGCATGGCGGGCTCTCTTTATTTGGGGCGGATTAGCGACGTGGTGGAACAGAACGTGTGCGGCCGCTGCCATCAATGGCGACGAACACAAACACGGCTTCGGTGACTTTGCGCCATTCGCTGGACAGCGGGTCGTCGCTCCACACTTCAACCATCATCTGGATCGAGCTGCGGCCGATCTCCAGTGTCTGGGTGTAGAACGACAACTGTGCGCCGACGGCCACAGGGACCAGAAATGCCATGCGATCAATCGCGACCGTGGCAACACGGCCACCGGCGACCTTGCTGGCCATTGCGGTGCCTGCCAGGTCCATTTGCGAGACTAGCCAGCCGCCAAAAATATCGCCGAAACCATTGGTTTCGCGTGGCAGGGCGGTGATTTGCAAGGCCAGGTCGCCTTGCGGGATTGGATCTTCTTGTTCGAGCTCTAGCATGCCAAAGGGCCTCTGACCCGTGATTCATCATGTGTACTGCGGGTGAATAGACGTCTTCAGAAAAACGATTCAGCCCGAACATACTACGTTCGTCACGTTCTTCATAAGCCGCGCGAAGGGAAACTCGGCGAAATCGGCTGTAGAGTGCCCAGCAGACGTTTCGCACAGCAACTTCAGTGGTTGCTGAATGTTTCTTACGGCTTGCGAGTATATCGGGCCATTGCCCGCCCGACGACCTCCTGATTCGGCTTTTTGAACACGCCACGCGTCTAGCTCTGTGCTTTTGCAAACAATTTGTTATCTTTCAAAACCTGCCAAGCCCTGCCGGCGTAGATGCAGCTTTTCGTCGAGCCTAATAAGAGAAGCAATACCCCATGATCACTGAGCCTTCCAGCGCCGCGCCGCCTTCGCGACCGTTAACCCGTAATGACTACAAAACGTTGTCGCTGTCTGCTTTAGGCGGGGCGCTAGAGTTTTACGACTTCATTATTTTTGTGTTTTTCGCCACGGTGGTCGGGAAGCTTTTTTTTCCGGCGGACATGCCGGAGTGGCTACGCCTGATGCAAACCTTCGGCATTTTTGCCGCAGGTTACCTGGCGCGCCCATTGGGCGGCATCGTCATGGCGCACTTCGGCGACCTGCTGGGGCGCAAAAAGATGTTCACCTTGAGCATCTTCATGATGGCCGTGCCGACCCTGATCATGGGCCTGCTGCCAACCTATGCACAGATCGGCATGTGGGCACCGATTCTCTTGCTGCTGATGCGCGTGATCCAGGGCGCTGCTATTGGCGGCGAAGTGCCCGGCGCATGGGTATTTGTGGCTGAGCACGTGCCGCCACGTCACGTTGGGTACGCCTGCGGCACCCTGACCTGCGGCCTCACCGCGGGTATTTTGCTGGGCTCATTGATGGCCACGGCGATCAATACGATTTACACACCGGCTGAGGTTTCTGATTACGCGTGGAGGATTCCATTCTTGATGGGCGGTGTATTTGGGCTGTTCTCGGTGTACCTGCGTCGCTGGCTGCACGAAACCCCGGTGTTTGCCGAACTGCAACTGCGCAAGGCATTGGCCGAAGAAGTACCGCTCAAAACCGTCCTGCGTGACCACCGTGGCGCGATTGTGGTTTCGATGCTGCTGACCTGGTTGCTGTCGGCCGGGATCATCGTCGTCATCTTGATGACGCCCACCGTGCTGCAAACGGTGTACGGCTTCTCGGCGACCACTTCGTTGCAGGCCAACAGCTTGGCCATCGTCTTTCTGAGTCTGGGTTGCATCGCCTCGGGTGCATTGGCTGACCGCTTTGGCGCCGGCAAAGTATTCGTCGTGGGCTGTGCGGCATTGCTCGCGACCACTTGGGTCTTTTATCACAGCCTGTTGCAGCACCCGGACTGGCTGTTTCCGCTGTACGCCTTGAGTGGTTTGTTTGTAGGCACCATCGGTGCGGTGCCGTATGTGATGGTTAAAGCCTTTCCGCCTGTGGTGCGTTTCAGCGGTTTATCGTTCTCGTACAACCTGGCCTACGCCATCTTCGGCGGCCTGACGCCAATGGCCGTGACCTTGTTGCTTAAGGAAAGCCCGATGGGCCCGGCGTATTACGTGGCCATCATTTGTGCGATGGGGTTGTTGGTGGGTGCTTATCTGTGGAAGAAAGGGCGCTGACCGGCTCGGTTTAATCGCCACACATTGTTTGCTTCTCTATAAAGGCCATCATTTGTATCCGAATGATGGCCTTTCATCTAACTGTCACAATCGGTTCATAGAGTGGTCATAAGGTCTGCTGATACTGGCCCCCGATTCATCTAACCCCGTTTGCTAGGAGTAAGGCATGAAACTGAAGCGTGTGATGGCGGCCCTGACTTTTGTCGCCGCAGGCGTTGCGACTGCGAATGCGGTTGCCGCGGGTGTTGATCCGACAATTCCGGCGTACACCAAGACCACCGGTGTTTCGGGCAACCTGTCCAGCGTTGGTTCCGATACCCTGGCGAACCTGATGACCTTGTGGGCTGAGGCTTACAAAAAAGAATATCCAAACGTAAACATTCAGATTCAGGCCGCTGGCTCCGCCACTGCGCCACCTGCGTTGACTGAGGGCACCTCTAACCTGGGCCCGATGAGCCGCAAAATGAAAGACACCGAACTGGCTGCTTTCGAGCAGAAGTACGGTTACAAGCCAACAGCAGTGCCGGTAGCTGTGGATGCACTGGCTGTGTTTGTGCACAAGGACAACCCGATCCAGCACCTGACCATGGAACAGGTAGACGCGATTTTCTCGTCGACTCGTTTGTGCGGTGCTAAAGCCGACGTTAAAACGTGGGGCGACCTGGGTGTGACCGGCGACCTGGCCAACAAGCCTGTTCAACTGTTCGGCCGTAACTCGGTATCCGGCACGTATGGCTACTTCAAAGAAGAAGCCCTGTGCAAAGGCGACTACAAGCCAAACGTGAACGAGCAACCCGGTTCGGCGTCGGTTGTGCAGTCGATCAGTTCCTCGCTGAACGGCATTGGTTACTCGGGCATCGGTTACAAAACGGCTAGCGTGAAAACGGTAGCGCTGGCCAAGAAAGGCGGCACTGAGTTTATCGAAGACACCGAAGAAAACGCATTGAACGGCAAATACCCGCTGTCGCGTTTCCTTTACGTGTACGTGAACAAGGCGCCTAACAAGCCGTTGAACCCGCTGGAAGCCGAGTTCATCAAGCTGGTTCTGTCCAAGCAAGGTCAGGAAGTGGTCGTGAAAGACGGCTACATCCCGCTGCCAGCCAAAGTGGCTGCCAAGGCCTTGGCTGATCTAGGCCTGCATGAAGGCAAGTAAAACGCCGTAAACGCCTGAACGTAGTTTTAGGCGTGATGCACGGGGCGGGCTAAATCGCCCCTGCATCAACTACTATTTCACTTAGCTGCCAGCACTATTGCGAGGTGGCTTTTTTGCGTCACCGCTTTGTCATCTTTTTGTCATACAGGACCGCTAGGGTGTGCGCATGAATGATCTGGCCAATTCCCCAATGACTACGCCATCCGCTCCCAAGCGCATTGACTTCAATACGCCTGAATTGCAGCGCAAGCGCCGCATCCGCGCCCTCAAAGATCACCTGACCCGCTGGTATGTCTTTATCGGCGGCCTTGCGGTGCTCGGCGCAATCACCCTGATCTTCTTCTTTCTCGGTTATGTGGTGTACCCGCTGTTTCAGGGGGCTGACTTAAATGCCAAGCAGGCGATTACGCCAGTGTGGATGCAGGACGCTGGCAAGCCACTGATGATCTCGGTTGAAGAGCAGAATCAGGTGGGGATGCGGGTGTCCGATAAGGGCATGGTCTTGTTCTTTAGCGTGAAGGATGGCAAGGAGCTTTCACGGGTTGATTTGCCACTGCCAGCCGATTCGCATGTGACGTCGCTCGGCGAGGACCAGCCCGGCAGCTCGGCGGTGATTCTGGGCTTGTCCAATGGTCAGGCGCTGGTGTTTCGTCATACCTATAAAGTCAGCTACCCGGATGGCAAAAAGACCATCTCGCCTGCCATTGAGTACCCATACGGCCAAGATCCAATCACGCTTGATCCGCAAGGGCAGCCGCTGGATCACGTGAACCTCAACGTTAACGATTCAACGCTGGTGATTGCGGGATCGTCCGGTTCACAGCTGAGCGTGCTGTCGTTGAGCAGCGAAGAAAACGCGATGACTGGCGAGGTCACGAAATCTGAGAACCGCATCGACTTGCCGCAGATGACCGAGAAGGTTAAGGCCCTGTATGTCGATCCGCGTCAGCAGTGGCTGTATGTGGTCAACGGTCGTGCCCAAGCCGATGTGTTCAGCTTGCGCGACAAGAGCCTGAATGGTCGTTACAAGTTGCTGGAGGACGCCAACACTGAAATCACTGCCAGTACACAGCTGGTGGGCGGTATTTCGTTAATCTTCGGTGATTCGAGCGGCGGCCTGAGCCAGTGGTTCATGGCCCGTGACCCGGATGGCGAACAGCGCTTCAAGCTCATTCGCAGTTTCCAGATGGGCACTTCGCCGATTGTTGAGATTACCGCTGAGCAACGGCGCAAGGGCTTCCTGGCCCTGGACGCCGCCGGTGAGATCGGTGTGTTCCACAGCACCGCGCACCGCACCTTGTTGGTCGAAAAAGTGGCTGAAGGTCCGGGCGTCATGGGGCTGTCGCCGCGCGCTAACCGGATTATCGTAGAAGAGGGTGGCAAGCTGCTGCCGCTGACTTTGAAGAACCCGCACCCGGAAGTGTCCTGGAGCGCGCTGTGGAGCAAGGTCTGGTACGAGAACTACGACGGGCCTAAATACGTCTGGCAGTCGACCGCCGCCAACACCGACTTCGAACCCAAGATGAGCCTCGCGCCATTGACCTTCGGTACGTTGAAGGCGGCGTTCTACGCCATGCTGCTGGCTGCACCGCTGGCCGTTGCCGCTGCGATCTATACCGCTTATTTCATGGCTCCGAGCCTGCGTCGCAAGGTCAAGCCGGTGATCGAGCTGATGGAAGCCATGCCGACGGTGATCCTGGGCTTCTTTGCGGGCCTGTTCTTGGCGCCGTACGTTGAAGGTCACTTGCCGGGTATTTTCAGCCTGCTGGTGCTGATGCCGGTTGGCATTCTTGTGGCGGGTTTTGGTTGGAGCCGCCTGCCTGAGTCGATTCGTCTGCGTGTGCCTGAGGGGTGGGAAAGCCTGATCCTGATCCCGGTGATTTTGTTTGTGTGTGGCTTGTCGCTGTACATGAGCCCGCACATGGAAGCTTGGTTCTTCGGCGGCGACATGCGCCTGTGGATCTCCCATGACCTGGGCATTACTTACGATCAGCGCAACGCGTTGGTGGTGGGGCTGGCGATGGGCTTTGCGGTTATCCCGAACATCTACTCGATTGCTGAAGACGCCGTGTTCAGCGTGCCGCGCGGCCTGACCCTGGGTTCGCTGGCGCTGGGTGCCACGCCGTGGCAAACCATGACCCGGGTGGTCATCCTGACCGCCAGCCCTGGGATCTTCTCGGCACTGATGATCGGTATGGGTCGTGCGGTCGGCGAAACCATGATTGTGTTGATGGCCACGGGCAACACCCCGGTGATGGAAATGAACCTGTTCGAAGGCTTGCGCACCTTGGCGGCGAACGTGGCGGTAGAGATGCCGGAGTCGGAAGTGGGCGGCAGTCATTACCGCGTGCTGTTCCTCTCGGCGCTGGTGCTGCTGTTGTTCACCTTCATCATGAACACCCTCGCCGAGCTGATTCGTCAGCGTCTGCGCAAGAAATATTCGTCGCTTTAAGGAAGGTAGAAGTCTGTGAAACAGAACTCCCTCAAAGGCTGGTTCAAGAGCGGCGCCCCCGGCGTCTGGATCAGCGGTGGTGCAGTTTCCATCGCCGTCATCATGACGATTGGCTTGCTGTCGGTGATTGCTGTGCGCGGTCTGGGGCACTTTTGGCCCGCCGACCTGATTCACGCGCACTACGACGTGCCGGGTGATGCTAATCACCTGGTGATCGGCGAAGTGGTGCAAAAAGAAGAAGTACCGCGTGAGCGTCTGAAAAGTGCGGGCTTGCCGGTACCTGCGCAAGGCCCGGAGTTCATGACGCGCGAACTGATCAAGGTGGGTAACCGTGATCTGAACGGCAACGACTTTACCTGGGTGGTGGGGGAGTGGTTGACCGGTGAGGCCAAGCCGCCTGAGCTGATGGCGATTGAGCGCCGCGAGTGGGGCAACTTCTACGGCTACTTGGTCAATGTGAAAGAAAACGGCAAGGTCGTGGCGCAAGGCGCTGCGGCTTGGCCAGAGCTGCAAGCCCGAGTCAAACGCGTTAATGATCTGGCATCGCAACTCAGCCAACTGGAAAAGAAAGACATTGGCGCTATCAACGCCGGGCTGGAGCGTATCCGTCTGCATGGCCGCAAGCTGGAGTTGGCCGGCAATCTGGACGCTGCCGCGCAAGCCGATATGGACGCTGGCCGTGCCGAGCTAAATGCACGTTACAAAGCCGTCGAAGAGCGCTTGAGCGACTTGCACAGCGAGTTCAACCGCGACAGCCTCACTGCCCGTGATGCCAACGGCAAAGAGCTGGAAATCAACATTGGCAAAGTGGTCAAGGCCTACCAGCCCAACGCCATGAACAGCTGGCAGAAGCTGGCGATGTATTTCAGCAATATTTGGGCGTTTCTGAGCCAGGACCCACGTGAAGCCAACACGGAGGGCGGTATCTTCCCGGCGATTTTCGGCACCGTGATGATGACCTTGATCATGGCCGTGATCGTGACGCCGTTCGGCGTGCTCGCGGCGGTGTACCTGCGTGAATACGCCAAACAGAACACCTTGACCCGGGTAATCCGCATCGCGGTCAACAACCTCGCTGGCGTCCCGGCGATTGTGTACGGGGTGTTTGGTCTGGGCTTCTTTGTTTACGTACTGGGCGGTTCGGTTGATCGACTGTTCTTCGCCGAAGCTTTGCCAGCGCCGACCTTTGGTACGCCGGGCCTGTTGTGGGCTTCGCTGACCTTGGCGCTACTGGCAGTGCCCGTGGTGATCGTGGCCACGGAAGAAGGGCTGGCGCGCATCCCGCGTACCGTGCGTGAAGGCTCGCTGGCGCTGGGCGCGACCAAAGCCGAGACGCTGTGGAAGATCGTGCTGCCGATGGCCAGCCCGGCCATGATGACCGGCATGATTTTGGCGGTGGCCCGTGCGGCCGGTGAAGTGGCGCCGCTGATGCTAGTGGGCGTGGTCAAACTGGCGCCATCTCTGCCGTTGGACGGCAACTACCCTTACCTGCACCTTGATCAGAAGATCATGCACTTGGGCTTTCACATTTATGATGTGGGCTTCCAGAGCCCGAACGTTGAAGCGGCCCGCCCGCTGGTGTACGCCACCGCGCTGCTGCTGGTGCTGGTAATCGCGACGCTGAACCTGTCGGCCGTGTGGATACGCAACCATTTGCGCGAGAAGTACAAAGCGCTGGATAGCTAATAGATAAGCCCCAAGCGGCAAGTTCAATACCGCCGCCGCTTTTGCTAAACACTTGCAGCTTGCAGCTAGAAGCTTGCAGCTACGAACGGAGTGAGCCCATGCAGCATGATTCCTCAGCCCACGGCATCAACATGTCGGCCTTGGGTCGCAGCAAACAAAGCCTGAGTCTGGCTGACGAAACCGTTGCCATTGAAGTCCCAGGTCTGAACCTGTTTTACGGGGAAAAACAAGCGCTGTACGACGTGAGCTTGAACATTCCAAAGCAACGGGTGACGGCGTTTATCGGCCCGTCTGGCTGTGGCAAGTCTACGCTGCTGCGCACGTTCAATCGCATGAACGACCTAGTGGATGGTTGCCGCGTTGAAGGCGAGATCAACCTGTACGGCCACAACATTTACCGTAAAGGCGAGGACGTGGCTGAGCTGCGCCGTCGCGTGGGCATGGTGTTTCAAAAGCCTAACCCGTTCCCCAAGACCATCTACGAAAACGTGGTGTATGGCCTGCGGATTCAGGGCATTAACAAAAAGCGCGTGCTTGACGAAGCGGTTGAGTGGGCACTGAGAGGCGCGGCGCTGTGGGATGAGGTCAAAGACCGTCTGCACGAATCGGCGCTGGGTTTGTCCGGTGGTCAGCAGCAGCGTTTGGTGATTGCCCGTACCATCGCGGTCGAACCCGAAGTGTTGTTGCTCGATGAGCCGTGCTCGGCACTCGACCCGATCTCGACACTGAAAGTCGAAGAGCTGATCTACGAGCTCAAGTCCAAGTTCACCATCGTCATCGTGACGCACAACATGCAGCAGGCAGCACGGGTTTCGGATTACACCGCGTTCATGTACATGGGCAAAATGGTTGAGTACGGTGACACCGACACGTTGTTCACCAACCCGGCCAAAAAGCAGACCGAAGACTACATTACTGGCCGATATGGCTAGTTGCCAGCTGTAAGCGTTTAGCTTCAAGCGGCAAGTTGTAGCAATCTAGTGGAACGACATACATAGCTTGCAGCTTATAGCTTGCAGCTCACAGCTTTTGCGGAGCAAACCCATGATTTCAAAGGATGGCCTCACCCATCACATTTCCGCTCAGTTCAACGCGGAACTCGAAGACGTGCGCAGCCATTTGCTGGCGATGGGCGGTCTGGTCGAGAAACAGGTTAACGACGCTGTTACTGCGTTGATCGAGGCTGACTCCGGGTTGGCGCAGCAAGTGCGTGAGATTGATGAGCAGATCAATCAGATGGAACGCAACATCGACGAGGAGTGCCTGCGCATTTTGGCCCGTCGCCAACCGGCGGCGTCTGACCTGCGTTTGATCATCAGCATTTCCAAGTCGGTGATCGATCTGGAGCGCATTGGCGATGAGTCGACCAAGATCGCCCGCCGTGCGATTCAGCTGTGTGAAGAGGGTGAGGCGCCACGCGGCTACGTAGAAGTTCGGCACATTGGCGACCAGGTACGCAACATGGTCCGGGATGCGTTAGACGCGTTCGCCCGCTTCGACGCTGAGCTGGCGTTGTCCGTCGCGCAGTACGACAAAATCATCGACCGCGAATACAAGACAGCCTTGCGTGAGCTGGCCACCTACATGATGGAAGACCCGCGTTCGATCTCACGTGTGTTGAGCATCATCTGGGTGCTGCGTTCGCTGGAACGTATCGGCGACCATGCGCGCAATATCTCGGAATTGGTGATTTATCTGGTACGCGGTACCGACGTGCGGCACATGGGCCTTAAGCGCATGCGCGAAGAAGTTGAGGGCACGGGCGCCAATAAAGCTAATGTTGAGGCGCAGCCTGACGATAAATAAGATTGCCCGAGACAAAAAACGCCCGGCTCATTGCCGGGCGTTTTGGTTTCTGGTGTTCATATTCGAGACGCTTTGCGAGCCGTCAGGGCGTCGGAGGCGTTGATCGGTCTTGGCAGTTGGCCATCATTGGGCGCATGGTTGTCAGGATTTTAAAGGAGCAGTCGATGAGCAAGGTCAGTGTGTTAGTGGTGGATGACGCGTCGTTTATTCGCGATCTGGTGAAAAATTGCCTGCGTAACTATTTTCCCGGTATCAGGATTGAAGACGCGGTCAACGGCCGCAAAGCCCAGGCCTTGCTGACTCGTGAGCCTTTTGACTTGGTGCTGTGCGACTGGGAAATGCCGGAAATGTCGGGCCTTGAGTTGCTGGCGTGGTGCCGTGAGCAGGACCGCCTTAAAACGCTGCCCTTCATCATGGTCACCAGCCGCGGTGACAAAGAGAACGTGGTGCAGGCGATCCAGGCGGGTGTTTCGGATTTTGTCAGCAAGCCGTTCACCAATGAACAATTGTTGACCAAAGTGAAAAAAGCCCTCACCAAGGCCGGTTTACTCGACGCGGCGATGGCCAGCGCGCCGATGCGTGTCAGCACGTCTCTGGGCAATGATTCACTGAATGCGCTGACGGGCGGCAAGGCGCAGGTTGTGGCGCCTTCGCCAGTGGCGCGTCCAGTACCCCAACCCGCTTCCGTGGCCAAACCGGCTGCCCAGGCACAGGCGAGTCGCGGCCAAGGGCAACTGCGTTTGCCCACGGGCACCCAGCCTTGTGTGATTAAAGCGTTGAGCCTCAAGGAGGCGCTGCTGGTGGTGCGTCGTGGCGAAGTGCTGCCGCAGGTGCTGTCCAGCGCCGTACTGGACCTTGAGCAAGGCGAGCGGGCCGAGGTGGCGCGCTTGAATGGCTACTTGCATGCCATCGTGGCGTACGAGCCCAAACCTGACAGCGACTGGTTGCAACTGACCTTCCGCTTTGTAGATCAGGACGCGGAGAAAATGAACTACCTCTCGCGGCTTATCGCCCACGGCACAGCGCAGAAGCACTTTGTGCCTGGGGCGTAAGATCAAAAGATCGCGAGGCAAGCTCGCTCCTACGGGAGTTGCAACCCGCCTGATGCTTTGTGGATCGTGCGCAGGTGTTCAGCGATCTGCTTGACGTTGACTTCGGTGGCGGCGATTTCGGCCGCTCGGGCAGGCTCCAGCAAGCTGCGCACTTCTTTGTCCAAATCACCGGTCAGGCGCAGCAGTTGTTTCTGGCGTTGGCTGCTTTCGGATTCGAGCATTTCCCATTCTTGGGCTTGGGGCAGGCCATAGCCGCTGCTGCCGAGCAACTCGGCTGGGCGGCTGAGGAAGCCGCTGCTGGCGAGTATTTCTTGCAGGGTTTTGTTGGCTTTATCCATGCCGCCATCTTTGAGGCCGCGTGCGCCTAAGTACTTTTGTTTCACTTCGTCCTGAGCCAATAACAGCTGGCGTCGGAAACTGGCTTGTTCGAGTAGCAACATGGCCGCGCTGGCACGCAGGTCGGCGTGCTCAAACCACGTGCGGCGCTCGTCGGCATTCAGGGCCATCCAGTCTTCGACGGTTTGTTGCTTGATCGGCAGACGGGTTTTCAAGACGTTGAACATGGCTTGATAGCGGTCGCGGTAGGAGTCAAAGCGATAGCCCATGCGCAACGCTTCGCGGGGATCGTCCAACACGCTGGTGTCTGCCAAGCCGCGGGCCTTGAGCACTTCAAGCAGGCCGTTGGGCACGATGCTGTCCAAGCCTTTGAGTTGCGCGTTGTCGCTGCCGCTGCGCAGCAGTTTCAGGGTTTCGACCGCGCAGTTGTTGGACACAAAGTAGTAGTTGCCGTCGTAGCTCCAATGCATTTCGGCGGCGTGCTCAACCACTTCTTCGATTTCCGGGCGGCTCAAGTTGAGCGGCACCGAAGCCAGGCTGCGCAGTTCGGTCTTGGTGTACTCGTCGATGACTTGAGCCAGTGGCAGTATAAATAGCCGCGAAGGGTAGGCGCCTGTCAGGCCGTCCCAGCTTGAAAGCTGTACGTCGTTAACGAATGCTCGGTACGACAACACCAAGTGTTCTTGCAGGTCGAGTCGGCAGTCTGGGCCACGTGGGCGACCGGGCGCGCAAATCACTAGGCGCAGCATGCTGTGACCCCAACGGCTGGCCCATTCCTGATTGGCTTCAGCCAGCAGGTAGTCGACGGCGTACACCCGCTCTGGGTCGACGCTGCCGAGCGGTTGTTTGCCAAAGTCGTTGCCGGCATTCAGGAAAGGAAAGGCTTTGGGGCATTCGTCCTTGGTGGCGGGTGCCCAGCCGAATCGCTCTTTGTAGTAGCGATACAACGCGGGTCGCCGACAGGCATAGGTCGGGTCGAGGAGGAAGTACTCCATGTTGACCGCGACGAATTCTTTGGGGTTGCTGACTTCGTACAGATCGGGGCTACGCACGATCTGGTGGTTGTCTTGTTCGCGTTCCCCACGACGGCCCACATATTGTTGCCAGCCGGCCAAATCTAGCAGGCGAGGGTCATCGCTGAGGGTGAAGCGGCGCTCGGTTTGTCCGCGGCATTGGTCTGGCAGGCCAATCACCCCCGCGCTGCTGTTTTGCCGTGTGCAACGCTGGATGACGGCACGCTCTGCGGCTGGCCAGAGGCGGGCGCGGTCGTAGAGGTGGGTCAGTTCGTGCAGCACAGTGGCGAGCATTTCCTTGCGCACAGTACCGTGGGGGCGGTTGGTCTTTTGCGTCGCTGCTGTGCCATCGGTCAAGCCGGCCAATAGTCTGCGATTCAAGTCCAGCTCAGACACCAACGACGCTTGGCCGTAAGCGTTGCTGGGCATGTCATTGCTCCAGCCGACCAGAATCTGGCGATCTAACTGCTCGATAAAGCGCGGTGGAAGCTTTTGCATGGCTTCGTCGAGCAGCGCTTGGCTGGCTTGCTGCTCAGCAGGAGTAAGGCCTTCTGTCTTGAGCTGCAAATGAAGGGCTGCGTGCGCGTTATTGGCGATAAGCAGCAGGGCGCATGCCGCGAGCCAGCCAGTCAGTTGTTTCACAGAGCGAGGATAGCTTCGGCGAGGTCGTGGTCGCTGGCGTTACGCGCTTCAGGCACGCGTTCACGCAGGGTGTTGAAGGCTGATTCCAGTTGCGCCCCGCGAATAGTGCCTTCGCTGGCAACGAATGTGGCTGCGTCGTCGTGGGCTTCACGAACCACTTTAGAGTCACGAATGGAGGTAGTGGTGTCGGATGTGAAGTCGATGGTGCGACCAAACGCACGCACGATGATGTTACTGGTCTGCACGACGGTGTGCGCCTGCGCCATATCGGCGAGCAGCAACAGGCCGAGGGTGGCGAGAATTAAAGGGCTACGCATGGAACATCTCCAGAAAAAGCGGGTGCTTATTGGACGAGAATTGCTTGTGCCAGTTCAAGGTCAGTGGCACTCAATTTTGGCTGGCTCTGGCGCAGGTAGCGCAAGGCAGACTCCAGCTGTGCGCCTCGTTGTTGGCCATCACTGGCAATAAAGACGGCAGCGTCATCATGCGCGGCACTGATCAGTTTGTTATCGAAAGGCGCGGACGTCACTTTACTGGTGACGTAACCACTGAGCACCACATTTTGGGTGGTCGTGTCGAAGGCGAACGCTGAGTGGGGCCAGCAGAGTGCAAGAAGTGCTAATAAAGAAAAACGCATGGGTCTCGTTCTGTGTGATCGAGGCCCAAGGCTAGCGTAATGGTGGTAGCAGAACCAGTACGGTGCCGGGATCTTCATGAAGTGTTAAGAGCGCACGTGGGTGCTAGGTAACTCTCTGCGCAGGAGTTGCCGCAGGCTGCGGCAACTTCCACGCGCGATTTCAGATCGCCAGAATGGCCTGCGCCAGTTGGGCATCGGTGGCTTGCAGTTGAGGGGCTTGCTGGCGAATGGTGTCGAAAGCGCTTTCCAATTTCACGCCGCGAATAACACCTTCACTGGCGACGAAGCTGGCGGCGTCGTCACGGGCTTCGCGCACAATTTTGTTGTTGCGCAGTGAGCCGGTTGCGTCCGAAGTCAGGTCGGAGGTGGCTTTGAGGGCGCCCACGATGGCATCGGTAGTGACCAGGAAGCTGGAGGCGCTGGCGCTTGCAGCAAGTGTCAGCAAAGCAGCGGCACTGAACAGACGAAGAGTGGGCATGGGGTTACTCCAGAAAAATACAGGGTTATGAGTCGAATAGTAGGCGCAGGGCTGCTTGGCGCAAAGGTCGTTTTGACGATTGGCGTAGCAAGAATGCTCTGGATCAGGCTTTTTGCAAACTGTACCTGCATATTTTAAGTTTATTTAAACTGTACCTGTCTGCTGTTAACACTTCCAAATCAGGCGCCTGAAACGACAAAACCCGTCGCGGATGCCCGCGACGGGTTTTGTTTTTTCAATTCTGGGTGCTGGCAGTGGACCGGTGGTCAGGGCCAGCGAGCGCTCATTAGCGCCAGAACGGCTTGCTCAACTCTTCGTGACGCTGTGCTTCGCTGATACCGGCATCAGCCAGAAGACGCGAATCCAGGCGAGCCAATTGATGGCGGCTGGAGATGCGGCGCTGCCACAACATCAGGTTGGCAAGTACGCGCAAAGGCATTGAAGCCTGGGTGTTTACAGTGTTGCTTTCGCTGAACAGTTCGGAACTGAGTGTACGTTCCATGACGGCATCCTTCCGCTTGTGGCGGCATTAGGTAGTGGTTTAACTGATGCCAATGATCCTCTTCTCTGTCCAGGCTCTGTAGATACAGTTCAACTGTATTGCGATGGGCCAGTTAACTGTTTATGAGTGCTGTACGGTCATAAATGAGCACAACTGTACCTGTTAGCACTAAATTGGTGCGAAATTGGCTTTTTGAGCAGTGCCAAGGCCTATTTGAAGTTGAAAACGACCAGTACAGCAGTACAGTTTTTGTAAGTCGTGCATAAAAAAGCCGCCGTGAAAACAGTGTTTTCTCCGGCGGCTGTCTAGCTCGCGTGTTACGGCAGCATTTTCCCGGTTTCTTCCAGGTTGATGTGCCAGCTTAGGGCTTCACGCAGAATATGCGGTGTATGGCCGCCAATGGCGCAGGCTTTGGTGAAGTAGTCGTTCAGGGCTTCACGGAAGTCTGGATGAACACAGTTGTCGATGATCACGCGAGCGCGCTCACGCGGTGCCAGGCCGCGCAAGTCAGCCAGTCCCTGCTCGGTCACCAGAATGTCGACATCGTGCTCAGTGTGGTCAACGTGGCTGACCATAGGCACAACACTGGAAATCGCGCCGCCTTTAGCGATCGATTTGGTCACGAAGATCGCCAAGTGTGCGTTACGTGCGAAGTCGCCCGAGCCGCCGATGCCGTTCATCATCCGCGTGCCGCAGACGTGGGTGGAGTTGACGTTGCCGTAGATGTCGAACTCCAGCGCGGTGTTGATGCCGATGATGCCCAGGCGTCGAACCACTTCTGGGTGGTTTGAGATCTCCTGAGGGCGCAACACGAGTTTGTCTTTGTAGCGCTCAAGGTTGCCGAAGACGTCTGAGTTGCGACGCTCGGACAAGGTGATCGAGCTGCCTGATGCAAAGCTCATCTTGCCCGCGTCGATCAGGTCGAAGGTCGAGTCTTGCAGCACTTCGGAGTACATGGTCAGGTCTTCGAACGGCGAGTCGATCAGGCCGCACATCACCGCGTTGGCGATGTTGCCGATACCGGCTTGCAACGGGCCGAGCTTATTGGTCATACGGCCTTCTGCAACTTCCTGTTTGAGGAAGTTGATCAGGTGGAAAGCGATGCCATTAGTTTCGTGGTCGGGTTCGGACACGGTTGACGGCGAATCCGGCTTGTTGGTGATCACGATCGCGACGATTTTTTCTGCCGGGATCGGGATGGCGGTGCTGCCGATGCGGTCGTCGACTTTTACCAGCGGGATCGGTGTGCGAGTTGGACGGTAGGTCGGGATATAGATGTCGTGCAGACCTTCCAGGTTCGGGTTGTGCGCCAGGTTGATCTCGACGATCACTTGTTTGGCGAAAATCGCGAAGCTGGCAGAGTTGCCCACCGAGGTGGTTGGCACGATGTGGCCTTGCTCGGTAATGGCAACGGCTTCGATGACCGCGATGTCTGGCAGCGTGAGTTGCTTGTTACGCAGTTGCTCAACGGTTTCGGACAAGTGCTGGTCGATGAACATGACTTGGCCGGCATTGATCGCCTTGCGCAGTGTGCTGTCGACCTGGAACGGCATGCGTCGTGCGAGTACACCGGCTTCGGTCAATTGCTTGTCGAGGTCGTTGCCCAGGCTGGCGCCGGTCATCAGGGTGATTTTCAGTGGTTCAAGCTTGGCCCGTTCGGCCAGGGCACGCGGGACGGCTTTGGCTTCACCGGCACGGGTAAAACCGCTCATGCCGACGGTCATGCCGTCTTTAATAAGGGCGGCGGCTTCTTCGGCGCTCATAACCTTATCGTGTAGGGAGTTCAGGCGAATACGTTCACGGTACATGGATTGTTATCTCGGGCAACGGAAGCAAGATGCGCAGTCTATTCATTTTCAAAGCGCAGCGTCCCGCTACCATGGTCGAATGCCGCAGGCCGATGTAGAGCCTTTGGTCGGGATGTTTCAGCAAATAAAAAACCCCGGTGAATTCAGCGCCGGGGTTCTTGGTGTTGCAAGGTCTGGATGTTACTCGACGGCTTTGACCATATCTTCAATCACTTTCTTCGCGTCGCCGAAAACCATCATGGTTTTATCGAGGTAAAACAGTTCGTTATCCAAGCCTGCATAGCCGCTCGCCATGGAGCGTTTGTTAACGATGACGGTTTTGGCTTTGTAAGCTTCGAGGATCGGCATGCCGGCAATTGGCGATTTTGGATCGTTCTTAGCGGCCGGGTTGACCACGTCGTTGGCACCGAGCACCAACACCACGTCTGCTTGGCCGAACTCGGAGTTAATGTCTTCCATTTCGAACACTTGGTCGTAAGGCACTTCTGCTTCGGCCAACAGAACGTTCATGTGGCCAGGCATCCGACCCGCTACCGGGTGAATCGCGTATTTCACGGTCACGCCGCGGTGTGTCAGTTTTTCAGTCAGCTCTTTTAGCGCGTGTTGCGCGCGCGCCACGGCCAAGCCGTAACCTGGAACGATGATCACCGTATCTGCGTTGGTCAGCAGGAAGGTGGCGTCGTCAGCTGAGCCGGATTTAACTGGGCGGGCTTCTTGTGCACCGGCGGGGCCGCTTGTATCTGTTGCGCCGCCAAAGCCGCCGAGAATCACGTTGAAGAACGAACGGTTCATCGCTTTGCACATGATGTACGACAGGATGGCGCCCGAAGAACCTACCAGCGAACCGGCGATGATCAGCATCGAGTTGTTTAGCGAGAAACCGATACCGGCTGCTGCCCAGCCTGAATAGCTATTAAGCATTGACACCACGACCGGCATGTCGGCGCCGCCAATCGGGATGATGATCAGCACGCCCAGCACAAACGCCAGGGCCAGCATCAATGCGAATGCGTTGAGGTTGCCGGTAAGCATAAAGGTGATGCCCAGGCCCAGCGTGGCCAGACCCAGCATCAAGTTCAGTTTGTGTTGGCCGCTGAACTGTACGGGTGCGCCTTGGAACAGACGGAACTTGTATTTGCCCGACAGTTTGCCGAACGCGATAACCGAGCCAGAGAAGGTGATTGCACCAATGGCTGCGCCCAAGAACAGCTCCAGGCGGTTGCCCGCCGGGATGGCGTCGCCCAGGTGTTTGACGATGCCCAGCGATTGCGGCTCTACCACGGCCGCGATGGCGATAAACACGGCAGCGAGGCCGATCATGCTGTGCATGAAGGCGACCAGTTCAGGCATTTTGGTCATTTCAACGCGCTTGGCCATTATCGAGCCAGCGGTGCCGCCGACTAATAGGCCGACAATCACGTAGCCGATACCTGCGGTTGCAATTTCGGCGCCCAGTTTGTAGACCAGACCGACGGTGGTCAGAACGGCCAGGCCCATGCCCAGCATGCCGAACAGGTTGCCGCGGCGCGAGGTGGTGGGATGCGACAGGCCTTTAAGGGCTTGGATGAAGCAGATCGACGCAACCAGGTAGAGAACTGTGACCAGGTTCATGCTCATGGCTTGCGCACCTCTTCTTTAGCTTTAGGTGCTTTCTTCTTGAACATTTCCAGCATGCGCCGGGTGACCAAAAATCCACCGAATACGTTAACGGCCGCCAAGGCGACGGCCAGGGTGCCCATGGTTTTGCCCAGTGGCGTGACGGTCAGCGCGGCAGCGAGCATGGCGCCGACGATCACAATCGCGGAAATGGCGTTGGTGACGGCCATCAAAGGGGTGTGCAGCGCAGGGGTTACGTTCCAGACCACGTGGTAACCGACATAGATAGCCAGTACGAAAATGATCAGGTTGTAGATACCGGGGGAGATGAGCTCTTCCATTATTTTTATCCTCAGCCGTTTTTGCGCACGACTTGACCGTCGCGGCACATCAGGCACGCGGCGACGATGTCGTCTTCAAGGTTGATCTGGAACTGCCCTTCAGGGGTGAAGACCAGTTTGAGGAAGTCCAGCAGGTTGCGGGCGTAGAGCGCTGATGCGTCGGCGGCAACCATGGCGGCCAAGTTGGTGTGGCCAACGATGGTGACGCCGTGCTCGACCACGACCTGATCGGCGACGGTTAGTGGGCAGTTGCCTCCTTGCGCTGCGGCGAGGTCGATGACCACCGAGCCTGGCTTCATTTGCGCCACCGTGTCTGCGCTTAGCAGTACAGGTGCTTTGCGGCCGGGGATCAATGCAGTGGTGATGACGATATCGGCTTGTTTGGCTCGCTCGTGCACAGCCAGTGCTTGGCGTTGCATCCAACTGGCGGGCATTGGGCGTGCATAGCCGCCAACACCGACGGCGCACTCGCGCTCTTCGTCGGTTTCATAAGGGACATCGACAAACTTGGCGCCTAGCGATTCGATCTGCTCTTTTACCGCAGGCCGCACGTCTGAAGCCTCGATGACAGCACCCAGTCGCTTGGCAGTCGCAATGGCCTGCAAGCCGGCAACACCTGCGCCGAGGATTAGTACACGAGCGGCTTTTACTGTGCCGGCGGCGGTCATCAGCATGGGCATGAAGCGCGGATAGTGATGCGCGGCCAGCAGCACTGCTTTGTAACCGGCAATGTTGGCCTGAGATGAAAGCACATCAAGACTTTGCGCACGGGAGGTGCGGGGCGCGGCTTCCAGAGAGAATGCGGTGATCCCGCGCTCGGCCAGTTTGGCAATGGTTTCATTGCTGAACGGGTTGAGCATGCCAATCAGCACAGCCGCGCTGTTGATTAGGGCCAATTCGCTGTCGTTGGGGGCAACCACTTTGAGGATCAGCTCAGCGCCAAAGGCGTCTGCAGCGCTACCAATGGTTGCGCCTGCGGCTTCATAAGCGCTGTCAGTCACGCTGGCGTTAATGCCTGCGCCGGTTTGAACCGTCACCTTATGGCCTTGGCCGATCAGCTTCTTGATGGTTTCCGGGGTTGCAGCAACCCGCGTTTCACCCGTTTGGGTTTCGAGAGGAACACCAATGTGCACGTCATATCTCCTGCGTGATCTTTTATAAGAAAGCCAGCGCACTACGGATGGTGCGACTGGGGCGGCCGATCAGCACGATCCCACCAAATATGAGGTGGGGCGCGGCATTCTGCTGGCGATTTTTGGGGCTTTCAAGAACTTATGAAAGGTGACGTATTTTTTACTACAAGTCATGCAGTGACCGAATGTCGCAACGGTCGGCTGTAGGCCTTTATTTATATGGCTTATAGAGATTTAAGGCTGTTTTTGAGTTTTTTTCACATTTCTTTTGGTTATCGCTGCATAACTTTCAGAAATACCCCGCAGGCCGCGTGGTTACTGGCCTTAAGCTTTGTCCAGCTAGACTTAAGTAAGGCGTATTAAAAGGCGACATTTACGTATATTTGTAGGGTTTTTAGTGGCGTCACTACATAACTTTTTTGGATGATGCGTGGTTCAAGTCAGGCTGTAGGCCTCGGCCTGCTTGATCAGCCAGTCGCGAAAGGCCTGCAGTGAGGCGGACTCGATTTTGCGTTCGGGAATCATCAGGTAGTAAGCCTTGTTGCTGGGCAGTGTGTGCGGGTTGGCAATGACCAGGCGTTTCTCGGCCAATTCGCGCTGAATCAGGAAGGGCGGGATCAACGCGACGCCCATTTCGTGTATGGCGGCTTGGGCCAGCATCGAGAATAGTTCGTAGCGCGGCCCGGTCATGTCGCGGGGCACGCTCATGTCTTGGGCGTTGAACCATTGGCGCCAGGCGTAGGGGCGGGTGGTTTGTTGGAGTAGGGGGAGTTCGGCCAATGCCTTGGCGCTGAGGCTTTGCTGTTCGTCCAGGAGTGATGGGCTGCACACGGGGAGCGGGTTTTCACCCATCAGGCGGTAGGACGATGTGCCGGACCAGTCGGCATCGCCAAAGTAGATGGCCGCGTCGAAGTCGGTGTCGGCAAACAGGAAGGGGCGCGTACGGTTTGTAAGATTGACGGTAACGTCGGGGTGCTGTTGCTGGAAATCCTTGAGGCGGGGCAATAGCCATTGCGTGCCGAAGGTGGGAACAACGGCCAGCTCAATGGTGTTGGCGCCTTGTTGCCCCATCACGGACAGCGTGTCGCGTTCGACGGCATCTAGTTGCGTCGCGACCCGGCGACTGTAGGAAAGGCCTGCTTCTGTCAGTTTCACGCCGCGTTTTGAGCGTCTGAAGAGTTCTACACTCAGGAACTCTTCGAGGCTGGCTATCTGTCGGCAAATGGCGCCTTGAGTGAGGGAAAGCTCGTGCGCGGCTTTAGTAAAGCTTTCATGGCGTGCAGCCGCTTCAAAGCTGATGAGGGCGGTGGTGCTGGGGATCTTGCGGCGCATGTACGTCTTCCTCACTAAAGGTGGGCAGAAATGGCGTTTTAGCTCGTCACGGAGTGAGAAATTATCACAACGCCGTGCTGAATCCTCGTTTGTGCTTCTTATATAGAGGGGCCTAGGATCGGCCAACGACATTTGATCTATTTCGCGAGGGTTCTTTCATGGCGGGTAAAGCAAGCTTCAACTGGATTGATCCACTGTTGCTGGATCAGCAGCTCACTGAAGAAGAGCGCATGGTGCGTGACAGTGCTGAGCAATTTGCTCAAGACAAGCTGGCGCCGCGTGTGCTTGAGGCTTTCCGCAATGAGAAGACTGATCCTGCGATCTTCCGCGAGATGGGTGAGACGGGCTTGCTGGGGGCGATGATTCCTGAGCAGTACGGTGGCAGTGGCCTGAATTACGTCAGTTACGGCCTGATTGCGCGTGAGGTTGAGCGCGTTGACTCGGGTTATCGCTCGATGATGAGTGTGCAGTCCTCCCTGGTGATGGTGCCGATCAATGAGTTCGGCACTGAGGCGCAGAAGCAGAAGTACTTGCCGAAGCTGGCATCGGGCGAGTGGATTGGCTGCTTTGGTCTGACTGAGCCTAACCATGGTTCTGACCCTGGCGCGATGATTACGCGCGCGCGTTCGGTGGATGGCGGCTACAGCCTAACGGGCAGCAAAATGTGGATCACTAACAGTCCGATTGCCGACGTGTTTGTGGTGTGGGCGAAAGATGACGAAGGTGACATTCGTGGCTTTGTTCTGGAGAAGGGTTGGAAGGGTCTTAGTACGCCGGCGATTCACGGCAAAGTCGGTCTGCGCGCATCGATCACTGGCGAAATCGTCATGGATAACGTGTTTGTGCCACAAGAGAATATCTTCCCGGATGTGCGCGGGCTCAAAGGTCCTTTTACCTGTCTGAACTCGGCGCGTTACGGCATCTCGTGGGGCGCGCTGGGAGCTGCCGAGTTCTGCTGGCACACGGCGCGTCAATACACGCTGGATCGTCATCAGTTTGGCCGACCATTGGCGGCGACTCAGTTGATCCAGAAAAAGCTGGCGGATATGCAGACCGAGATTACGTTGGCTTTGCAAGGTTGCCTACGCTTGGGTCGGATGAAGGACGAAGGAACTGCAGCGGTTGAGATTACCTCGATCATGAAGCGCAATTCGTGCGGGAAGTCGTTGGATATCGCCCGTATGGCGCGTGACATGTTGGGCGGAAATGGCATTTCGGATGAGTTTGGGGTGGCCCGTCATTTGGTTAACTTGGAAGTGGTGAATACCTATGAAGGGACGCATGACGTGCATGCCTTGATTCTTGGGCGCGCGCAGACGGGTCTGCAGGCGTTCTATTAATAGGAGCTTGGCTCATGGGTGCTTTATCGCATTTGCGGGTGTTGGATTTGTCGCGAGTATTGGCCGGGCCGTGGGCGGGGCAGATTCTGGCGGACCTGGGAGCTGAGGTGATCAAGGTTGAGCGCCCGGGCATTGGCGACGATACGCGTGCCTGGGGGCCGCCCTTCCTTAAGGATGCTTATGGTGAGAGTACGGGGGAGGCGGCTTATTACCTGTCGGCCAATCGCAATAAGCAGTCGGTGACGATCGACTTCACCAAGCCTGAAGGTCAGCGCTTGGTGCGGGAGCTGGCGGCGAAGTCCGATATTTTGATCGAGAACTTCAAGGTGGGCGGCTTGGAGGCGTATGGGTTGGACTATGCGTCGCTTAAGGAGGTCAATCCTCAACTGATCTATTGCTCGATTACCGGGTTTGGTCAGACGGGGCCTTATGCCAAGCGTGCGGGTTACGACTTCATGATTCAGGGGTTGGGTGGGCTGATGAGCCTGACCGGTCGGCCTGAGGGTGAAGACGGGGCTGGGCCGGTGAAGGTCGGTGTTGCGCTGACGGATATTCTGACGGGGCTTTATGCGACAGTCGCGATCTTGGCGGCGCTTGCTCATCGCCAGCATGAAGGTGGTGGGCAGCATATCGATATGGCGCTGCTGGATGTGCAGGTCGCGTGCCTGGCGAACCAGGCGATGAATTATCTGACGACGGGTGTTTCTCCAAAGCGCTTGGGTAATGCTCACCCGAACATTGTGCCGTATCAGGATTTTCCGACCGCCGATGGCGACTTCATTCTGACGGTGGGTAACGACAGTCAATTCCGTAAGTTTGCTGAAGTTGCAGGTCGACCGGAGTGGGTGGATGACCCGCGTTTTGAGAGTAATAAGCAGCGGGTAGCTAATAGAGCTGTGCTGGTGCCGCTCATTCGGCAGGCAACTGTCTTCAAGACAACGACGGAGTGGGTTGCGCAGTTGGAGGCTGTAGGGGTGCCTTGTGGACCGATCAATGATTTGGCCCAAGTGTTTGCGGATCCTCAGGTGCAGGCGCGGGGGCTGGCTTTTGATTTGCCGCATGTGCTGGCGGGTCTGGTGTCGCAGGTTAGAAGCCCTATCAGGCTTTCTGAAACGCCAGTGGAGTATCGCAGTGCTCCGCCTTTATTG
Organism: Pseudomonas psychrophila HA-4; assembly: GCF_000282975.1. Classification (GTDB taxonomy): domain Bacteria; phylum Pseudomonadota; class Gammaproteobacteria; order Pseudomonadales; family Pseudomonadaceae; genus Aquipseudomonas; species Aquipseudomonas psychrophila_A. The sequence continues at coordinate 30,981 of NZ_ALJC01000127.1, forward strand.
GGCGAGCATACGCAAGAGGTTTTAGTGCGGGTGCTTGGGATGCAACCCAGTGTGTTGGATGCTTTGCGGCAGTCGGGCGTGTTGTAGCTATATAGAGGGGGCGTTAGCCCTCTCTATATAGATAGGCATGTTTTCGCTGATTTGAACTTAATTGATAGAGTCCCTCAATTAGAGCTTGACTCGGATTTTAAACGGCCTATAATTCGCCCCACTTCCGGCGCAGTCGAAACGGAA
>NZ_ALJC01000128.1 GCF_000282975.1 Pseudomonas psychrophila HA-4
CTGCTCCCAAAGCAGGCGCGCTACCGGACTGCGCTATACCCCGGCTTGAAAATGGCTCCACGACCTGGACTCGAACCAGGGACCCAATGATTAACAGTCATTTGCTCTACCAACTGAGCTATCGCGGAACTACATATTTCAATCTGAAACAATGTTGCCTTACATCTTTGCAATCCTCTTTGACTTCATCGCATCGCTGCGTTGGCGTCTCTGAGGCGGGCCATTTTACAACCTTTAAAACCCTTGTCAACCCTTATTTTTCGTTAGAAGACAATGATTTAGCTCTTCTAACGGGCTTCTTGGTTTGGGCCAAGTTACCGTTCCGGGTGACTTACTGCGGGGCGCATCTTACAAGCGTTTTCCTTATAGATCAACACCCTAAATAAAAAAAGGCCTCGCAAAGCGAGGCCTTCCTTAAAACACGGTAGTTGAGCCTTATGCGAAGACGATTTCGTCGTCTTTCACAGTGGCTACAACCGCTGTGCCTGGCAAGAACTGACCCGACAGAATCAGTTGTGCCAGAGGGTTTTCGATCCAGCGCTGGATCGCACGTTTGAGTGGACGTGCGCCATAGACTGGGTCGTAACCCACTGCGATCAACTTGTCCAACGCCTCCTGACTCAATTCAAGGCTCAAGTCACGTTCAGCCAAACGGCTGCGCAGACGGCCCAACTGAATCTCGGCAATACCAGCAATCTGATCACGGGCCAGAGGCTCGAAGATCACGACTTCATCGATCCGGTTCACAAACTCCGGACGGAAGTGCGTACTCACCGCATCCATGACCGCAGCACGTTGTGCTTCACGATCACCGACCAATTCCTGAATCTGTGCAGAACCCAGGTTGGAGGTCATCACAATCACTGTGTTGCGGAAATCCACCGTACGGCCATGGCTGTCAGTCAGACGACCGTCTTCAAGCACTTGCAGCAACACGTTGAACACATCTGGATGAGCCTTTTCGACTTCGTCCAGCAGAATCACCGAATAAGGCTTGCGCCGTACTGCTTCGGTTAAATAACCGCCTTCTTCGTAGCCCACATAGCCTGGTGGCGCACCAATCAGTCGAGCCACGGAATGTTTCTCCATGAACTCGGACATATCGATCCGCACCATCGCCTCTTCAGTATCAAAGAGGAACTCGGCCAGCGCCTTGCACAACTCGGTTTTACCGACACCGGTTGGGCCCAGGAACATGAACGAGCCACTTGGGCGATTCGGGTCACTCAAACCTGCACGCGAACGGCGAACGGCATTAGACACGGCCACCACGGCCTCGTCCTGACCAATAACGCGGTCATGCAGCAAGCTTTCCATCTTCATTAGCTTGTCGCGCTCGCCTTCGAGCATTTTCGACACCGGGATACCGGTCCACTTCGAAACGACTTCAGCGATTTCCTCTTCGGTCACTTTACTGCGCAACAACTGGTTCTCGGTTTTATTGCTGTGCTCGTCAACCATTTGCAGGCTGCGCTCCAGATCGGGAATAACCCCGTACTGCAACTCGGCCATGCGGTTGAGGTTGCCGCTGCGGCGTGCCACTTCAAGCTCTTGGCGAGCCTGCTCGATCTTTTGCTGGATCTGGGCAGAACCCTGTACTTCAGCTTTTTCCGAAGTCCAGATTTCTTCCAGGTCGGAATACTCGCGCTCATGGCGCTCGATTTCTTCCTGCAATTTCTCGAGACGTTTTTTTGCCGCCTCATCTTCTTCTTTCTTCAGCGCCTGCGCTTCAACCTTCAGTTGAATCAGCCGGCGCTCAAGACGGTCCAGCACTTCGGGCTTGGAGTCGATCTCCATGCGGATGCGGCTGGCCGCTTCGTCCATCAGGTCGATCGCCTTGTCAGGCAACTGCCGATCAGTGATGTAGCGATGGCTGAGTTTGACCGCCGCAATGATCGCACCGTCGGTGATCGCCACTTTGTGGTGCACTTCATAGCGCTCTTTCAAACCCCGCAGAATCGCGATGGTGTCTTCTTCGCTCGGCTCATCGACCAGTACTTTCTGGAAGCGGCGCTCAAGCGCTGCGTCCTTCTCTATATATTGGCGGTACTCGTTGAGCGTGGTCGCACCGACGCAATGCAGCTCGCCCCGGGCCAGCGCTGGCTTGAGCATGTTGCCTGCATCCATGGCGCCCTCGCCTTTACCGGCACCGACCATGACGTGCAGTTCGTCGATAAACAGGATGACTTGCCCTTCCTGTTTCGACAGCTCGTTGAGCACTGCTTTCAGACGCTCTTCGAACTCGCCACGGAACTTGGCACCAGCAATCAGTGCACCGATGTCCAGCGACAGCAGGCGTTTGCCTTTAAGGCCATCAGGCACTTCGCCATTGATGATCCGCTGCGCCAAACCTTCAGCAATCGCGGTTTTACCGACGCCAGGCTCACCGATCAGTACCGGGTTGTTTTTGGTCCGGCGTTGCAAGACCTGAATGGTGCGACGAATCTCATCGTCACGGCCAATCACCGGATCGAGCTTGCCTTCTTCGGCGCGTTTGGTCAGGTCGATGGTGTATTTATCCAGCGCCTGACGCGACTCTTCGACGTTCGGGTCGTTGACAGCTTCGCCACCGCGCAAGTTATTGATGGCATTTTCCAGGGCTTTTTTGCTCACGCCCTGCCCCAGCAACAATTTGCCCAGTTTGCTGTTGTCGTCCATCGCGGCCAGCAGTACTACTTCGCTGGTGATGTACTGGTCGCCTTTTTGCTGCGCCAGGCGATCCGCTTGGTTCAACAGACGCGCCAAATCCTGCGACATATTCACGTCGCCGGTCGGATTCTGAATTTTAGGCAGTTGGTCCAGCTCTTTGGTCAGCTCTTTACGCAGGCTGTTTACATCAAAACCGACTTGCATCAGCAGAGGCTTGATCGAACCGCCCTGCTGTTCCAGCAATGCCTGCATCAAGTGCGCAGGCTCAATAGCCGGATGGTCAAGGCCAACGGCCAATGACTGAGCATCGGACAACGCCAATTGCAACTTGCTGGTTAATCTATCTATACGCATTCGTCACCTTCCTTATGAGCAGGCCGGAGGGATGGAAACTCCTGAATGAAGAAACCTGCCAGATACCTTAGTAGATGCGGGCGACTTCGACAGTTTCAAGCGTGTAGAAAATGATGCAAGTCAACTGACTGACGTTTCGATCCAGATCAGTGATGCAAAACGGCCAGTACAAGGACTGCGCCGGTAGGAGAAGAACCGTGGGTCGGTGACCGTGCAAAAACCACCGCCATAAACAGCAGTGATGCCAAAACGGGCCAGACGTAGGCGCGCCAGCTCATAGATGTCGGCCATGTAGCGGCCCTCATTAACACTGGGTACAAACGCCGCAGCGGCTTCGGGTAGGTCTTCAATGAAGACGTCCCGCACCTCGCCCCCCACTTCAAAAGCAGCGGGGCCAATGGCCGGGCCAAGCCAGACCAGTAGGTCTTGAGGCTCTACATTGAGGCTTTGCGCGGCCGCTTCAAGCACGCCAGCCGCGAGCCCACGCCAACCGGCATGGGCGGCCGCGACACGGGTGCCCGCGCGATCGCAAAACAGCGCTGGCAAACAGTCGGCGGTCATCACCGTACAGGCAATACCGGGCGTTGCCGTCCAGCTCGCGTCAGCCTCGGCGATGTGTTGAGGATTAGCAGGTGCGACCACAACCCCGTGAACCTGGCTAAGCCAAGCGGGCTGCACGTCAAAAATATGGGTCAAGCGTTGGCGGTTATGTGCAACGGCGACGGGGTCGTCGGCCACATGGTCGCCCAGATTGAAGCTGTCGAACGGCGCCTTACTGACGCCGCCCGCACGGGTGGTCACACAGGCCCTGACGCCTGCCGGCGCTGGCCAGTCAGGAATCAGGAAGGTGTTCATCCGATGAAAGCCTCACGGTCTTGCTTAAGTAACGTCAGCAACCAGACAAAATCGTCCGGAAGTGGCGATTCCCAGCTCATGCGCTTACCGGTCGTCGGATGATCCAATTCAAGGAAGCGCGCATGCAGAGCCTGACGCGGGAAGTTTTTAAGGGATTCGACCATGGTCACACTGGCTGCCGGCGGGATACGGAAGCGACCGCCGTAGGCAGGGTCTCCGACCAACGGGAAGTTAATGTGCGACATATGCACACGAATTTGGTGAGTACGCCCGGTTTCCAGCTTGACCCGCACGTGGGTGTGGGAACGGAAACGCTCAAGCACACGGTAATGACTCACCGCCTGCTTACCGCCTTCCATGACCGCCATGCGTTGGCGTTGCTGGCCGTGACGGCCGATGGGCGCGTTGATTTTGCCCCCGGCGGTAACGACACCGATAACAATGCATTCATAGATACGGCTGACACTGCGGCTCTGCAACTGAGTAACCAGTTGTGTCTGCGCCTGGATGGTCTTGGCGACTACCATCAGGCCCGTGGTGTCTTTGTCGAGGCGGTGCACGATCCCCGCACGCGGCACATTGACGATGTCCGGCACGTGGTGCAGCAGGGCATTGAGCAAAGTACCGTCAGCATGCCCGGCAGCCGGGTGAACCACCAAGCCTGCGGGCTTGTTGATCACCAGGATCTCATCGTCTTCATAGACGATATCCAGGGGAATGTCTTGGGCGACCCATTCACCCTGGGCTTCCTGCTCTGCAGTTAGCTCCAGGATGGCACCACCGTGCACGATGTCACGGGGGCGGATGACGGCTCCGTCCACTGTTAGGCGGCCGTCTTTGATCCAGGCGGAAAGGCGCGAGCGCGAGTGCTCAGCGAATAATTGTGCAGCGACTTGATCGAGGCGTTGGCCACCCAGTTCGGACGGCACCTCTTCGCGAAGTTGAATTTTCTCGGACATGCTCATCAGGACCGCGCCAAGCCTTTGGTTTCGGCTGCGCGCTTGTGGTTAAATACGGCGTCTTTTGCCCCGAGGCTTTTCACGGGGCGCTCATCATAACAGGACGGACCCGCCCAAGACAGCGGCCGTCATAGGGACGCAAGCCGCCATGCAAGTGAGACACCTGCTGCTGATCGCCATCCTCGCATTGACCGCCGCTTGCTCGTCGACAAAAGAAGTCGTTGACGAAAACTTGAGCGAAGTCGAGCTGTACCAGCAGGCGCAGGCCGACCTGGATAACCACAGCTATACCAGTGCTACCGCCAAACTGAAGGCTCTAGAGTCGCGCTATCCGTTCGGTCGCTATGCCGATCAGGCTCAGCTCGAACTGATCTACGCCTACTACAAGAACTCCGAACCAGAAGCTGCCAAGTCCGCGGCCGAGCGTTTTATTCGTCTGCACCCACAGCATCCAAACGTCGACTACGCCTACTACCTCAAGGGCCTGACCTCGTTTGACCAGGATGTTGGCCTGCTGGCGCGTTTCCTGCCGCTGGACATGACCAAGCGTGACCCTGGTGCTGCACGCGACTCGTACAACGAGTTCGCCCAGCTCACCAGCCGCTTCCCTAATAGCCGTTACGCACCTGATGCCAAGCAGCGCATGATTTACCTGCGTAACCTGCTGGCATCGTATGAAATCCACGTAGCCGATTACTACCTGACGCGTCAGGCTTACGTAGCCGCGGCCAACCGTGGTCGTTATGTGGTCGAAAACTTCCAGGAAACCCCTTCGGTCGGCGACGGCCTGGCGGTGATGGTTGAGTCTTACCAGCGCATGCACCTCGACCAACTGGCTGCCACCAGCCTTGAAGTGCTCAAGGACAACTACCCGAACCACCCAAGCCTAGTTGACGGTCAGTTCGTGCCACAGGTTTCCAATGCGGACAACCGCTCGTGGTTGAGCAAGGCCACCCTGGGCCTGATCGAATCCAGCACACCGCTGCCACCGGGTGAAACCCGCGCCAACATGGACATCCAAAAGCAGTACCAGGATGCCAAGGATGCAATTCCAGCAGAGCTGAAGCCTAAAGATGCTGATGGCAACATCATCGAAGCACCTGAAGCAGAAGGCAAAAGCCGCTCCTGGTTCAGCTACATGACCCTGGGCCTGTTCGACTGATTGTTCAGCCCAGTAAAAAAGAGCTCTTCGGAGCTCTTTTTTTGTCTGTGATTTGTTGCTGTGCGCCCGGCAAGTCCTTGGCTAAACTGGCTCATCTTTTCTTGAATAGCGGATAACCATGTTTCGTTTACTGATCTGGGCTGCACTGATTGCTGCGGGGGTGTGGTTTTGGCGCAAATACAAAGCAAGCATTCAGGCAACCAAAAAACCAGTTGATCCTGGCGCGCAGCCAATGGTGCGTTGCGCCAACTGTGGCGTGCACTTGCCGCGTGATCGTGCGCTCAGCAGACAGCAGGAATGGTTTTGCACTCAAGAGCATTTGGAACAAGGGCCAAAGCCTCGAGCTTAAGGTCCCTCTTGCCAGGTACAGGCTCGACAGCCTTTTTAAGCGAACACCCCCCTGTTGGAGCGTGCTTGCTCCAACAGGCGTCGGGACTCCATGCACCTCTCTGCCAGTGTTGATGGCCAGCAATTAAATCCGCCCGGCGGGGGCATAAGGCGTTGGGTCAATGATCGGTTCTCGCCCCAGCAGTAAGTCAGCAAGTAATTGGCAAGACGCCGGAGCCAGCACCAGCCCGTTACGGTAATGCCCGCAGTTGAGCCACAACCCGTCAAAGCCTGAAACCCGCCCAATGTACGGAATACCTTCCGGGGAGCCCGGCCGCAAACCCGCCCAATGCCCCACCACTTCGGCATCTGCCAGTGCCGGGATCAGTTCTATCGCCGAGGCCTTAAGACTCTCCAAGGCTATATCTGTTGGAGTTTTGTCGAAGCCTTCGTGCTCAAGCGTGCTGCCAATCAAGATATGCCCGTCGCGTCGCGGTATTGCGTAGCGGCCTTTTGCCAAAACCATGCTGGACAAGAAGTCAGACGCGCACTTGTACAAAATCATCTGCCCTTTAACAGGCTCCACCGGCAGTTCAATTCCTAGACCGCCCAGCAACTCACCACTCCAGGCGCCAGCCGACAACACCACATGATCACCGCGAATCTCGCCTTGTGCAGTATTCACACCGGCAATTTTATTACTCTCGCGGATAAACCCCTGAACTTCGCATTGCTCATGGATCGTCACATTCGGCATGGCTTGCAGCGCTGCTTTCAACGATTTCACAAGGCGCGGATTACGCACGTTGGCTACATCAGCCATATAGATGGCCTGCGAATAGCCGCCGCCCAATACCGGCACAGCACGCTCAACTGCCGAAATCTCAACAGAACTCAGTGGTCGACCTTCGCGCAGAGCCCACGCCAGCGCCTGCTCTTTGTCTTCAAGGTCTAGCCAGTACAAACCGGTGGTATGCACCTCTGGGTCAACATCGGTAGTGGCGAACAGTTGCTCAGCCAACTGTGGATAAAAATCCTGCGACCAATGGGCCAGCGCGGTGACTGCTGGGCTGTAACGCCAAGGGTAGAGTGGCGAAACAATCCCGCCGCCCGCCCATGAGGACTCCTGCCCAACCCCACGGCGATCCAGCAGCACCACGTGCTCAACCTCAGCCGCGAGGTTAAATGCGGTCAGCAAACCAATAACACCACCGCCTACAATCACCACTCGTTGTTGCTTAGCCATCTATCAACTCAGCTCAAAAATGAACATTAATCGTTAGCGCCCCCAACACTGCTGCACTGTCAGGTCCGGAGCGGCGTCTGTATTGGCTGCCAGGCCTGTGTGGCTCAACGTGTAGTTACCACAAGCGTCGCCGGCCATTGTCGAGTCTTCTTTACGTGTGGCCGTTAACAAAAAGGCCTGATCGGCGAGCGCATGGGTAATCAGGTAATGCTGATTACCCGGGCTGATATTTTCCGCCCCACTGTATAAACCTTTTTTCGTATAAAAACGCTCTAGACTTTGGGATTGCTCCGACAACAACACGGTGATTTGGGCGCGATGGCTGCGCTTCATCGAGTCGCTATACACCGGATACACGAATGCGCCAAGAATACCGATGATCGAAACCACGATCATGAGCTCCATCAACGTGAACCCTGCTCCATATCGATACATTCAGCCGTCCTTACTGTATTTGCCGCCACAAGACTCTTCGAAACTGCTGTCGTGTGGGCTCTCCCGTTTCGCTGCTCAGTGGCTGATAGCGCGCATAGACGCTCTCCAGCACGGTGCGCGATGGTCCACGCAGACCAACAGCGGTGATTCGGTATAAATGGGCAGACGCAATACCCGGCAAGTGCGCGGGCGTTATACCTACACCCAGACTCTGAATGCCGTACAACCCGTCTGGAGTAGCAAGCCAGAGCACTCCCGAGACCGGGTCAACCCCTGGCGAAGTTTGACTGCGGGCAGATAACGGCGGCATGCACCGGGCTACAGTGTTGCAGGCATGCAGCCCCGGCCATTCGATCTTGACCTGAGACTCGCCCAGTCGCAGCGCTGTTTCACTCGCTTGTAGTGACTGATTGGCTTGCCAGACGCTGCCGGTCATTTTTTGTTGTTGAGCGGCGCTTTGCAGAGAAGACAGTCCGATCAAGCTGAGCAACAGCAGAAAAGTCAGACAAACCAGCAGCGCCATGCCGGATTGTTTGCGCGAAAAAGGATTCATCAGCCACCTACTCCAGCCGATTGCGCAGCGCGACAGCCAAGTGATAGGACTGGTCTTTGATTCGCGCTTTAGGGTCTTGCAACGTCAGGGCAATTTTCACGCTACGAATATTGGCCAAACTGACAGGACTGTCTTCGTAACGTTGGACTGACTGCCCCGTTGCTGAATTGGCCATACCGAAGCTCATATCAAACGCCGCTACGTTGTCCAGAAGCACCGTTTTGCCAGGCCCGACTTTTAACTGTCCGTTCTCGAACCAGTAAATGATGTGGCGCAGTGCAAAACCTGTCTCGCCAGGCGCCAAAGGCAAATACTGCCCCGCGTATACCTGCGCAGTACGTTTGCAGTCAGATACAACGGTCCAGTCGGGCTTCGCCCCCGGTAGCCCGACATCCGCACTGATAAACCTCCACGACCTTGAGCCAGCCGCCCCTTGCCAGGAGATGGGCGTTTGAAATACCGAGGGCACATTGATAATGCTGTCGGTCGCGATGCAACCGAACATGCCAATCATTCGAATTTCTTGGGCGATTTTGCTCAATACAAAACGCGCGTCTTCTTGCGCAACCGCAGCAGAAGACTGCGCCACGTAAGTCTGCCGCGCGCTCAAGAAAACCTGAGTAGCACCCAGCACCAATAACAACCCTAACGCCAACGCGAGCATTAACTCTGTAAGGCCAAACCCCGCATCCAAGCGCCTCATGACGCCCTTTGTATAGCGTCAGCCGAGAGCTGGCTAGTCAAAGTGAAGGTTTGAAGAAAGCCCGCCTCTTTGCTGGCGCGCGAGTCGTCCCATTCCAAGGTGATGGCAACCTGATGACCACTGATAGCGATGCTGCCACTGGCACTTTCGCCTCCGAACTGGCGAATGTTGCGCTTGAAATCACTCAGGTCCTGGCCCAGTGCACTGTTAAGGCCACTACCGCCACTGCCGGAAAAGCTGTAATCGGCGGCGGCATTGGCGCGAATACGGTCCAGCATGGCATAGGCAATAAAGCTGGCCTGAGTGGTCATCAATGCACTGTCAGTGTGTTTGAGTGCATTCAGTTGGACCGCTGCGGCGCCTAACACGCCACTCGCCAGAATGACCATCGCGACCAGCACCTCGATCAAGGTCATTCCACTTTGCAGGCTTTTATCAGATCGAATCATGCGCGCCACTCCCCAGCATTCATTTACCGACACGTCCTGTGTCGCCATGCCAAAAGCCTAGCGCTCCCAACACGTCACACCTGTAGGAACAGGCTGGCGAAAATGATGGATTTGTCACTTGATTGAGTCCGCTAAAACGCCGCATTACAGCCTAAACATGATGAAACGGTTGCTGTGGATGGCCACCCAATTGATGCGCTATACCTATTGAAGCGCAAGGATTGCGCATGAATACGTCAAGGGAGAACGCCGTGTATCAAGAAGGCATGAGCCTTATCCAATTGCTATTTACGCTAGCGATTGTTGCGATCACCGCTCAATTTGCAGGCCCCGCTTACAGCGCTCTTATTGAGCAGCAACGGCGCCAGGTAACGGCAGAGCAATTGACCAACAGCCTGCGCACCGCGCGCACCGAGGCGCTGATACGGCATCAGTATGTGGTGGTGCATGCATTGGGAGAGGACTGGGGTAAAGGGTGGCGGATTATTCTGGACGTGAGTGGCAAGGGCCATCTCGATCAGAGCAACCCAGTGCTAGCCGAAAGGCAAGGCAACACGCATATACCGATTGCCGGTAATACGCCGGTCAAACATTACGTTCGGTTCAACCCGCTGGGCGAGCCGTTGTTAAACGCTGGGGCATTTCAGGCGGGGACACTGCATATTTGCCAAGCCGAAACCACGCTGAGCCACTACCAAGTGGTGCTCGCCAAGAGTGGCCGCATTAGCCTGCGTAGCGATCAGGCTGCGCAGGCGCTGTGCGGTCTGGCTTAGATCAGGGAGCGAACGCGCAGCTCTTTAGGCATCGAGAACGTGATGTTCTCTTCGCGGCCAGCCAGTTCGTCTGCACCGGTTGCGCCCCAAGCATGCAACTGCTGAATTACACCACGCACCAGCACTTCAGGCGCCGAGGCCCCTGCCGTAATACCAATGCGCTCTACACCGTCAAACCAGCTTTTTTGCAGGTCTTCGGCACCATCAATTAAGTAAGCAGGCGTTGCCATGCGCTCGGCCAGTTCACGTAAACGGTTGGAGTTGGAGCTGTTCGGGCTGCCCACGACCAACACAACATCGCACTCGTCGGCCAGTTGTTTGACCGCGTCCTGGCGGTTTTGCGTGGCGTAGCAAATGTCGTCTTTGCGCGGGCCACCAATAGCTGGGAAGCGCGAGCGCAAAGCGTCGATCACACGACTGGTGTCGTCCATCGACAAGGTGGTCTGGGTCACAAACGCCAATTTCTCCGGGTTGATAACGTGCAGATTAGCGACATCTTTTTCGTCTTCGACCAGGTAAATGGCCCCGCCATTACTGGCGTCGTACTGGCCCATGGTGCCTTCCACTTCCGGGTGACCAGCGTGGCCGATCAAGATGCACTCACGACCGTCACGGCTGTAGCGCGCGACTTCGATGTGCACCTTGGTTACCAGTGGGCAAGTGGCATCGAATACTTTGAGCCCGCGCCCAGAAGCTTCTGTACGTACGGCCTGGGAAACGCCGTGAGCACTGAAGATCACGATGACGTCATCCGGCACTTGATCAAGCTCTTCGACAAAGATCGCGCCACGGGAGCGCAGGTCTTCGACGACAAATTTGTTGTGCACCACTTCGTGGCGAACATAGATAGGCGGACCGAACACTTCCAGAGCGCGATTGACGATTTCAATCGCTCGGTCCACCCCAGCGCAAAAGCCACGGGGGTTGGCGAGTTTGATGTGCATGCTAGGCCTCGTGGGTCGCGCAGAAAATAATGCCAATCAGGCCCGGCACGCGCCGGGCACTGAATTACAGCGCTTTAACGTCTTTGATTTCCACGTCGAAGGTCAGGGTTTTACCTGACAACGGGTGGTTGAAATCGATGGTCACTTGTTCATCGTCAAACGCTTTGACCACACCCGGCAGCTCGGTGTTGGCCGCGTCATTGAAGATCACCAGTAAGCCTTCGGACAGGTCCATGTCTTTGAACTGCGAACGAGGAATGATCTGCACGTTTTGCGGGTTAGGCTGGCCGAACGCGTTTTCTGGAAGGATCTCCAGCGTGCGTTTGTCGCCCGCCTTGAAGCCGAACAAAGCAGCTTCAAAACCTGGCAGCAGGCTGCCATCACCCACCTTGAAGGTAGCCGGGGATTTGTCGAACGTGCTGTCGACGGTGTCCCCATTTTCCAAGCGCAAAGCGAAATGCAGAGTGACTTCCGTGTTCTGGCCAATACGTTGCTCAGTCATGAGCCGGTTCTCCAGACTTTTTACTTTTAAACATATCCAGTGCCAGCATCACGGCGCCTACACAAATCGCGCTGTCGGCGAAGTTGAAAGCAGGGAAATACCAGCGATTTTGCCAATGCACCAGAATGAAATCGACGACATGGCCGTAAACAATGCGGTCATACAGGTTGCCCAATGCGCCGCCCAAAATCAGCGCCAACGCAATTGCCAACCACGTGTCATTACGTCCAAGACGCTTGAGCCAGACAACCAGCACCGTACTGACCACTATCGCGATCACGGCGAAAAGCCAACGCTGCCAGCCAGCACTGTCAGCCAAGAAGCTGAAGGCTGCACCCGTGTTGTAAGCCAGCGTCCAACTGAACAGATCGGGGATGATCACGATCTGCTGGTACATCTGCAAGGTGTTGTCGAAATAGACCTTGCTGGTCAGGTCAATGACCAGAACCAGCACAGTCAACCAGAGCCAGCCCAGGCGCCCGAAGCGCCCGGCAGTGCTGGTGTTAGGCATAGTGACGTACCTCGCCAGCGCCGCTGATGTTGTCGACACAACGGCCGCAGATTTCCGGATGCTCCGGGTTCACGCCGACGTCTTCACGGCAATGCCAGCAGCGCGCGCACTTGGCGTGCACCGATTTGACCACTTTGAGTTTAAGACCCGCTACTTCGGTGGCCACGGCATCAGCTGGCGCTTGCGCGAATGGCGCGACGCTGGCCGTAGAGGTGATCAGTACAAAGCGCAGTTCATTGCTCAGCTTGGACAGGTCGGTTGCCAGGTCATCATCGGCGAACAAGGTGACTTCAGCCTGCAAGTTGCCGCCAATGGCTTTGGCCGCGCGCAAGTTTTCCATCTCTTTGTTAACCGCAACCTTGACCGCCATGATCCGCTCCCAGTAGGCGCGGTCTAGTTCGGTGCCTTCCGGCAACTCGCTCAGGCCTTCGTACCAGGTGTTGAGCATGACCGATTCGTTACGCTCGCCCGGCAGGTATTGCCAAAGTTCGTCGGCGGTGAAAGCCAGGATCGGAGCGATCCAGCGCACCAGCGCTTCGGAGATATGGAACAGCGCGGTCTGGCACGAGCGACGGGCCTTGCTGTCGGCGCCAGTGGTGTACTGACGGTCCTTGATGATGTCGAGGTAGAAACCACCCAGCTCCTGCACGCAGAAGTTGTGCACTTTGGAGTACACGTTCCAGAAGCGGTATTCGCCGTAATGCAGTTCCAACTCGCGCTGCAGCAGCAACGCGCGGTCTACAGCCCAACGGTCCAGTGCCAACATTTCATCCGCAGGCAGCAGGTCAGTGGCCGGGTTGAAGCCGGTCAGGTTGGAAAGCAGGAAGCGCGCGGTGTTACGGATACGCCGGTAGGCGTCCGCACTGCGCTGCAGGATCTGGTCAGACACCGCGATTTCGCCCGAGTAGTCGGTCGAAGCCACCCACAGACGCATGATGTCAGCGCCCAGGGTGTCGTTGACTTTTTGCGGCGCAATCACGTTGCCCAGCGATTTGGACATTTTGCGACCGGCTTCGTCCACAGTGAAACCGTGAGTCAGCAGTTCGCGGTACGGCGCGTGGTTGTCGATGGCACAACCCGTCAGCAACGAAGAGTGGAACCAGCCACGGTGTTGGTCAGAACCCTCTAGGTACAGATCGGCACGCGGGCCGGTCTCGTGACCCATAGGGTGCGAACCGCGCAGCACGTGCCAATGCGTAGTGCCGGAGTCGAACCACACGTCCAGGGTGTCGCTGATTTTGTCGTACAGCGGCGCTTCGTCGCCCAGCAACTCGGCCGCGTCCATTTTGAACCAGGCTTCGATGCCTTCGACTTCAACGCGCTTGGCCACTTCTTCCATCATTTCGACGGTACGTGGGTGCAATTCGCCGCTTTCCTTGTGCAGGAAGAACGGAATTGGCACGCCCCAGTTGCGCTGACGCGAGATGCACCAGTCAGGACGATTAGCGATCATCGAGTGCAGGCGCGCTTGGCCCCAGGCCGGAACGAACTGAGTGTCCTCGATGGCCTGAAGTGCGCGAGTACGCAGGGTATCGCCAGTCGTCGGCTCTTTGTCCATACCGATAAACCACTGCGCGGTTGCGCGGTAGATCAGCGGCGTTTTATGGCGCCAGCAGTGCATGTAGCTGTGGCTGATAGTTTCGGTGAACATCAGCGCGCCGACTTCGATCAGCTTGTCGATGATGTTTTGGTTGGCCTTCCAGATGAACTGGCCACCGAAGAATTCCAGCGACGGCACATACACGCCGTTGCTTTGAACCGGGTTGATGATGTCGTCGTTGACCATGCCATAGGCTTTGCAGGTCACGAAGTCGTCTACGCCGTAAGCCGGTGCGGAGTGAACCACGCCGGTGCCCGCGCCCAGTTCAACGTAGTCAGCCAGATAAACGGGCGACAGACGGTCGTAGAACGGGTGACGGAAGTTGATCAGTTCCAGTGCCGAACCGGTGGTGGTCGCGATCACTGAACCTTGCAGGTTGTAACGGGCCAGACTGGATTCGACCAGCTCTTCAGCCAACACCAACAGTTTGTCGCCCACGTCGACCAGCGCGTAGGTGAATTCCGGGTGCACGTTAAGCGCTTGGTTAGCCGGGATGGTCCACGGAGTAGTGGTCCAGATCACAATCGACGCCGGTTTGCTCAGCGCTGCCAAACCAAAAGCTTCGGCCAGCTTGGCTTCATCAGCAACCGGGAAGGCAACGTCGATGGCCGCAGACTTTTTGTCCTGGTATTCAACTTCTGCTTCAGCCAAGGCCGAGCCGCAGTCAAAGCACCAGTTCACAGGCTTCAGGCCTTTAAACACGAAACCGCCTTTGACGATTTCGGCCAAGGCGCGGATTTCACCGGCTTCGTTTTTGAAGTCCATGGTTTTGTAGGGGTTGGCAAAGTCGCCCAGTACACCCAGACGGATGAACTCGGACTTCTGGCCTTCGATCTGCTCGGTCGCGTACGCACGACACAGCTCGCGGGTTTTATCCGCAGGCAGGTTTTTACCGTGGGTCACTTCAACCTTGTGCTCAATCGGCAGGCCGTGGCAGTCCCAGCCCGGCACGTACGGCGCATCGAAACCCGACAGGGTTTTCGAACGCACGATCATGTCTTTCAGAATTTTGTTGAGCGCATGACCGATGTGAATCGTGCCGTTGGCGTACGGAGGACCGTCGTGAAGTACGAACTTCGGACGATCCTTGCCAATCTCGCGCAACTTCCCGTACAGGCCAATGCTGTCCCAGCGCTGCAAAATTTGCGGTTCGCGCTGTGGCAGGCCGGCCTTCATTGGGAAGGCTGTGTCCGGAAGGTTTAGCGTGGCTTTGTAGTCGGTCATTTCAGGCTCTTTTTAAGCGGTTGACCCAGCCAAAAGGCTCGGGCGGCGGCGACGTCCGCATTGATCGCCGTCTTGAGCGCCTCCAAGGAGGCAAAACGCTGCTCATCACGCAGCTTGTGGTGGAATGCCACAGTCAAACGCTGGCCATACAAATCGCCAGCGAAATCCAATAGATGTACTTCAAGATGGGCGCTGCCATCCCCTGCTACGGTCGGCCGGACGCCAATATTAGCGACACCGGGCCAGGTTTTTCCGTCGATCTCAACGCTGACCAGATACACCCCGGTCAGTGGAACACGACGTCGCTTTAGCTGGATATTGGCCGTTGGCGTGCCTAATTGGCGCGCCAGTTTCTGGCCGTGCAACACCCTGCCCGCAATTTTAAACGGACGCCCCAGCAAACGTTCTGCCAAGGAGAAGTCAGCGCTAGCCAGGGCATCGCGTACCTTGGTGCTGCTGATTCGCACGCCATCAAGTTCAACGGTTTGCGCGGCTTCGACGGTAAAGTTCTGCATGACGCCCGCTTGTTGCAGGAAGTCAAAGTCACCCACCCGATCGCAACCAAAACGGAAATCGTCACCCACTTCCAAGTGCTGCACACCGAGACCGTCGACCAGAATCGTGTCGACAAATTCAGCAGCGCTGAGCTTGCACAGGCGTTGATTGAACGCCAGGCACAGCACCCGATCAACCCCTGCGTCAGCCAACAGCTGCAGCTTGTCGCGCAGGCGAGCCAAACGCGCCGGGGCAGTCTCGGGGGCAAAAAATTCGCGCGGCTGCGGCTCAAAAATCACCACGCAGCTGGGCACGCCCAACTCCAGCGCACGTTCACGCAGTCGCTCCAGAATTGCCTGGTGACCACGGTGCACACCGTCAAAGTTGCCAATAGTGGCGACACAGCCCCGATGTTGGGGCCGCAGATTGTGAAGGCCTCGAACCAGCTGCATAACGCGCTTCTTGCTCATAAAGTGGCCGATTATAACCACACCCAGCCCGTGACGACAGGCAACAGCGCAAGGCAAATCAGGTCAAATCGACAAAATCGACGATAGACCGCAATTTTCCTTACATCAGAGACTTGCGGGCGAAATCTTTCAAACGCAAGCCCAACAGCAATAACATGCCGAAATAAGCCAGCACCCCAGCGACAACCAAACCACCAAGACGCATGAAGCGCTCAAGCATATGGCCCTGATCCCACGCGGGCATCAGGTGCATCAACCCAATCAATACCGCCGACATCACTGCGACCGCCAGTACCAGCTTAAACAGGTACTTGGTCCAGCCCGGCTGGGCGATATACAACTTTTGCTTGCGCAACTGCCAAAACAACAGACCGGCATTGATACACGCGCCGACACTAATGGCCAAAGCAAGGCCTGCGTGTTGCAACGGCACAATGAAGACTAGGTTGAGCAGTTGCGTGACCACCAAGGTGAAGACTGCAATTTTTACGGGAGTGCGGATGTTTTGCTGTGCATAGAAGCCGGGGGCCAGCACTTTGATCAGAATAAGCCCGAGCAACCCCACCGAGTACGCTACCAGCGCGCGCTGGGTCATGGCCGCATCCAGCGCGCTGAACTCACCGTACTGAAACAGCGACACAGTCAGCGGTTCAGCCAGAATCGCCAAGGCCAGCGCACACGGCAGTACCAGTACAAAGCACAGACGCAGGCCCCAATCGAGGATCCTGGAGTACTCTTGGCGGTCTTTACTGGCGTAGGTTTTGGACAGCGTCGGCAGCAAAATTGTGCCCAGCGCCACGCCCAGCACGCCCGATGGCAACTCCATCAAACGGTCTGCGTAGTACATCCACGACACGGATCCGGCGACCAGAAAAGAAGCAAAAATAGTGTTGATGATCAGGGAAATCTGACTGACCGAGACCCCCAGAATAGCCGGCAGCATCTGCTTCATCACCCGCCATACGCCGGTGTCACGCAGATTGAGACGCGGCAACACCAGCATCCCAATTTTTTTCAGGTGTGGCAGCTGAAACAGCAATTGGGCCAAACCACCCGCCAGCACCGCCCACCCCAACGCCATGACAGGCGGGTCAAAGTAGGGCGTCAGGAACAAAGCAAAAATAATCATGCTGACGTTGAGTAGCGTCGGCACAAACGCAGGTACCGAGAAGCGGTTCCAGGTATTGAGGATGGCCCCCGCCAGCGATGACAAGGAGATCAGCAATATATAAGGAAAGGTCACCCGCAGCATGTCGGAGGTGAGCTGAAACTTCTCCGGCGTGGTGGCAAACCCCGGCGCTGTGGCCCAAATAACCCAAGGGGCAGCAAGCATCCCCAAAATCGTCACGATTGCCAGCACCAAGGTCAGCAGCCCGGCAACATAAGCCACAAACGTGCGCGTCGCCTCTTCACCTTGCTGGCTTTTGTATTCGGCCAAAATCGGTACAAACGCTTGGGAAAAGGCTCCCTCGGCGAAAATCCGGCGCAGCAGATTAGGTAATTTAAAGGCAATAAAGAACGCATCCGTGGCCATTCCAGCGCCAAACGTGCGCGCAATTATGGTGTCTCGGACAAAGCCCAGAACCCTTGAAATCATGGTGATAGAGCTGACGGCAGCCAACGATTTGAGCAAATTCATTGAAAGAGTTTTTGCCTTTAGAGAAAGAGCAGGCGAACAAAGCGCCCACTTATGCGATACTGCGCGCCGCAACAGCACAGAGCCAAGCTCGCGAGTTTACAGGTCAAGCGCCGGAAATAAATCTCCCGTCTCCCTCGATCAACCACTCAGCGGATCGTATCAATCGCCCTTGACAAGAGTTGTCGTCATCGGCATGATTCGCGGCCTATTTTGTTTGTTAATTCCCAAAAGTCTTTCGAGGAGCTCGACGGTGGCCAACACACCTTCCGCCAAAAAACGTGCAAAACAGGCTGAGAAGCGTCGCAGCCACAACGCCAGCCTGCGTTCCATGGTTCGTACCTACATCAAGAATGTAGTTAAAGCCATCGACGCAAAAGACGCTGCTAAAGCGCAAGCTGCTTATGTTCTGGCTGTCCCTGTTATCGACCGTATGGCCGATAAAGGCATCATCCACAAGAACAAAGCCGCTCGCCATAAGAGCCGCCTGAATGGCCACGTCAAGGCGTTGAACCTTGCGACTGCTGCTTAAGCGATAAGCTTTTAAAAAACCGACCTCAGGGTCGGTTTTTTATTGCCTGCGATTTAGTAAAACCTTGTAGGAGCACAATGCTGTCAGCTTGAGAACACAACTCAAAGGTGGGAGCGGGCTTGCTCGCGATAGTCTTCAGAACGCCTCATTTACTCGGTAAATATGCGCCATCGTTAACGACCATCGCGAGCAAGCCCGCTCCCACAGATCATCTACAGCCTCTATCAGCGCTGCGGCCACGGCAGAATCGGAATGGCGGTCACCGCATTCTGCGGACTACCTTCGATCAGGCGGTCGCTGTACACCAAGTACACCAGCGTATTGCGCTTTTTGTCGAGGAATCGCACGACTTGCATGGTTTTGAAGACTAGCGAGGTGCGCTCCTTGAACACTTCCTCACCATCCTTCAAGTCACCCTTAAAGCTGATAGGCCCGGTCTGACGGCACGCCAGAGAGGCCTCCGCACGGTCTTCAGCCAACCCCAAGCCCCCTTTCATGCCGCCTGTCTTAGCCCGCGACAGGTAACAGGTCACGCCATCAACCTTAGGATCATCGAACGCCTCGACCACAATGCGGTCGTTTGGCCCAACAAATTTGAACACGGTAGAAACCGTGCCAATTTCCTCGGCAGAGGCCAGTAATGGCACCGCCAAGATCAAACCTAACAGACCGCTCATCAAGCGCATGCAACACCTCACTTTCAAACCAGAATCAGATTATCGCGATGAACCAGCTCAGGCTCCGCCATGTAACCCAACAAACTGACAATCGCTTCTGACGATTGCCCAATAATTTTTTGCGCCTCAGCAGCACTGTAGTTGGCCAGACCACGGGCAATCTCCCGCCCGTCTGGTGCCACACATACCACCATCTCGCCACGGCGGAACCCGCCCTGCACCGCCTTAACACCGACGGGCAGCAAGCTTTTATGCCCCTGAGACAATGCCAGTACAGCGCCATCATCCAACACCAAGGTGCCACGAGTCTGCAGGTGCCCCGCCAGCCACTGCTTGCGCGCAGCCAACATGCCACGCTCAGGCGACAGCAACGTCCCCAGACGCTCACCCGCTTTTAGGCGATCAAGCACACGCTCCAGACGACCACCCACGATAATCGTGTGCGCCCCCGAACGTGCCGCCAGGCGCGCCGCACGCAACTTGGTCTGCATGCCGCCACGACCGAGCGCACCGCCCGTACCGCCCGCGACTGCATCCAGCGCCGGGTCATCGGCACGCGCTTCGTAAATCATCTTGGCATCAGGATTATTACGCGGATCAGCATCAAACATGCCGTCACGATCCGTCAGGATCACCAGCAAGTCAGCTTCGACCAGATTAGCGACCAGCGCCGCCAACGTGTCGTTGTCACCAAAACGAATCTCATCGGTGACAACGGTGTCGTTCTCATTGATGACCGGGATCACACCCAGCTCAACCAGCGTACGCAATGTACTGCGGGCATTCAGGTAACGCTTACGGTCAGACAGGTCGTCATGAGTCAGCAGAATTTGCGCCGTGTGCAGCGAGTGCTCGGCAAAGCTCGACTCCCAAGCCTGCACCAAGCCCATCTGGCCGATGGCAGCAGCAGCCTGCAGCTCGTGCATCGCACTGGGTCGAACCGACCAGCCCAAGCGGCTCATCCCGGCTGCAACCGCACCCGAAGAGACCAGCACCAACTCGACGCCCGCCTCATGCAAGGCCACCATCTGCTCAACCCAAACGCCCATTGCTGCGCGATCCAGGCCCTTGCCATCCGCTGTCAGCAATGCGCTGCCGATCTTAACGACCCAACGCTGCGCACCTGTCACCTTGCTCCGCATCATCATCCAACCTATGCCTGAGAGCAGCGCGACCGAGCGCCACCCATGGAATTATTCTTGATTACAGTTTCACAGATACCAAAACGCCGCTCAATTGAGCGGCGCTGTAGTTTACTGCAACGAATCAGTCGCGGACGTAAATGATTTCCGGACCATCTTCGTCTTCAACATCTTCTTCATCCCAATCATCATCACCGATGTCATGGACGCTCTTCACGCCGCTGCGACGCAGGGCACGCTGATCATCCAGCGCTTGCAACTGAGCACGCGCCTCGTCTTCGATGCGCTGATCAAGCTCGGCCAACTCTTCTTTGTAAGCGGGATCATTGGCCAGACGGTCAGCACGATCTTCAAGATAGCGCATGATGTCGTGGCACAGCTTGTCGGTACCGATTTTGGCAATCGCCGAAATCACGTACACAGGACCGGTCCACTCAAGACGATCGACCACTTCTTTAACGCGAGCGTCGTGCTCTTCCTGAGGCAAAGAATCGCACTTGTTCAACACCAACCAACGATCACGATCCGCCAACGCAGGGCTGAATTTGGTCAGCTCGTTAACGATGACTTCAGCGGTATCTGCAGCGCTTTCGGTGCCCTCTACAGGCGCCATGTCTACGAGGTGCAAGAGCAAGCGAGTACGCGCCAAGTGCTTGAGGAAGCGAATCCCCAGGCCTGCGCCATCCGAAGCACCCTCGATCAAGCCTGGAATATCGGCAATCACGAAGCTCTTCCAGCGATCGACACTGACCACACCCAAGTTAGGCACCAAGGTAGTGAACGGGTAATCCGCCACTTTTGGCTTGGCCGCAGACACCGCACGAATAAAGGTACTTTTGCCTGCGTTCGGCAAGCCCAGCAAACCCACGTCAGCCAGCACTTTCAATTCCAGCTTGAGATCGCGCTGCTCACCCGGCTTACCCGGAGTAGTCTGACGCGGAGCACGGTTGGTACTGGATTTGAAGCGAGTGTTACCCAAACCGTGCCAACCACCATGCACGACCAGTAAACGCTGGCCAGCTTTGGTCAAGTCACCAATGATTTCTTGAGTACCGGCATCAATCACCGTAGTACCGACCGGCACCCGCAGAACCAGGTCTTCACCCTTGCGGCCCGTGCAATCAGTGCTGCCACCATTAGAGCCACGCTGCGCGTCAAAGTGACGGGTGTAGCGGTAATCAACCAGGGTATTGAGGTTTTCGTCGGCGATCATGTAGATCGAGCCGCCATCACCACCATCACCACCGTTCGGACCACCATTTTCGATGAACTTCTCACGACGGAAACTCATGCAACCGTTACCACCGTCGCCTGCTTTTACTTTGATCGATACTTCATCTACAAACTTCATAACAAAACACGCCTCTCGTCATCAGGACGAGCCGATAAAAACCAAGACATAAGACTCTTGCAAAAATGAGCGCAGCGACCTCAATCAACGACCGTTAAATCCAGCGCCAACAGCCCATACAAACAGTTTTGCAAGAGACTCACCCCACAAACGAAAAAGCCCCGTCGCAAGACAGGGCTCTTCCAGCTACCAAGCTTTTACGCTGCGACGACTTCAGTCTTCGGAACGATGCTTACGTAGCGGCGACCGAAGGCGCCCTTAACTTGGAACTTGATCACGCCTTCCACTTTCGCGAACAGGGTGTGATCTTTGCCCATACCAACGCCGTAGCCAGCGTGGAATTGGGTGCCGCGCTGACGCACGATGATGTTGCCCGGAATGATAGCCTGGCCGCCATACATCTTCACGCCAAGGCGTTTGGCTTCTGAGTCGCGACCGTTACGGGTACTACCACCAGCTTTTTTGTGTGCCATGAGTCAATTCTCCTAGTGAGGAATTAGGCTGAAATTAAGCCTGAATACCGGTGATTTTGATCTCGGTGTACCACTGGCGGTGGCCCATACGCTTCATGTGGTGCTTACGACGACGGAACTTGATGATGCGGATTTTGTCGTGACGACCTTGGGAAATCACTTCAGCAACAACAGTGGCGCCAGCAACAACTGGAGCGCCGATGTTTACGTCATCGCCATTGGCGACCAACAGAACGCGATCAAAAGTTACGGATTCGCCAGTAGCGACTTCCAGTTTCTCGATCTTCAGGTATTCACCTGGTGCTACTTTGTATTGCTTGCCACCAGTAACGATTACTGCGTACGACATGGTATTTCTCCGATAATCCTGCTCACCCAGCGCTTTATAGGTAAAGGTATTGGCTGGCATGGCTGCATGGGGCTGGAACGGCCCAAGTGCAATTGCGTAAGGCAGGTGCTGCCCAGGAAGTTCAGGGTGCGCGATTGTACGCAAGGTGCGTTCGGGTTGCAAGTGGCCGCCCATCGCGCCTTGACAGTCCCAGCCCCCCGACCTAGCATGCCGCGCAACCCTTCTGGAGCACCTGTCGCTGATGCAACCCCAAGCTTTCTACCGCGCGGTGGCGGACGATTTTAGCGCCGTCGACGGCATCATCAAGAAGCAGCTGACTTCTCGTGTACCGCTGGTCTCAAAAATCGGCGACTACATTACCTCGGCCGGCGGCAAACGCCTTCGTCCTTTATTAGTGTTGCTGTGTGGCAAGGCCTTGGGTCGCGAAGGCGATGACATGCGCCTGCTCGCCGCCACTATTGAGTTTCTGCATACCGCGACCCTGCTGCACGACGACGTGGTCGATATGTCCGGCATGCGCCGTGGCCGCAAGACCGCGAACGCAACGTGGGGTAACGCACCCAGCGTTTTGGTCGGCGACTTCTTGTACTCACGCTCTTTCGAAATGATGGTTGAGCTGGGCTCGATGCCAGTGATGAAAATCCTGTCGAAAGCCACGCGCATCATTGCTGAAGGCGAAGTGTTGCAACTGTCCAAAGTACGGGACGCCAGTACCACCGAAGAAACCTATATGGAAGTCATTCGCGGCAAAACCGCGATGCTGTTCGAGGCTTCGACCCACAGTGCTGCGGCATTGGCCGGCGCAACGCCTGAGCAAAGCGAAGCGCTGCGCACCTTTGGCGACCACTTGGGCGTGGCGTTCCAGTTGGTAGACGACCTGCTCGACTACCGTGGCGACGCAGAATCGCTGGGCAAAAACGTTGGCGATGACCTAGCAGAAGGCAAGCCGACCTTGCCACTGATCTACACCATGCGCGAAGGCACGCCAGAGCAAGCCGCCTTGGTACGCACAGCCATTCAAAAAGGTGGTATCGAGGACCTCGAAAGCATCCGCGCCGCCGTTGAAGCTTCGGGCTCGCTGGACTACACCGCACAACTGGCGCGCGATTTCGTCGCCCGCGCCATTGCCTGCCTTGAAGTCTTGCCGCCAAGCGAATACCGCGATGCACTGGTTGAACTGAGCGAGTTTGCAGTCGCGCGTACGCACTGATGGCATAACACCTTGTAGCCGCTGGCGCAGGCTGCGATAAGGGTAGCAGGACCTTCACCACGTGAGGGTCACTGCACAACCCATCGCAGCCTGACGGCAGCGACTACAGAGTTCGCTGTGCTTCACCCCCTTTACCGCTAAAACCCTATATAATGCGTGCCTTTTAGCCACCCTGACACTTAAGGAGCTTTAGTGAGCACGTTGCCACCCTGCCCAAAATGCAATTCCGAGTACACCTACGAAGACGGCGCTCAGCTGATCTGCCCGGAATGCGCCCATGAGTGGTCCGCCAGCGGCGACGCTGAAGAAGCCAGCGATGAAAAAGTCTACAAAGACTCCGCAGGCACTGTCCTGAACGACGGCGACACCATCACCGTGATCAAAGACCTGAAAATCAAAGGCACTTCCCTGGTCGTCAAAGTTGGCACCAAGGTTAAAAACATCCGTCTGTGCGATGGCGACCACGATATCGACTGCAAAATCGACGGTATCGGCCCAATGAAGCTCAAATCTGAGTTCGTGCGCAAGGTCTGATTCTGCTGCCTTCCTTCCTGCGTTTCACGCAGGAAGGGGCGACTTCCCCCCGCTAAACACCCCCGCAATATCAAAAAGCCAGCGACTTTGACCCACGGCAGTTTTTTCCTAGAAAAAAAGAAATCCGCCAATAGGCACTTGCTATTAAATGAATAAGAATTATTCTCATTGTCATTCATCGAGGAGATGACGACCATGACTTATTTAATTGATGCTTGGCTGGACCGTCCACACCCCTATCTGCGAATCCTGCACCGGGAAACCGGAGAAGTGTGTGCCGTGCTGGAAGAAGAAGCGCTCAACGAACTACAGGATCAGGGCGACCTGGATTTCAACGGCCTCAACTCAAGCGAGCCGGTGGTGCTCAAGGAGTTGGTGCGTAATCTGTTTCTTTTTTGCTATGCCCGGGCATTGCGCCCCAGTGGCACGGCTGACACTCACGAGCATCACGCCAAAATAGAAATATGACCGCACGATGCAGCTAAACAGCCCTGTAGGAGCGAGCTTTTGAACGATCAAAAGATCGCGAGGCAAGCTCGCTCCTACAGCTAAAGCGCAGTGTTCTTACAGAACGTCTAGCAGCTCAACGTCGAATACCAACACGCTGTGCGGAGCGATGCTGCCAACGCCTTGGGCGCCGTAGGCCAATTCGCTCGGCACGTAGATGCGCCATTTGCTGCCAGCGTTCATCAGTTGCAGGGCTTCGGTCCAGCCAGCGATCACGCCACCTACCGGAAACTCAGCTGGCTGACCACGATCGTAGGAGCTGTCGAACACAGAACCGTCAATCAAGGTGCCGTGGTAGTGAACACGCACGGTATCTTCACGCGTTGGCTTGGCGCCTTCGCCTGCGGTCACAACTTCAAATTGCAGACCCGAAGCCAACGTGGTGATGCCGTCTTTCTTGGCGTTTTCAGCCAGGAAAGCCTTGCCTTCGCCTGCTGCAGCTTCTGCTTTGGCAGCCGCTTCAGCTTGCATGATCTCGCGGATCACTTTGAAGCTGGCAGACAGCTCTTCTTGACCAACACGGCTTTCCTTACCTGCGAAAGCGTCGGTCAGGCCAGCCAGGATCGCATCCAGGCTAACGCCCGGCGGCGGGTTGTCGCGCAGTTGGTCGCCCAGTTGACGGCCAATGCCATAGCTAACGCGGGTTTCGTCGGTCGACAGATTTACTTCGGACATAACACTGCTCCGTTGTAGGGCGATCAAAAAACAGCCACCTTGCAGCCGCTATTCCCCAATCGCTCAGATCCAAAAAAGGGCGAGCAGACTACCACAGCCCCCAAAGCGTTCGCAGCCCGGGTTCGTGTGCTGCATGTCACGACAATCATCAGTGCTTGGTCAGCTTGTCGAGATAGCCCATCGCAAACGCCGACACCACGAAGGTCATGTGAATAATCACGTACCACATCAGGTATTGGGTTTCGATGTTGCGCGCGTCCATAAACACCCGCAGCAGGTGAATCGAAGAGATGGCCACAATCGAAGCAGCGACTTTCATCTTCAACGACGTAGAGTCCATCGTGCCCAGCCAGCTAAGCTTCTCTTTGTCCCCACCAATGTCCAACTGCGAAACGAAGTTCTCGTAACCCGAAATCATCACCATCACCAGCAAGCCGCCAACCAGCGCCATATCGATCAGCGACAGGATGACCAGGATCAAGTCCGATTCAGTTAACGCGAACACGTTGGGGATAACGTGAAACACTTCCTGGAAGAATTTCAACGCCAAAGCCAACAAACCCAGCGATAGGCCGAAGTAAATCGGCGCCAAAATCCAGCGCGAGGCGTACATTGCGTTCTCGATAAAACGTTCCATTGAATCTCACAGGCAGTCAAAAATGGGCGCGAGTATATCAGCCACAAAACAACAGAGATAAAGCGCCGGACACACCCGGTAAAAACATTTTCTGATAGTGTCCTCTTTATCAGCATCGTTTCAGCATCGTTTACGGACAGGAAAACTGAACAATGGATCTGCGACTCCCCTTGGCGTGTCTCGGGCTTACAACGGCTTTTCTCATGGCGGGCGGCTGCTCACCTGACGACAAACACCAGCAAGCCAGCCTTGAAGAAAGGACCGCAGCGTTCGAAAAGAACCTCGATACCATTCAGGACCAACAGCTTAAAGACGCAGTGGCCGACCTTGGCGGCTCGTTGCTGCTGTTGGAACGCGCCCGTATCAAGCTGCAAGACAAAGCCGTTGAAACCGAATACGGCACTGACGAGCTGGCGCAGCTTAAGCACTACCCCACCAGCCAGGCGCTGAGCGATGCCTATATCAATGGCCTGTTTGTGGTGCGCAAGAACTCCAGCTCCGATTACCTGACCGACCTTGAGCCCATTTTCCCGTTCTCCCAGACCAATGCCGCCGATTTTCCCTTCCCGCACGCCCTGGAATGGCAGTCCGTGACACTGAGCAACAAACAAGTGGTGCCCTTTCAGGCCGAATGGTCAGAAACGGACTCCGGCATCCAACTTAGCCCCACCAGCGCCAATTTGAGCAACCCGGACGACCTGACCATCACCTACCCCTATATCGATGGGGTCGAGACCGAAAACATTCAGCAACCGCAACCCGTGCTGCTGCACGGCGAGGCCGAAGTCATCGCGCCGGGTAACGTGGTCAACCTCACCCTGACCCGTAAGGACGTGGGCAAAACCCGCACCGACGGCACTATCAGTGTGACGCTGCTGGCATTGGGTAAAAACTTCGCCGAAGTCGACATCAACAACAGCGCCCCGTTGGCCGAAGAAGTGCGCGACACCGAACTCAATCCCTTGATCATTCAAGCCCGTGACCAGAGCGGGCAGTTCCTGTCACGCGCGGGCTCGATCAACGAAAATGCCGAGCAATTGGCGTTTTACCAACAGCAACTGGCCGAAATGCTCAAGCAAACGGCCTGGAGCGAAGCGTTCGGACAGCAGTTGGACAACGCACAAAAAGCCTTTGAGCAAAAACACCCGCACCACTACAGCAAGGTGTACTTCAACGGCACAATTGAAAACATCGACATCAGCGTGCTCGACTTCTCGACGGCCAACGTCACCCGCAAAACCCTCGACCTGCCCGTGCGCCGGCTCGACAAAAACGTAGTGGGTAAAGACATTCAGCCGCTGCCGCTGTCCATCGTGGTGTATGACGATCAGGCCGCCAATTACCTGAAAGACGCCACACTTGACCCTGAACAACTGAAAAAGAGTGTGGTGATCAGCCAGTCCGTGGACGATGCCAGCGCCGCCACGCTTGAGTTCAGCCATCCACCTACTTTTAATGACGAACTGCTGGGTGCCCTGCCTGAGACCGCTGATACGCCCGTGACCTTCTTTGCCGAGGATGAGAACGGCAAACGCGGTGAGCCGCTGGAACTGCCTGCCGAAGCCTTCGACGCCAACTCCAAAACCGGTGTCATCACCTATGACCTCAACCTGTTTCCGGAAACACCGGTGTACGCCATTGGCTCAATGCCGTTGTACCTGGCCAGTATTGATAAACAGGCCTTGGACGTGGCTCATCTGCCCAAGGGGCTGGAGCTCAAAGGCAACGCTCTGATCGTTGATCAAAAACTGTTCCCATCCGAGGCATGGCGCTTTTATGCCAAGGACGACACCGGCAACTACCTCAAAGAAGTGCTCGCCGTCAGCCACAGCGCCGAACCGAATGGCCCGGTGCTGTTCGACGTGCACTACTTTTATGGGCAGCCGACGCGTCTCGAAAGCTATGCCCGCACGTCATTGGAGCCTGTCGAGTACGGTTTTGAAGTCAAACTGGACAAAGTTCCGGAAGTGACGCCGCCGCGCTAAACACGCCTGCTGTTCACTTAAGCGCTGCCTAGGATTGAGCTGTAGGAGCGAGCGTTTAAACGATCAAAAGATCGCGAGAAACGCTCGCTCCAACAGGGTCTGATTTTGCTTACGAGTGGCAACGCTGACCATTGATCTGACGCAACTGTGCCTGCACATGCAGGCACCAGATCTGCGGGACATCGGCAAGCCGATAGCCATGCAAGGTCAGGCTTTCAACAATGGATTGCAGAATAGTTTCAGCTACGAACGGGCCGGGGAATGGCCCTTGAGACTTGATAGTGGTCGGTTGCTCACCGGATAGCCCTGCAGCAAATAGCAGCGTCCACATCCCGGTGTTGCCTGCCAAGGGGCGAATACTGCATTCAATGCGTGTTTCAAGGCCTAGGCACTGACGGGTAAGGCAAAGGTTGCGCGACATGGCGGCGACCCTCGGTAGATCCTGTATCAGCCAGACAAGACAGGCTGCATCGTTCCAGTGACGACAGTAGAGTTCCTGAGCAAAAGCATAGAAGAAAAAACCGCCCCGTGACGCGGTCAAGACCAACGGAGCGGCTATACACGTGTCGTTGTATCAGGCCGGGTTTTTCGCTGCCAGGGCTTGCGCCAGCAACTCTTTTTCGGCTTCTTTGAGGTCGTCTTCGCTGATCATTTCTGCAATCACCCGCAACCGCTCGACCACGCGCGCGTTAACGCTGCCCTCCGGGAACTGACCCTCTTCATCCGGCTCACCCGCAGGCTCGCCCACCAGTAAGCTCAAGGCTTCATCGGCCTGGCGCACGGCATACACATGGAACTTGCCTTCACGCACCGCCTGTAGCACTTTTTCATCGAGCATCAAGGTCGCAACGTTGGCTTGCGGGATAATCGCCCCCTGCTCGCCTGTCAGACCGCGTGCTTCACACAGTCGGAAGAAGCCCTCGATCTTCTCGTTAACCCCACCTACAGCCTGCACTTCACCGAACTGGTTGATCGAGCCGGTGATGGCAAAACATTGTTTGAGCGGCGTTTTCGACAGGGCCGAAATCAACGTACAGGCTTCACCCAGCGAAGCGCTGTCGCCATCGACGTAGCCGTACGATTGCTCCAACGCAATGCTTGCCGAAATAGCCAGCGGAAACTCCTGCGCGTATCGACTGCCCAGATAGCCCGTCAGAATCATCACGCCCTTGGAGTGAATCGGCTGTCCGAGGTTAACTTCACGCTCAATATCCACAATGCCACTGCCGCCCGGATACACCGTGGCAGAAATACG
This sequence comes from Pseudomonas psychrophila HA-4, assembly GCF_000282975.1. Lineage (GTDB taxonomy): Bacteria > Pseudomonadota > Gammaproteobacteria > Pseudomonadales > Pseudomonadaceae > Aquipseudomonas > Aquipseudomonas psychrophila_A. Next base: position 29,175 of record NZ_ALJC01000128.1, read on the forward strand.
CGCCGGCACACCGAACGCCGAGTCACCGACTTCCAGCACCGTCAACCCGTTGCATTTACCGACTGCCGCGCCGTCGGTGTCGATCAGAATGATCCCCGCCAGCATGTCGTCAAGAATCCGCGCCGATACACGCCCGGTGCGGGTTGCCTTGGCCTTAAGCGCACGCTCGATGTGGCCTGCGTCGGTCATTTCATCGTTGGCCAAATGACGGATAAAGTCCGCCTCGCTGACCAACTGAAACAGGTCGCCAATGCGCGCCGACAAACGTCCCTGATGCTCGGCCAGCCGCGCGCTGTAGGTCGCTAGGCGCGCGACGGCATCCGCCGTCAGCGGCGCCATGCCTTCCTCCGATGTGCGCGTGGTCAGCAACTGCGCGAACTGCTCAAGGCTCTCGTCGACCATCGGGATGTCTTCATCAAAGTCCACCAACACCCGGAACATCTCTTGGAAGTCCGGATCAAGGTCTTGCAACGTGTAGTACAACTGACGCGCACCAATGATGATGACTTTGACGTGCAGGGGGATGACTTGCGGGCTCAGGGTCACCGTGGCCATGCGCCCCAACTCGCCCAGCGGTGATTCCATTTTCAGCTTGCGCGATTGCAACGCTCGCTTAAGCGCATCCCAAACAAAGGGCTCGCTGAGCATCTTCTCGGCTTCGAGAATCAAAAAACCGCCATTGGCACGGTGCAGCGCGCCGGGGCGTAACTGGCGATAGGTGGTGTACAGCGCACCTTGGTCAGTGCTGTATTCGATGCGACCGAACAGGTTGTCGTAGGTCGGATGCGGCTCAAACACCACTGGCGCGCCGCCGCTCATCGGTTGACCCACCACCAGGCTCGGCAGGTACTGCTCTTCGAGCAACTTGCGCGCCTGAGCGTCGGTCTTGCTGTCGTCGACCAGTTGCTCGACCAGGGTTTTGAGCAGGTAAACCTGCATGGCCTGCAAATACCCGCACACAGCACCGTTTTCAGCGTATTTCTGCGACAACGGCGACAACAGCGGTTGCAATGCCAGGGTGATGGTTTCTTCGTTCAGTTGGCGCAGTTGATTGTTTGACTCGCGCTTCCACTGGGGCAGGCTCGCCAGCTCTTCGTTGAGGCGCTCTTCTAGCCCCGAAATATCTTCGTGAAAACGCTCACGCTCTTCTTCGGGCAACTGCGAAAACTCGGCCTCATCCAGCGCCTTGCCATCGCTCATCGGGGTAAACGCAACGTTGCTGCTGTCGCGGTACAGCGCCACACCTTTTTCCAGCGCCAGGCGCTCGATCACATCCAGCGCACGGTCGTAGCGTTGATTGAAGCCGCGGTCGATCGCACTTTTGCGTTGCTGATACGTCGGGTGTTCAAACACCGCCGGGAACGTCGCCAGCAGGTTATCGATCAGGCCGTTGATGTCCGCTATAAAGGCGCCTGCAGTGCTCGCAGGCAACTCCAGCGCGCGCGGCTCACGCGGGTCGTCGTAGTTATTGACGTACACCCAGTCGCTGGGCGACTTAAGGCGCTTGCCCTCGGCCTTGAGGTAACGCTTAACAAATGAGAAGCGCCCCGTACCCGGCTCACCCATCACAAATACGTTGTAACCCGGACGTGGCATGGCCACACCAAACTGCAAGGCTTCGACCGCACGCTCCTGGCCGAGAATGCCGCGAAAGGGCTCTAAATCATTGGTGGTCGAGAAGCTGAACTGTTCAGCGGAGAACGGACGGGTTAGCGCGTCAGGCGCTAGACGCAAGCTGGCAGCAACAGAATCAGGCATCGGGCTTCCTTACATCAGGCAGGGCAGATGGCAGCATTCTGGCGCTGGCCGTACACCACTGGCAAGGCGCGCAGCGCGCGAATTCTCGAGACCCAATGTTTACGGGCAAAAAATGTCCTCATTACAGGATTGTTTTACAAAAAGTCACGGAACCACTGGATCGCGCCTAGACTCCTACCTGTTACGAGGCTGGATTAATAACCAACCCGTACTGGCGCTTCAGAGCCAGACCCTTGTCCATTGGTTGCATACATAGAGAACAAAGATTATGAAACGGATTCTTCTCGGTACTCTCTTTACTGTTGTTTCCCTCAATGCCATGGCGCAAGCGCCGGGCGGCCCGAACTGCGGTTGGGGCAACATGCTGTTTGAAGGTCAGCGCGGCACACCCGCCCACTTCCTGGCCTCAACCACAAACGGCACCTCCGGCAACGCGACATTCGGCATGACATCCGGGACCAACGGCTGTACGACCAAAGACGCCCTGACCTACGGCGGCAAATCGTGGATTGCCATGAATGGCATGATGAACGAGCTGTCCGAAGACATGGCCAAAGGCAATGGCGAAGCCCTCACCACCTACGCGGTGGTCCTGGGTGTCGCCCCTGAAGACCGCGAGCATTTTGCCGCTGTCACCCACGAGCACTTCCAGCAAATTTTCAGCAAAGCTGACGTAACCGCTGACGATGTGCATAACAACACACTGGCTGTTCTCAAAAGCGATGCGCGTCTGTCCAAGTACGCAACAGCTGCGTAACACATAAGACCTGCCCGTTCCTTTCGGAGCGGGCATTTACCTGCTTCATTTCTATTGGTCTGACAACAGTTGCCCACCATGCTCAAACGCCTTGCCTATCTGGCGCTCTGTGCCTGCGCCCCGCTGTACGCCGCGCCGAATATCGACAATCAACGTTTGCAGCAGTTAGCCAACGATCCGTTCTGGATCTCTTTGGGGCATTACGAAGCCCGCAAGCTGGGCGGCTGGCGAAGCTATGTCAGCGACACTAAATTCTTTCTCGCCCCCGACGGCGCTCACCACCCGGACGCCGAACTGCGTGCCACCGTCGAGGCGTTGTATGCGCCCTTGAACCTGGGCGACAAACACCCGCAATGTGTTTACCCGGCCCGCACCCGCTGGCTCAAGGCCCAACTGAACCTGACCGACTTGCCCAAGGCTGAGTGCGCAGAGTTCACGCAATGGTTTAAAGACGTCGCCCCCCACAGCACGGTGATGATCTTCCCAGCGGCGTACCTCAACAGCCCGTCGTCTATGTTCGGTCACACCCTGTTGCGCATTGACCAGGCAGACGTGCAAAGCAACAAAACCGCGCTGCTCAGCTATGCGATCAACTTTGGTGCTTACATCGAAGGCTCCGACAACAGCATTCTGTACGCGTGGAAAGGCTTGGCCGGAGGGTATCCCGGCCTGTTCGCACTGGTGCCCTACCAGGAAAAACTCTCGGAATACCGCAGCCTCGAAAACCGTGACCTGTGGGAATACCGACTCAACCTGACGCCCGAAGAAACTCAGCGCATGGTTGAACATGTCTGGGAATTGAAACAAGTTCAGTTCGACTATTTCTTCTTCGATGAAAACTGTTCCTACCGCCTGCTCGAACTGTTGCAAGTGGCGCGCCCAGGACTGCAACTGACCACCCAATTCCCCCTGACCGCGATCCCGACCGACACCGTTAAAGCGGTCAAGGAAGCAGGTCTGGTAGAGAGCATCGAATACCGCCCGTCTCGCGAGCGCGAGCTGCTGGACCGTGCCAAAGTCCTCGACCCCGAAGAGCAGCAGTGGGTGTTGCAGGTCAGCGCTGATCAATCGCAACTGCAAAACCCGACGTTCAAGGCGCTGCCAAAAGCGCGTCAGGCACTGATTGTTGATGCGGCCTATCGCCTTGAACGCTACCGGGCCAATGGCCTTGAGCGCGATACCGAACGCTCACAGCGCAGCTACGAATTGTTGCGCGCCATCAATCAAAACCCGGCGCCAGAACTGCAAATAGAGAAACCCGAACTGCCAGAAAACGGCCACGAATCGCGCACTTGGCAACTGGGCGCGGGCAGCCGCGACGACAAGGCGTTTGCCGAATACGGCCTGCGCATGGCCTATCACGACCTCAACGACAACGCGGCGGGCTTCCCGCTGGGGGCGCAGATTGAAATCTTGCAACTCAAGCTGCGCCAATATGAAGGTAATCACTGGCAAGTTCAGCAGTTGGACTTGGCCAACATTCGCTCCCTAACCCCGCGCAACGACCTGCTGCAACCCTGGTCATGGCAAGTCGGTGGCGGGCTTGAGCGGGTGCTGGGCAAACATGGCGATGAAAGACTCGTCACCCACGTCAACGGCGGCGCGGGCGGCACCTGGCAGCTAAGCGACAACCTGCTTGGCTTTGCCTTAGGTACCGTGCGTGTGGAACACAACAACGACTTCGCTGCATTTGTTTCACCGGCGGCGGGATACAACACCGGCGTGCTGTGGCGGAACCCGGTGGGTAACCTGAGCCTGGAGGCCAAGAGTGATTACTTCACCAACGGCGAAGTGCGCCGTAGCTTGAGTCTGAATCAGCAATGGGAAGTCTCCCGTAATCTGGGCCTGCGATTGACCGCACAGCGTGAGTTCAGCCACCTTAGCTCCCCAGTTAACGAAGTAATGCTAGAACTCAAGTGGTATCACTACTAAGCCCACCAGCCCTGTAGGAGCGAGCACAGGTCGAGAGATACCGCACCCACTGCTACGCTGAAGTCATGATCAACGGGACAACCACCATGAGCCGTGCGTTTGTAAACGAAGACAGTGCCGCCAATCAAAGCAATGTGCCGATTGAACGCCAAGTCAGTGAACAACCCAATTACGTGACTGAAGCAGGCCATGCGCAATTACACGCCAAAGTCACTGAATTGCAACGCCAGCACAGCGCTGAAGCGGCCCTCAAGGATTCGGCCGACCCGCAGCACCTAGCGGATATGGAACGCGACCTGCGTTACTTCAATCAACGCCTACTAAGCGCTCACGTGGTCGCCCGTGCCTCGTCTACGACGAAGGTACAGATTGGCAGTTGGGTCACGTATGTCGACGAACACGACAAACAACGGCGCGTTCAACTCGTTGGGGAAGATCAAGCTGATGCGGCGCAGGGCTTGATCAACTGGGGCTCGCCGCTGGGTCGCGCGCTGTTGGGCGCGCAACTGGGCGATGAAGTGTTGTGGCTACGACCCGCAGGCGATCTGCAGATCGAGATCTTGGCAATTGAACCGGCTTACACCACGCCCTGAGCCAGCATGGCGTCAGCCACTTTCACGAAGCCTGCAATGTTGGCGCCTTTCACGTAGTTGATACGGCCGTTTTCTTCACCGTAGTGCACGCACGCGTGGTGGATGGATTGCATGATGTTGTGCAACTTGCTGTCCACCTCACCCGCTGTCCACAGCAAACGCATCGCGTTTTGCGACATTTCCAGACCGCTCACCGCTACGCCGCCCGCGTTCGAGGCCTTGCCCGGCGCAAACAAAATACCCGCTTCGATAAACAGGTCAACGGCCTCAAGAGTCGTCGGCATGTTCGCGCCTTCAGCCACGCACACGCAGCCATTGGCAAGCAACGTACGCGCTGCGTCAGCGTCCAGTTCATTTTGCGTGGCACACGGCAACGCGATATCGCACGCCAGATTCCACGGGTGCTCGCCGGCCAAGAACTCCAAGCCAAACGCGCTGGCCAGTTCGCTGATACGGCCACGCTTGACGTTTTTGAGGTCCATTAGCGCGTCCCACTGCGCATCGTTTAAGCCAGCTTCGCAGTACAGCGTGCCTTCGGAGTCCGACAGCGAGATCACTTTGCCGCCTAGGTCCATGACCTTGCGCGCCGCGTATTGCGCCACGTTACCCGAACCGGAAATAGCCACACGCTTGCCATCAATGCGCTGGCCGCTGCGCTTGAGCATCTCTTGGGCGAAGTACACGCAACCAAAACCGGTGGCTTCCGGGCGAATCAGGCTGCCGCCGTAGCTCATGCCTTTGCCGGTGAGGACAGAAGTGAACTGATTGCTCAGGCGCTTGTACTGACCAAACAAGAAGCCGATTTCGCGTGCTCCTACACCAATATCGCCTGCCGGCACGTCAACGTCGGAACCGATGTGGCGATACAGCTCGCTCATAAAGGCCTGACAGAAACGCATGACCTCGGCGTCGCTCTTACCTTTGGGGTTGAAGTCGGAGCCGCCCTTACCGCCGCCCATAGGCAGCGACGTCAGGGAGTTTTTAAAGGTTTGCTCGAACGCTAGGAACTTCAGAACGCCCAGGTTCACCGACGGGTGGAAACGCAGGCCGCCTTTGTAGGGGCCAATGGCGCTGTTCATCTGGATACGGAAGCCACGGTTAACGCGGACTTTACCTTCGTCGTCGACCCACGACACGCGGAACACAATTGCGCGCTCCGGTTCGCATATGCGCTCAAGAATGCCTGAAGTCAGGTAGTGCGGATTGGCTTCAAGAAATGGCCACAGACTGCGCAGGACTTCTTCCACAGCTTGGTGGAATTCAGGCTGGTCCGGGTCACGTTTTTTCAGGCGGGCGAGGAAGTGGTCGACAGATTCGATCATAGGAAAGTCTCGGCAAATTTGTTGTCGTTAAACGGAGATTGGCCGGAACTTTATCAATTCATGCCGCACCGCGACAGCGCAAAATGTCGCAGTTATGAATTTAAATGGTGCTTTTATATAAATAGCGCTGGTTTTTAAGCGGATTTGCGCACCAAAAAAGTGATTCTTGTACCCAGTTTTGCACCAACGTTTTACACACTGGACACACCTGAAACCTCCTGTGGGAGCGGGCTTGCTCGCGATGAAATCACTGCGCAGTTGCAGATGCACCGTGTCGCCGCATCGCGAGCAAGCCCGCTCCCACAAGGATAATTTGGCAGCCCCAAAAAAAACGGAGCCCCGAGGGGCTCCGTCTTGCCTTGCAAACCGGCCTTACTGGGCCAGTTTTTTGTGACGCACACGGTGCGGCTGAGTGGCTGCTTCGCCGAGGCGTTTTTTACGATCCGCTTCGTACTCGGTGTAGTTGCCTTCAAAGAAGACCGCTTGCGAGTCGTCTTCATACGCCAAGATGTGAGTCGCGACGCGGTCAAGGAACCACCGATCGTGAGAGATCACAATGGCAGCGCCCGGGAAATCCAACAGCGCTTCTTCGAGCGAACGCAGGGTCTCAACGTCAAGGTCGTTGGACGGTTCGTCGAGCAGCAGCACGTTGGCGCCCTCTTTCAAGGTCAAGGCCAGGTGCAAGCGACCACGCTCACCACCGGACAGGTCCTTGACGAACTTCTGTTGATCGCCACCTTTAAAGTTGAAACGCCCTACATAAGTACGCGACGGGATTTCGTAGTTACCAATGCGGATCACATCGGAACCATCGGAAATGGCCTGGAACACAGTCTTGCTGCCATCCAGGTCATCACGGCTCTGATCAACACAGGCCAGTTGCACGGTTTCACCGATTTCGATGCTGCCCGAATCCGGCTGCTCTTTGCCCATCAGCATGCGGAACAGAGTCGACTTACCGGCACCGTTACCACCGATCACGCCGACGATGGCGCCTTTAGGCATGGCGAACGACAGGTTGTCGATCAGCACGCGATCGCCGTAACCCTTGGACACGTTTTTGAATTCAATAACCTTGTCACCCAGGCGCGGACCCGCTGGGATGTAGATTTCGTTGGTTTCGCTACGCTTCTGGAATTCCTGCGATTGCAGTTCTTCGAAGCGTTGCAGACGCGCCTTGGACTTGGACTGACGTGCCTTGGCACCTTTACGAACCCATTCCAACTCGTCTTTCATGGCCTTTTCATGGGCCGACTGCTGCTTGGACTCTTGGGCCAGACGATCGGACTTGGCTTCAAGCCAGCCAGAGTAGTTACCCTCGTAAGGAATACCGGCGCCGCGGTCGAGTTCCAGAATCCAGCCCGCTACGTTGTCCAGGAAGTAACGGTCGTGCGTAATCGCAACCACGGTACCCGGGAAGTCGTGCAGGAAGTGCTCAAGCCAGGCCACCGAATCGGCGTCCAAGTGGTTGGTTGGTTCGTCGAGGAGCAGCATGTCCGGGGCCGACAGCAGCAGGCGGCACAAAGCCACACGGCGCTTCTCACCACCCGACAGGTGTTCAACCTTGGCATCCCAGGCTGGCAGGCGCAGGGCGTCGGCCGCCACTTCCAGTTGGCGCTCAAGGTTGTGACCGTCACCGGCTTGCAAGATGGCTTCGAGCTTGGCCTGTTCGGCGGCCAGCTTGTCGAAGTCGGCATCCGGCTCAGCATATTCAGCGTAAACCTGGTCCAGACGCGCTTGGGCATCCTTGATTACGCTCACCGCTTCTTCGACCACTTCACGAACGGTTTTGCTTGGGTCCAGTTGCGGCTCTTGCGGCAAGTAGCCGATGTTCAAGTCCGGCATTGGACGGGCTTCGCCATCGAACTCGGTGTCGACGCCCGCCATGATTTTCAGCAAAGTAGATTTACCCGAACCGTTAAGGCCCAGTACGCCAATTTTGGCGCCCGGGAAAAACGACAGGGAGATGTTTTTCAGGATTTCCCGCTTCGGCGGAACAACCTTACTCAGCCGATGCATGGTGAAAACGTATTGAGCCATGGATAACCTAGCGTCAGTGACTGATGATTAAGGCGCGAGCGATACCCGGATCAGGCCATAGCAAAAAGACAGAAATTGATTTCAATCAATGCCTGCTCGCAGAAAAAGCCTGAGTGTAGGAGCTAAAATGCCCTCGCGTAGCTGGCAAAGCTACCTGAATGCGCGGTACAGGGCAAACCAGTGCAAGCCACAGGGCTGGCACTTTGCCACAGCCCAAGGCATGCTAGCCGACCTATGGGTGTCCAGCTCACTTTAGGCGTAGCACCATAGAAGCCAAAATGCAGGATCTCAGCTTGCTTAACGTAAACCCGCAAACTCCCACTCATGTGCCAGGCCAAACCCTTGGCACACCTGTGCGCGGCACGTTAAAAGGCGCACTTGCAGCGCTTGTTCTGTTGCTGCTGGCGATGTTGCTCTGGTTATTAATTGAACAGTTCCAAGAAACCCTTAAGCAAGAACACCAAGCCAGCGTTAATTACAGTGCCGACCTGGCAGATCACATCAGTCTGAGTTTGGCCCTTAGGGCCGAAACTGCGCTCAACCAACTCCCCGTCTACGAACCACCGGAAAACCAGCAGCAACAACAGGCCTTGGTCGATCAATTGCGCCCAACCTTGCCTGCGCTGCAAAGCTTGGCTTTATTGAATCTTTCAGGTGACGTGCTGCTGGACAGCACTGGCATCAGCCCAGATGCCGCATTTGTTAAAAGCTGGGTCGAAAACATTCCAACGCAAGGTCGTGCCGATGTCTATTACTACGGCAATAGCAATGACTCCAACACCCTCTACCTGCTGCTGCGTCCGCCCATTGGCACAGTCAAAGGGTTTTGGCTGCTGCGCTTAAGCCCCGAAGTGCTGCAAAACCTGACGCGCCAGGCGGCGGGCAGTAACCGTCCGCAATGGCTGGTCGAAAACAGTCAAACCGCAAAAGTGCTGAGCCGCATTGATGGCACCTCAACGTCAGCCAGCACACTCAGTCCGGCCGACGCAGACGATACAGTGCTGCTGGCGCCCTTGAGCCATAGCGACTGGCAAGTACGCGGCCTGTTTAATCGCCACAAAGCGATGGAGCGCCTGCTGCCCGGGTTGATTGGCAAATGCTTGCTGGGCTTGTTGTTCTCGCTATTGCCTATCCTCGCGCTGTTCAACATGCGCCAACGTCAGCGCCAGTTGCATGAAGGGCGTCGCCGCTATCACGACATTTTCGAAGGCACTGGGGTCGCGTTGTGCGTGCTTGATCTCTCCAGCCTGCCAGCGTTTCTTGAGCGCGAAAAACTGCAAGACAGCGACACACTCAAACACTGGTTGGACAACAACCCCGAGCAGCGCCGCGCATTACTTGAACAGCTGCATGTCACAGAAGTGAATCAAGTGGCCTTGCAACTGCTGGGCGTCAGCAGAGGTGAAGAAGCCTGGCAAAAGCTGATCAACGGCTGCCCGACCAATAGCTCGGCCATTGGCTATCAACTGGTCGAAGCCGTACTTAATCAGCAGCAACAGCTCGAACTGGAAATAAAGCTCACCGACACCCAGGGTCATGACCAGCATTTATGGCTGGTGTTACGTCTACCCGATGATCTGCAGGACTATCACGCCGTCATTTTGAGCATCACCGACATCACCAGCCGCAAGCTGATCGAGCTGTCGCTGCAAGAGCGCGAAAGCTTTTGGTCGGATGTAGTACGCACCGTGCCCGACCACCTCTATGTGCAAGATGTGATCAGCCAGCGGATGATTTTCAGCAACCACCATCTGGGGCAAACCCTGGGCTACAACATCACCGAAGTGAAGCAAATGGGCCCCTACTTCTGGGAACTCCTGCTTCACCCTGAAGACGCCGAGCACTATCACCACCTGCGCAAGCAACAGCTCAACAGCGGTTACGCGCAAGGGCTTGAATGCCAACTGCGTTTCCGGCATCACAGTGGCTTGTGGCGCCGCTTTGATATTCGCGAACAAGCCTTGGCCCACGGCACGGGCGATCAGGTCACGCGGATTGTCGGGGTGGCCAAAGACATCACCGACCAAATCGAAGCCAGCGAATCGTTACGCGACAGCGAACACCGCTACCGGATGCTGGCCGAAAGCATCAGCGACGTGATTTTCTCCACCTCCAGCGACTTGCAGCTCAACTACGTCAGCCCCTCGGTGCAAACAGTTCTGGGTTACGACCCGACCTGGGTGTTCAACAATGGCTGGCGTTCAACCATTGCCAACCCGCTGCAACTGACAGGCATCTACAACCTGATGGATCAAGTCAGTGCCGCACTGGCGAACCCCCAGCAACTGGCGGTACTGCGCGCCCAAGTGAAAACCCACTTGTTCTTGATCGATTGTTTGCGCGCTGATGGGCGCAAAATCCCGATCGAGCTGCGCTTGATACTGGTGTGGGATGAACACGATAAATTCGAAGGCATTCTCGGCGTTGCCCGCGATATCAGCCAGCAGCGCAGCGCCGAGAAAGACTTGCGCATGGCCGCCACCGTGTTTGAACACTCCACATCAGCGATTTTGATCACCGACCCGGCCGGTTACATCGTGCAAGCCAACGAAGCCTTTACTCGGGTCAGCGGATACGCCGTGTCACAGGTGCTCGACCAATTGCCGAGCCTGCTGACGGTGGATGAGCAACAGCAAGCGCACTTGCAGTACGTGATCAAACAACTCAACCATCACAACTCGTGGGAAGGCGAAGTCTGGCTCAAGCGACGCAATGGCGAGCACTATCCGGCGTGGGTCGGCATTACGGCTGTGTTCGATGACGAAGGTGATCTGGCCAGCTACGTGTGCTTCTTCAGCGACATCAGCGAACGCAAGGCCAGCGAACAGAGAATCCACCGCCTGGCTTACTACGATGCCCTGACCCACCTGCCCAACCGGACATTGTTCCAGGACCGCCTGCACACCGCGCTGCAACAAGGTGAGCGGAACAAGTCGTGGGTGGTGCTGATGTTTCTCGACCTTGACCGCTTCAAGCCGATAAACGACTCATTGGGCCACGCAGCGGGCGACCGCATGCTCAAAGACATGGCCATACGCCTGCTGGCCTGCGTCGATGACGACGACACCGTGGCGCGCATGGGCGGCGACGAATTCACCCTGCTCTTGCAGCCACGTGCCTCCCGCGTCTTGGCGCTGAACCAGGCGATCGGCGTAGCGGAGCAAATCCTGGCCAGTCTGGTGCAGCCGTTCGTCCTCGAAAACCGCGAGTTTTTCGTCACCGCCAGTATCGGCATCGCCCTGAGCCCGCAAGACGGCAACGAACTCAGCCAACTGATGAAAAACGCCGACACCGCGATGTATCACGCCAAAGAACGCGGCAAAAACAACTTCCAGTTCTATCAGGCCGACATGAACGCCAGCGCGCTGGAGCGTCTGGAGCTCGAAAGCGACCTGCGCCACGCCCTGGAACAGCAAGAGTTCATTCTTTATTACCAACCGCAATTCAGTGGCGACGGCAAACGCCTAACAGGCGTTGAAGCGCTGCTGCGCTGGAACCATCCGCGTCGCGGGCTGGTGCCGCCCGGCGACTTCATCCCGGTACTCGAAGAATTGGGGCTGGTGGTGGATGTGGGCGACTGGGTGCTCGCCGAGTCTTGCCGCCAACTCAAGCGCTGGCATCTGGAGAAAGTGCGCGTACCCAAGGTATCGGTCAACATTTCGGCGCGGCAGTTCTCGGACGGCCAACTCGGCACCCGGATCGCCAATATCCTCAAGGAAACCGAGCTGTCCCCGGCCTGTCTTGAATTGGAACTGACCGAAAGCATCCTGATGCGCGAAGTCAGCGAAGCGCTGCAAATTCTAGCCAGCCTGAAAAACCTGGGCCTGAGCATTGCCGTCGACGACTTTGGCACCGGTTATTCGTCGCTCAACTACCTCAAACAGTTCCCGATTGACGTGCTCAAAATCGACCGCACGTTTGTCGACGGCCTGCCCGCTGGCGAGCAAGACGCGCAAATTGTCCGCGCCATAATTGCGATGGCCCATAGCCTGAACTTGGCGGTCATCGCCGAAGGTGTAGAGACGCACGAGCAGCTTGAGTTCTTGCGCGAGCACGATTGCGACGAAGTACAGGGTTATCTGTTCGGCCGCCCCATGCCTGCGCACTTGCTGGTCAAGCAATTGCAGGCCTATGGATTCAAGCTTGCAACTTAATCACGAGCGCCGTGAATCGCTTTCATATGCCAGATAAAACCCATTGGGTTAGAATGCCCTCCTTTTCTGCCCCGATCCTTGAGGACCGCCATGTTCAGCCGTGATTTGACACTTGCCAAGTTCGACGCCGACCTTTTTGCCGCCATGGAGCAAGAAGCTCAGCGCCAGGAAGAACACATTGAGCTGATCGCTTCGGAAAACTACACCAGCCCTGCGGTGATGGAAGCTCAAGGCTCGGTACTGACCAACAAATACGCGGAAGGCTACCCAGGCAAGCGTTACTACGGCGGCTGCGAATACGTCGATGTGGTTGAGCAACTGGCTATCGACCGTGCAAAAGAACTGTTCGGCGCCGATTACGCCAACGTTCAGCCGCACGCAGGTTCGCAAGCCAACAGCGCCGTTTACCTGGCCCTGCTGTCGGCTGGCGATACCATTCTGGGCATGAGCCTAGCCCACGGCGGTCACTTGACCCACGGCGCCAGCGTTTCGTCCTCGGGCAAACTGTACAACGCGATTCAATACGGCATCGACGCCAACGGCCTGATCGACTACGACGAAGTTGAGCGCCTGGCGGTTGAGCACAAGCCAAAAATGATCGTGGCCGGTTTCTCTGCCTACTCGCAGATCCTGGACTTCCCACGTTTCCGCGCTATCGCCGACAAAGTGGGCGCTTACCTGTTCGTCGACATGGCTCACGTAGCCGGTCTGGTAGCGGCGGGCGTTTACCCGAACCCGGTTCCATTTGCTGACGTTGTGACCACCACCACGCACAAAACCCTGCGCGGCCCACGCGGCGGCCTGATCCTGGCCAAAGCCAACGCTGACATCGAGAAAAAGCTGAACTCGGCTGTTTTCCCAGGCTCGCAAGGCGGCCCGCTGGAACACGTCATCGCTGGCAAGGCTGTTTGCTTCAAAGAAGCCCTGCAACCTGAGTTCAAGGCTTACCAGCAACAAGTGGTGAAAAACGCCCAGGCCATGGCATCGGTGTTCATCGAGCGTGGTTTTGACGTGGTATCGGGCGGTACTGAAAACCACCTGTTCCTGCTGTCGCTGATCAAGCAAGACATCTCCGGTAAAGATGCGGACGCCGCCCTGGGCAAAGCCTTCATCACCGTGAACAAAAACTCCGTGCCTAACGACCCTCGCTCCCCGTTCGTCACCTCGGGCCTGCGTTTCGGTACACCAGCCGTTACCACTCGCGGCTTCAAAGTTGAAGAATGCCGTGAACTGGCGGGCTGGATCTGCGACATCTTGGCCGACATCAACAACGAAGCTGTGATTGATGCTGTTCGCGAGAAAGTAAAAGCCATCTGCAAAAAGCTGCCTGTTTACGGCAACTGATTGCTAATAGCTGAATAAGAAGCCCGGCTCTTGAGCCGGGCTTTTTTGTGGCCGCCATGTAGGAACAGCCGGTCAGGTTGGCTGTAAGCGCCAACCCAATACGTTGAGCAGGTCGCAACCGTCGCGCAGCAAGATCATGGCGGTGGTGGCGAGTTGTTTGAGGTCGATGGCGTCGGCGTGCTGTACGTCGCGGCTAGAGAAGGTTTCCATCAGTTGGGTCACCGCCAGTACACGGGCGGTGGCGTTGGCGTGCAAGACGTCAAGCGGAGCATTGCGGTCGATGAGTAAGGCGGGGATCAAACTGTCGATGGAGGTAAGCGGGATGTACGCTGAATTAGTCATGGGTGAATCTCTTAAATTTCGCGATTTAAGCCATCTGTTTTCGTCGCCAAACGAAAACAGGTGGCCGCTGCACGCGGGTTGGCGAACCGGTAAATTTAAGCAAAACCCGGCAGACCCGAAGATCTCCCACGCACAGCTGCCATAAAGCATTGCGAGCAAAATACACGCTTAGCCAAATTCAACAACTCTGCTGCGTAAATTATTGATCCAAGTCGCCAAACCCGGTCACCCATTTGGGCGAGCGCTGACTATAGGCGCCACATCATTAGCGCAGCAATTGGCAAAGCTGTGCGAAACATCCCGCAATTTCGTGGGCGTACACACCCTCTGTAGGAGCTGCCGCAGGCTGCGATCTTTTGATGTTTAAGATAAACAGATCGCAGCCTTCGGCAGCTCCTACAGGGTCAGTTGCGCAAACCCTTCGCGAATCTTGGCCTCGGGCAAATCATCGGCAATAAACACCATCACGCTTTCGCGCGCTTCGTCCTCGCGCCATTCGGTGTCCCAATCAAAGCCGTACAACTTGAGAACGCCCTGGAACACCAACCGCCGGTCTTCACCGGCAATGCTCAGCACGCCTTTGTACCGCAGCAGTTGTTTGCCGTGGTCTTCGAGCAGGTCGTTCATAAACGCGCTGAGGCTGTCTATGTCCAGCGGTTTGCCGGTACGCAGGACTAGGCTGGAGATACGGTCAATCGAGGCCACAGGCTGCACCGGACGCAAGCTCAAGCCGCCGCCCAGGTCGGCGTTCAGGTTAAACCCGCGCACATCGAGCAGTTCAGCCAGGTCGATTTTGCCGTGCTCAACCACGCGAATCGGGGCACGCCGGTTGATCCGGGTCAGGCGCTCGCACAGCGCATCAAACGCGGCGTCGTCAACCAGATCACGCTTGCTCACCAGCAAGCGGTCGGCAAAGCCGATCTGCGCCTGGGCGATGGTTTGGCTCAGGTGCACGTCGGCATGGGCGGCGTCGACCAGGGTGATAATGCCGTCGAGCAAGTAGCGCTCGCGCAGCTCTTCATCAATAAAGAAGGTTTGCGCTACGGGGGCCGGGTCGGCCAGGCCAGTGCATTCGATCACCAGACGATCAAAGGCAATTTCGCCGCTGTCCAGCCGCTCGAGCAGCAGGTACAGGGCTTTGGTCAGGTCGGTGTGGATGGTACAGCACACGCAGCCATTGGCCAGGGTCATGACTTGTACCGGCTCGTCGCCCAGCAATTGGGTGTCGATACCGGCATCGCTGAATTCGTTTTCGATCACGGCAATTTTCAGCCCGTGTTCGGCTTTAAGCAGGTAACGCAACAACGTGGTTTTACCGGCACCCAGAAATCCGCTAAGGATGGTGACGGGGATGGGAGATGACATGCACAGGTCTCCTTGAAAGAGGGAGCGCAAAAACAACTGTAGGAGCGAGCTCGCCTCGCGATCTTTTCAAGGTTCAAAAGATCGCGAGACACGCTCGCCCCTACAGAGGACTAGCTATTTAACAGCACTTAGGACCGCCCTTGCCGCCATAACGGGCTTCTTGGCGCTCTCGAAAGAACGCCTCGTAGCTCATCACTGGCTTGTCCGGGTGTTTGGTTTGCATATGCTCGACGTAGTTGTCGTAGTCGGGCATGCCGACCATCAGGCGCGCAGCCTGACCGAGGTATTTACCGAGGCGACTCAGGTCATTGAACATGGTTGCAATCCTCTATCACGCATCCGGCATGGCTTGGTACGGTGATTCTTTGTCCGTACGTTCTTTTTTACCCCAAGCAGCAACGCCGACTTTGAGCGCATAGAACAGGATGCTGAACACCACGAACAGGAACAGCACGGTCAGCCCCGCGTTGGTGTAGGCGTTGATGATCACGTGTTGCATTTGGTCGATGTTTTTAGCCGGGGCAATCACTTGGCCCGCATCCAGCGCCGTGCTGTATTTTTTGGCCAAGGCCAAGAAGCCTATCGCTGGGTTGGCATCGAACAACTTGATGAAACCTGCGGTGGTGGTGCAAATCAGCAACCAGACGGCTGGCAGCATGGTCACCCAAATGTAGCGTTGACGCTTCATTTTGATCAGCACAACGGTCGCCAGCATCAGCGCGATACCCGCCAGCATCTGGTTAGAGATACCGAACAGCGGCCACAAGGTGTTGATGCCGCCCAGTGGGTCGATCACGCCTTGGTACAGCAAGTAACCCCACATCGCCACGCAGCCTGCGGTTGCGATCAGGTTGGCAGGCCACGACTCAGTGCGCTTGAGCGCAGGCACGAAGCTGCCCAGCAGGTCTTGCAGCATGAAGCGACCGGCACGGGTACCGGCGTCTACAGCGGTCAGAATGAACAGGGCTTCAAACAAAATGGCGAAGTGGTACCAGAACGCCATGGTGTTTTCGCCCGGCAGCACGTGGTGCAGGATCTGTGCGATACCCACCGCCAGCGTTGGTGCGCCGCCAGCACGGGCCAATACGGTGGTTTCACCGATGTCTTTAGCCAAGGCCGTCAGTTGGTCCGGGGTAATGGCAAAGCCCCAACTGGTGACGGTCTGCGCAACCGTCACCACGTCACCGCCGACGATTGCCGCCGGGCTGTTCATGGCGAAGTACACGCCTGGCTCGATCACCGACGCGGCAACCATTGCCATGATGGCCACGAAGGACTCCATCAGCATGCCGCCGTAGCCGATGTAACGGGCGTTAGCTTCGTTGTCCAACAGTTTAGGGGTGGTACCCGAGGAGATCAGTGCGTGGAAACCCGAGACCGCGCCGCAAGCAATGGTGATGAACAGGAAGGGGAACAGACCGCCTTTCCAGACGGGCCCATTACCGTCGATAAACTGAGTCACAGCCGGCATTTTCAGCTCAGGCATGGTGATCAGAATGCCGATAGCCAGCGCAATGATGGTGCCGATTTTCAGGAAAGTAGACAGGTAGTCACGCGGTGCCAGTACCAGCCACACCGGCAGTACTGCGGCCACAAAGCCGTAGCCGATCAGCATCCAGGTAATTTGCACACCGGTGAAGGTGAACACTGGCGCCCACTCAGGGCTCGCTGCAATTTGACCGCCCAGCCAGATCGAACCGAGCAATAGCAGTACACCGATGACCGAGATTTCACCGATACGGCCCGGGCGGATGTAGCGCATGTAAACGCCCATGAACATCGCAATCGGGATGGTCGCCATCACCGTGAACATGCCCCACGGGCTCTCGGCCAAGGCTTTGACCACGATCAGCGCCAGCACCGCGAGGATGATGATCATGATCAGGAAGCAGCCAAACAGCGCGATGGTGCCAGGCACCTTGCCCATTTCCTCGCGCACCATGTCGCCCAAAGAGCGACCGTTGCGACGTGTGGACAAGAACAAGACCATGAAGTCTTGAACCGCGCCCGCCAGTACCACACCGGCAATAAGCCACAGTGTGCCGGGCAGGTAGCCCATTTGCGCAGCCAGGACTGGACCGACCAGAGGGCCAGCGCCAGCAATAGCGGCAAAGTGGTGTCCGAAAAGAATGTGTTTGTTGGTCGGAACGTAGTCCAGACCGTCGTTGTTGATTACCGCAGGGGTTGCCCGCCGCGGGTCCAGTTGCATCACATGGTTAGCGATAAACAGACTGTAATAACGATAAGCGACCAGATAGATAGCCACCGCAGCGACCACAATCCACAACGCGTTAATCGCCTCACCCCGGCGTAATGCCACTACGCCAAGTGCGCAGGCTCCTACAATTGCCAGCAACAGCCACGGGAGGTGGCGTAGCAGGCTGTTTTTATTATTCATTTTTATATTCCGGCCAGTTGGACAAGAAGGACAGCTAGCGGAGTTTAGCGCTCTTGGCCCTAAAGACCAGCCCCTTACCTTGGTCTAGAGCCTTCTTTTGCGGATTTGTGCTGGGCGGTCTTGCACATTTGCACCCCGCCAAGGCCGCTGACTTCTGCGCAACTGCCAGGGTGATCGACGTCCTGGCAGCGCACATCTTTCTTACAGATATACAGCGCTATTCAAACAGCGCATCCAGTGCCTGCTCCAAACGGGTCACACCGATCACTTTAAGACCCGGAGGGGACTCTTTGGGCGCGTTGCCCTTAGGCACGATGGCGCGTTTGAAGCCATGTTTAGCGGCTTCTTTCAAGCGTTCCTGACCGCTGGGCACCGGGCGAACTTCGCCCGACAAGCCCACTTCACCAAACACCAGCAGGTCGTGGGGCAGCGGACGGTTGCGCAAGCTGGACATGACAGCAGCCATCAGGGCGAGGTCGGAGGCGGTTTCCAGCACTTTGACCCCGCCCACCACGTTGAGGAACACGTCCTGGTCGTGGGTCGGAATGCCGCCATGGCGATGCAAGACCGCCAGCAACATGGCCAATCGGTTTTGGTCTAGGCCTAAGGTCACGCGGCGCGGGTTGGACATATGGCTATCGTCAACCAGCGCTTGCACCTCGACGAGCATGGGCCGTGTGCCTTCCCACGTGGCCATGACCACGCTGCCCGGGACTTCTTCTTGTGCACGGGTAAGGAAAATCGCGGAAGGGTTGGAGACTTCTTTCAGGCCTTTGTCGGTCATGCCGAACACGCCCAATTCGTTGACGGCGCCAAAGCGGTTTTTGACTGCGCGCAGCAAGCGTAAACGTCCGTCGGACTCGCCCTCGAAATACAGCACGGTGTCGACCATGTGTTCCAACACACGCGGCCCGGCGAGTGCGCCCTCTTTGGTGACGTGCCCGACCAGAAAGATCGCCGTGCCGCTCGACTTGGCGTAGCGCACCAGCAATGCCGCGCTTTCGCGGACTTGCGAGACGCCGCCCGGGGCCGATTGCAGTTGTTCGGTGAAGATGGTCTGGATCGAGTCGATCACCATGACTTTGGGCTTTTCGAGCTTGGCGGTGGCGATGATGTTTTCGATGCAGGTTTCGGTCATGACCTTGAGCTGGTCTTGCGGCAAGCCCAAACGCCGGGCACGCATGGCCACTTGCTGTTGGGATTCTTCGCCGGTGACGTACAGCGCGGGCATGCGCGTGGCCATCTGACACAAGGTTTGCAGCAGGATGGTGGATTTGCCGATGCCGGGGTCGCCGCCGATCAGCACCACGGAACCGTCGACCAGACCGCCGCCGAGTACCCGGTCCAGTTCACCGGAGGCGGTGGAGAAGCGCGGGATTTCTTCGATGCTGACTTCGGCCAAGGTTTTGATCTGAGCCTGTTGCCCGGTCCAGCCGGTGCGGCCACTGGGTGGCGCGGCTGAGCCACTTTCAACAATGGTTTCGACCAAGGTGTTCCAGACGCCGCATTCTGCGCACTGCCCGGCCCACTTGGGAAAAGTTGCACCGCACTCGGTGCAGCCGAATATGCGCTTAGGCTTGGCCATCTGAACTCCACGGAAAAACCGCGATGATAGCCCACAAGGCAGCGGTCAGTGCGACACAGGCATGCGGATTTCGCCCTTGGCCAGCCGAGCGGCGCTATTGCCCTGTGCGTCTTCGGCGTTCAGGTCTGCACCCTTGCTGGATAAGTCCTTCAATATCTCGACCCGTTTGAAGAGCCCTGCGTACATGGCTGCCGTCTGTCCGGCACCGTTACGTTGATCGGGGTTGCAGTCGGTGGCCATTAAGCGCCGCGCGATTTTAAGCTCGCCCTTGAAAATAGCGCCCATGAGGGCCGTGTTGCCGCGCAGATCTTGCACACAGGCATTGGCGCCAGCGTTGAGTAAGTGCTCGACCGCCTCGCCCTGACCGTTATAGGCCGCGAGAATCAATGCCGTGTAGCCTTTGCTGTCTTGGACGTCGAGGGTGTATTGCGACTCGATAAAGGTATCGAGCATGGCTACGTCGCCACGGCGGGCGGCGTCGAAGTAATAATTCTGGAGTTGGGTTTGGGTGTCAGGCTGATCAGCGTGCGCGATGGCGCTGATCAGCAACAACGTCAGGGAAAGAAAAATACGCATATGTGCAATGCCTACTGTAAGAGCGAGCGGGCCTCGCGATCTTTTGATCGTGAAAAAATCGCGAGGCCTTGGGGTTAATCCGCCAACTTGGCAGCCAGCGCCTTGACCCGTGCCAAATCACCTTTGGCTACTTTGGTCACGCCGGTGCCGTATTCCGGGTCGGCCTTGTAGAGGAACGACAGGATGATGTGCTTGCTTTCATCATCGGTGGTCGCCAGCGAGCCGCCGAAGTTTTCAATCAGGTCCTGACGCTCTTTCTTGCTGTATGAACGGTAAAGATCGCCCGCCTGTTTAAAGTTCTGCTCACGCTGAATCTTCGCCTGCTGGGTGGTGCCCGACAGGGGCATTTCGCTGTAGCGCGCAGCTTGCGGCTCTTCACGCGGGTTCAAACGGCTTGGCTGGTAGTTCACACCGGTGGTGGTGTGCCCCAGGTTCATCGCACCGTCCTGGTTGCCATTGCTGACCTTCACCCGAGGGGCGTTGATTGGCAATTTAAGGGCATTGGCACCCAAACGGTACATCTGCGTGTCGGCGTACGAGAACACTCGCCCTTGCAGCAAGCGGTCTTCGGAGGGCTCAATGCCCGGCACCAGGTTGGCCGGGGCCATGGCGACTTGTTCGGTTTCTTGGAAGACGTTGGCCGGGTTGCGGTCCAGCACCATCTGCCCCACTTTACGCTCTGGCACGTTTGGCCAAATTTTGGTTGCGTCCAGCGGATCAAAGTCGAATGACTTCAGGTCCTCAGGCTTAAGCACTTGCACGTACAAATCCCACTTGGGGAAGTCGCCCTTGTTGATGTGCGTCACCAAGTCATGAGTCATGTGGCTGTAGTCACGGCCTTGGACTTGGGTCACTTCTTTAGGGTCAAGGTTGCGAATGCCTTGAAGGCTCTTCCAGTGGAACTTCACATAGCGTACTTCACCTTTGGCATTTACCAGTTTGTAGGCGTGTACACCATTGCCGTCCATTTCGCGGTAGCTGGCCGGAGTGCCCGAATCGGAGTAAAGCTCGGTCAGGGTACGGGTGGCTTCTGGAACATGGGAGAAGAAATCAAAGCGGCGCGAGTCATCATCAAGGTTGGTACGCGGATCAGGTTTGAACGCGTGAACCATGTCCGGGAACTTGATGGCATCTCGAATAAAGAACGTCGGGAAGTTGTTGCCTACCAAGTCCCAGTTACCTTCAGAGGTATAGAACTTAGTGGCAAAACCGCGCGGATCGCGCAGTGTTTCTGGCGAGTGGGTGCCATGGACTACGGCCGAGAAACGCACAAATACCGGTGTGGTTTCACCGGCGGCAAATACGCGGGCTTTGGTCAGGTCACTCAGGTCGTTGGTGACGGTGAAGGTACCGTGTGCACCCGTGCCACGGGCATGCACCACGCGCTCAGGAATGCGTTCACGGTCAAAACGCTGAAGTTTTTGCAGCAACTGCACGTCTTGCAACAACACCGGGCCATTTGCCCCTGCCGTTTGGGAGTTTTGGTTGTCGCCGACAGCAGCGCCGTTATCACGGGTCAAGGTTGCTGCGTGCACAGACACCGATAGCAAGCTGATACTCAGCGCGCAAAACAGGCGGCGCGGGGCACGGGCTCTAAGGGAGAAGGGGCTGGTCATTTACATGTCCTCTGGTTTTTTGGTCGGCATATCAATGCGTTGCACCAAGGCTAGAGGGCACACATGGGGTTCTCTAAATTGAAAGGGCTGAACGGGTCGATTAACAAAAAAGGCTGGTAGTGAGGGGGCAAGACGCGTTATACGCGGGCACGTTTAAACTTCTACGGCCTGCACAGGTCAACCACTGAGTTTGTAAATAGCTTGGCAGGCGAGATTTGCATGGCTGATTTACACTGCACCTACCAACCTCATCTGTAACAAGGAATAACCAATGAGCGTGATAAGTGAGTTCAAGGCCTTCGCGGTCAAAGGGAACGTGGTCGATATGGCCGTCGGTATCATCATCGGCGCGGCGTTCGGCAAGATCGTTTCATCCTTCGTCGGAGATGTGGTCATGCCACCACTGGGTCTATTGATCGGAGGTGTGGACTTCAGCGATCTGGCCGTTACGCTCAAAGCAGCGGCCGATGGGGCTCCGGCGGTCGTATTGGCGTACGGCAAGTTCATTCAGACAGTGATTGACTTCCTGATTGTGGCGTTTGCCATTTTTATGGGTGTTAAAGCAATCAACCGCCTGAAACGCGAAGAAGCGGTTGCGCCCAGCGCTCCGCCACTGCCATCAAAAGAAGAAGAACTGCTGGGTGAGATTCGTGATCTCCTTAAAGCACAACATAACCAGCCCTAAGGCTTAAGTTAAAACAACGGCGCCTTAGGGCGCCGTTGTTTATTGAACACTATATTTAACAACTACCAATAGTTCTCTACGGCTACTTGACCGGGCCGACGAGTCAAACTCAGCTGAAGATTTCTCTCCTTCAGCAACTTACGCGTGTCATCAATCATTTGCGGGTTACCACACAGCATAACGCGCGAGTATTCCGGTATTAGCTCAACTCCTGCCACACGCTCAAGTTCTCCGTTCTCAATCAGTGTGGTAATGCGCCCGTTGAGCGCTCCGGGAATAACTTCACGCGTGACAATCGGAATATATATAAGTTTATGTGCGTACTCCGCCAGGTAATCGCGCTGACTCAGCCCAGCAATTAAATCTTGATAGGCCAACTCTTGCGCTTCCCGGGCACTATAAACCAGGACAATACGCTCAAACTTTTCCCACACCTCAAAGTCTTGCAAGATAGAGACGAACGGTGCGATTCCGGTTCCCGTTGCTAACAGCCACAGATCGCGACCATCGATAAAACGATCAAGGGTCAAATATCCAAACGCCTGACGCTCAACCATCAAGGTGTCACCGACCTCCAAGCGGCTCAATTCACTGGTGAATTCTCCTCCCGGAACCACAATTGAGAAAAACTCCAAAAAGTCGTCATGGGGCGATGACACCATGGAGTACGCACGCCATACCGTGCTGCCATCGGCCTTGGTCACGCCGAGCCTAGCGAATTGCCCCGCACGAAAGCGAAACCCTTGATCACGCGTGGTCCGCAAGGAAAAAAGACTGGGGGTGAGTGGCTGGACACTGAGCAGTGTTTGGCGGGTGAATTTTTCTGCGCTGGCAGTCATGGTGCGCTCCAGAAGGGTAATGGGCCTAGTGTCGCGCAAACAGGCCGTCAGGAACACCGACGGATTGTGATGGCATTGTTTTCTTCAACCATTAATACACTCCACAAATAAACAACTACACCTCTAAAACCACAGCACGTTCAATAAACATTAAACCAACCCTAAACACACTCAGTAATTCTGACGTCAAAAAATAAAACACCCACACATCACTACAACCTGTATAGATTCTGCGCAACGCACAACTATAGAGCAATTACTCTTATATATTAAAAATACTGAAACTTCCTACACGCATCCACTTATTCAACTAACCTGAAATTTCATATTGGATCCACCTGCGGGACACCTGCATATCATGGGCACAGCACATCCTTTTTATACAAAACAAACACTTACCCATAAAGTCGAATTAAATTTATTTGCTCACACCCTCAATCGAATAGAATTCTTCGGCTTTGAGCAATTTTTATTTCGAATGATACTTCCTTACGGAAATACTCATATGGATAGTTCCTTCTTAACAAACTATCCAAGGGAGTTTATAAATACGTTTGAATCGAGTAGTCTCGCTCATGAAAACCCTATAGAGAATCACTGTAGGACGTCTATTAATCCCCTTATTTGGGATCAAACGCTGTTCAGTGAAACGCCCAGTCTTTGGGAATCTTCGCAACTGCATGGTTTGAACTATGGCTGGTCATTCTCGATCCACGACTGTAAAGGTGTGGTGAGTATCCTCAGCATGACACGGCGCAGCTCGCCTATTACGCCACAGGAGTCCAATGACAATGTCGCTCACTTGCTGTGGCTATGCCATGAATTACACAGCGCTTTGCACGACACTGCTCAGGTCTACGTGAAGGCAAGCGAGACCATCGGCCGCTTATCGCTACGCGAATCCGAGGCTCTTAAATGGACAGCCAAGGGTAAAACCGCTTCGGACATTGCCATGATCCTGAGCCTGACGACCCGCACGGTGAATTTTCACATCAGCAGTGCGATCCGCAAAATGGGCGCCAGCAATAAAACGTCTGCGGTCGTCATTGCAGCTAAATCCGGGCTTCTCTAATCAGGCCATGAACCCTGTCAGCTTTGTGTAGCGCACAAAACCGTCGGGCAAAATCTGGTAAATAAACGTAAAATCGCGGTCACTTGAAATCACCACGGACGCCATTGCTGCCTGGACGACCCTAGCCGTCAATTCCAGCATCTGTAGAGTCCCAAGAGTTTGTATAAATGCCTGTGCTCGAAAGCCCTTTTGCCCAACTCCGCTTGATCCGCCAACCTGAACAGCAGAACGAGCCACTGCAGGCCTTCGATGCTGCCGATGAGTACGTGCTTAACCACTTGGCCGAATTGGCGCTACCCGCTAACAGTCGGGTACTGGTGCTCAACGACAGTTTTGGAGCGTTGGCCATCAGCTTGGTCAGTACCATGCAGGTCACCAGCAGCAGTGACTCATTCTTGGCCATCCAAGCGCTGGAAAAGAATTTGGTGCGCAATGGCCATTCATTTGACGGGGTCGCAATCATTCCGGCCAGCCAACCCTTGGTAGGTCCATTCGATTGCGTGTTGGTGCGCGTGCCTAAAACCCTGGCACTGTTAGAAGAGCAGCTTATTCGCCTACAAGGCCAGTTGGCACCCGGCGCGCAAGTGATTGCAGGGGCAATGGTCAAGCACCTGCCACGCGCGGCAGGCGACTTGCTGGAGCGCTATATCGGCCCGGTGCAAGCTTCGCTGGCAGTCAAAAAAGCCCGCCTGCTGATCGCCACCCCCGAAGCCAAAGCACCGTTTACCTCGCCCTACCCAACGCGCTATTCGCTGAATGAGCCTGCCATTGAGCTGCTCAACCACGCCAACGTGTTCTGTCGCGAAGGGCTGGACATCGGCACTCGTGCGTTTCTGCCCCACCTACCGAAGAACTTGGGCTCGGCCCGGGTCGCAGATGTGGGTTGCGGAAATGGGGTATTGGCCATCGCCAGCGCCCTCAGCAATCCAGAGGCGCAGTACACGTTGGTCGATGAGTCTTTTATGGCGGTGCAGTCTGCGCGTGAAAACTGGCAGGCAGCACTGGGTGATCGCGAAGTGATCGTGCGGGCAGGCGACGGTCTGGCCGGTCAGGCGCCGGACTCATTGGATGTGGTGTTGTGCAACCCACCGTTTCACCAGCAGCAAGTTGTGGGGGACTTTCTGGCATGGCGCATGTTCCAGCAAGCCCGCGAGGCGTTGGTGGTCGGTGGCGCGCTGTACATCGTGGGCAATCGCCACTTGGGCTATCACAGCAAGCTGGCCAAGCTGTTCCGAGGCGTTGAACAAGTCGCCGCCACGCCCAAGTTCGTCATTCTCAAGGCGCGTAAGTAAGCGTAAACCTGTAGCAGCTGCCGAGTTCCGCGAGGCTGCGTCCGATTGCGCAGCAATCGTTAAGGCCCACACTCAGGTTTGACTTAACAACCGAACCTGCCGATTTGCGACGGCTACGCCGCCGGACGTAGCCTCGCAAAGCTCGGCAACTGCTACGCGTTTTACGATCAATGGCTTTTCATGCCCGCAGCGGTCATGAACAGGCGGATCAGCATGGCGAACACCGCCAGGCTTGCGACGCTGGCGGTCCAAATCAGCACCAACCAGCCAATGCGTTGCCACAGCGGCTTTTTCTCGCACTCTTGCACATCGTTCAGATAATCCTTGCCAGCCATGTTCAGGCACTCCTCTGGGGAAAAGGCTGCGCCCGGCGGGCGCAGCGGCATTTGCGACTAGTGGTAACCGTCTTCGTGGGTCACCTTGCCGCGGAACACGTAGTAGCTCCAGTAGGTGTAACCCAGGATGAACGGAATGATGAACAAAGTGCCGACCAGCATAAAGCCCTGGCTTTGTGGCGGTGCGGCGGCCTCGTAGATCGAAATCGCCGGTGGGATGATGTTCGGCCACAGGCTGATGCCCAAACCGCTATAGCCCAGAAAGATCAGCACCAGGGTCAGCAGAAACGGCGTGTAATGGGCATTGCGGGCAATCGCTTTGAGTAAGCCGTACATCGTGACCAACACCAGCACCGGCACCGGCAAGAACCAGAACAGGTTTGGCAAGGTGAACCAGCGCGCGGCAATGTCGGAGTGCGCCAGCGGCGTCCACAGGCTGACAATGCCCATCACCACCAACAGCACCAACGCCAATGGCCGACCCAGCTTATGCATGCGCTCTTGCAAATGGCCTTCGGTTTTCATGATCAGCCACGTGCAACCGAGCAAGGCATAGGCCACGATCAGTGCGATGCCGCAGAACACGGTAAACGGTGACAACCAGTCCAGACCGCCGCCCGCATATTCGCGATTGACCACCGGGATACCATCAATGAAGGCCCCCAGCGCTACGCCCTGAAAGAAGGTCGCGACAATCGAACCACCGATGAAGGCCTTGTCCCAGATATGACGCTTATCGGCCGTGGCCTTGAAGCGGAACTCAAAAGCCACTCCGCGAAAGATCAAGCCGACCAGCATCAGGATCAACGGCAGGTACAGCGCCGACAACACCACCGAGTAAGCCAGCGGAAAGGCCCCGAACAGCGCAGCGCCGCCCAGTACCAGCCAGGTTTCGTTGCCGTCCCAGACAGGTGCAACGGTGTTCATCATCACATCGCGGTCTTTTTCGCCCTTGATAAAGGGGAAGAGGATGCCGATGCCGAGGTCGAAGCCATCCATGATCACGTACATCATGACCCCGAAAATGATGATGATTGCCCAGATAAGTGGCAGATCAATACCCATGACTCAGTTCCCCTTCTTCAGGCTGTCGCTGTGACCGTCGTCAGTGCCTTCAACAGCAGCCGACAAAGGACGAGCAGGCGTGCGTTGCTGACCCGGTCCACCCGTGGTGTGACCATCGCCCTCATGGGCAATCGGGCCTTTGCGTACCAGTCGCATCATGTAGCCGATGCCGACACCAAACAGTGAGAAGTACACCAGCACAAACAGGATCAGGGTGATGCTCATCTGCGTCACGCTGTGGTTGGAGGAGGCATCTGCGGTACGCATCAGCCCATAGACCACCCACGGCTGACGGCCGATTTCAGTGGTGAACCAGCCCGCAAGAATCGCGATCAAGCCGGACGGCCCCATCCACAGCACCAAACGCAGGAACCAGCGACTTTCATACAAAGTGCCGCGTTTGCGCAGCCATACGCTCCACAGACCGATGAAGATCATCAGCATGCCCAGCGCAACCATGATGCGGAACGTGAAGAACACAATGGTCGAGTTTGGACGATCGGCTGCCGGGTAGTCCTTCATGGCCGGGATCTGTTTATCCAGGCTATGGGTCAGGATCAGGCTGCCCAAGTACGGCACTTCAATTTTGTAGTCGGTGGTCTCTGTTTTCATGTTCGGAATGCCGAACAGAATCAGTGGTGTCGGCTCGCCGGGCTTGTTTTCCCAGTGACCTTCAATGGCCGCGATTTTCACCGGCTGATATTTCAGCGTGTTCAAACCGTGGGCATCGCCAATAAACGCTTGCACCGGCGCAACGACCAACGCCATCCACATGGCCATCGAGAACATGCGGCGGATGGCTGGCGTATTACGCCCGCGTAGCAGGTGCCAAGCAGCCGAGGCACCAACGAAGAACGCCGTGGCCACAAAAGCTGCCGTGGCCATGTGGGCCAGACGGTAAGGGAACGACGGGTTAAAGATCACGGCCAGCCAATCAACCGGAATCACGCGACCATCAATGATTTCGAAGCCTTGCGGGGTTTGCATCCAGCTGTTGGATGCCAAGATCCAGAAGGTCGAGACCAGTGTGCCGAGGGCCACCATCGCGGTTGAGAAGAAGTGCATGCCGCGACCGACGCGGTTCCAGCCGAAGAGCATGACGCCCAGAAAACCGGCTTCGAGGAAGAACGCGGTGAGCACTTCATAGGTCAGCAAGGGGCCGGTGACCGCGCCTGCGAAGTCAGAGAACCGCGACCAGTTCGTGCCGAACTGATAGGCCATGACCAAACCCGAAACCACACCCATACCAAAGTTGACTGCAAATATCTTCGACCAAAAGTGATACAGGTCACGGTATGTATCGTCACGGGTTTTCAGCCACATACCTTCGAGCACCATCAGATAACTGGCGAGACCGATGGTGATGGCTGGAAATAGGATGTGAAACGATACAGTGAACGCGAACTGAATTCGGGCGAGATCGAGAGCCTCCAAACCGAACATAAGTCTTCCTCTATCAGGTATCAGGTCGTTCAGGACACAGGCAGGACGCCGGTGTCCAACAGCCCCGCGGCAATGGCCATCGCGAATCAGCGCTCGCTCTTTTAACCACGACTCTAGGGGATCTGGCCGTCTGGCCACTCCAGATAAACCGCCGAGGGTTTTGACCTGGATCAAACATTGCTGAAAGAGTAGTCCATTCTTGCCATGTGGCTAATGTGGTTCGTTGTCGCGTGACAGGTTGTCCCAGGGCTTGAAATAGACCGTTGCAGGAACCGTATGCAATGCAAAAACGCGGCGTTTGCGCTGACCGCCCGGCACGTTTATGAAGGCTCGCTGCCGAGTCATTATTTGTTACAGAAAAATGATAATCTCGACCTCTCCCACCCTCCGCCACGACCTCTAAATGACCAGCCAGCCCCTCCTGTTACGTCATCACCGGCCCTTTGTGGCCTTTTGGTTTGCCCGTATTTTCACCGCCAGCGCCTTTCAAATGCTGACCGTGGCCATTGGTTGGAACATCTACCAACTCACCGGCAATGTGATGGACCTGGGTTGGGTGGGGTTGATCGAATTCGCCCCGCGCGTGCTGTTTATGCTGCACACCGGGCATGTGGCGGACCGCTATGACCGGCGCCGAGTGGCCGCATTGTGCCAATCGTTGCAGGCGATGATTGCCCTGACGCTGGCTATCAGCAGCACCAACGGGCACATCACGCGGGAGCTGATTTTTGTGCTGGCGTTTTTGTTGGGCGCGGCCCGTTCATTCGAGATGCCCACCACCCAAGCACTGCTCCCCTCTATCGTGCCGGTGGCGCTTTTTCCCCGCGCCGTGGCCGCGGCTCAAGCGGCACAGCAATCGGCAACCATCGTTGCGCCAGCGGTTGGGGGTTTGCTCTATGCGTTTGGCAGCGTCTGGGTGTATGGCCCCAGCGTGGTGCTGTATCTGATTGCGGCCCTATTAATGAGCAACCTGCCTGCGCGGCAGGTCCCGCTGAATAAGGCTAAAGCCACCCTGGACTCACTGCTGGCCGGCATTCGCTTTATCCGCAGCCGCCCGGACATTCTGGGCGCCATCTCTCTGGATTTGTTTGCGGTATTGCTGGGTGGCGCCACGGCGTTGCTGCCGGTCTTTGCCAAAGACATTCTGCTAACCGGGCCTTGGGGCTTGGGCATGCTGCGCTCCGCCCCAGCGGTGGGCGCGTTGTTGATGTCACTGTGGCTGGCGCGGTTCCCGTTTGAACGCAAGGTGGGACGCACCATGTTTACTGCGGTAGGCGTGTTTGGAGTAGCGACCATCGCGTTCGGGCTGTCGACCTCGTTCTGGTTTTCGATGGCGGTGCTGGTGGTGCTTGGCGCGGCCGACATGATCAGCATGGTGATCCGCGCCTCGTTCGTGCAGTTGGAAACCCCGGATGAAATGCGCGGCCGGGTCAGTGCGGTCAATGGCCTGTTTATCGGCGCGTCCAATCAACTGGGCGAGTTTGAGTCTGGGGTGACGGCGCACTGGCTGGGCACAGTACCAGCCGTGGTGCTGGGCGGGGTCGGGACGCTGCTCGTCACCGGGCTGTGGATAAA
Source organism: Pseudomonas psychrophila HA-4 (assembly GCF_000282975.1). Taxonomy (GTDB): domain Bacteria; phylum Pseudomonadota; class Gammaproteobacteria; order Pseudomonadales; family Pseudomonadaceae; genus Aquipseudomonas; species Aquipseudomonas psychrophila_A. Next base: position 59,263 of record NZ_ALJC01000128.1, read on the forward strand.
AATGTTCCCGGGGTTGGCCAAGCGTGACCGACTGGTGGAGGATTAACGCTAGAGCGCCGCACACCATTGCGTAGCAGTTGACGAGTAGTGCGAGGCTACGTCCGATTGCGAAGCGATCGTAAATGCGAAGTAAAAGATTCGACTGACATACCCAAGTGCCTGACCTTACGGCGGCTGCGCCACCGAACGTAGCCTCGCTACGCTCCTCAACTGCTACGTAGTGTGGCCTAACGTATATAAAGCTGCGTCTGTAGACGGGTGTAGGGCGGGACCAGTGAAGTGTTACTGAACTGGAACCAGCCGTCCTCTTTGTTACCCAAATCGAAGGTGTACAGGTAGCCCACCGTGGTACCTGCACCATCACAGGTCACCATCCCTGCGCCTTTATTGCAGACTGGCGTGCGAACACCGTCTACGGCTTGGCCGTCGAATGTCGCCGTGGGCTCGCGCCCGTAGCCGCGCTCCAGCACAAAAACCTTGATATTAGGGGCGCGATGATGAGCCTTGGTTTGCTCGCGGCCATCTGACACATCCTCTACAGCACCTGACGTAGACGCTACCTTGAGGATTTCGACCTGGCTCAGCGGCATCGCCGGTGCTGCACTCATGCCCATGCTTATAAAGAGGCTCAAACAGGCCGAGAAAGCAGTAATGGTGCGCTTCATAATTCCCCCTGATAAGTGGCACGCAGTATGCCTGTCCCCACGACGTTACAAAACATGGCCCAGCAAGCAGCCAGACGTCCGAGCTGCTGGTATGATGCGCGGCTTTTTCCGACAGACAGAAAATCTTCAGGCCTTAGCAGTCTGTGCTTTGCTGTTGAAAACGATTTAATCACGGCGCCAGTGGCGCCACGGGGACTGGCATGCTGGAAAGGCTGTTTCAACTCAAAGCACACAACACAAATGTGCGAACCGAGATTCTTGCGGGTATCACCACCTTCTTGGCGATGGCCTACATCCTCTTCGTAAACCCGAGCATCCTCGGCGAAACGGGGATGGACAAAGGCGCGGTGTTTGTCGCGACCTGCCTGGCAGCGGCCATCGGCTCGGCGACCATGGGCATCATCGCCAACTACCCGATCGCGCTGGCGCCGGGCATGGGTTTGAACGCCTTCTTCACCTACACCGTGGTGCTGCACATGGGCCACACCTGGCAAGTGGCGCTGGGTGCGGTATTCATCTCAGCGGTGCTGTTCTTTCTGTTGTCGATCTTTCGCATCCGCGAATGGATCATCAACAGCATCCCGCTGCCGTTGCGCTCGGCCATTGCTGCCGGTATCGGCCTGTTTCTGGCGCTGATCGCGCTGGGTAACGCCGGTATCGTGGTTGCCAACAAGGCTACTCTGGTGGGCATGGGCGACCTGACTCAGCCAAAAGTCATCTTGGCATCCTTGGGCTTTGCCCTGATTGTGGCTCTTGAAGCACTGAAAATGCGCGGCGCGGTATTGATCGGCATTCTGGCCGTGACCCTTGCGTCCATCGCAATGGGCGTGACTGAGTTCGGTGGCGTGATGTCGATGCCGCCATCCTTGGCCCCAACCTTCCTGCAACTGGACATTAAAGGCGCACTGGACATTGGTCTGGTGAGCGTGATCTTCGCCTTCCTGTTCGTCGACTTGTTCGACAACTCCGGCACCCTGATCGGCGTGGCCAAGCGCGCAGGCCTGATGGGCAAAGACGGGCACATGCCGAAAATGGGCCGCGCCCTGATCGCCGACAGCACCGCGGCCATGGCCGGTTCGCTGTTGGGCACCTCGACCACCACCAGCTACATTGAGTCGGCAGCTGGCGTGAGCGCTGGTGGCCGCACCGGTTTGACCGCCATCGTGGTCGGCATCATGTTCTTGCTGGCGTTGTTCTTCTCGCCTTTGGCGGCCAGCGTTCCGGCATTTGCCACCGCGCCTGCGTTGATGTTCGTCGCGGTATTGATGATGAGCGGCCTGGCCGAAATCGAGTGGGACGACGTAACCGTTGCCGCCCCGGTGGTCATCACCGCACTGGCCATGCCGTTCACCTACTCCATTGCCAACGGCATCGCCTTCGGCTTTATTTCATGGACGGTGATCAAGCTGCTGTCGGGCCGCGTTCGCGAGCTGAATGCACCGCTGATCATTTTGTCGGTTCTGTTTGTGGTCAAGCTGGGTTGGTTTAACGCATGAGTGCATTGCCGTTTGATTCTGCTACCTACGCCATTGAGCTTGAGGCCAAGGCCAATCGTCTGCGCGAGCTGTTAGCGCCATTCGACGCGCCAGAGCCTCAGGTGTTTGACTCGCCGCTGAAGCATTTTCGCCTGCGCGCCGAATTCCGCCTGTGGCGCGAAGGCGGCGAGCGTCATTACGCGATGTTCGCCCAAGATGACAAACGCACGCCGATTCTGATCGAAGAGTTCCCGATTGCCAGCCAGCGCATCAATCAACTGATGCCGCAGCTCAAGGCCGCTTGGCAAGCCAGTTCGGCCCTGAGCCATAAGTTGTTCCAGGTGGAGTTCCAGACCACCTTGGCAGGCGATGCGATGGTCACCTTGTGCTATCACCGCCCGCTGGACGAGCATTGGCAAAACGCTGCCGAGCAGTTGGCCAAAGACCTTGAAGTCAGCGTAATTGGCCGCTCAAAGGGCAAGCGCGTGGTGATTGGTCGCGACTATGTTGTTGAGAAACTGGAGGTTGCAGGGCGCACCTTCACGTATCAACAGCCAGAAGGCGCGTTCACCCAGCCAAACGGCACGGTCAACCAGAAGATGCTCAATTGGGCATACGAAGCGTTGGGCGAGCGTTCAGACGACTTGCTCGAACTGTACTGCGGCAACGGCAATTTCACCCTGCCGTTGGCGACCCGCGTACGCAACGTGCTGGCCACTGAAATCAGCAAGACCTCGGTCAACGCCGCCTTGAACAACCTTAGCGACAACGCTGTGGATAACGTCAAGCTGGTGCGTTTGTCAGCCGAAGAACTGACCGAAGCCCTGAACGAAGTCCGCCCGTTCCGCCGCTTGCAGGGCATTGACCTGAAAAGCTACGAATTCGGCAGCGTCTTTGTAGACCCGCCGCGCGCAGGCATGGACCCAGACACCTGCGAGCTGACGCGTCGTTTCGACAACATCCTGTACATCTCGTGCAACCCGCTGACCTTGGCCGAAAACATCGCCCAACTGCACGATACCCATCGTATTGAGCGTTGCGCCGTGTTTGACCAGTTCCCGTGGACTCACCACATGGAATCGGGTGTGTTGCTGGTTCGTCGCTAAAGCGTTTAGCTGCGTACGTTATGTAGGCGCTGCCGCAGGCTGTGATCTTTCGATTTTAAAGATCAAAAGATCGCAGCCTGCGGCAGCTCCTACGTGGTCAAGCCCTGCTGAAATACCCCGCCACCTGCAACAAATCCGCGTCATTCAATAAGCCCGCGTAGTACTTGAGTTGCACCCGCGCCAGTAAATACGCGTACTTTGCCTCGGCCAAATCCCGCTTGGCGCTATACAGTTGCTGCTCGGCATCCAGTACATCCAGATTGACCCGCTCCCCGCCACTCACGCTTTTGCGCGTTGCATTGACCAACGCACTGGCTGACTGCACGGCCATTTCGTAAGCCCGCACCTTGGCCGCCGCGCTGCTGTTGAGGTTGTACTGCTTGCGCAAGTCCAGCAACGTCGCGGCTGTTTGCGCGTCCAGTTCGTGCTGCGCCTGCGACAGTTGCCGCGCCGCCTGTCGTGTCGATGCCGACACCGAGCCCCCGGCAAACAACGGCACGCTGAGCTGGATGCCGACGCTGTTGGTGTCGTACTTCTGATGGTAGGTGCTCTCAGAGTCCGAGCTGGTTTGCCGACTGCTCGCGTACACACTGAGCTTGGGCAAATGCCCGGCCCGCTTGCGCTGCACTTCATACTCGGCCGAGGTCAGGGCGTGCTGTTGCGACGCCAGGTCCGGGTTATTGGCCAGGGCCAGCTCGCGCCAGCTTTCAAAGCGCTGCGGCTCCAAGGGCTGAATGCTGAAGTGCGGCAATAACGGGTCAAGCTGCTCCACCTGCAACGGCTCACCGAGCATGGCCTCCAGTTCGTGCAAGGCGGCATCCAGTGTGTCTTGGGCTTCGATGTCCTGGGCGACCGCCAGACTCAGGCGTGCCTGGGTTTCCAGTACATCGGTGCGAGTGCCCTCGCCGCCTTTTAACAGCCGTTGATTGAGTTGCAGGCGTTCGCTGTACGCCCGTTTCTGCGCACGGCTGAGCTCAATCCGCTCCTGTGCCAACAAGGCCTGGCTATACGCACTTAAAACCCGCACCGCCAAATACTGGCTTTTACTGCGAAAACGCTCGTCGGCCAACAACGCCTGCGCCGCGCCTTGTTTGAAGCGCGCATAGGCCTCGTAGTCCAGCAGCGGTTGTTGCAGGGTCAGCGTTGCCGCATAACTGCGGTAATCGCGGTCGGTCTTTGTGTGCGATTGCGTGACTTCAGACTCATTGCGCGAGTTGCTGTAATTCCACGCCAGCGTCGGCAACAGGGCTGAACGCCCGAGGACACGGTTTTCCTGGCCCGCAGCCCGCTCTTCTATCGCCGCCTGAAAGGTCGGATCGTTGCGCACCGCCAAGTCATAGGCTTCAAGCAAACCCAATGCCTGTACCGGGCTGGCGAATAGCGCGACCAGCATCAACACCCCGCTGCACAATCCACGCACACTCATTCCTCCACCAACGCCATGTGCGTGCGGTCCAGTAAGGGTTTAAACAGGTAATTAAGCATCGAGCGCTCGCCGGTGCGCACAAAGGCCTCGACCGGCATGCCGGGGCGAATCTGCAAACCGGCCAGTTGCGCCATGCCCTCGGCGCTGACCTGCGCCCGCAGCGTGTAATACGGTTCATCGGTGCGCTCATCGACCTGACGGTCTGCCGACACCAGCGTCACTTCGCCCGCCACCCGTGGCGTGGTGCTTTGACTAAAGGCCGAGAACATCAGTTGCACCGGCAACCCGGCGTGAACCTTGTCCGCCAGTTCCACCGGCACCCGCGCCTCGACCAGTAACGGCTCGCCCTGCGGGACGATTTCCATCAGGGCCTGGCCCGGCCGGATCACCCCGCCTTCGGTAAACACATCGAGCCCGACCACAATCCCCGCCACCGGAGCGCGTAACTGGCTGTTGGCCAGTTCAAACTCCGCAGACGCCAGGCGGTTGCGCAAGTCTTCGCTGCGTATGCGGGTGTCTGCTAATTGCGTACGGACTTCTTTCTGATATTCCTCGCTCAGTTGGCGAATTTTCAGGCGCATCTCCTGCACCTGACGCTGCAATTGCCCGATACGACCATAGTCTTCGCTGATCGAGCCCAGCACTTGGGCGTACACCCGCTCGCTGTCCAGCAGTCGATTACGCGGTATGTACCCTTCGCGGGCCAATTCGCGCAGGCCTTGCAGTTGCTCGTCCAATGCCATGCGTTGCAGCACTTTATTAGCTTGCGAGTCACGCACCCCGCGCAATTGCGCCTCGGCTCCGGCGATGCTTTCGCCGATGCCTTGCTGATCGAGCAGCAACGCCTGACGCCGGCTGGCGAACAACTGCTGTTGCAATGCCAGGTTCGACGCCACTTCGGGCTCGTGATGCAGCGCCATCAGCTCAGCAGGAAAACTCACACCCGCAGCACCCTCAACCTCGGCATTGAGCCGGGCCTCGCTGGCCAACGAGCCATAAAACTGGCTGCGCAGTGACTGCGCCTGGCCCAGCAATGGCGTTTCCTTAAGCCGGATCAGCACTTGTCCCGCTTGCACACGGTCGCCATCACGTACGTCGATGCGCTCAACAATCCCGCCACTGGGATGCTGAACCACTTTGCGATTACCCGACACCATGACCTTGCCCGACACCGCGACGCCTTTGTCCAGCGGCGCCAAAGCAGCCCAAGCAAGAAATCCGAGAAACCCGCCGAGCATCAGCAGCCAACCCAGGCGCGCATGGCGACGGTCGTCCAGTTGCAGGACGTTACGCTCATAGGGTGGTTTGGCGTTTGCGACACTCATGCTTTGTTCGCCTCTACGGTGCCCAGTCGGTAGCTCACATTCATGGCCGGTTTGGGCGCCGCTGGCTTGGGCGCGGCGAGCACCTTGGCGGTGGGGCCAAAGGCTTGTAACTGGCCCTCACGCAGGATCAACAGTTGATCCGTGAGGGTCAGCACGTTGGGTTTGTGGGTAATCAGGATCAGCGTGCGCTTGAGCTGTTTGAGTTGGGCAATGGCCTGTAACAAGGCTTGCTCCCCGGCTTCATCAAGGTTGGCGTTGGGTTCATCGAGCACGATCAATGCGGGCAAGCCGTACAACGCACGGGCCAGGCCGATGCGTTGCTTCTGCCCGCCCGACAACCCGGCGCCGCCGTCGCCCAGACGGGTTTCGTAGCCTTCGGGCATTTGCAAAATCAGTGAATGCACACCTGCCATCTGCGCCGCCGCCAACACCTTGTCGGCATCAACCTGCGCAAAGCGTGCGATGTTTTGCGCGATGGTCCCGGCAAACAGCTGAATGTCCTGAGGCAAATACCCCAGATGCGGGCCGAGTTGCTGTTTGTCCCATTGCGACAGTTGCGCACCATCCAACCGAACCTTGCCAGCCAGCGGCTGCCAGACCCCAATCAGCAAGCGGGCCAACGTCGACTTGCCGCAGCCTGACGGGCCGATCACACCGAGCACCTGCCCGGCGGGCAGGGTAAAACTCAGGTTGCTCAACGTGGCACGCCGCGTTCCGGGTGCGCTGGCGCTGAGTTGCTCGACCGCCAGCTCGCCGCGTGGAATGGGCAGCGCCATACGCTGCGGGCGGGCCGGATGCGCCTGCAGCAGTGATTCGAGGCGTTGATAGGCCAGGCGCGCTGAAGTCCATTGCTTCCACACGCCAATCAACTGATCGATAGGGCTCAGCACCCGGCCCATCAGAATGGACCCGGCGATCATCATCCCGGCGGTGATTTGCCCTTGCACCGCCAGCAATGCGCCCAGCCCCAGCACCAGTGATTGCAGGGCCAGACGTACGCCTTTGGACCAGGCACCGACACTGGCGGTTTTTTCACTGGCCAGGTTCTGCTGCGCCAAAAATGCCGTGTGCTGCGCCAGCCAACGGCCACGCAAGGTCGCGAGCATGCCCATCGCCTCAATGGCTTCGGCATTGCGCAAATGCGCGCTGGCCTGCTGGGTGGCCTCAACCGATAACTCGCTGGCGGCCTTGAGCGGCCCCTGCGACACCCGCTGATTAAGCCACGCCAGCAGCATCAACAGCACCGCCCCACCGAGAGCCAGCAGCCCCAACCACGGGCTGAACATAAAGATCACACACAGGTACACCGGAAACCACGGCGCATCGAAAAACGCGAACAACGCATTGCCGGTCGCGAACTGGCGCAGGCTGGTCAGGTCATTCAGCGCCTGCCCGGCCGCCGGGCTACCGGTGTTTAACTGCGCCTCAAAGGCGGCGTCGTAGACCCGCTGATTCAAGCGCATGTCCATTTGCGTACCGAGGCGGATCACCACCTGGCTGCGCACCCATTCCAACGCGCCCATCAGGCCAAACAGACCGAGGATCATCAGCGTCAGCATCAACAGGGTCATTTCATTGCCCGAGGCCAACACCCGGTCGTACACCTGCAACATGTACAGCGCGGGGGCCAGCATCAGTAAATTGATCACGGCCGAGAACAGGCCAATGTTGAAAAAAGCACGTTTGTAGGCCGTCAAGGCAGCCAGCATCTCGTTGGCGACGTGGGCTTTGGGCCGGGTCATGAAGAGGGTTCCGTGGAAAAATCACCGATCAAACTGCGGGAGCTGCCTCGCCAGCGAGGTCATCGCGAGCAAGCCCGCTCCCACAGGATTGGGTTCAAGGCTGAGAGAGCGCGTTAAGCCGCCAGCGCCCAGTCTTGGGCAGCGTCTTGCACACCGACCAGACCGATATCAGCCGCAAACGCGGTGTCGGCGTGCGCCAGACCGGCAGCCGCCAGTTGGTCGAAGGTCGAATCGGTGCTCAGGTTGAACTCGCTCAGCAGGGTGTTGAGCACGCCATCCAGGCCCGCCACGTTGCCGCGCATCAGGCCGTAGATCACGTCCTGAACGGCGTTGCCTGCACGGCCAGCATCGCTGGCGGCGGACAGGTCGAGGCCGTTGAAGGAGACAAAATAGTCTTGAAGTGCAAAATCGCTGCCTTTACCACCGGTCAATCCAGTGCCCAATTGGACGCTGTCCAACTCACCCCACAAATAGTGATTCATATTGTCGCCGGGCGACACAAGTGGGTTATACACATAGTGCAAACCATTATCCGTATCGCTACCGGCGATGTAAGCATATTCAGAGTTATTGGCACCAGAAGTAGCGTATTGCTCGCCATCATATTTACCATCACCCGTGTTAAACCCACCGGTATTGCCTGTACCATGGCCGGCTGTTTTGAAGCCTGTGGACCAGACACTGAGCACGTCTTTAATGGAAATATCACCGAATGCGGAGCTGTATGTAATTGAAACAGTCATACCGTAACCTCTTCCTTGGAAAGTTTTAGTGAGCGCACACCCAAGTGTGCATTTACCCGACAGGGCAAATTCCTTGTTAAGAAATATCGCTTATTCCTTAAAACTTATATTCGAGCATACCGCTCAGTGTTCGTCCGCGCGCCAGACTCAAGTTATTAACATCACCCATGGCAACAAAGTAGGCTTCGTCCGTAGCGTTTTCCATCACCAACGAAATATTAAAATCATCAGTCATCCAATAACTGGCATACAGGTCATACACACTGTATTTTGGCCACATCGCCTGTTCAATGGACTTATAGCTATGTGCATTTAGATCCTTGCCGTTACCTGGGCTGTAACGCAGGCGAACGCCTGCATCCAGACGCCGCTCCAGGAAGCGCGCACCAACTGTTAATGAACCTCGATCCGCAGGCATATAGGTTGCATTGCCCATTATTCCGCCACAATCGACTGCGTTGTTGTTCACTTCATCATCCAGCCATTCACTTTCGCTGACAGGACGAAGACCTATTTTTCCATCTGGCCGGGTATAACGCTCAATATAACTCTTAAGTTTTTTCCCATATTTTTTTGCTCCCCCCATGTAGTAGCGCTTGGAGCAAAAATCGTTACTACCAATCATATGGGTATAGCTAAAGTTTGTATAAACACGTCCCATATCATAATTGGCTTGGTACTCAACCCCCCGGAAGCGTGTATCACTCAAATTATTAACGTACGCCAGATCGCCAAAATTACCGGTTGTCGTCTCCGGCAATGAAATACCGTACTGCATAAATGAGAAGTTCTTAATCCGATTATCAAAGTACGAGACTTTCATCCCCAGCCGGTCATTATTGAAAAACAACGACTCCTTGAAGATATTGAAACCTACCTCCCAGTCTTTGGACTCTTCAGCCTTGAGGAAAGGGTTTGGGAAGACCCGCTCAGGTGCTTCGCCACCATGGGGACGCCCGGTCATGAATACTTCCGTCACTGCCGGTGGACGCCAGCCTTTACCGACGTGCGAGTACAGTTGCAGCCAATCCACTCCGGGCTTGATAGCGATGCCGAACGTTGGCGAAAAACGACCGCTCTCATTGTCGACGTCATACATTTTTTCTACACGTTTGGCCGGATCGAGATTGATCACAGGCACGCCGTTTTCATAACGGACAATATTTTTCTCGTAGAGCGTTATGCCTGTTTTACCTTCCAGGCGATAGCGGTCATAGCGCAGACCACCGCTCAGGTTCAACCAACCGTTGTAGTCATACTCCAGATTACTGAACAGACTGGCCATGGTGCGCTTGCCAGAGGGGTTCGCGCCCTCTACATAAGGCAGCGATTGTTCGTTGACGGCGGCCACTTTGTTGGTGCGCGGCGTGAATGTGTCCTGATACATCTCCAGGCCGTAATTCACGCTCAACTGACCATAGGTGTCGAAGTTAAACAGTGAAGTGTTTTGCACCAACCCGCCCCAGGTCTCCGTCTGGAAACGGTCTTTATAAGCACCAAAGGCGTTGTTAGCCGTGGCGTCATGCCGGGCATTGGCACGGTCCAGTTGCGTATCGACGTAATACAGCTTGGCCTTCAGATCGATCAGTTCGTTGTCCGGGTTCCAGCTGTAATCCATGGCGTAGTTGGCGGTGCTCAGATTGTTTTTGCTGTGCCGGACGTAGTCATAACCCGACCCATCTGCCTTGGCATATGTCCAGGCATCATTGCTGTCGCTGTCGGTGTTCAGGTAGCTCAACTGCACACGCTGATCGTTCGGCAGGTTAAGACCGAACTTGGCCATTTGCGAGCGAGTCACGCTGCCTGCGTCACCGACTTCACTTTTCAGCCAGCTTTTCCAGGCTTCAGGGCGTACATCCTTGAGCCGCATCTGAGACCCTAAATTGCCCGCATGCTGGCGCCCGCTGCGGTAGTTGCCGAAGTGCCGCTCGCTCACGGCAAACAGGGCATCACCGATATCGTTGCCAAACGCGAACACCCCGCCACCGTTGAAATAGGTGCCGTTGCCCATGTTGCCGATACCGCTGCCGGCACGAATGCGCCCGCCGTATTCTTTGCCGTCTTTCAAGAAGTCACTGGCTTCGAGGGTTCTGAATGTGGCGATCCCCCCGATAACGCCGGCACCGCCCAGGGTGGACTGCGAGCCTTTGTCGATTTCGATGCTGGAGACCATTTCCGGGTCGATCAACATCACGCCATTGCGGTGCTGGTGGCCGTTGACGTTGAAGTTCTGGCGCATGCCATCAACGTTCATGTTGACCCGGCCATAGTCCTGAACCCCACGAATATTGATCGACAAACCTGGGTCCCGCTGGTCGACGGCCGTGTACACGCCGGGGGTTTCTTCGAGCATGTCGGCGGCATGGCGCGGAGCACGCTTGTTGATTTGCTCGCGGGTAATCACCGCAACTGCCTGAGGTGTTTGGTACACCCAGTCTGCGCCGTTGCTGTTCTCACTGGCGGTCACCGAGGTGGTGCCCAGCGCCAGCGCACCTTTGGCCTCACCGCTCACACGGGTCAGGGTCACTTGGCGTTCACCCGTAAAGCGGTATTCCACCGGATTGCTGCCCAGCAGGCGCGCCAGGCCTTCCTGCACACCGAAGTCACCGTTAAGGGGCTGCGAAGTCAGGCCACGCAGCATCTGGCTGTCGAACAGCACCTGCAAACCGGCTTGCTCAGCAAACACCAGCACCGCTTTGTCCAGCGGCTGCGCCGGGATGTGGAAGGCGATGAATTCTTGCGCAATGGCGCTGCTGACTTTTTCAACGGCGTGCACCGGTGCGTGCGCCGCCAACACGGCCAATATTCCCACATGTACAGCAAAGGCTAACCGGCTTGCGGGCTGCTTCCCTTTGCGCTGACTAACGACCATTTTTGTTATCCCCAGGCTTACGTGCTTTTTTATGAGAATGAATCTCAATAGCAAGACGTGCGGGCGGGGGAAAGTCAGTAACGGTTTTTGCGAATAATTTTCAGAAGCCCGGTTTGGCTGGTGAAACCCGCGTAGGAGCGGTTTAGTAAATCAGGCTGACGCCCGCCAGCTCCACACGTTTTACGTGCAGTTCCTGGGTGAGGGTGTGCAAGGCGCTGTCGAGCATTTCGAGGCGGAAGACGCCGCTGACTTGCCGATCAGCCAAGGCTCGGTTGGCCAAAACGATTTTCCCGGGGCGATAGCGGTTGAGTTGCTCGATCACGCGGGCCAACGGCTGGCGATCAAAAATCAGCACGCCGCGTCGCCAACTGGTGGCCGCACTCAGGTCATAACCGGGCAAGGGTTGCACGCCATTGCGCGCGCTGTAACGCGCACTTTGCCCCTCTTGCAGGGTTTGTCGGGCCGCGCCTTGAACCGGCGGGCTTTGCAGGCTCACAGCGACGCTGTGTTGCAACACCCCGACCCAGGCCTGGTCGCTGCTTTGGCGACCGACGACAAATTGTGTGCCCAAGGCTTTGGTTTGCCCGCCTGCGCTTTGCACCACAAAGGGCCGGACTTCTGCCTCGCCCATCGGCGCCACGTCAAACACTGCCGAGCCCGCCAGCAGGCTGATTCGACGTTCGTAGGTGTCGTAGTCGATGCGGATGGCGCTCGACGCATCCAGCTCCACCGAGCTGCCGTCATCAAGCTGCACGGTACGGATTTCTCCTGCGCCGGTGCGGTAGTCGGACTGCATATTAATCAGCGCCGTCGGGCCGCTGATCCAGCCCACTGCTAACACCAAGGACAGTACCGCAGCACGCCCGACCCAGCGCAGCGGGCGCCTGCGCCGAGTCACTGGCGCGGGGCGCGGCGCTTCCTGGCGCTGACGGTGTGGGGCTGGCCTGGCCATTTGCGGGTCCAGCGCCAATGCTCCCAAGGCCGCCCAGGTCTGTTCGGCAAACGCCAAGGCGGGCGCATGGCGTTCATCAGCGGCCAACCATTGTTCGAGTTGTGCCTGCGCCGCCTCGTCCAAGTCACCCGCGTGCAGGCGCACCGCCCACTCGGCGGCCGTCTCAGTGATGATCTGTTGTTCGGGGCCTTGGCTATTCACGTGTGAATCTCAATTTCTCGTTATATATAAGCAGTGACGTCTTACCGAGCAATTATCAGTAAGCCGTTTATCAAAAGACTGGCAGGTTATTTCTCAGGTGCTTGTAGGCGTTGCATGACATACGCCAACGCTTTCGACAGATGTTTTTGCACTGAACTGTCAGAAATTTCAAGGTGACGCGCAACTTCAGCATGGGTCATGCCTTCGATGCGGTTAAGCCGGAAGATTTCCTGTGTGCGCTCGGGCAGTTCTGCCAGTGCCTTTTTTAACGCCATGCGCTGTTGTTCAGCCATCGCCTGAGCCTCCAGCCCTGCCATTTCGTCCTCGATGTCGGCCAATGCCTCGTGCGTCACTGAGTCGGTCTTGCGGCGGTTTTCTTGGCGGATGTGATCGACCAGCAGGTTGCCCGCCACGCGGTAAAGGTAGCCGGGGGAATTGTCGATGTGCTCTTTGCGCCCGCGCTCGGCCATGCGCAGGAAGCTTTCCTGCACCAGATCCGCGGCCAACTGTGGGTCTCGTACCTTGCGCGCCAAATACCCACGCAGGGTACTGGCATGCTTGAGGAACAAGCCCTTGAGGTCCATATCCGACAAACCGGCTCCCTACGCGAGAAGGAAAAGGGGGTGGCTATCTTACTTTTTGTCGAGAATGATTTTCAATTGATATTAACTTGCAGAACGCAGCGTTCGATAAACGCCCACTTATTGGGGGAAAGCCGGCCCGGCATTTACGGCGCAATTGACCTTATTAACCAGCTGGTACAATTTAAACCCACCGACTGAGCCGTGCTCAGGCGACCTCATAAAAACAAAGTAGAGTTGCCTTATATGTCCCCTATCGTTTTGGTGCTCAATGGCCCCAATCTAAATCTGCTTGGCAGCCGTGAACCCGGTATTTATGGCCATGAGACGCTGGCTGACATTGCCGACTTGTGCGGCCGAACGGCCAGCGAAGAAGGCCTGAAAGTCGAATTTCGTCAAACCAACCACGAGGGTGAATTGCTCGACTGGATTCACGCAGCCCGTAAGCGCTGCGCAGCCATTGTGATCAACCCGGCCGCCTGGACCCACACCTCAGTGGCCATTCGCGATGCCTTGGTCGCCAGCGAACTGCCCGTGATCGAAGTTCATTTGTCCAATGTCCACACACGTGAAGCTTTCCGTCATCACTCCTTTGTCTCGGGCATTGCCCAAGCGGTGTTGTGCGGCTTTGGCAGCAATGGCTATCGCCTGGCGCTGCAACATCTCAGCCAGCAGTTGAAGGGGTAAGCCGCATGTCGATCCACACGTCAAAGTCGATGGTCGCCGGGCTAATCGGTGCGGGGATTCAGGCTTCACGCACACCTGCGATGCATGAGCGCGAAGGCGCGGCGCAAGGGCTGCGTTACGTTTATAAATTGATTGATCTAGAGGTGTTGCAACTTGATAACAACGCCCTGCCCGACCTGCTGATCGCCGCAGAGCGCATGGGGCTGAGCGGATTGAACATCACCTACCCGTGCAAGCAGGCAATCATGCCGTGGCTCGACGAGTTGTCTGATGAAGCTCGCGGGATCGGCGCAGTGAACACCGTGGTGTTGAAGGACGGCAAACGCATCGGGCACAACACTGACTGCTTGGGCTTTGCGCAAGGGTTTCGACGCGGTCTGAGCGGTGTTGCCGTGCAACAGGTGGTCCAAATGGGCGCAGGGGGTGCAGGATCAGCCGTGGCCTACGCGCTGCTCAGTGAAGGCGTTCAACAGTTAGAGATTTTTGATGTCGACACCGAACGCGCGCAAAGCCTAGCGGACAACCTGAATCAGCATTTCCCCGGCGCCCGGGCCAAAGCGGGAGGTGACCTTCAAAGAGCACTAGCCCGCGCCGATGGACTGGTCAATACCACGCCGATGGGCATGGCCAAGCTGCCTGGCATGCCGGTGCCCGCGCAGTGGCTGCATAGCGCATTGTGGGTGGCCGAAATTGTGTACTTCCCGCTAGAAACCGAGTTGCTGCGACACGCCCGTGCCCTAGGCTGCCGCACACTGGACGGCGGCAACATGGCGGTGTTTCAAGCGGTCAAAGCGTTTGAATTGATCAGCGATGCGACTGCTGATGCAGATCGCATGCTGGCGCACTTCCAGGAAATGAATGGGTAAACGCATGCCGCCACCCTCTACAGGATGGCGGCAACCTCACACCTGCAAGTAACGCAACACCGAGTCGCAGATCATTTCACGTTGCCGCTGTTTGACCTGCGTGTCGGACATGTCGATTTGGAATATTTCGCCGACTGTGTAGCGATTCGACACGCGATAAAAACAGAATGAACTGACCAGCAGGTGAACGTCCAACGGGTTCAAGCCGGGGCGAAAGACCTGCTGTTCTACGCCGCGCCGCAAAATGTTTTCAAGCGCATGAACAATCGTGAGGTTCATGGCTTTGATGCCCTCTGAGCGCTTGATGTATTCACCCTTGTGAATATTTTCGACGCTGACCATGCGTACGAAATCAGCGTTCATATCATGGTGATCAAAGGTGAACTCAACTAGCCGATGAATCGCTTCGCGAGGCTCAAGCTCATCGAGGTGCAGCAGGCTCTCAGTGCTACGAATCTCGCCATAGAGCTTCTCCAGCACTTCGATATACAGCTGTTCTTTGCTGGTGAAGTAGTAATAAATCATGCGCTTGGAGGTATGGGTACGCTCCGCAATTGCATCCACCCGCGCGCCCGTGAGCCCCTGTTCCACAAACTCGACAAGGGCTTCTTGCAGGATGTTCTCGCGAGTCTTCTCCGGGTTGTTTTTCCGGCTCTTACGCGGTTCAACTACCGGCGCCATGGCGACGGTGTCGACGTCTGGAATCTGGGTCATTAAAGGCTCACGGCCATCTGAGGATGGCCGCGATTATGGGCCGCCCGGTTAAACGAAGGAAGTCGACAATCGTATTCGACAAACCGTCTTACAGCTTTGCCTGACGCACCGCGCCCGTCCGTGACTTGGCCATCGCCGCGAGGCGAACCGCAACGTTGGCCGCACCGTAACCGGCATAACCGTTTTTGCGTTGTAACAGCTCAAAAAAGAAGCGCCCTGCAAACGGCTCTGTGTACACATGGAACAACTCGCCGCCCTGTGCATCTCGGTCGTAAAGCACGTTGAAGTAGGCCAGTTCGCTCAAAAACTCATCGTCAAAATCAAAGCGCGCAGCCAGGTCGTCGTAGTAGTTCAGGGGAATATCCAACAGCGGGACACCGGCGGCTTTGGCGCGGCTGACCTCAGCGAACAGGTCATCACACTCAAACGCAATGTGATGCACGCCTGAACCGCGATAACTCGACAACGCGTGTGAGATGGCGGTGTTTCTGTTTTCAGAAATGTTCAGCGGTAAACGAATCGTGCTGCATCGGCTACGCAATGCGCGGCTTTTTACCAAGCCGTATGGGTCCGGCAACACCACTTCGTCGTCCGCTTCAAAGTCCAGCAGGCTCTTGTAGAACAGCACCCAACTGTCGAGGCTGTCTGCTGGCAGCGCCATGGCCATGTGGTCAATGCGTTTAAGCCCACCTTGGGTTGCCGAGGAGGACGCGAGGTTGAAGTCAGATTCGTACAGTGGTTTGCCTGCTTCATCTTGATCTACCAGATAAATCAGGCTGCCATCGGGTGCTCGAACGGCGGCCAGTTCCAGCTCATTAGGTCCGACCAAACCGCGATAGGGCTGACCTTTATAGGCCACGGCACGGGCCAGCGCGCTGGCGCTGTCTTGCACTCGGATCGCAGTGGCGCACAGCGAAGGGCCATGTGCCTCAAAAAAGTTGTGCGCGAACGAATACGGTTCCGCGTTGAGAATTAGGTTGATATCGCCTTGGCGCAGCAAGCTCACATTTTTCGAGCGATGTTGCCCGGCCTTGCTGAACCCCAACCGTTCGAGCCAGTGCGTCAGTTGCGCGCCCTGATTGTCATCGACGGCAAACTCAAGAAACTCGATGCCATTGTATTGGCTGGCTTCAGGCGGCGAAAACAGCGGCTCCAGAGTCGCTGCGGGCGTGGCCTGTTGGGCCAGGCGCTCGCGGGTTTTCTCTTCGAGGAACAGCAACGAGCGCAAGCCATCGGCGGCATTGGCGCGGGTTGGCGCAGCGCGGAAACCGTCATTGAAGATTTCCAGCGACAACGGCCCGGTGTAGCCGCTCTGAATGATTGGCGCCAAAAAGCCCGGCAAATCGAACTCGCCCTGCCCCGGGAAGCAGCGGAAGTGACGGCTCCACTCCAACACGTCCATAGCCAGGATCGGCGCGTCGGCCATTTGCACAAAGAAGATTTTGTCGCCAGGAATCTGCGCAATGCCGCTCGGGTCGCCTTTGAGCGACAAGGTGTGGAAGCTGTCGAGCAGCACGCCGAGGCTCGGGTGGTCGATGTGGCGAACCAGATCCCAGACCTGTTGCCACGTGTTCACGTGCCGCCCCCATGCCAGGGCTTCGTAGCCGATGCGCAAATTCCGCGCCCCGGCCCGCTCAGCGAGCAGGCTCAGGTCGTCGAGCAGAATCTGCCGGTCACCCACGGAGTCGGGGGCAGCGTTACTGCACACCAGGACCAGGTCGGTGCCCAGCTCTTGCATCAAGTCGAACTTGCGTTCGGCACGGTCCAGGTTGCGGGCTAACCGGTCACGGCGGCAGCCTTCAAAGTCGCGAAAAGGCTGGAACAGACTGATCTCTAAACCAAGGTCTGAGCAGATCTGGCGCACTTCACGCGGGCTGCCGTCGTAATAGAGCAGGTCATTTTCAAAGATCTCGACCCCGTCAAAACCGGCCGCCGCAATGGCGTCAAGCTTCTCCGGCAAGGTGCCGCTCAAAGAAACAGTGGCGATCGAACGCTTCATTTTTAACTCCTGGGCCGGCAACCGATGGCATTTCTTATATGGATTGATTATTAAGGGCACCCTATCATTGAGCAACCAGTCTGTACCAACCGGTTAGTTTTGCGTGCGATTATCGAACACTATGCCCTTTGTTGAATTGACGACTTTTTGTCCAATCGCCACCATCCAACCCGTACCTTTTGCACCAAATACTGCACAACACCACATAACAATTCCAAAAAACGGGTAACCGCTCATGCTTGCTCTTATTGATATGACGCCCTGCTTTACGATGCCGCCAGTGTGTTTCCCGACCTCTAAATGGACGGGTAAATAGCCATGACCCCTTCTCAATCGACACGCATCAACAAGGCCCAAAATACTCCACAAGCCGGGTTCGGCGACAGGTTTCGTGGGGCAATGGCCATTGGTAAAACCCGCTGGGGCATGCTTGCCCTCGTGTTTTTCGCAACCACACTGAACTACATCGACCGCGCAGCTTTAGGCGTGATGCAACCGATTCTAGCCAAGGAAATGAGCTGGACGGCGATGGACTACGCCAACATCAACTTTTGGTTTCAGGTGGGCTACGCCATTGGTTTCGTCCTGCAAGGTCGTCTGATCGACCGAGTTGGCGTAAAACGCGTGTTCTTCTGCGCGGTCTTGCTGTGGAGCTTGGCAACTGGCGCACACGGCCTGGCAACCTCAGCCGTTGGCTTTATGGTGTGCCGCTTTATTCTCGGTTTAACCGAGGCTGCCAACTACCCGGCGTGCGTGAAAACGACACGTCTATGGTTCCCCGCCAAAGAGCGTGCGGTAGCCACCGGTATTTTCAACGCCGGTACTAACGTTGGCGCGATGTTCACACCAATGCTGCTGCCGTTAGTGCTGCATGTGTGGGGCTGGCAGGCTGCGTTCTTGGGTATGGCGGCGCTGGGCGGTATCTGGCTGCTTTTCTGGGGCCTGAAATACTACAACCCTGAAGAGCACCCAACCGTTAGCAAAGAAGAAATTGCCTACATCCAGCAGGAAAAGGAACCCGAAGACAAGCCGGTGACCTTCTCCACCATCCTCAAGATGCGCGGTACGTGGGCGTTTGCTTTGGCGTACTCCCTCACTGCGCCAGTGTTCTGGTTCTATCTGTACTGGCTGCCGCCATTTCTGAACCAGCAATACAACTTGGGTATCAGCGTGACGCAAATGGGCATCCCGTTGATCATCATCTACATCACCGCTGACTTCGGCAGCGTGGGTGGCGGGATTCTGTCTTCGATGCTGATCAACCGTGGCATGGCCGCCGTCAAGGCGCGGCTCGTGTCGATGTTGCTGTGTGCCATGTGCATCATCGGCGTGGTGTTGGCTGCAGGTACCAGCGAATTGTGGCTCGCCGTAGCGGCTATCTCCCTGGCCCTTGGTGCCCACCAAGCCTGGACCGCCAACGTGTGGAGTATGGTGATGGACTTCACACCTAAGCACATGATGGCCACCGTGTTCGGTTTTGGCGGCATGTGTGCAGCCATCGGCGGTATGTTCATGACGCAAATCGTGGGCTACGTGCTGACTGTTACCAACAACAACTACACCATATTGTTCACCATGATTCCGGCGATGTACTTCATTGCACTGACATGGTTGTACTTCATGGCTCCGCGTAAAATCCCGCAGGTTTGAGTTCAGTCTAGAACGCTCAAATAGCCCCTCTTCCTTCGGGAGAGGGGCGCCTTCAGCAAGATCAAAAGCGCGCACCTGCCGGGTGTATCGCTACCGCAAGACCACCCTCTATCACCGCCTCAAACAGCCTTTTTCCTGCGCTGTTGCCAAGCCGCCGCCAACCCACTGATGCAGACAATCGCAATGCCGATCCGTGACGTGAGGTCAGGCGTGTGATTAAACAGCAGCCAGCCCAGCAACCCAGAAAACACGATCTGGCAGTAACTGAAAGGCGCCAGCAAAGCCGGGGCCGCTAGGCGGAACGACTGTGTCAGGAGCAAATGCGCGGTCATGCCCAGGGAGCCAAGCGCGAGCATTTCAAGACCGTGCACCCACGTGGGCGTCTGCCAGAAGAACGGCACCAGCGCACTCAGCACCAGTGCATTGAACAAGCCCGCAAAAAAGTTACTGGTGGTCGGCGTGTCGTACAGGCTGAGTTTGCGTGTGAGGATTTGGTAGCAGCTAAAACACAGCGCCGCCGACATCGGCAGCAACACCGCCGGGGTAAACAAGTCGCCCCCCGGATGGATGATCACCACCACCCCGATAAATCCGCAGCTCACCGCAATCCACTGCCCCCGCGTGACTTTTTCGCCAAGCAACGGCCCGGACAGGGCCGCCACCAATAACGGTGCTAAAAAGTTAACCGCGGTGTTTTCCGCTAACGGGATGTACAGCAGGCCAAAGGTAAAAAACAGCCCGGAGCCCAGCAAACAAATCGCCCGATACACCTGTAGCATCGGGCGCCTGCTGCGTAGCACCCGGAGCCCCGATTGCGGCAAGAAGTAGCTGGCCATCAACAAGGTGTGCACCATATAGCGCGCCCACACCACCATGACCACGGGGTACAAACCGCTCAAGTACTTGGACAACGCGTCATGGCTGGAAAACAACGCCGTTGCGATCACTATCAGCAGAATGCCCTTGATGGGCTGGTTAACGCCCGAGAGTGGCGTAGGCAATGACATCGAACACCTCATCGTGGAGCAATGGACTCACAGCACTCAGTCACCCGAATCCGGGCGCTACGCACTACAGCTGTTGCAAAAGCGCCCGGGTTTTATCAATCGCCCATTGCGCCCGTTGTTCAGCACTGACGCCCCGCGCTTGAAGCTCAACACAGGGAATTTCAAGGCTCAGTGGTATGTCTTTTGGCAACTGCCTTAGCAGGCCGAGCAAATCACAGTCACCGTCGCCTGGAAAACGTCGCTCGTTACGCGCCTGACGCAAAATTTCCTGCATGTCATCAGGCGTTGGACCCGCCACATCGCATAACTGCATATAGCGCATGCGCGACGGATCAACCTTGGCCAAATCTTCAAACCGCGAGCCAGAACGGTTGAAGTGGAATGCATCAACCAGTACACAGCCATTGTCACGACCTGCTTGCTCAACCACCCGCACAGCCTGCTGCAAGTTCTTGGCATCGGTCCACGGCATGAACTCCAGATGAGGATAGATCCCGTAAGGGCGACTCAAGTCACACAATGCCGCAAAGTTATCGCTCATGCGTTGTTCATCGGGGTCATTGCCAGCCACCAGCAACTCTGTGGCACCGAATTCGGCCCCCACCGCAAGGATCGTCGCGAAATCAGAGACGCGGGTCTGCGGCTTCAGGCGAAGAATCTCGATATCGAGGGCTTTGATGCCGGTATCACGCAAACGTTTAAGTGTCTGCTGACGCAGACCTGCATCACTGACCAACGGAAAGTGATATTCCTCCGGCGTGGCCGGCTCTAGGCGTAAGCCAACATGGCTGTAACCTGTACGGGCGGCGATTTCGATCATGTCGACCGGCGAAACTTCCAGCACGGTCAGGGCAGCAAGGGATAAAGGACGAGCGTTCATGTTGGAGTGTCTCAGGCGTCAATAAGGTCAGGGGCACAGGCGCGGCCAGTTGCTGCGGCTTCACGAATGGCTTCGATCAGCGCCAAGGTGCGGGCGGCATCTGCCGCGCTTACCAACGGCGCAACTTCGCGTCGAATCACCCGAACAAAATGCTCCAGTTGCAGGCGCAGGGCTTCATCCGGGTTGAAGCGCTCTTGCTCGACCAGCAATGACTCGTGCCAGCCAGCGCCGTCCTCGGCGTAATGCCAGCGTTTGAGCTGCGGAATGCTCAACGCCCCGCCAGTACCCGCAAGCAAATAGCAGGGCTGATCGCTTTGACGCGGATACACCGGGTTTTCCCCAGAGCTCAGTTCCCAGCTCCAAGGCGCGGCTACGGCATCGGAGCCCGTCAACGTGCCGAGTGCACCGTTTTCAAATTGCAGCAAGACCGCCGCACAGTCTTCATTGCCATAAGCGCGCACAGCATTGCTGGTGATGGCCTGCACCTGACGGACTTCGCCACACAGATGCCGCAGTAAATCCAGATCATGGATGAGGTTGGTCAGCAACATCCCCGCACCGGCTTCGCGCCGCCACGGAATGTCGAAGTAACTCTCGGGCTTTTGCAGTTGCCACAGCGCGGTCACGGTACTCAAACGCCCCAACGCCCCGCTTTTCACCAGTTCATGAGCCCGCACAATCAGCGGGTTGTGGCGCCGATGATGGCCCACCAAAACGGGCACACCGCTGTCCCGGGATGCGGCGACCAGCGTACGCACCTCGGCCAGGTCCACGCCCACCGGTTTTTCTAGCAGCACCGGTACACCCGCGGCCAAGCAGGTCAGCGCCGTGCTCACGTGCAACGTGTTGGGGTTCGCGATGATCACGCCGTCAGGCTTGACCGCCGCCAGCATCTGCGCCGTGTCTTCAAACCATTCGACCCCGCACTCAGCCGCAAACTCGGCCGACTGCGGTGCTGGGTCTGCCACCGCGCAGAGTACAGCGCTGTCGAGCTGCTTTAAGTGATGCAGGTGCTGGCGACCCATGATGCCAGCCCCCACCAAAGCGATTCGCAATGGAGCATTCAAAGTGTTGATCCTCTTGTAAGAATTATGGAACCACAGAATTCAGATTAATTTAGAATCCAGTTCCACTTTCTTGCAAGTTAAATTAACTACTTCGTCCAATTTAACCGTCAGGCGTCGAACAATTCAGACGCCTGACAGGCCACGGATAACTCGTCAGCGAACGCAAGCAACAGCGGCGCCAGCTCGTGCAATCGGGCTTGAGGCAAGCGTGCGCTAGGCCCGGCCACACTCAATACGCCGACCACATGCTGCCCCAACGGGCTGCGCACCACGGCCGCAATGGCGCTGGTGCCAATGGCCGAACTCTCCTCTACGCAGGCATAGCCCTGCTCGCGGGCGACGCGCAAGCATTCCAGCAATTGCACATTAGAGTGGGGCGCATTCGGCCCCACGTCTTCGGGGGGCACAACACCCTGGCGCTCAACCTGCGCCAACGCCATGGCATCACTCATGGTGGCCAGCCAGGCATGCCCGGACGCAGTGAAATAAAGAGGCGCGTCGCGCCCCATGTCCGGGTCATAGCGCAACCCGGAGCGGGCGCCCTGAGACTTGGCGATCCAGGTCAGGCGCTCACCGTCCACCACTCCCAGGCGCACCAGTTCACCGGTTTCCTGGGCGAGACGATCAAGAATCGGCTGCACAATGTCGGCCCCGCTGCTGGCCAAGTATTGAAAGCCCATGGCGACCAACTTGGTCGACAGATGGTAGCGACTGTTCTCGCTGTTTTGCCGCACATAGCCCAGCCGTACCAACTCGGCGAGCAAGCGGTGGGTCGCACTTTTTGGAATGCCTAATTGCTCGGCGAGCGTCTGCATCGGCACACCGCGAGGCTCCTGGGTGAGACTTTCAAGCACACTGAACACACGTTCGATCTGACTGCCAGCCATACAAAGCCCTCGAAAATGAATGGATTCTAAAAGGTAAACGCTAAAACGCAAAATATGGAACTGAATAAACACGTTCAGGGTTGTTGTTTTAGCCGCAAATCTTTATATTTTGGAACCATATTCCAAAAACCACTCTACACGGAGCCTGCCCCATGACCGCTGCCTCTCAACCCGACGTTATCGACTGTGATGTGCTGATTGTCGGCTCTGGCGCGGCCGGTTTATCCGCAGCCGTCACGGCCGCCTGGCATGGGCAAAAAGTCATCGTGGTCGAAAAAGACCCGGTATTCGGTGGCGCCACTGCCTGGTCCGGCGGCTGGGCGTGGGTGCCCTGCAACCCTCTGGCCAAACGCGCCGGGATCGTTGAAGACGTGGAATTGCCGCGCACCTACCTCAAGCACGAATTGGGTGAACGCTACGAGCCGGCCATGATTGATGCTTTTCTTGAGGCCGGACCGCAGATGGTGGCCTTCTTCGAACAGCACACCCGCTTGCAGTTTGCCGATGGCAACGCGATTGCCGACATCCACGGCGACACTCCGGGGGCCGGTACCGGAGGGCGCTCAGTGATCGCCGCACCGTACAACGGACGTGAAGCAGGCAAGCTACTCAAGCGTTTGCGCAAGACGATGCGCGAAACCTCATTTATGGGCATGCCGATCATGGCAGGCCCTGACCTGGCCGCTTTTCTCAATCTCACCCGCTCGCTGCCTGCGGCCTGGCACGTGACCAAACGTTTTACTCGCCACCTCCTAGACCTCGCTTTGCAGGGTCGGGCTCTGCATTTGGTGAATGGCGTCGCATTGGTCGCGCGGCTGGCCAAATCCGCTGAGGACCTGGGCGTGCTGCTATGGGAATCAGCTCCGGTAACGCAGTTAACCCAAGACGCAACGGGCGTCACAGGCGCCGTGGTCAAGACTGCGCGGGGCGAAATACAGATCCGCGCACGCAAGGCCGTGGTGCTGGCTGCTGGCGGGTTTGCCAATGACATTGAACGGCGCAAGGCGCTGTTTCCACGTACGCCGACCGGGCATGAGCATCTGGCCCTACCGCCGCTGGGCGCCAGCGGTGATGGTCTAAGACTGGGAGAAAGTGCGGGGGGATGGGTCAACAGCGACATGCAGTCGACTGTGGCTTGGGCGCCGGTGTCTCGCGTCCCACACAGCGACGGCAGCATCGGGCATTTCCCGCACATCATTGAGCGTGGTAAGCCAGGAATCATTGGCGTACTGAGCAATGGGCAGCGTTTCGTCAATGAAGCCAATGGCTATTACGACTACGTCACAGCCATGGTTGAAAAAGCACCTGCCGACAAACCGGTGGCGTCGTGGCTGATTTGCAGTCACGCCTTCCAGCGCCGTTACGGACTGGGCATTTCACGACCCTTTCCAATCCCCGTGACGCCGTTCATCAAGTCTGGCTATCTGAAAAGTGCGGACACCATTGAAGGCCTGGCACAAGCCTGCGGCATTGATGCCGTTGCCTTGCGAATGACCGTCGACGATTACAATCGCCATGCTCAAACAGGCATGGACCCGCAATTCGGACGCGGCTCCACCCCGTACAACCGCAAACAAGGCGACCCGTTGCATCAGCCCAACCCTTGCGTGGCGCCCATCACAAAAGGCCCGTTTTACGCAGTTAAGGTCGAACCTGGCTGTTTCGGCACCTTTGCCGGGCTCAAAACCAACGAGCACGCACAAGTGCTGAACACAGCAGGTCAGGCGATCAAAGGGTTGTATGCCGCTGGAACAGACATGGCCAGCATCATGGGCGGGTACTATCCGGCGGGAGGCATAAATCTTGGGCCAGCCCTGACATTTGGCTACATTGCCGGGCGGCATATTGCGGGGGTCACGCAGTACGAGTAAGTCACAGCGGTGGGAGCCAGGCAGGCTTGCCTGCTCCCACACACGGCACTTAAAAGTCGAAGAACACCGTTTCGTTCGGGCCTTGAATGTAAATATCAAAGCGGTATGCCGGCTTGCCGTTCACTTCGCAGCGATGGGCAATCAACGTTTCGCGACGTTGCGGTTGCTCGATCAGGTTGAGCACGGGGCATTGGGCATTGGCTTGCGGCTCGTCGCTGAAATACAGGCGAGTCTGCAGGTGAATGTTGATGCCTCGGGCAAACAGCGACACGTTGATATGCGGCGCCATCGGCACACCCGCGGCGTTTTTCACCACCCCGGGCTTGATGGTGTTGAGTGTCCACTCACCCGCATCAAACGTGGTCGCCGTACGGCCAAAACTGTTGAAAGCCTTCTCGCTATCAAAGTCTTCGTCGTAGACACCTTCATGGTTGGCTTGCCACAGCTCCAGGAAGGAATCGCGCACCAAGTGGCCATTACCGTCATAGACATTGCCGAGCAGCAGAATATGCTCGCCCTCGGCGCCAGGCTTGGCCATCTCGCTCCAGATTTCCACTGGGCGCGTTGGGTTACCGGCGGCGTCCAGCGCCAGCCCGATATGCACGTAAGGACCGGCCGTTTGCGATGGAGTTTCCGGTAGCAGTTCGATAGGCATGACGAGGCTCCTCAGCAGTTTTCGAAGTGAGTCTTGCGCTGACCGCGCAGCACGATGTCAAAGCGATACGCTAAGCAATCCATCGGATTGGCAGCGCCCATGTCCAAGCGTGCAATCAGGCTTTGCACAGCGTCTGGGTTGGCAATCGATTTGACGATCGGGCACATCGGAATCAACGGATCACCTTCGAAATACAACTGGGTGATCAGGCGCGTGGCAATCGAAGGGCCACTGATGGACACGTGAATATGCGCCGGACGCCAGTCATTGGGGCCGTTTCGCCACGGGTAAGGGCCCGGTCTTACGGTGCGAAAGCTGTAATAGCCTTGGCTGTCGGTGAGCGTACGGCCCACACCACCAAAGTTGGGGTCCAGCGGCGCCAGGTAACGGTCATTCTTGTGGCGATAACGGCCACCGGCGTTGGCTTGCCACATCTCGACCAAGGTGTGCGGGATTGGTTTGCCATATTGGTCGCACACGCGCCCCGAAACCAGAATCCGCTCGCCCACCGGCAAGCCACCGTTATTGAAGTTCAGCAACAGGTCGTTGTCGAACTTGCCAAGTCGAAGGTGAGAAAAATCGGGACCGCTGGTTTCGCTGACCGATTGCGGGATGCTCACCAGCGCTTGGCGCGGAGAACGGGCAATCGAGGTTTTATAGTCAGGGGTGAAGGCTTTAGGGTGCCAGTTGCGATCACGAATGATAAAGCGCCGGCTGTCTGCATCAGACATGTCGATCTCCTGTTGTTTTTATGAAGGCTAGACGCCAGTTTCAGACAACAGCAGGTCGAGCACTAGTGAAAAGGACGACTCCAAGCATAACCATATGGTTATGGATAAACACTTTCGCCGTACGCTTGCCCTAACTCACGTAATACTTCAACGCAGCCTTGGGCCGCCACCGACATCGGCACATGTGCGTTGCTGCAAATACCAATTGAGCCGCCTGGCTCGCGCTGGCCGAGGTCGATCTCTAGCAGTTCGCCGCTTGCCAGATCCAGGCGCACCGCATCCAGAGGTGCGATCCAGACGGCATTGTTGCGCAACACATAGCGCCGACTGACCGTCACTGACAAGGTTTCAAGACGTTGGCGTGACTGACTGATGCCGCACTGCACAAACAAACTGTCGGCAAACGTTCGGATGGTGGTGTTGGCCAGCGGCAGCACCAGCGGATAGCGTTCCAGCTGGCTGCGATCTAGCGCCCCCTGCAGCAATGGATGCCCCGGACGCACGACCAGCGTCATCGATTCGCTGTACAGATGTTCAAAATTCATACCCTGAATTTCCGGGCTGTCAGTCATGCGCCCTACCACCAAGTCGACGTCGCCCACCCGCAACTGAGACAACAAATACGCACTCGGGCCGGTGACGATACTCACCACCAACGCCGAATGCCGCGCGTGCAGGCGGCTCACCAACTCGGGCACTAACAGACTTTCTACGGTGGACAACACCCCCAACCGGACTGTGCCGCCTGAATACTCCCCACCACGCAATGCATTGACGCCTTCACGCAATGCCTGCACCGAAGGCGTTGCGTAACGCAGGAAAGCCATCCCCGCTTCGGTCAGGCTGATCCCGCTTTTACTGCGCACAAACAGACTGACCGTGAGCAGTTCTTCCAACTCTTTAAGGGTTTTGGACATAGCCGGCTGGCTGACCGCCAACACATCCGCCGCCCGCGCCAAACTGCCCTGACGTGCCATTTCCAAAAAGCACACCAAGTGACGGTATTTGATGCGGGTATCGATATTCACAGGGGTCACAGCTCCAAGACGGATGAGGACGTCACGCGTCGTCGACGGGGACGTTTTGTAGGTAAAACTCGTGCAGCTTGGCGAGCAGCAGTTTCTTGTCCGGCAAACGCGTCTGGTACTCGGCAATCATTGCTGGGGACAACGAGCGATTGAGCGCGTATTCAACCACTTCATCATTTTTACTGGCGCACAGTAAAACACCAATGGCCGGATTTTCGTGGGACTTGCGGTGATCTCGATCGAGGGCTTCCAGATAGAAATTGAGTTTACCCAGATGTTCGGGTTCAAAACGCCCGACCTTCAGTTCTATGGCTAAGAGGCAATTAAGGCCCCGATGGAAAAAAAGCAAATCTAGCGCGAAGTCTTGGTCCCCTACCTGCAAGGGATATTGAGAACCGACATAACAAAAATCGCTGCCGAGTTCAGTCAGAAACCGCCCTAGGTTGTTAATCAAACTGTGCTGCAGTTCGGCCTCCGAATGGTTTTGCGCCAACCCTAGGAACTCAAGGAAATAACTGTCTTTAAGAAACTCGGAGGCCTGCGGATGAATATCTCTCAACGATGCTGAGACTTTTGCAGGAGTCAACTCGGTGCGCACGAATAAATGGCTATCCATTTGGCGTACCACTTCACGCACCGACCACCGCTGTTCAACCGCCATTCGCAAGTAAAACTCTCGTTCCTCCGGGTGCTTGGCACGCGTCAAGATGTGCAGATTTGATGACCACGGTAATTCTCTCAACAGCGTTGAGAGTTTTGGATCATGGCGATAGGCGCCGAAAAACTGCTGCATACGCCAAATATTCTGCGCCGAAAAACCTCGGACTCCAGGCTGCCTGCATTGGATGTAAGCCGCTAGCTCACGCACTGTCCCCTTCCCCCAACCTGCACTCTGCGTTTTCAGGCTGACGTACTCTCCGACTCGCCAATAAAGCTCGATAAGTGCTGTATTAACACTCCGGTTTGCGTGCTCACGGGCTTTCTCAATAAACCCGACGACCTCATGAAACAAGGGCTCGCTGGGCGTCTCAACAGACGGGGAAGATTGTTTTTTACTCATGACACACTCCAGAACGTGATGTAAAAGCAATGCCCACCCTACGTCCCAATCCCCTCTTCGTAAGTCAGCCCCCGCCTACAAGTAGCCGATGCAGCGTGTAAGCCACTTCTGTGAACTCGCCCGGCTAACTGCCACACTGCCTGCCCATTCAATAAGCGTCTGACGGCCGGTATGGCGCTCTACCGACTGACCAGCAACACTTATAAACAAGACTTATCAGAGGATTCTTCCATGCAGTGGAAAAAAGGCCGACGTAGCGACAACGTGGAAGACGTGCGCGATCAAAGCGGTGGTGGAGGAATGCGCTTTGGCGGCGGCAAAGGCTTAAGCCTGATGGCGGTGGTGGTGATTGTGGGTATTGGTCTGTTGACCGGGCAGGAGCCCATGCAGATCCTCGAGCAACTCGGGAGCCAGCTCACGGATCAACCGGCACAGCAAACCACTCAGCGAACCGGGCACCCAATTCCAGCCGCCGACCAACAAGCGGAATTTGTACGCGCGATTTTGGGGGACACCGAGGACACGTGGCGTCAGATTTTTCAGCAGTCCGGCCGCACCTATAAAGACCCCACGCTGGTGTTGTTTCGCGGCCAAGTGAATTCAGCCTGCGGCTCTGCCACGGCCGCCAGCGGGCCGTTTTATTGCCCCGCCGACCAAAAGGTTTACCTGGACATGTCGTTTTTCCAAGAAATGGCACAACGCTTCAGAGCCTCAGGCGAGTTCGCCCAAGCCTATGTGATCGCCCATGAAGTGGGGCATCACGTGCAGACCCTGTTGGGGCTTTCGTCAAAAATGCAGATGGCACGCCAACAAGGCAGGCGCATGGAAGGCGATGGCGGTCTGCTGGTACGCCAAGAGTTGCAAGCTGACTGTTACGCCGGCGTGTGGGCGAACAATGCACAAAAACGCTTGAATTGGCTGGAACCCGGTGACATCGAATCCGCACTAACAGCGGCTAACGCCATTGGCGATGACCGCTTGCAGCAGCAAAGTCAGGGGCGAGTAGTACCGGACTCGTTTACCCACGGCACGTCTGAACAGCGTGTGCGCTGGTTCAAGACCGGGTTTGAACAAGGAAACGTCAATCAATGCGACACTTTTGCGGCAACGAGGCTCTAAATGGCGAAACGTTTGATTGCATTGTTGGGATTATTGGCGGCGTGCACCGCTCTACAGGCAGCAGAACATGGGGTTAAGGAGTTGAGCCCCGATCATCTAAAAATTGGCCCCGCCGAGTTGAGTGTCGGGTTGAGTCAAGACTGGAATCATCCACAACCCAACGTGCAACGTGCGCTGATTGTGATTCACGGGCGCTTGCGCAATGCCCAAACCTATTTGCACAGTGCCGAGCAGGCCGCGACACAGGCCGGACAGTTATCCACAACGCTGATCATCGCGCCGCAGTTTCTGAATGAGAGCGATGGCGGCCGCCATGCACTGCAGGACAATGTGCTGCGCTGGCACGCCAATGACTGGATGGCCGGCGAGCCCGCCGTGAGCCCGACACCCGTGAGTTCGTATGCCGCGCTGGATCAGATTCTTCAGCGTCTCGGCGACCGCAAACGCTTCCCTGATTTGCGCGAAGTGGTGATTGCCGGGCACTCCGGCGGTGCTCAAGTGGTGCAGCGCTACGCCTTGACCACTGAGGCAGACAAATCACTGGAAAGCGAAGGCATCAAAGTCCGCTACGTGATCGCCAACCCATCGTCCTACGCGTATTTCAATGCGCAACGTCCGGTTGTAGGTTTTGACCCAGCAACCTGCCCTGGTTTCAACACGTGGAAATATGGGCTCAAGGACTTACCGACCTACGCAGAAGGGCAAAAACACCACCTGCTTGAGCAGGCCTACACGAGCCGTGACATTACCTATCTGCTGGGCGCCAAAGACACTGACCCCAACCACCCGGCATTGGACAAAAGCTGCGAAGCCGAGGCTCAAGGCGCATACCGCTTGATACGCGGGCATAACTATTTTGACTACTTAAGCCAACGTCATCCGCAAGGGCTTAATCAGCGGTTGGTTGAAGTGCCAGGCGTTGGGCACAACGGCGATCAGATGTTCACCTCGCCAGAGGGGCAAAAGGCACTTTTCGGCAAATAATGGCCCCTGTAGGAGCGCAATGTTGTTCACTTAAGCGATTTCTGCCTCTGTCGGAACGAGCTTGCTCGCGATCTTTTGATCTTTAAAAGATCGCGAGGCAACCGAGCGTCGACCGGCTGCTCCTACAGCGGTTTTTTAGTCGAGCATGCGATGCAGTTCGCGGCAATCTTTGACGTGCCAGTCGGTCAATTCAGGCCACGGGTTTTCCGGGACGTTGACCAGCACGGTCTTGCTGCCTGCCGCCCGGCCACATTCCAGGTCAAAGCGGTAATCACCCACCATCACCATGTTCGCCGGGGCCACACCCCACGCCTGCGCCAGTTGCAACAAGCCGTCTGGGTCGGGTTTGTGCACAGCATTGTCGCGGCCCAAGACGTCCTGCGGGGCAAAGCATTCCCCCAAACCAATGGCCTTTAGCGTGATATGCGCCAACGCTTGGGCATTGCGGGTCAGCACGCCCAAGCGATAACCCCGAGCGGCCAAGTCACGCACCAACTCGACAGCACCCGGCGCAGGCGTAGAAGCCAACGCCAGCTCGCGTTCGTGCTCCAGCAACCAAGCATGCTTGGCGGCCGCTTCATCAGCAGGCAAGCCGTTGAGGTGGGTCAAGATGTCGTCTTCGGCCGCAATACCCAGCGCCTGACGAATCGCGGCGAAGTCATGTACGGCGATGGTCAGGGTGCCGTCCATGTCGAATACCCAGTGATTGATGTCCTTGAGTGTCATGCCCAGTCCTTGCGGTGGCGGATCAAACCTTCCTGAGTCACCGAGGCGACCAGTTTGCCGGCACGGTTGAAAATACTGCCACGGGAGAACCCGCGAGAATTACCGGCCCATGGGCTGTCCATGGCATAGAGCAGCCACTCGTCGGTGCGCAGCTCACCGTGGAACCACAGCGCGTGGTCCAAGCTGGCCACCTGCATATCCTTTTGCCACACACCCTTGCCATGGGGCAGCATCGAGGTGGTCAACAAGCCGAAGTCCGACGCGTACGCCAGCAGGTATTTGTGCAGGGCCAAGTTGTCGGGCAACGTACCGTCAGCGCGGAACCACACATACTTGATGGGGTCGCTGACCGCAGGGTTGAACGGATCTTCGCTCACCACAGGACGCACTTCGATGGGCTTGGCGCACAGCAATTTTTCACGCATCGACTCAGGGATAAGGTGCGCACTCTGGCGAATCATATCCAGTTCGGATGGCAGGTTCTCCGGGCCCACCACGTCAGGCATCGCCGTTTGATGCTCAAAGCCGCCCTCATCGTATTGAAACGAGGCGCTGCTGGTGAAAATCGGCTGGCCCTTCTGGATCGCGGTCACCCGGCGCGTGCTGAAACTGCCGCCGTCACGCACCCGGTCAACCTGGTAAACCACTGGCAGGCTGGCATCGCCCGGCCGCAAAAAATAGCCGTGCATCGAGTGCACGTGGCGAGCATCTTCAACGGTCTGGCTCATGGCCGACAATGACTGCCCAAGCACCTGACCGCCGAACAACTGACGAAAGCCTAAATCCTGGCTGCTGCCACGAAAGAGGTTTTCTTCAATCGGTTCCAGGGTCAGCAAATTGACCAGATCATCCAACACTTGGCTCATTCAGACTCTCCTCACACAGAGCAATGCCGTCGTAATCTTCGCTACGTCGGCCAACAAAATTTTGGCATCGCCACAAACGCAAGGTTCGAAAGCGGCCGATTTAACCGTGTAACGTTTCCAGCCACTGTGCCCGCGAAATGCGATACAGCACATGCGGCCTTAGTGGATGGCCTTCAACCAGCTCGGGATGCTCGAAATCCCCTTCGAGGTCTCGATGCATGCCGATCGCTTGCATGACCTTTTGCGAAGGTAGATTCGACTGGCTGGTAAACGACACCACTTGATCCAGCGCCAAGCGATCAAAAGCACAGCGCAACGCCGTCCAGGCCGCTTCACTGGCGTATCCGAAGCCCCAATGTTCTGGAGCCAGTCGCCAGCCTATTTCAACCGCTGGGGTGAATGCAGCGGCAAAACTGACATTCATTAGCCCGGTAAAGCCAATAAAAGCGCCAGTGTCCTTGCGTTCGACCGCCCACATCCCGTAGCCGTATTCCGCAAAATGACCACGAACCCGGCCAATCGCTGCAGCACTTTCAAGACGGCTCAAGAGCGCAGGAAAATAACGCATCACCTGCGGGTTGGCGCACATGGCCGCGAATTCCGGCAGGTCGGTGTCGCGCCAAGGACGCATGCGCAACCGAGGGCTTTCCAGCTCTTGAATCGGATCCATCGGGCCTCTCCATGTGTTACCGAGCTTTTCGCATGTCGAGCAGTGTACAGCGCTGTTAATATCCAGCGCTCGCTCCTACGTTAAATCCATATGCCAGTACCGCTGATTTACCACGAAGACTACAGCCCGGAATTCCCGCCGGAGCATCGCTTCCCTATGGACAAGTTTCGTCTGTTGCGCGATCACTTGGTCGAGAGCGGGTTGACCCGTGACGCCGACTTGTTGCGCCCCGAACTGTGCCCTGTGGATATCCTCGCGCTGGCCCATGATCGTGCCTATATCGAGCGCTACATGGCGGGCGAACTGGCCCGTGAAGATCAACGTCGTCTAGGCCTGCCTTGGAGCGAAGCCCTTGCGCGGCGGACCATTCGCGCAGTAGGCGGCTCGTTGCTCGCCGCCGAGCAGGCGCTGGAACATGGGCTGGCCTGCCACTTGGCCGGCGGCACCCATCACGCGCACTACGATCACCCGGCCGGTTTTTGCATCTTTAACGACTTGGCCGTCATCAGCCGCTACTTGCTGGAAAGTGGCCGGGTGAACCGTGTATTGATTTTCGACTGCGATGTGCACCAAGGCGACGGCACAGCGCGGATTCTTGAACATACACCGGACGCGATTACCGTCTCCCTGCACTGCGAAAAGAATTTTCCGGCGCGTAAAGCACAAAGCGACTGGGACATAGGCCTGCCCATGGGCATGGGAGATAGCGAGTATTTACAGGTCGTCGACGAGGCACTGAACTATCTATTGCCGCTGTATCAACCGGACTTGGTGCTGTACGACGCAGGCGTCGATGTGCACAAAGACGACGCGCTCGGCTATTTAAAGCTGACCGATGCTGGTGTAGCCGCGCGGGACGAAAGCGTGATGCGTCATTGTCTGGGCCGCGATATACCGGTGGTCGGCGTAATTGGCGGCGGCTACAGCAAAGACCGCAAAGCCTTGGCGCGTCGGCATGGGATCTTGCACCACAGCGCACAAAAGGTCTGGCTGTCATCCGGTTGTCATTAACGTGTGAGCTTTTTACCCACAATGCCTGTGGAACTGCCTGTGGATAACCTGAGCGAAAGCCCTTGCAGGCCACAGCGCACATGGCCTGCAAGAAGCTGTACGTTTTTCATACAACCCTTGCCTGTGTAGGAGCAGCCGGTCGACGCTCGATTGCCTTGTGATCTTTAAAAAGATCAAAAGATCGCCAGGCAAGCTCGCGCCTACACAGGGTATTGGGTGTTCCTCAGGTAGAATGCGCGACTTATTTCGCCGATTTGCAGCCTTGCCATGACTCAGCCCACGACCTCCCCTTCCCCGCACGTCGCCATTATTGGCGGTGGCCCCGCCGGTTTGATGGCCGCCGAAGTGCTGAGCCAAGCGGGTGTGCAGGTTGATCTGTATGACGGCATGCCGTCGGTGGGGCGCAAGTTTTTGCTGGCCGGCGTCGGCGGTATGAACATCACCCACTCCGAAGCGTACCCGGCATTTTTGTCACGCTACGCCGAACGGGCACCGAACATGGCACCGCTGCTGCGGGCGTTTGATGCCGACGCTTTGTGCCAGTGGATTCATGAACTGGGCATCGAAACCTTCGTCGGCAGCTCCGGTCGGGTGTTCCCCACCGACATGAAAGCCGCCCCCTTGCTGCGCGCTTGGCTAAAGCGCTTGCGCGAAGCGGGTGTCGTTATCCACACCCGCCATCGCTGGTTGGGTTGGCAAGCGGAAGGTCAGTTGCGCATCGACAGCCCCGAAGGCGCAAAGCAGCTCAAGCCCGACGCGGTGTTGTTGGCATTGGGCGGCGGCAGTTGGGCACGGTTGGGGTCTGATGGTGCATGGATGCCCTTGCTGGCAGAGCGCGGGGTCGAACTGGCGCCGTTGCAACCGAGCAATTGCGGGTTTGATGTCACAAGCTGGAGCGACGTACTGCGCAGCAAATTTGCGGGAGCACCGCTCAAGAACATCGCTATAGCACTTGAGCACCGCACGCCGCGTTTAGGCGAATGCGTGATCACCGCCAGCGGCATTGAAGGCAGTTTGATTTATGCCTGGTCTGCACCGATTCGCGAAACGATCAACCAGCACGGCGCGGCCACGATTCTGATCGACCTGTTGCCGAACAAGGCTGTGGATAAAGTCGCCGCAGCGCTGGCCAAGCCACGCGGCTCACGCTCCATGAGCAAACATTTGCACAGCCAACTGGGTCTGGACGGCGTAAAAGCGGCGTTGTTGCGCGAACTGGCCCCGGCAGAAGACTTCAATGACCCGACGCAGTTGGCCAAAGCGATCAAAGCGTTGCCACTGACACTGACCCAAGCGCGTCCCTTGGACGAAGCCATCAGCAGCGCGGGCGGTGTGCGATTTGAGGCGTTGGATGAAAACCTAATGCTAAAGGCGTTGCCGGGGGTGTTCTGCGCAGGCGAGATGCTGGATTGGGAAGCCCCCACCGGCGGCTATTTGCTCACGGGCTGTTTTGCCAGCGGCCGGGCGGCCGGGCTGGGTATCTTAAGCTGGCTTCAAACTCTGTAGGAGCAGCCGGTCGACGCTCGATTGCTCGCGATCTTTTGATCTTTTAAAAGACCGCGAGCAAGCCTGCTCCCACCATTGAAGGCTTTGTATTAAGGCTTGCGCTTGCGCGGGCCGGTGTTGAAAACCGGAACCTTGCGCACTGGCTTAACCGACGGCTCTGCCGGAGCCGCTTCGCCGCTGTCCACCCACTTACCGAGGTTGCGCTTGCCGCCACCGCCTGAGGTTTTAGGCTTTTTCGGTTTCTTCGGCTTTTTGATCACCTGACCCGATGCATCAGTTTCCGGCACGCGGTGCTCGGGTTCGAAGTCTTGCTCTTCGTGGCGCGGCAAGGTCTGACGCGTGAGCATCTCAATCGCCGACAGCATGTTCACTTCATCGGCACAGACCAGCGAAATGGCTTCGCCTTTCTGACCTGCACGGCCGGTACGACCAATGCGGTGAATGTAGTCTTCAGCCACGATTGGCAAATCGAAGTTGACTACCAAAGGCAGGTCTTCAATGTCCAGCCCGCGTGCCGCTACGTCGGTGGCGACCAAAATCTGCACTTCGCTGGCCTTGAAACGATCCAGCGCACGTTGGCGCGTAGCTTGTGGCTTGTCGCCATGAATGCCGTCAGCGTTAACGCCCAGACCTTGCAGCTTGCCCACCAACTCATCCACACCGTTACGGGTTTTGGCGAACACCAGAACTTGTTTCCAGTGCTGGGTGCGTAACAGGTGCAAAAACAGCTCTGGCTTGCGCTTTTTATCGACCGGGATAACCCATTGCTTAACACTGCTGGCCGCCACGTTGCGCGGGCTGACTTCGATACTCAGCGGGTTGTCGAGCATCTGCTCGGCCAACAGGCGGATCGCGTCGGAGAACGTAGCCGAGAACAGCAGGGTCTGACGTTTTTTTGGCAATGCACGATAAATGTCGCGCAGCTCTTCGGAAAAACCGAGGTCGAGCATGCGGTCAGCTTCGTCCAGAATCAGGGTTTGCAGTTGGTTGAACTTGATCGCCTTCTGGCGATACAGATCGAGCAAACGGCCTGGCGTGGCAACCAGTACATCAACACCTTTGCGCATTTTCATCATTTGCGGGTTGATGCTAACGCCGCCGTACACCGCATACGTGCTCAACGGCAGGTGCTCGGCGTACTGGCGAATGCTCTCGTGAACCTGTTCGGCCAACTCGCGGGTCGGCACCAAAACCAGCGCGCGCACCGAGTTGCTGGCAACTGTCGGGCCTTCCATGGTCAGCGATTGCAACAACGGCAGGGCAAAGCCGCCGGTTTTGCCGGTGCCGGTTTGGGCCGCCGCCATCAGGTCGCGGCCAGCCAGCACTGCGGGAATCGCTTGGGCCTGAACCGGGGTTGGGGTCTTGTAGCCAAGCGTCTCAAGGGCGCGCAGCAAGGGTTCGATCAGGCCAAGGGTGGCGAATGTCATGGGAATACCGTCGAAAAAGGTCAGCGCGGGTGTGCATAGGTTGCAATGGCGCGCAGTTTACCCTAATTCAATCGGTTTTCTGCTTGCGCCACTGCGGCAACCCGATCAACACCACAGCGCTGATGATGACGGCCATCGCCGCGCACTCTTCAACGCCAATGGTTTCGCCCGCAAAAGCGATGCCCAACATCACCGCCACAGCCGGGTTGACGTAGGCATAGCTGGTGGCGGCGGCTGGGCGCACGTTTTTGAGCAGGTACATGTAGGCGCTGAAAGCGATGATCGAGCCGAAGAACACCAGATACAGCAGCGCGCCCCAACCGGCAGCGGTTGGCAGTTGGGTCATGCGCTCGCCACTTAAAAGGCTACCCAGCAGCAGCATCACGCCAGCACAGAGCATTTCAGCAGCGCTGGCCATTGGCCCGGCGGGCAACGGTAAATGGCGGCTCCACACCGAACCAAAGGCCCAGGCCGCAGCGGCAAATAGAATCATCGCCGCGCCCAGCGGGCTGGCTTGCAAGTTGGAGCCGAGGTTAAGCATGCCAATACCGATCAGGCCGAGGACGATCCCGGCCCATTCCAGACGGGTATTGCGCGCGCCCCAGAAGTAGCCAAACAGCAAGGTAAACAACGGCACAGTGGCCACGGCCAGCGCGGCAACGCCCGACGCCACACCCGAGTGCTCGGCCAGCGTCACGCCGCCATTACCGCAGGCCAGCAACAGAAAACCGATCATCGCGGCAGATCGCCACTGTACCGGGGTCGGTGCCGGCGCCCCACGCCAGCGCATAAAGCCATACATCAAAATGCCTGCCACGAGGAACCGCACCCCGGCCATCATCAGCGGTGGCCACGACTCAATGCCAATTCGGATCACCAGATAGGTCGAACCCCAAATCACGTACAACGCAAAAAAAGCACCGATCAGTTGCAACGGGAAACGACGTGCGGCAGACATGGGGGCAGCTCGAAAGGCAAAGGCAGGGGACTGGGAATACTAGACAAAAGGTAGCGAAATAATAAGTAACAGAACGCACCAAAAGTGACCGTACACTTTGGTGCAGGTCATCCTGGAATAAACGCTCTAGAAACCGCGATAACGCTTCAGGTGTTCGTTGATCTTCGCCGCAGGGACTTTCTGCAAGCTGCACAGCAGATCGTGATTGAGCGCTTTCAAACCGTGTTTTTGCCGCAATTGCTGGGCCAGATAGGCGGTGAGGTTGGCCGCCATTTCAGCATCGGCCATGGCCCGGTGAGCCTGACCCGTGTGGGGCAAATCGGCAAAGGTGGTGAGGGTGCCGAGTTTGTGGTTAGGCGCAGCCGGCATCAGACGTCGCGCCAGCAGCAACGAACAGGCAAAGTTCTGCAAACGGGTGCGCTTGATGCGGCCCATCTCGTAATCCCAAAACTTTTGGTCAAAGGAGGCGTTATGCGCCACCAGCGGGGTGATGCCCACAAATTCGTTGACCTCGTTCATCACCTGCTCCGCAGACGGCGCGGTGCGCAGCATGGCATTGCTGATGCCGGTCAGTTGTTCGATAAACCCAGGCACCCGCACACCCGCGTTCATCAGGCTTTGGTAACGCTCGACGATGCGTCCCTGCTCAAGGATCACCACCGCAATTTCAGTGGCCCGGCAACTGCTGCTCGGGGAAAGTCCGGTGGTTTCAAAGTCAATTACCGCGATGCGTTCCAAACCTGATCAATCCTGTAAAAAGTGGGGAGTTACTTGAGCAGCAAACTGCCTTCAATCGGCACGTAGCGAGTGGCCGCGCGGATCAATGAGTTGGCGGTCAGGCCAGGCACGCCGTAGGCCACGGTTTCAACCCCGTGCTTGCTGGCAATGCGCTCAAGCAGCAAGTCAAAGTCACCGTCACCCGAGGCCAGCACCACTTCGTCCACATTGGCGGCCGAATCCATGATGTCGATGGTGATGCCCACGTCCCAATCGCCTTTGGCCGAGCCATCGCTGCGCTGGATGTAGGGTTTGAGTTTTACCGTGAAACCTAAGTTGCGCAGGATCTGCTGAAACTGCTGCTGCTTGCTGTCGCCCCGGTCAATCGCATAGGCGTAGGCCTCGACAATTTCCCCGCGCTTGCTGATATCAGCCCACAACGCGGCGTAATTGAAGTGGCAGCCATAGGCTTGGCGAACCGTGTAATAGAGGTTCTGCACATCCGCGAAGACCGCAATTCTTTTCACCGGCAAACCTCATGATGCCCAGGCAAGCGGGCACGTGGCTGAAAAACAAGGCCGCAGTATGCCAGCCCGCCGAGGGTTTGCGCGGATAAACCGCCCAGCGTGCCGTTACACGCCAGGCGATGAGGGGTTAGACGAAGGAGTCGTCGTCATCAGAGAAGAAGCTGTTGTCATCGTCATAGCCGACATCTTCAATGCCAGAGCCAGACATCGTGTTGTTGGCAAACTGCGGGTTACCACTGTCATTGCCCCAGCCATTGTTGCTGGTGGGCGTAGGCTCTTCGATGATTTCTTCAACCACTTGCGGCTGTTGATGATGGCTAAACAGGCTGCTGATGCCTTGCGCCAGCATCACGCCACCGGCCACACCGGCTGCCGTTTTTAAGGCGCCACCGAGAAACCCGCTGCCCGCTGCCGCAGGAGCAACTGCTTGCGGCGCCGCGTATGCAGGCGCGGGGGCTGGCGGCGGAGCGGACGGGCCATCGCGCCAGCCGCCCGAGCTTGGCGGGGCGCTGAATGATTGTGCGGGGGCCGGGGCAGGCGCGCGGTTGCCGCCACCAAACATGCTCGACAAGAAGCTACCGCCCGTAGCGGCAGGTGCCGGCGCGGCTGCGGCGCGGGCTTGTTCCAGTTCGGCTTGTAACTGTTTGTTTTGCTGATCGAGCTGCTTGATGGCCGCTTCTTGCACCAGAATCGCCTGGGTCATGAAGTAAGGCGCCGAGGGCTGGCGCGCAATGTGTTCGTTGATCAGCGTCTGCGCTTGAGCGTCTCGCGGGGCGGCCTCTCTCTCAGCCTGCTGCAACCGGGTAAATAGCCCATCAATCAGGGTTTGCTCTTCGCTGTGCATGACAACCTCGTTCGCTTGTCGAAAAAACTGCTCACTGCGCAATACAGTAGGCG
This sequence comes from Pseudomonas psychrophila HA-4, assembly GCF_000282975.1. GTDB lineage: Bacteria > Pseudomonadota > Gammaproteobacteria > Pseudomonadales > Pseudomonadaceae > Aquipseudomonas > Aquipseudomonas psychrophila_A. The sequence continues at coordinate 98,861 of NZ_ALJC01000128.1, forward strand.
CTCAAACGTTATGGGGACGTTACGAGAAGTTTCAACAGACCTTACCGATCGTTTACATTTGCTAAGCATCGCGTGTCATCGGTTAAAGTGGCGCACCGCTTTTTGACTGCTGATACCCAACAATGAATCCGCTCACCGTTCTTCGTGACTCTTTGTATTTTTTCCGGCTCAACTTGGGCCAGATCATAACGCTGTGCTTGCCGCTGGTGATTCTTGAAGCCGTGTTGCAGCACGTTGTCGACAGTGCTGTGGGGCCTGATGCCTCACAAGGTTATGACCTGATTGTGGGTTTACTGGTGTATCCGTTGTACACCGGGGCATTGATTTTGTTTCTTGATGCCCGCAGCCGTGGCGAAAGCCCAGCCAACAGTGAGGTACTGGCGCGCGCACTCCGCCTGTGGCCCACATTCGCCTTGCTCGCGGCCATTAGCACGTTACTGATTGTGCTGGGACTTTCGATGTTCATTATTCCGGGTATTTATCTGACGGTGGTGCTCGCATTTTCTGAATACAACTTGGTACTGCGCCGCCAGCCGCCGCTCATGGCGATCAAATCGAGCATGGCGATGAGCAGAGGCCATTTCTGGCGAATTTTTGTCTGCATCTTGGCCGTCATGGGACCACTGATGGTGCTCAAGGAATTGAGCTTATCGCTGACGTCCAAAGACGAGAGCGCAGTGATATCCATCGCACTAGAGAGCGCCAACAGTTTTCTGCAGTTGTTTCTCTCTGTCGTCCTATTCCGACTCTTTATGTTGATTAACGAGAAGTCCGACTCATAACTGGGAAAAGTTCCTACTCGGAGAGCCTTGGGGTGCCGTGCTGCCGTCAGGTATGCTCGGCAACTCCTTACCCCCCCTCATAAGCTGAGCCCATGTCACGTATTCTGCGCCCCACTGTATTAGGTTTGCTGATGATCTCGGCGGTTGTGGCGGGCTTGATTCTCAGCATTACCTGGCGCCCGGAGCCCAAAGAGGTATTGGCCGTCAGTTGCCCGGTCGCGGCTCCCACACTGGTGGCGGGGCAAGCGATCAAAATCATGACGTGGAACGTGCAATACCTGGCCGGCAAGCGCTATGTGTTCTGGTACAACCTGATTGATGGCAGCGGCCCGGATGACCGTCCAACCCGTGAAGACATGGCATTCAGCCTGGACGAAGTGGCGCGGGTGATTCGCGATGAGCAGCCTGATTTATTGCTACTGCAAGACCTCGATGAAGAGGCCAAGTCCAGCGACTATCAAAACCAACTGGCGTTATTGCAAGAGCGTCTGGTCGACCTTTATCCCTGCAGCACCGAGGCCTTCACCTGGAAATCCGACTTCGTCCCAGACCGCCATATAGTGGGCAGCGTGGGCCGCAAGATTGTCACCCTCAGCCGTTTTCAGATCGAGCATGCCGAGCGTCTGCAACTGCCGGTGGCCGAAAGCAACTTAATCAGCCGTCAGTTCCAACCCAAGCCTGCCATGCTGGTCAGCTACTTGCCACTCAATGATGGTGGGCAACTGGTTGCCATTAACACCCAGCTCGATGCACCGACCCTCAACAACAGCAACCTGCGCCAGCAAATGCAGGCGACCGCTGCCGTGGTCGACAAATATGAAAGCCAAGGCACGCCATGGGTCATTGGCGGCAATTTTAACCTGCTGCCGATTGGCCAGTTTTTGCGCTTACCGGCAGCGTTGCGAGTGGGTTATTCGCGGGACAGTGAGCTGCATTTGCTGTGGGAGAAATACCCAATGATTCCTAGCAACCCAGAAGCGACCGGCATCGACCGCGAACTGTGGCTGACCCACGTCCCGAACGGTGCAAACGCCGAAGGCCCTGATCGCACCCTCGACTACCTGTTCTACAGCCCTAAACTGCAACGCGTTGAAGGCTATGTACGCCAGGAAGACACACAGGCCATTTCTGACCACCTGCCTGTTGTCGGACGGTTCTTGCTACCGGCACCGTAGCAGTTGCCGAGCTGCGCGAGGCTACGTCCGGCTGCGCAGCAGTCGTAAATAGGCTATCGCCGTCCCTCATTCAAAACGGGCTCTCAGCAATCAGACGTAGCCTCGCGCAGCTCGGCAACTGCTACAGGGTGTCGTGCCAGCCCCAATACCTCAGGTCTTACGCGGTTTGATGCGTGCTGTGGCTTCGGCCACCAGCGGGTCGTCGGGCCAATAGTGTTTGGGGTAACGCCCTTTCAAGTCCTTCTTCACCTCGGCATAGGTGCTGCGCCAAAAGTTGGCCAAGTCTTGCGTCACTTGCACGGGCCGTCGGGCGGGCGACAGTAGGTGCAGTTTGACCACTTGCCGCCCACCCGCAATACGTGGGGTATCGGCCAGGCCGAACAGTTCTTGCAGGCGCACCGCAAGGATCGGCGGTTGCTCACTGTAGTCCAGCCGTACCGAAGAGCCCGACGGCACTTTGATGTGCTGCGGCGCCAGTTCATCAAGGCGTTGGGGCAAGGGCCATTTCAGCACGTTATGCACAATGCTCGACAGGTCGAGGTTGGCAAAATGGCTGAGCCGCGAAACACGCCCCAGGTATGGCCCCAGCCAGTCTTCCAACCCTGCCAGCAATGCCGCATCGCTGACGTCCGGCCATTCGCTGTGGTCTTGAGCTTTCACCTCCAGCTGACGCAGCAACGCCACTCGCGCCTGCCACTGACGCAGTTCAGGGGTCCAAGGCAGTAACTCCAGACCTTTGCGCCGCACCAGATTGACCAACGCCTGCGTGCGCGCCGCTTCGTCCAGACCGGTCAGCGGTTCGCGGCTCAGCACCAGCTCACCGACTTTGCGTTGACGCTCAGCACGCAGCACGCCTTCACGCTCGTCCCAATCAAGCTGATCGACGACACTGACGTTCTCACTCAGCACGTCATCCAACAGCGCGGGGTCAAACTCGGCCGCCAAGTAGATGCGCTCTTCGCGCTGGCCTTGCCGGCTGCCCAAATCAGCGATGACCAGCCACGGCTGTTTCATCAACCCATCAACCTCGCTGAATAACGCAGCGCGACCATTCGCAAGCCGGTACTCGGCGCCACCCGGTTTGCGCTGTTGGGCGATGCGGTCGGGATAGGCCAATGCCAGCAACGCGCCCAGCCAGCGCGGATGATCAGGGTCAGCCACCGCGTGGGACGCCTTGCCACGCAAGTACCCCTTATATTGCCGAGCCAGTTGTTTAGCGCGTTGCACCCCGCCTTGCTCGCCACGAGCCGCGCGGCTTTCCCCCGAGAGCAAGGCCAGGCGACTGTGCACATCAGCCCCGGCACCGCGCAAAATATCGCGTTCGCCAAGCAGCGCAGCCACGTCACAAGCCATGTCTGCCAGACCCAGATCGTGGCCGCGCAGCAGCAGATGAGCAATGCGCGGATGCGCGGGCAGTTGCGCCATGGCTTCGCCGTGGGGTGTGAGTTTCCAGTCCTGCCCAGCCTGTGCATGCAAAGCGCCCAGCCGCTCCAGTAACTGCTGGGCCTGTGCATAACTCGCGGCAGGCGGCACGTCGAGCCAGATCAATTGCTGAGGCGTGACGCCCCAGCGCGCCAGTTGCAATGCCAACCCGGCCAGATCGGCTTGGAGAATTTCAGCGCTGCCATACGCGGCCAACTGGGCGTGCTGATCTTCGGACCACAACCGATAACACACGCCCGGCTCCAGTCGCCCGGCCCGGCCCGCACGTTGGGTGGCGCTGGCGCGCGAGATGCGCTGGGTATCGAGGCGGGTCATGCCGCTGCCCGGATCGAAACGCGGGACCCGCGCCAAACCGGCGTCAATCACCACGCGAACGCCGTCGATTGTCAGACTGGTTTCGGCAATATTGGTCGCCAGCACCACTTTGCGCGTACCGCTGGGGGCCGGTTCGATGGCCGCACGCTGTGCAGCCAGATCCAACTCGCCATGCAACGGGCAAAGCAGAATGTCGCTGCGTTGGCCCAACGCGTCAGCCAACTGTTGATTGACCCGGCGGATCTCGGCCTGGCCGGGCAAAAACACCAGCAGGCTGCCTGATTGGTCGCTGATTGCATCCAGCACCGTTTGCACCACGCGGGGCTCGATAAATTCGCCCGGCACAAAAGGCCGCCCCCAGCGCATCGCCACCGGGTACATGCGGCCTTCACTGCGCAACACCGGCGCGTCATCAAGCAGGCTGGCCAGCCGGTCACCTTCAAGGGTGGCCGACATCAGCAGGATTTTCAGTGGCTGCTCATCACGAAACAGCTCACGACCATTGAGGCTCAACGCCAACGCAAGATCGGCATCCAGACTACGCTCGTGGAACTCATCGAAAATCAGCAACCCGACGCCTTCCAGGGCAGGGTCTTCTTGGAGGCGGCGAGTCAAAATGCCTTCGGTCACCACTTCAATGCGAGTAGTGGGACCGACCTTGCTGTCGAGGCGAATCCGATAACCGACTGTTTCGCCGACTTTCTCACCCAGTTCGCTGGCCAAACGCTCAGCGGCTGCACGCGCCGCCAGACGCCTGGGTTCAAGCATTACGATGCGTTGACCGGCCAGCCACGGCTCATTTAACAGGGCCAGCGGCACGCGGGTGGTTTTACCGGCGCCGGGCGGTGCTTCGAGCACGGCTTCGTGACGTTCGCGCAAGGCCAGGCGCAACGCAGGTAAAACTTCATCAATCGGCAAAGAAATCATGGTGGCTCCAGAACAGAGCGGCGAGTATAACGGCGAACGGTTGTGCATTAAGCGTGGTCTTAACCCTTCAAGTGTCTTCGAGGTTTCTATATGCGTAAGTTTTCCCGCGTGGTTGGCGGTGTCGTGGTTGCGGCGCTACTCACCCAAATGACTGCCTGCGGCAGTATTTTCTTCCCCGATCGGCGTGGCCAGATCGACGGCAAGATCGATCCCGTGGTGGTGGTACTGGATGCGGTCGGCCTGCTGTTTTATGTCATCCCGGGCTTGATTGCGTTTGGTGTCGACTTTGCCACCGGGGCGATTTATCTACCGCCGGGCAAAACCGCGCAAATCGCTCCCGAAAAACTGCGTGAAGCCATTGGTGCCGACGGCAAGGTGGATAACAGTAAGCTTCAGGCGATTCTTGAAAGTGAGCTAGGTCGCAGCTTCCCGCTGAACGACCCGCGCCTGATCCAGCACAAGGGCAGCACCCAGCAATTGGCGATGTATGGCTTGAAACCCGCAGCCTGATAAGGAATGGCTATGTCCAGCAGCCCGGAACACGCTCGTCTATTACGCCTAGCCACCCGCGCATCGGTCGCGGTGGCCAGCCTGCTGATCATCACCAAAGCCATCGCCTGGTGGCTCAGTGGTTCGATCAGCATGCTCGCCGGGCTGACAGACTCGCTGCTCGATGGCGTGACATCGTTTCTCAACTTGCTGGCGGTGCATTACGCGTTACGCCCGGCGGATGACGATCACCGTTATGGGCACGGCAAGGCCGAGTCGTTGGCGGGCATGGCGCAAGCGCTGTTTATCAGTGTGAGTGCCGTGCTAATTGCCTTTCAGGCCTTCGAACGGCTGAAAAACCCCGAGCCGGTCGGTGCGCCGTGGATCGGGATTGGCGTGATTATTTTTTCGCTGGTCATGACCATGGCACTGCTGACCCTGCAACACCGGGTCATCAAGGCCACGGGTTCGAACGCGGTGCGCGCGGACTCGCTGCACTATCGCTCTGACTTGATGCTCAATGGCAGCATTTTGGTAGCGCTGGTATTGGCCAGCGTGGGCTTCCCGCAACTGGATGCATGGTTTGGTCTGGGGATTGCCGTGTACATTCTGTGGAGCGCAATCCAGATCGCACGTGAGAGTTTCGCTGTGCTGATGGACGAAGAGTTACCCACCGATGTCAGCGAAAACATGCTGGCGTTGGCCTGCGCTGTTCCAGGAGTGTTGGGCGCGCACGATTTGCGCACCCGCATCTCAGGCAACGTCTGGTTTGTACAGTTACACCTTGAGTTACCTGGACAACTCAGCTTGTCCGAGGCCCACACCATCAGCGATAGGGCTGCCGAAGCGATCGAAAAATCCTACCCGAAGGCAGAGGTGCTGGTGCATGCGGATCCTGTCGGATCAGCCGTAAGCAGCAAGCCACAATCGGCAAGTTAAAAGTACTACGCAGACTGCCTTTACTTGTAGCGTGCCGCTTGAAACTTGCAGCTGCTCTACTGCACCTGATAGCCCCGACTGCTCAAGCAGTTACCTTGCGCTTGCCGGTAGGTCTGCACCACTGCCGGTGCAGGCGCGTAGGTGACTTTGGCCGGGTCGAAACCACTTTGGTCCACAGCCCAGCGGTAGCAGTCGTAGCGGTCCTGATCAATCTGCGCTGGGGTTTGACCATTGGCAGGGTAAGCCACGACGTCATAACCATTGCTCACAGGCTGTGGCGCTGGTTGCAGGATAGTGGCCGGAGGCTGCACCACGATGTAATCCTGAGTAGCCGGTTGGTAGGCGTAGTACGCGCCAGCCGCCAGGAACAACAAGGTGCTGCCAACCCAGACTTCTCGCGAAAACTCCGGCAAATAGCCTACGCGAATCCCGTACGGCGGCTGAACCACGATGTAACGCGGGCCTTGTGGGCGATACCAGTAGCCGCCCGAAAAGAAGTAGTTCTGGCCGCGATAAGGTACTTGCCAATGTTGACCTTGGAATCGGTCGACGACATAACCCGGCCGGTATTGCGGGCCAGGCCCCCAGCCATTGCCATGCCCATCTGGACGCCCGGTCCAGCGCACATCATTGGGGTGCGCTGGGCCTGCGGGGTTGAAGCCTGGCCTTGAATTTGAACCACCGCCCTGCTGCCAGTTTTGATTACCGCCCCGGTTAGGGGCCTGGGTTTGTTGAACGGCGTTGGGCCGCGGCTGAATTTGCAGGTTATTGCCCGGTTGAGGCGCAATGGCTTGCGGTGGCCTGCCTTCGAAATGTGGCTGATTACCGGGCTGAGCCGGGTGACCTTGCTGGCCATTGAACTCTTGATGCGGGCGACCTTGCCACTGGCCATTTTGGGGCTGGCCACGGCCCTCGTTGGGCTGGCCGCGCTCAACTCGCGGCTGATTGCCCTGCCCGCCTTCCGGTCGCTCCTGGCTGTGTTCCGGACGCGGCTGATTATTACCGCCTAGTGCTTGCCCTTCGTGCTGCCCACCATTAGGTCGAGCTTCTTGAGCGCCACCCTCCCCTCGCTCATCAGCCAACACCTGGCCGCTGACACTCACACAGAGCAAGCCAACTGTCGCCAAGCGCCAGAGGTGCGATTTCATGATGTTCCTCACTAAGGGGATAGGGCGTAACCATAAGACTGGAAAAGCGGGGGGCGGTTCGACGACAGGCTATCAGTTGCTCAGTTTAATTTTAAGATCGAGTCGCAGACGGCGTTTTTGCACGACGCCGCGCCGTCTTAATTCGACCTCTGGGTGAGGGCATCCGACCTAATGCAGATGCAATCACACTCCATTATCCTGAGTGGGCTTGAGCTTTAATTCCTGAACAAAACGTCTCTCGAAACGACCTAAAGTTCCTAAACTCAACGCCCCGAAGCTAGTCAGCAATCTGCGATGGAATCGGGGCCCCTTCGCCTTGCGATGCTGCGCCTAGCCAGATACCAGTTACTATCGGTCCTGCTCACAAGCATCACATAAGGTAGAGACAAACAATTCCCCCTTGGCCACAACACAAGCCAAATTTAAATCTCAGTCACCACTCGCGGTGACTGAGCATGCGCTTAATCAATCACACGATTTTAAAACCATGTTTACCGTTGGATTCTCGCCACTCTTTAACTTCTTTCACAATCCCTTCGGGGCTATCCTCTCTACCCTCTCTTGGATAATAAATAAGATCAGACCCATCTGGATGCTCCGTCAATCTCTTAAATTCAAAAACAGCAGCAATATGTGATTCCTCAGTTGGATATAACTCATTATTGCAATTATATATATTACTTACAAAATCAAGAAACTCTGCCTCCGTGTAATCAGAAATATTACAAGTCATCTCACTAGCCCTCGCTATGAATTTCAATATGCCGCTTTGGTGTTATTGCAGCCAAGTTATCAACATCATAAACATCACCACCATCAGTAATCCGGCTTTTATGATGAATCTCAATTTTTACGCGCCCACCTGCTTGATCCGACTCTTGTACGTAAGGTGCGTTCCCATTTCTCATTAAAGCCAGACTACCCGGATTGAACTGCCTAACAAGCTCTGAGTCATTAGCCACAGCCTTCCAAAACGCCTCTCGAAACGCCCTAAAGTTCCTAAACTCACGCCCCCGAAGCTGGTCTGCAATCTGCGATGGAATCGGGGCCCCTTCGCCTTGCGATGCTGCACCTAACCAAGTACCCGTCACCACCTGCCCGACACCTGTTGCAACCCCCGAATCCTCGCGACGATCCTTGAACATTACATACAGCGGGGGTAAACCAGAATCCACCGGGAACACGGTAATGAAGTCGTCAAACCCGGCTTCAGCAAGCCCAGGAAAGGTGTCAATTCTTCCTTCAACAGGCGTTACCGTCACCCCCGTGTAGACTGGTGGCGCAGTGGGTTCAGCAGGTGATGTGGTCGAGCTATTGCCTGGGTTAACGATGGGTGTCCATGTCAACGTTCGGGGCGGCACGTCTCCAGTCGTGACGCTGTAAACATTCTGCTCAGCGTTAAAGGTAGCAGCTACTACCTTTACGCTCGACGGTACGACTCTCCCGTCAGTCTTGGCGACGAAGACTTCAGACTGTCCGTCGGCTGCTGTTTTAGAACTGATGCGTACGGGCATATCAACAGAGCCACCCGAAGCGGCAATCGCCCATAAATCCGGCCCATCGTGCGAAACCAAATCCGATAGCGGCGTACTGAAAGCATAACGTTCAGGCAGTTCGCCATTGGCCAGCTTGGACGAATAGACCAAAGCCGACACACCCACAAAAAACCCCGACACCGTGCCCGCCGCCAAGCCGGTTAATGCGGCTATTGAAGAGCGAATAGCCGCTTGTAAAGTCACTGACGCCGCATCAATAACCGCAGCAGTTCCTGCGGAGGTCATAAACAGCGGACTTGTCGCTGATGCAGGACCGGGAGCATGAAACGCATTGGCTATACGGATAGCCTCTGCAGCGCGCACTTGTTCATCGGCCACGCGCTTTGCCTCTGCCTCAGCTGCCTGACGGGCCTGCTCGGCGGCTTCTGCAGCGAGCCGTTGTGCTTGTGCTTCGGCCGCAAGGCGAGCTTGTTCATCTGCTACGCGCCTGGCCTCTGCCTCAGTTGCAAGACGGGCTTGTTCGGCTGCTTCTTCAGCGAGCCGTTGTGCTTGTGCTTCAGCCGCAAGGCGAGCTTGTTCATCTGCTACTCGCTTGGCCTCTGCCTCAACTGCAAGACGGACTTGTTCATCGGCAAGAAGCTTCGCTTCAATCATTTGCTCAGCTTGCTTGGCCCGCTCGGCTAGGGCGCCAAGTGCATTCGCGGTGACTGTCAGATGCCTGGCAGATTCAACCTTAAGTAACGCATCGTGGTAACTCTGCCACTTAGTCCCTATATGAGTATGGGCTTGCAAGTAAACCAGTTCGTGGAGTGCTTCCAGTTCCGGCTTGCTTAACGGTGCTTTGATCTTCGGATTTTCCACGGGAAAGTGGACCGTAACGCCGCCACTACTGAAAGACGGCGGCGCGTAAGCAGGGCTAACAGCAGCCATTTTAGACGCCGCCATATGCTCCAAAGTTACCTTGTAATGCGCCAATGCTTTAGCAGGCGACATACCGTCCATCGAACCCGCTGCCGAAATAAACTCCGAATAGAGGTTTTCCGGCAATTGATGAGCGTGAATATCTCGCTCCTGAATGATGATTTCTAATCGTTTATACGGTGCGGGATTATTGTCAGCCATCTGTGCCCAATCTATTTTTTGCGCCTGTTCTGCAAGTTTCCCGGCAAGAACAGCCATAGAAAGCGAAAGCACCTTAATTTCCATTGCTGATTTATAGACATTATCGAACTGGGCATACAGCCCTGCCAGGGCAACAACAGGGTCGTTAGTCTTAGAGTTTATAAGTTCATGCAATTTCTGACGTGGTAACACCTCCATCAGAAAATAAGGACTCAGTCCATAAAGTCCATAAATATTGGGAGCAACGCTTATATATCTATTTTTCTTCGAACCAATAAGATCTAGCGTGACTTTATGCTCAACAGCAGCGATTTCTAAAGGGGCTGAATTTTTCACACCTTTGGCGACTTGTTTTCCCTCCTCCCACTCACGCAAGGTATCAACGAGAAGCGAATTAAATCGTGCGCTGTACTCACGATCGATCTCTTGTTGACTTCCAACTTGGTCACTCATTAACTCAACTATGACGTTTGGCATTGCGACTTCATGAATACTGCTAAGCCCACCCAGCCCTCTACGCTGGCTATCATTTAGCCCCCAAGGGATTTGATTCGATCCAAATTGAGTCTGAGGCCGTTCATTCACTCTAATTGATATCGGCTCTATCTCATATGAGCTAGGGCCTAATTTTTTTATGAGGCCCCAAATATTTATCTATCTCATTTCCCATAAAAACTTCATCCTTGCCATTCTGATTATTTGAAAACACCTCCTACAACATCCATTAAAAATTAGCTCACATCACCATATTTTACGTAAATTCGACGCATTTTCAGAAATAGAAACAAACATCAAAAGACCGATACTTAAAAATAGAAATACACTTCTTTAAATCATGAAAGATACTTCTTACACAGTACCCACCCATGAGTATTTACTTATGCAGATATAAATTAGAACGCGCTCATCTTGCTGGGTTAAGGAGGGGATTTTTTAACCTTTCGACTAATACGCCGTTTTATCACTGTGTACGTCGACGTATTTCGTACACAAAGGCGTTGCGCGCCCAATAAAAAAGGGCGACCCGTCGGTCGCCCTTTGAATTTTTCCGTCCTGGCTCAACACGTGTGATGTTGGCTCACCTCGCGCCGTCTTCTGGACAGTGCGTAGCCCGGGGGCCGGGGCAACCCTGTTGGGTTGGCGGCCGCGGCTGGCCTGATTTGGCGGGCCGCAGTGGACTCTATGTCCGGGCAGTGATTCTGGTGTTAAGAATAGGCCTGTGGTCGCGACACAGGATTGCGAAGATTGCTGAATAAAATATGACTTGCGCAATTTTTGCCTTCAGATGGATACTTTCACGCAATAGTTATGACAAAGGGTGTCTTCGTGAGCAAACTCGACCGGTATGACCTGAGCATTTTGGCGGAATTACAACGTGATGCGCGCATTTCCAATCAGGAATTGGCCGAACGTATTGGGCTGTCGCCTTCGCCGTGCTCCAGACGGGTCAAACAACTCGAAGATGACGGCTACATCTCGCGCCAGGTTGCCTTGCTGGACCGAAAGCTACTGGGGTTGAGCCTCACAGCCTACGTGCTAATCGGAATGGACCGGCACACGCCTGAGCGCTTCGAGAACTTTGAGGCCGCGATCCGCAGCCTGCCACAGGTGCTGGAATGCAGCCTGGTGACGGGGATGGACGCCGATTACCAATTGAAGGTCGTCGTGCCCGACATGGATCACTATCAAAAACTGCTGTTGGGCCATCTGACCCGTATCGACGGTGTGACCAGCGTGCGCTCAAGCTTTGTGCTGAACCAAGTGCTAAACAGCACCGAGTTGCCGTTGACGCATTTGCGAACGTAACCCCTGTAGCCGCAGATCAATTTTAACCGCGGCATCCTGGCGTATACTTCAACGGTTTTTTGACCCCGTGGCCGCTGGAGAACACCGATGGATCCTGCCGTACTTGAAGAATGGATGATGACGATTCTAGTCAGCGTCTTGATCTTGTTCATGGGCTTTATCGTCTGGGACCTCGCGAAGAAGTCCAAAGCCGGGCGCTTCGGGTCGATGATTCTATTTTTTGTGCTGGGGCTCGGTGTCGCTGCGTTCATCATCAAAAGTGTGGTGATCGGCCTGATCGAGTCAGGCGCGCTATAGCCGCGCCGGCACTTCTTTGTATTGCCCCTGATCCAGCCCCTCAATACTCCAGTCACCAATGCGCACCCGAACCAGACGCAGGGTCGGCAAGCCTACGGCCGCCGTCATGCGCCGCACCTGACGATTACGCCCTTCGCGAATCACCAACTCAAGCCACGAGGTGGGTACGCTTTTGCGAAACCGTACCGGCGGGTTGCGCGGCCACAACTCGGGCTCTTCCAGGCCGCGTGCTTGCGCGGGAAGGGTTTTGCCGTCATTCAATTGCACGCCATCACGTAACTGCTGCAACTGCTCGGGTGTTGGCTCGCCTTCCACTTGCACCCAGTAGGTTTTGGGGAGTTTGTGTTTAGGGTCGGCAATCCGCGCCTGTAACTGGCCGTCATTGGTCAGCAGCAACAAGCCTTCACTGTCGCGGTCCAGACGCCCGGCGGGGTAAATGCCGGGGATGGGGATAAAGTCCTTGAGCGTCGCCCGCCCGCCTTCGTCACTGAACTGGGTCAGTACATCGAACGGTTTATTGAACACGTACAACTTGGGATCGGACGGCGGGGCCTTGGCCACACGGCGATTGGCAGCACCGGTGCTGGTACTTTTAGGCGCCGGACGGCGTGGGGCGGGACGAGCAGGACGTGACATGACAAAAAGGACATCTAGCGATCAGGACTGGTAATGCTAGTGCCCTGATCGCTAAATGACCACTTGAATCAACGGAACGGCGGCTCGTCAAAGCTGCGCAGTTTGCGTGAGTGCAGCGAATTGAGCTGGCTGCGCATCAAGTCCACGGCCGCAATGCCGATTTTCAGATGCTGGCTAACGGCCCGTTCATAGAACGCGTTGGCCGAGCCCGGCAGCTTGATTTCACTGTGCAGGGGTTTGTCCGAGACGCACAGCAAGGTGCCGTACGGAACGCGGAGACGATAACCTTGTGCCGCGATGGTGCCGCTCTCCATGTCCACGGCCACCGCGCGAGACAGGTTGATCAGCGGACGCTCTTGCGCCCAACGCAGCTCCCAGTTGCGGTCGTCGTAGGTCAGGACAGTACCGGTACGCAGGCGTTTTTTGAGTTCGTCGCCACGCTCACCAGTGACTTGGGCCGCCGCTTCCTGCAACGCCAATTGCACTTCGGCCAAGGCCGGGATCGGGATATTGGGCGGCACGACCCGGTCGAGAATCCCGTCACGGCGCATGTAAGCGTGTGCCAACACGTAGTCGCCAATGGTCTGCGATTGGCGCAAGCCGCCGCAGTGACCAATCATCAGCCAGCAATGCGGGCGCAGCACCGCCAGATGGTCCGTGATGTTTTTAGCGTTGGATGGGCCTACGCCTATATTGACCAGCGTGACGCCGTGGCCGTCGTTGGCCTGCAAGTGATAGGCCGGCATCTGGTAGCGGTGCCACACCACGCCTGCGGCAATGGCCTGGGCTTCACCGTAGTCCATGGACTTTTCGATGATCACGTTGCCAGGCATCACCATGCGCACAAAGCGCGGGTTATCGCGCAGTTGCTCAAGGCCATGCAGGATGAACTGGTCGACGTAGCGATGGTAGTTGGTCAGCAGAATCCAAGGCTGTACGTGGCGCCAGTCGCTGCCGGTGTAGTGCACCAGACGACGTAGCGAGAAGTCGACGCGGGCGGCGTCAAACAGCGCGAGTGGCAGCGGATCGGTGTTTTCCCAATCGTAAAGACCATCAGCGATGCCATCGGTGGCCGCCGACAGATCCGTACTTGGAAACACGCGAGCTAAGGCGGCAGCGGTCACGCCGGAACCGGCGAGTTCATCGCCCTGCTCGACCACATACGGATACGGAATGTCTTGTTGGCTGACCCCGACTTCAACCTCTACCGTGAAGTCACGCATCAACGGCACTAACTGTTCCAGCAAATAGTTACGGAACGAGGCCGGATGAGTGACGGTGACGCTGTAGGTGCCTGGCAGTTGCACCTTGGCATACGCACGCGTTGTGGTTGGGACTTCACCGTTAATGCGGTAGGTCAAGCGCAATTCCGGGTAGCGAAACAGTGCACGTTCTTCTGGAGTGGGCTCAACCCGATCCTTCAGGTAGCGCTTGAGAGCCTGGCTCAATGCCGTGGTGGCGCGTTCATGCAGGGCAGCGAGACGATCGACAGCCTCGGCTGCGGTTGAAACGACAATAAAAGCTTCGGTCACGGTAAGCATCCTGTCTTCTGAACTGGCAGGCCTTTATCTTGCCTGCATCGATGGGCAAAGCATACCGGGCGCACCACAAAACCCCGTAGTAGGGAATGTTCAGAGAATCTGCGGGGTTGAGCGCTCAACGATGGCTGCCACATTCAAGCCGCGTGGCAAGTTGCCGTAGGCCCGGCTGCTGCCATGTAGCCGACTGGCTATAAAGGCGTCGCTCACGTCGCTGTTACCCGCCTCCAACAGCAGTTTTGCCTGTAGGCCCAAGGCAATATCTTCGGTCAGTTGCCGCGCCCGGTATTGGATGTCGTCGGTGTCTTTAAAGGCCTTTTTCAACTGCCTTATGTGCTGTGCCAATCGCACATCGCCATGCCCGTCACCCAGCTCGGAAAACAGTGCATCGAGCACCCCAGGCTCTTTGGACAATGCGCGCAAAACGTCCAGGCATTGGACATTGCCGGAGCCTTCCCAGGTGGAGTTGACCGGCGCTTCGCGATAAAGGCGCGGCAAGATGCTGTCTTCAACATACCCCGCGCCGCCCATGCATTCGGCCGCCTCGTTAATCATTGCGGGGGCCCGCTTGCAGATCCAGTATTTGCCAACCGCCGTAACCAGCCGTGAGAATTTGGCTTCTTGCGGGTCATCCAGATGGTCCAGCGCACGGCCCATGCGCAGGCTCAATGCCAGTGCCGCTTCGCTTTCCAACGCTAGGTCGGCCAGTACGTTTTGCATCAGGGGGTGTTCGGCCAATACCCGACCGCCTACCAAACGATGGGCACAATGATGACTGGCTTGGGTCAACGCCTGACGCATCAACGCGCTGGAGCCGACCATGCAATCGAAACGGGTCATGGCGACCATTTCGATAATCGTCGGCACGCCGCGCCCTTCTTCGCCAATCATCCAGGCCAATGCGCCACGAAACTCAACTTCACTGGAGGCATTTGAGCTATTGCCCAGTTTGTTTTTAAGACGCTGGATGTAGAACTCGTTGCGACTGCCGTCCGGGCGATGGCGTGGCAGCAGGAAGCACGTCAGGCCTTTGTCGGTTTGTGCCAAGGTCAGGAAGCCGTCGCACATGGGCGCCGAGCAAAACCATTTATGCCCCAACAATTCGTAAGCTTGCCCAGGCCCACCCGCGCCTACCGGATAAGCCCGCGTGGTATTGGCGCGCACGTCGGTGCCGCCCTGTTTTTCGGTCATGGCCATGCCCAGGGTCACACCCGCCTTTTGACTGATGTCGACGTTACGCGAATCGTATTCAGTGGCCAGTACTTTGGGCAGCCAAATCTCGGCAATATCCGGTTGCAGTCGCAAGGCCGGGACGCTGGCGAAGGTCATGGTCAACGGGCAACCGCTGCCCGCCTCGGCTTGGCTGTGCAGATAGGTCATAGACGCGCGGGCAACATGCGCGCCTGGCTGCGGGTCGGTCCAAGGCAAGGACGGCAAACCGTGCTCAACCGCCGTACGCATCAGTTGGTGATAGGCCGGGTGAAACTCCACCAGATCAATCCGATGGCCAAAACGGTCATGGCTGACAAACAGGGGTTTGTTTTCATTGGCCAGAAAGCCCGCCGCCATCAACGGGCCACCCGCCAGTGCACCGTACTGATCAACCCGCGATTGCGCCCAGCCCGCACCAAAGTGTTGGCTCCAGTGCTGCAATGGTAGATCAATGCGGTAGAGATTGACGCCGTCCAAGGGTGGCGGCTGGTTGGTGACTTGGTGGGTTTCGGCGTATTGATGCAAGTTCATTGCGCGGGCTCCAAGGATCAATCCAATGGACCCAGTGAAGCACGCACAGCCACCATCACAAGTGGCATAAGCGCCTAAACTTCGGCGCTTTTGCCTTTACGAGAGGGTCGACAGGCGCTGTGACAGCGCCTGCCGCAGGTCTTCAATACGCAACGGTTTGATTAAGTAGTCGGTGATTCCATCGACCTGCTCACGCGCCGCTTGAGCCTCGGCTTGGGATTCAAACAGCACCAGCACTGGCAACTGCGAGCACGCGGCCAAGGTCAGCAGTTGAGTGCTCATCGAGGCACCCGTTACCAGAATCAACGGGCAGCACAGCAACACCGCATCCACCCGCTCTTTACGCAAAACGTCAATGGCCGCCAGGCCGTTGTCGACACTGAGTACGCGATACCCCAGTTTGAGCAACATGGCGCGCAGAGGTGCCGCGCTGTCGTCTTCAACGAGCAGCACCGTGCATTCCTCAGGGCTTTTTTGCGGGTGCAACGCAGGTGCAGACGCAGGCGAAACCAACGATTCAAGCTCCAGCGACATCTGGAACTGTGAGCCTTGGCCCGGTTGCGAATGGTGGGTCAAACGCCCACCCAGTAGCTCAACCAAACGCCGGCAAATGGCCAGACCGATGCCCAACCCGCCATAGCTGCGGGTCATGGAACCATCCACTTGGAAGAAGTTTTGATACAACTCGGCTTCCTCCTGATGGACAAAACCAATGCCGCTGTCGATCACATTAAAGGCCAATGCCCATCGCCCATGGCCTGTAGCCTTGCCGGTGACACGTAAAATTACCCCACCTTCATGGGTGAACTTGATGGCGTTGTCCAACAGGCACTCAAGGCACTGACGAATTTTCTCGGCATCTCCATCCCATTGATCGGGAATGTCTTGGGCCACGTCATAGGAAAACGATAATCCTTTGTCCCGCGCCTTCGGCCCAAACTGATTGTTCAGGCCCTTGAGCAGTTCATTCAGGCTAAAAGGCCGTGGATTAGCTTTAAGCCGACCAGCCTGTAACTCTGTCAGGGACAAGATACCGTTGACCATGCCCATCATTTCTCGCGCCGAGCCTTCGGCAGTCTGGGTGTAGAGCTCAAGCTCGGGATTCATGCGCAGGGTTTTGATCAGTTCCAGAGAGCCAATCACGCCGTTCATGGGTGTGCGCAGTTCATGGGTGACCGTCGACAGAAATTCGTCTTTCAACTGGTTAGTACGGGCCAGTTGCTGGTTCATCGCCGCCAATTTTTGCCCGGTCTCTTGTAACGTGCGAGCCTGCAAGTCGCGCATGGCATTGATCCGGTCTGCAAGCGCCAGCGACAGCAGGCCTACCTCGATCGCCGAGCCAATCTGGCTGGCGTACATGGTCAGGAACACATTCGGCAGGTAGCCCAATACCATCAGCGTATTGACCAAGCCTCCGAGTAAAAAAGCCGACCAAGCGATCACAAAATAACGCGCCACCCTTAAACCACGGGCCCAAGCCACCACCCCAGAAACAAAGATGGCAACAATAAACGCCAACGCGAGCCCCGTTGCGAGGCGCAGTGCCACCGCATAGCTGGTGACCAGCGACAGCACCATCACCAGTACGCCAACGCCCATCAGGAACATCAATATGCGGTCGAGCCAGCGGCTGTGGGAGGCGGTGTGTAAAAAGGAGCGCGCAAACTGGCAACCGAAAAACGCGGCAGAACCGATCAAGAACGGGGTAGCAGCGTTGGCCCACCACGGGTTGTTCGGCCAGAAATACTGCACAGCGGCGCCATTGACCGAGAGCTGGTACAGACCGAACGAGCCAATATAGAAGATGTAATAGAGGTAGCTGGTGTCGCGCACGCTGATATAGATAAACAGGTTGTACACCAGCATGCCCAGTAGCACGCCGTAAATCAGGCCCAGGATGTAGATTCGTATCGGCTGTTCTTCGAGGTATGACTGCGCAGACCACAGAGTTAGCGGGGCCTGAATCGAGCCTTGGCTGGCCAAACGCAAGTACACGGTCCGGCTTTGCCCAGGGCTGAAGTTGAGTTCAAACAGGTAATTGTTTTCTTTGATCTGGCGACTGTTAAAGGGCAGCGCATCGCCGGTTCGTTCAACTAGGTGGTAGTTGCCTGCGGCATCGGCCAAGTACAAATCAATGTTATCGAGCGGCGGATAAGCCAGCTCCAGCAACCAAGTGCGCTGGGTTTGCGGATTTTTGGGCTGGTAGCGTAAATCGACTTTCAGCCAAAAGACCGAGTGCGAATAGCCCGCGTTGAGCGTGGCTTTGTCGTGAGCTTTAAACAGGCCATCGTGTGCAGTGACATCGCTCAGCGTCGCCAAGCCTTGTATATCCTCGAAGACCTGCATCACTTGGCCCAGGGGCAGGCTCTGTGTGGTTTCGTCGAACTCAACTGCGCTGACCAGCATCGGTAGCCAGCCCAATAACATGATCACCAAATAGCGCATACAGCCCCAGCGTGGCGCATCCGCAAACGTGCACAATCCCCCATTCTTTTCGAGACTACGTTCACCGGCTGACCTGTTATTAATTGGGGGCCAACTTTAGCATAGCCACTAAGGGCAAATACACACCCCATACACAATCAAAGAGAAGGCTCTAAAACGGGCATCTCAGAGCATTTATGTCAGATTTTACGCACTCGTTTGCAGGACAATTAAAGACTGATAGGCGACCGATCATTCAACGCGGAGCAAGGCGCCGCAAAAAAGCGTTTGGTGGTAAGCTCGCGCACCATGAATATCTACAGTTCTCGCCCCGTTGTCCTCTGTCTCTCCGGCCATGACCCCAGTGGGGGTGCCGGCTTGCAGGCAGATATTGAAGCCCTGCTGGCTCAAGGCTGCCACGCCGCTCCTGTGGTAACAGCCCTGACGGTGCAGAACACCGTGAATGTCAGCGATTTCCGCGTGCTGGATCGAGAGTGGGTGCTGGCGCAAGCCAATGCCGTGCTCAGCGACTCCACGGTGGCGGCCGTCAAGTTGGGCATGCTCGGCTCACTGGAAATGGTCGACACCGTGGTCGAACTGCTTCAAGCCCACCCGCATCTGCCGATGGTCTGCGACCCGGTGTTGCGCGCAGGGGGTGGCGGGCGACTGGGCAAAGACGAAGTCGGCTACGCGATGCGCGAGCGCTTGCTGCCGCTGGCGGTCATTGCCACCCCGAACCTACCTGAGGCCCGCATTCTGGCCGAACTGCCTGAAGGCAGCGCCGATGAATGCGCCGAAAAACTCCTGCCTTTTTGCAAACACCTGCTCATCACCGGCGGACACGGCGATGAACACGAAGTCCATAACCGCTTGTACAGCCGCGACGGCAGCCGTCACACCTTCACCTGTTACCGCCTGCCGGGCAGCTATCATGGCTCGGGCTGCACCTTGGCCAGTACCTTGGCCGGGCGCTTGGCGATTGGCGAAAACCTGGTCAGCGCGGTAGAGACCGCACTCAATTACACGTGGCGCACCCTGCGTGATGCAGAGCAACTGGGCCAAGGCCAATTTGTGCCTCGCCGTTTGCCGCTGGACTTTTGTTCGTAACGAATGAGGCTCGACCAATGAAGCTGCGTGGTCTTTACGCAATCACTGATAGCCAGCTGCTAGCCGGCAAATTTTTGCAGTATGTCGAGGCGGCGCTGGATGGCGGCCTGACCCTGTTGCAATACCGCGACAAGAGCAACGACGAAAACCGCCGCCTGCGCGAAGCTGAAACGTTGAAGACGTTATGCGACCGTTATAAAGCTCACTTGATCATCAATGATGACGCTGAGTTGGCAGCACGCCTGGGCGTAGGGGTGCATCTAGGCCAAACCGACGGCCCACTGACTCCGGCGCGGGCACTTCTTGGTCGACAAGCCATTATTGGTTCAACCTGCCACGACCAAATCGACCTGGCGGAGCAGGCAGCCAAAGAAGGTGCAACGTATGTAGCCTTTGGCCGCTTTTTCACCTCCAGCACCAAACCTGGTGCAGCCCCGGCGGCTCTGGATGTGATTGATCAGGCGCGCACCCGGCTTAACCTGCCCATTTGCGTGATAGGCGGCATTACCCTGGATAACGCTGCGCCGCTGGTCGAGCGCGGGGCTGATTTGCTGGCGGTAGTGCACGGCCTATTTGGCGCTGACAGCACTCAAGAAGTGACTCGACGCGCCCGTGCGTTCAACGCCCTGCTGTCTATTTAAATACCGAATACTGATTCAGAGAGAGCCCATCATGTCTCGTTCCGAAACCCTGTTTGCCAATGCCCAAAAACACATCCCCGGCGGCGTGAACTCGCCTGTCCGCGCATTCAAGAGCGTAGGCGGCACGCCGTTGTTCTTTAAACATGCCGAAGGCGCCTATGTCACAGACGAAGACGATAAACGTTATGTCGACTACGTGGGTTCATGGGGCCCGATGATTCTGGGCCACAGCCACCCAGAGGTACTGGACGCGGTGCGAGCACAGCTCGAACACGGTTTGTCGTATGGCGCGCCGACCGCCATGGAAACCGAAATGGCCGACCTGGTGTGCTCAATTGTGCCGTCAATGGAAATGGTACGCATGGTGAGTTCCGGCACAGAAGCGACCATGAGCGCCATCCGTCTCGCACGCGGCTTCACTGGCCGCGACAACATTCTTAAGTTCGAAGGCTGCTACCACGGCCACTCTGACAGCCTGCTGGTCAAGGCTGGCTCCGGCGCGCTAACCCAAGGCGTTCCTAGCTCGGGTGGCGTACCTGCCGATTTCGCCAAACACACCCTGACCACTACGTTCAACGACCTCGACGCGGTTGAAAAACTGCTGGCCGAAGTGGGCGACACCGTGGCGTGCATCATCGTCGAGCCGGTCGCCGGCAACATGAACTGCGTTCCGCCTGCTCCGGGCTTTCTGCAAGGCCTGCGCAGCCTGTGCGACACCCATGGCGTGGTACTGATTTTTGACGAAGTGATGACCGGTTTCCGTGTTGCCCTCGGCGGCGCTCAAGCCCACTACGGCGTTACCCCGGACCTGAGCACCTTCGGCAAAATCATCGGCGGCGGCATGCCTGTTGGCTGCTTTGGCGGCAAACGCGAGATCATGCAGCACATCGCCCCGCTGGGCCCGGTCTATCAGGCGGGCACGTTGTCCGGCAACCCTCTGGCCATGGCCGCTGGCCTGACCACCTTGCGCCTTATCAGCCGCCCAGACTTTCATGCTGAGCTGACCGACTACACAACGCGCTTGCTCGAAGGCTTGCAACAGCGTGCGGACGCCGCGGGTATCCCGTTTGTGACCACTCAGGCGGGCGGCATGTTTGGCCTGTATTTCAGCGGTGCTGATGACATCGTGACCTTTGACGACGTGATGGCCAGCGACGCCGACCTGTTTAAACGCTTCTTCCACCTGATGCTGGAAGGCGGCGTTTACTTGGCACCGAGTGCTTTCGAAGCCGGTTTCACGTCAATTGCCCATGGCGAAGCCGAGTTGCAACTGACCCTCGATGCTGCCGAGCGCGCTTTCGCTGCACTGAAGTAATCCTCAGAGCCGATAAGGGGTTAGCCCCTTCTCGGCTTTTTTATGCCCGTTGTACGGTAATTTTTGACGCCACCCGTCCAGAATCGTCTTAAATCAATCGATATGGCGGTCACGCAGCAGAAAAACGAGTAAAGACTTTGTAAGGTTGCCTCCGCTTATTTCATAATGCGCGCCTACTCATCCCTTGGTCGGGTATGCCCGCCTTTCAGAGGTACGTCGATTCCCATGAACCGCACCGGCCGCGCCCTTGCACTGGGCTGCCTGTTGCTCCTACAACCGCTGCTTGCCCAGGCAGGCGGTAACTCGTTGTTGATCCCAGCGATGGGTCGCTGCACCCTCAATACTCAGCCAGAAGACCTTCAGGAGGCACTCGCTGCCTGTGTTGAAGCGGCTAAAGCCGGGGATGCAGAAGCTGAATACGAGTTAGGCGAGTTCTATTACGACGGTAAAAATGCCCCACAAGACCTCAATAAAGCACTGAGCTACTTCGAGCAGGCATCGCTGCAGGGTCACGCCATGGCCCAGTTCAAGCTCGGCACCATGTTCTTCAAGGGCGAAGGTGTGCCGGCCAACAACATTCAGGCGTACATCGTGCTAAAAATGGCCGCGGTCAATGGCGCCGAAGACGCGCTCGACACCGCCGACCTGGTGGCCGAACAAATGCCCCGTGACCAACTCGAAACTGCGACCCAGATCCTGGGTCAGATCTTCCGCAAATACTTGCTCGAATTGCAGTCAGCCGATGGTCGCTCGCCGTTTTCGCCACTGCCTTGAGTCCCTTCTACAGCCCTTCACGCTGACAACTGAAAACGACTGCCTGCGCAGTGTTACTTCTCCGGCATCGGAAACGGAAACGGCATCACGTTGCTAACGCCACGCGCTTCACTGATTTTCGGGGTACCCAGACGTTCGACCTCATCGATACGCACAATCGAATGCATCGGCACAAAGCTGCGCACCACGCCTTCAAATTGGGCTTTGAGCTTTTCTTCGCTCGGGTCGACGACCATTTGCGTGCGCTCACCGAAGACGAATTCCTCGACTTCCAGGAAGCCCCACAGATCACTTTGATAGATCTGCTTGGCGTACATTTCGAACACCTGGCCCTGGTTGAGGAAAATCACCTTGTAGATTGGAGCTTCACGTTTGGTCATGGTGGGCGGGTGACATCTGAGGATATAAAAGAGGGCGCGAACTATAGCATAGCCACTGGACGCTAAGCGCTAGGAACCAACGGCCATGCCCCCTATAATGCGCGGTTCTTTGAACCACTTGATGAACACCCATGGCCAAGAAGCTTTACATCGAAACCCACGGTTGCCAGATGAATGAGTACGACAGCTCGCGCATGGTCGACCTGCTGGGTGAACATCAGGCCCTGGAAGTCACAGCGCGCGCCGAAGACGCTGATGTCATCCTGCTTAATACCTGCTCGATCCGTGAACGTGCCCAAGACCGTGTCTACTCGCAACTGGGCCGCTGGCGTGAACTGAAACTGGCCAACCCCGAAATGGTGATTGCAGTGGGTGGCTGTGTAGCCAGCCAGGAAGGCGCAGCGATCCGCGACCGCGCCCCTTATGTTGATGTGGTATTCGGCCCGCAAACCCTGCACCGCCTGCCTGAAATGATCGACGCCGCACGCATCACCAAGCTGCCGCAGGTTGATGTGTCGTTCCCCGAAATCGAAAAATTTGATCACCTGCCCGAACCGCGTATCGACGGCCCGAGTGCCTACGTGTCGGTGATGGAAGGGTGCAGCAAGTACTGCACGTTCTGTGTGGTGCCTTACACCCGCGGCGAAGAAGTCAGCCGTCCGTTCGACGACGTGCTGGCTGAAGTGATTCATTTGGCTGATAACGGCGTGCGCGAAGTGACGTTGCTGGGGCAGAACGTTAACGGCTACCGCGGCTTGACCGAAGACGGTCGCCTGGCAGACCTGGCCGAATTGATTCGCGTGGTCGCGGCTATCGACGGGATCGAGCGCATCCGCTACACCACGTCGCATCCGCTGGAGTTCTCCGACAGCCTGATCCAAGCACACGCCGACGTGCCTGAGCTGGTGAAGCACCTGCACTTGCCCGTGCAATCGGGTTCGGACCGCATCCTGTCAGCGATGAAGCGCAACCACACCGCCCTGGAATACAAGTCCAAGCTGCGCAAATTGCGCGCGGCGGTGCCGGGCATCTGCATCAGCTCAGACTTCATCGTCGGCTTCCCCGGTGAAACCGAGAAAGACTTCGAACAAACCATGAAGCTGATTGAAGACGTCGGCTTCGACTTCTCCTACTCCTTTGTGTACAGCCAGCGTCCCGGCACCCCTGCCGCCGACTTGGCCGACGACACGCCAGAAGAACGTAAAAAGGAGCGCCTGAACGCGTTGCAGCATCGCCTCAATCAGCAAGGTTTCGAGATCAGCCGACAAATGGTGGGCTCCACTCAGCGGATTCTGGTCACCGATTACTCGAAAAAAGACCCTGGCGAGTTGCAAGGCCGCACCGAAAACAACCGAATTGTAAACTTCCGCTGCGACAATCCGCAGTTGATCGGACAATTTGCCGATGTGCATATCGACGCCGCCCAGCCGCACTCCCTGCGGGGCTCGCTGCTGAATTAACGCGGGCCTGTAGCCGCTGCCGAAGGCTGCGATAAGATCCGAAGGATCTTCAAGCTTTTAGAGCATGCGCCCACTTCGTGAGCGATCGCAGCCTACGGCAGCTGCTACAGGTTTTACGTCGCATCAGTAAGTCCTTTCGCGCATGACCTGCTAGCGTTATCCTTCAATTCATCTCAATTGCCTTAGGGCGGCTAAAAACGACCTTGAACGCACCCATCGAACCACATCGTTTTCTCCTCGAGCCTTTTGAGGCCCGCCGCTTCGCCAATCTGTGCGGACAATTCGACGAGCATTTGCGCCTGATCGAACAACGTCTCACGATCGAAATCCGCAATCGCGGTAATCAATTCGAGCTCATCGGCGACCCAAAAC
The DNA here is from genome assembly GCF_000282975.1 of Pseudomonas psychrophila HA-4. Lineage (GTDB taxonomy): Bacteria > Pseudomonadota > Gammaproteobacteria > Pseudomonadales > Pseudomonadaceae > Aquipseudomonas > Aquipseudomonas psychrophila_A. The sequence goes on from NZ_ALJC01000128.1 coordinate 123,190, forward strand.
TCACGTCTTCCGCAGAAAACCTGCTGCGTCGCCTGTACCGCGAAACTAAAGCCACCGAGCTTTCGCCGGATCTAGTGCATCTGTTCCTACAGGAATCTGACGTGCAAGATCTCGCAAACAACCCCGTGGCCGAAGCCAGCGTTTCACTGCGCACCAAAAAGGGCATGATTCGCCCTCGCGGCATCAATCAGCAGCGCTACGTGAAGGAAATCCTGGGCAACGATATCAACTTTGGCATTGGCCCAGCGGGTACAGGTAAAACCTACCTGGCCGTGGCCTGCGCAGTTGACGCCTTGGAGCGCGAGCAAATCCGCCGCATCTTGTTGGTGCGTCCAGCCGTTGAAGCGGGTGAAAAGCTCGGCTTCCTGCCAGGTGACCTGTCGCAGAAGATCGACCCGTATCTGCGCCCGCTGTATGACGCGCTGTACGAAATGCTCGGTTTTGAATACGTAGCCAAACTGATCGAACGCCAGATTATTGAAGTGGCACCGCTGGCTTACATGCGCGGCCGCACACTGAACAACAGCTTCATCATTCTCGACGAAAGCCAGAACACCACCGTTGAGCAGATGAAAATGTTCTTGACCCGTATCGGTTTCGGCTCAACTGCCGTGATCACCGGTGACATCACTCAGATCGACCTGCCAAAAGGCACCAAGTCGGGTCTGAATCACGTCATCGAAGTGCTCAAAGATGTGCCGGGCATCAGCTTTACTCACTTCCAGTCCAAGGACGTGGTGCGCCACCCGTTGGTGCAACGCATCGTTGAGGCCTACGGGCGCTACGAACAGGAAGCCGCCGACAAGTTGGCCGCCCTGCCCGCCGCCAAGGACTACCGCCACGATGCTTGAGCTTGACCTGCAACTGGCGACCGAAGCCGCAGCCCCCAGCGAAGCCCAGTTCCGCCAATGGTGCGAGCTGGCGCTGCGCCAGCGCACCGCCGACTCGGAAATGACCATTCGCTTGGTCGACGAGGCCGAAGGCCGTGAGCTTAATCACACTTGGCGCCAAAAAGACTACGCAACCAACGTGCTGTCCTTTCCGGCTGACGTGCCCGACGAGTTTCTCGACATCCCGTTACTGGGCGATCTGGTGATTTGTGTGGCCGTTGTCGAACGCGAAGCCGCTGAGCAAGGCAAGGCGCTTGAGGCCCACTGGGCTCACTTAGTCATGCACGGCTGCTTGCATCTTCTGGGTTACGACCATATAGAAGACGACGAAGCAGAAGAAATGGAAGCACTGGAACGAACGTTGCTTGCAGAACTGGGTCATCCTGATCCGTATGCAGACGACGAAACTGATTAACAACCCACTGAAACGACCAAGGGATACGAGTAAATCGCTATGAGCGAAGACCGATCGAGCAACGGGCAAAAGTCATGGTTAGGTAAGCTGACCCAGGCCTTTGCCCATGAGCCGAAAAACCGCCAGGAGCTGCTTGAGCTGCTGCGCGAAGCACATCAGAACAAACTGTTGGACAGCGAAGCGCTGGCCATCGTCGAAGGCGCCATTCAAGTGGCTGACCTGCAGGTCCGGGACATCATGGTTCCGCGCTCGCAGATGATCAGCATCAAAGCGACCCAGACACCCCGCGAATTTCTCCCGGCGATCATCGATGCGGCGCACTCGCGCTATCCGGTGATCGGCGAAAGCCACGATGACGTCCTCGGCGTCCTACTGGCCAAAGACCTGCTGCCGCTGATCCTTCAAGAGAACGGCGACAAGTACAACATCAAGGATTTGCTGCGTCCGGCGACATTTGTCCCTGAGTCCAAGCGCCTTAACGTGTTGCTGCGTGAGTTCCGTGCCAACCATAACCACATGGCCATCGTCATTGACGAATACGGCGGCGTGGCCGGTCTGGTCACCATTGAAGACGTTCTGGAGCAAATCGTCGGCGATATCGAAGACGAGCACGATGTCGAAGAAGACAGCTACATCAAGCCGCTGCCTAGCGGCGACTTCCTGATCAAAGCCCTGACGCCCATCGAAAACTTCAACGAGTTCTTTGACAGCGACTTCTCTGACGACGAGTTCGACACCGTTGGCGGCTTGGTCATGAGCGCGTTCGGTCACTTGCCAAAACGCAATGAAATCACCGAAATCGGCCCCTATCGGTTCCGCATTCTGAATGCTGACAGCCGCCGGATTCATTTGATTCGCTTAACGCCTATTGCCCGCTAAACCTTCACGCTAAGGATTGAAATGCGCTGGATAACCTCCCCCGGCTGGCCCGGTAACTTGCTGGCCGTGGTAGCCGGCGCACTGACAACCCTAGCGCTGGCTCCTTTCGATATATGGCCTTTGGCACTCGTCGCCTTGGCCATTTTCTATCTTGGCTTGCGCGACCTCTCACCTAAACAGGCGCTGGGCCGTGGCTGGTGTTACGGCTTCGGCCTGTTTGGCGCAGGCACCAGTTGGATCTACTACAGCATTCACCACTTCGGTGGCGCCTCGGTGCTCTTGGCCGGCTTGCTGATGCTGGCCTTCACGGCCGCTATCGCTTGGTTCTTTGCCCTGCCCGCCTGGCTGTGGGCGCGTTGGATTCGGCGCAACGAAGCGCCACTGGCTGATACCCTGGCATTTGCTGCACTGTGGGTGGTTCAAGAGACGTTTCGCGGCTGGTTCCTAACCGGTTTTCCGTGGCTTTACTCAGGCTACAGCCAGCTTGACGGCCCACTGGCAGGGCTCGCGCCATTGGGTGGCATGTGGCTAATCTCGTTCACTCTGGCCCTAACAGCAGCCCTGCTGTGCAACTTGCCGCGCCTGATCAAGATCAAACGCAAAGCCTTTATTGGCGCAGCCGTTGTGCTGTTGATCGGCCCGTGGTGCATCGGCATTGCACTCAAGCATCACGCTTGGACCAGCCCATCGGGCAACCCGCTGAGCGTGGCCGCCATTCAGGGCAACATTGAGCAGAGCATGAAGTGGGACCCTGCGCAGCTCAACGCGCAGTTGGCGCTGTACCGCGACCTGACTCTCAGCTCCAAACGTGCCGACCTGATTGTGTGGCCCGAAACGGCCATTCCGGTGCTTAAAGAGAACGCCGAAGGTTATTTGACAATGATGGGGCGGTTTGCCGCTGAGCGAAATTCCGCGCTGATTACCGGCGTACCGATCCGTCAGGAAGTACGCCACGAATCGCGCTACTTCAACGGCATCACAGCGGTCGGTGAAGGCGATGGCATTTACCTGAAGCAAAAACTGGTGCCCTTTGGAGAGTACGTACCGTTGCAGGACGTATTACGCGGCGTGATCGCGTTCTTTGACCTGCCAATGTCGGACTTTGCCCGCGGCCCTTCCGATCAACCTATGTTGCAAGCCAAGGGTTATCAGATTGCTCCGCTGATTTGCTACGAAGTGGTGTACCCGGACTTTGTCGCGGAGCTTGCTGCCCAAAGCGATATTTTGCTGACCATCAGCAACGACACCTGGTTCGGCACCTCGATTGGTCCGCTGCAACATTTGCAGATGGCACAAATGCGCGCCCTTGAAGCAGGCCGCTGGATGATCCGCGCGACCAACAACGGCGTCACCGCGCTAATTAACCCGTACGGCCAAATCACCACCCAGATCCCGCAATTCGAGCGCGGCATCATGTACGGCGAAGTCGTACCGATGCACAACCTGACGCCGTATCTGCAATGGCGCTCATGGCCGCTGGCGATTCTGTGCGTACTGCTCATCGGCTGGGCGCTGATCACCAGCCGGATTGCCAAGACGGTTTAACACCGGAAGGGCCTTGTAGGAGCGAGCAAGATCGCCCTACAAGGCCCACTTAACGATAAAACAACGAGTAGGCAATCTGCCCCACGGCTTCGTTGAGCAATAATCCGGACTGCCAGATCGACTTGTACTCGGGCATCCAGCCTCCAAACGGTCGTGCGTTGTCGGCGCTTAAAAAGCCGACCGGCGCTGGCACCACTTCAAATCCGGCCTGTTCAAAACACCACACTGAACGCGGCATGTGCCATGCCTGCGTGACTACGACGACACGCTTAATACCCTGCGCCAATAAAATATCGGCGGTCATTTGGGCGTTTTCCCATGTGGTACGGCTTTGTTCTTCTTTCCAGCGCACCTCAACACCCGAATCATCGCGCAGCGAATCGGCCATTATCTGCGCCTCACTCGGCGGCGTGCCGTAGTGCAAACCGCCCGTGGTTAGCACCGGCAAGCCCGAAGCCTTGGCCAGTCGTGCCGCATACCGCTGACGCTCTAGCCCGATCATGGTTGGCTGATCACCGCCCCAAGCCGGGTCACCCCGCTCGCGCCCGGAGCCCAGCAGCACAATCGCATCCGCGCGCTCAGCCAGCGTCGACCATTCGCTTTGGGCTAGCGCAGGCTCGCGCTCAACGACGCGCGCGCCCCACTCCACAACAATGGGCAAGCTCATTAACCATAAGCCGCCAAGCCCCAAGGCAAATAGCGCACCCGCCAGACGCGGACGCGAGCGCCGCAACCACCAAGCCAGCAGCAGGAGCAAAAAAAGAATGCCCGGAGGCAATAGAAGTTGTTTAACGAAATATCGAATAGGCATCGAGCATCTCCAGAGATGCCCGAAGCCTAAGGGGGTTGAAGGGTGGCATCAACAGGGCCAGTCGACATTCAAACTCAAGCCCTGATACATCAACCCTGGGTACTCACCGTTTCATCGTGGGCCCGGCGTGAATCGTCGCACAGCCCTACGCTCCCTACGCCCTGTCTTTGAGCCAGATGACCTTGGCCTTTCGAGGGACTTTTTGCATATTCACGCTGCCTTGCGAGCGTTCATCAGCCTCACGCCCGATCCGGTTTAAATAAACGTTGATCAACTCTAACTCGGCACGACTCAAACCACGCAATTCCAACTCAACAGGGCACTCATCTCGTAATCGCACTGCCGTCTTTGCTGAATCAAGAGCCACACTCAAACGATCAATCAGCCGCTCGTACACCTCCGCTTTTCTTTCTTTGCGTTGCGACTCAGCCATCCGTACACCTCATTAAGGAAGTTTCTCCCCCCACAGACAGCTTAGCTGCGCTTGTAAAACCAGCGCGCCGCAGCGACCAACGGAATGATGAGGCAATCAGGGTTTCCCTCGATAGAGTGGGGTCATGTATGCTACGGAACTTCCTGTAACCCCTGCTCCAACCTGACCGGGCAACACAAACGCCTGTGTAAGTTGAAGAGGATTAGGCCACCCTTTATTAGTACAAGTAGCCATGCACGAACAATATCAGCCCCGTGAAATAGAAGCCGCCGCCCAATCATTCTGGGACAACCAAAAGTCCTTCGAAGTCAGCGAAGATCTAGGCAAGGAAACCTACTACTGCCTATCGATGTTCCCGTACCCAAGCGGCAAGCTACACATGGGCCACGTGCGCAACTACACCATCGGTGACGTGATTTCCCGTTACCAGCGCATGCTGGGCAAAAATGTTCTGCAACCGATGGGTTGGGACGCGTTCGGCATGCCAGCCGAAAACGCCGCGATGAAAAACAAAGTCGCCCCGGCCAAATGGACCTACGAAAACATCGCCTACATGAAAACCCAGTTGCGCAGCCTCGGTCTGGCTGTTGACTGGTCCCGCGAAATCACCACATGCAAGCCTGATTACTACCGCTGGGAACAATGGCTGTTCACTCGCCTGTTCGAAAAAGGGGTGATCTACCGTAAAAACGGCACCGTGAACTGGGACCCGGTCGACCAGACCGTTCTGGCCAACGAGCAAGTGATCGACGGCCGCGGCTGGCGTTCGGGCGCGGTGATCGAAAAGCGCGAAATCCCGATGTACTACTTCAAGATCACCGCTTACGCGGATGAGCTGCTTGAAAGCCTTGACGACATGCCCGGCTGGCCGGAGCAGGTCAAAACCATGCAACGCAACTGGATTGGCAAATCCCGTGGCATGGAAGTGCAGTTCCCTTACAACGTCGAGTCCATCGGCGAAGCGGGCGCACTCAAAGTATTCACCACCCGTCCAGACACCTTGATGGGCGCCACCTACGTGGCCGTCGCCGCCGAACACCCATTGGCTACCTTGGCTGCGCAAGGCAACCCTGAGCTGCAAGCGTTTATCGCTGAATGCAAGGGCGGCAGTGTTGCCGAAGCCGACATGGCGACCCAAGAGAAAAAAGGCCTGCAAACCTCGCTGCTGGTTGAACACCCACTGACCGGGGAGAAACTCCCGGTATGGGTCGCCAACTACGTACTGATGCACTACGGCGATGGCGCTGTCATGGCGGTACCGGCACACGATGAGCGTGATTTCGAATTCGCCACTAAATACGACCTGCCCATCAAGGCAGTCGTGCGTACCAGCGCTGGCGACGAAACACCTGCACCTTGGCAGGACGCTTATAACGAGCACGGAACACTGATCAACTCCGGCGAATTCGACGGCTTGGACTTCCAGGCTGCCTTCGACGCCATCGAAGCCGCCTTGACCGCCAAAGGACTGGGCCAATCACGTACCCAGTTCCGCCTGCGTGACTGGGGCATCAGCCGTCAACGCTACTGGGGCTGCCCGATTCCAATCGTGCATTGCGACACCTGCGGTGACGTGCCGGTCCCGGAAGACCAACTGCCAGTCGTACTGCCAGAAGACGTCGTACCCGACGGCGCCGGCTCACCATTGGCGCGCATGCCTGAGTTCTACGAGTGCATCTGCCCTAAATGCGGCGCACCGGCCAAGCGCGAAACCGACACGATGGACACCTTTGTCGAATCGTCGTGGTATTACGCTCGCTACGCCTCGCCGCACTTCGAAGGCGGTCTGGTTGATCGCAAGGCAGCCGATCACTGGCTGCCGGTAGACCAATACATCGGCGGCATCGAGCACGCGATCCTGCACCTGCTTTACGCCCGTTTCTTCCACAAACTGATGCGTGACGAAGGCCTGGTCAGCTCCAACGAGCCGTTCAAAAACCTGCTGACTCAAGGCATGGTAATCGCCGAGACCTACTACCGTAAGCTGGACAACGGTGGCAAGGACTTCTTCAACCCGGACGACGTCGAAATCGAACGTGATGCCAAGGCCAAGATCATCGGCGCCACGCTGAAGACTGACGGCCTGCCGGTGGAAATCGGCGGCACGCAGAAGATGTCTAAATCGCTGAACAACGGTGTGGACCCGCAATACATGATCGAACAATACGGCGCAGATACCTGCCGCCTGTTCATGATGTTTGCCTCGCCGCCTGACGCAAGCCTGGAATGGTCGGACTCGGGTGTTGAAGGCTCGCACCGTTTCCTCAAGCGCGTATGGCGCTTGGCCCACGCTCACGTTGGCCAAGGCCTGCCGGGCGCGCTGGACATCGCCAGCCTGAACGACGAGCAGAAAGTCATTCGCCGTGCCATCCACCAGGCGATCAAGCAAGCCAGCCAAGACGTCGGCCTGCACCACAAATTCAACACCGCCGTCGCCCAGGTGATGACCGTGATGAACGTGCTTGAGAAAGCACCGCAAACCACCGAGCAAGATCGTGCCTTGCTGCAAGAAGGCCTTGAGACTGTTGCGTTGATCCTGGCGCCGATCACTCCACACATCAGCCATGAGCTGTGGAATCAATTGGGGCACGCCGGTGCAATCATCGACGCGCCGTGGCCAACCCTGGACGAAAGCGCGCTGGTGCAAGACACCCTGCAACTGGTTATTCAGGTTAACGGCAAACTGCGCGGTCAGATCGACATGCCAGCAAGCGCCAGCCGCGAAGACGTTGAAGCGGCTGCCCGGATCAACGAAAACGTGCTGCGCTTCACCGAAGGCCTGACGATCCGCAAAGTGATCGTAGTGCCTGGCAAACTGGTCAACATCGTCGCCAGCTAATTGGAACAGGCGCCCGTACTGCGTGCGGGCGCCCAACAAAACCTTTCGGGCCGCCACGTCGGCCTTCCTGGTTTCAAGGGGAGCAACACATGATCAAACGCAACTTGCTGGTGATGGGTCTCGCTGTTCTGTTGAGTGCCTGCGGTTTCCAACTGCGCGGCACCGGCACCAATCAGCTGACCATGACCGAGCTGGGTCTCAGCGCCCGTAACGCATATGGCGATTCGGTTCGCGAATTGCGCCAAGCGCTTGAAAGCAGCGGCGTCAAAGTCACTGACAACGCGCCCTACAAGCTGGTATTGACCAACGAGCAAGAAAGCTCGCGCGCTGCCAGCTATGTCGGCACCAACTCGTCGGTCGAGTACGAGCTAACCAAAATCTGGAAATACGAGATCATCGGCGAAAACAACTTGCCTTTGCTCGACAGCAAGCTGGAAGCGCACAAGGTCTACCTGCAGGACGGCAACAACCTGAGCGGTTCCACTCAGGAAGCGTCGATGACCCGTAAAGAAATGACCCGTGACCTGGTTCAACAAATGCTGTTGCGTCTGTCGCAACTGACACCGGCGCGCCTGGCCGAGTTGCAAACAGTGGCGGACGAGAAGGCACGTGCAGAAGCACAAGCGCTCGAAGCTGCACGCAAGGCTGAAGCCGAAACACCGCAGCAGTCGCCACTCGAACTGCCAAACCAGTAAGGCATACGGGGCGCTCAGGCGCCCCGTTATCTATCAAGCCCCTATGAAACTCGCCCCCGCTCAACTCGCCAAACACCTGCAAGGCAGCCTCTCGCCCATCTACATCATCAGCGGCGATGACCCGCTGCTGTGCCAGGAAGCCGCCGACTCCATCCGCAGTGCCGCCCGCAAACAAGGCTTTGATGAGCGCCAAGTATTCAGCGCCGACGCCAGTTTTGACTGGGGCTCGCTGCTGCAAGCGGGTGCCAGCATGTCTCTGTTCGCTGAAAAGCGCCTGCTGGAGCTGCGGCTGCCCTCCGGCAAGCCGGGTGACAAAGGGGCTGCGGCGCTGCTCGAATACTGTTCACGCCCTGCCGAAGACACCTTGCTGCTGATCAGTTTGCCCAAGCTCGATGGCAGTGCGCAAAAAACCAAGTGGGGCAAAGCACTGGTTGAAGGCCCGCAGACCCAATTCGTACAAATCTGGCCGGTAGACGCCAGCCAGTTGCCGCAATGGATTCGCCAGCGCTTGTCCCAGGCGGGGCTGTCTGCCAGTCAGGACGCTGTCGAACTGATTGCAGCGCGGGTAGAAGGTAATCTGCTGGCAGCCGCCCAAGAAGTCGAAAAGCTCAAACTGATGGCCGAAGACGGCCAGATTACTGTCGAGACCGTGCAGGCTGCGGTGGCTGACAGTGCGCGCTTCGACGTTTTCGGACTGGTTGATGCGGTACTCAACGGCGAAGCGGCGCACGCCTTACGCATGCTTGAAGGTCTGCGTGGTGAGGGCGTTGAGCCGCCGGTGATTTTGTGGGCGCTGGCCCGAGAGTTGCGGGTACTCGCCAACATTGCCTTGCAATACAGCCAGGGAGTCCCGCTGGACAAGGCGTTTAGCCAGGCCCGCCCACCGATATGGGACAAACGCAAACCGCTGATGAGCAAAGCCTTGCAACGTTATTCGGCGCAACGCTGGGCTCGATTGCTGATGGATGCACAGCGCATCGATGCCCAAATCAAAGGGCAGGCGGCGGGTTCTGCGTGGAGCAGCCTTAGTCGATTAACGCTACTGATGTGTGGGCAACGTCTGAATTTGCCATCGGAGTAGACGCAAACTCTGTAGCCGTTGGCGAAGGCTGCTATGAGGTGCGCAGCGACCCGGCTTTCGGTCCTTATCGCAGCCCTCGGCAGCGGCTACGGGGGGAACGGGTCGACACTGGACATCTGCAAAAAACTGGCCGATGATTTGTGCTTGTTTAAATCCAGTGAGAGCACATGCCATGAGCAAGCGCCCCAACAAGGCCAAATCCATCGTATCCCAACCCTTGTTCCGCAGCCGCCAAGAACGCCCCGCCAAAGGCAAAGGCAGCTACCGCCGCGAAGCCTTCCAGTCGAGAGACCGGGAGGCTTTTTACTTTCTGGCTGCCTGACAGCGGGGATGATAAGGTTTGCATCTGATTTGCATTACCTGGACCTGCGCATGCCCTTAAGTTATTCACGTCGTTGGCCAATGCGCCAACTGATTGCTGCTTCCAGCGTCATTTTGTTAGTCGCCTGCGCAGAAAAACCGACCGCAGCCGATGCTCAACCTCTGCCCGTCACGCCCGCTGCGCCCGTGATCACCACCAGCGCTGTCAGCACCGATATGCCAACCATTCAGCCCGCTCAGAGCTTCAGCGAGTGGCAGGCCAATTTCCGTGTTCAAGCCCTGAACGCTGGCGTCTCACCGCAAGTCTTCGACAACGCCTTTGCTGGCGTTACGCCCGATATGAGCGTGATCAAGGCGGACCGCAGCCAACCTGAGTTCAGCCGCCCGGTCTGGGAGTACCTCGACGGCGCTCTGTCGCCTTTACGCGTTCGTAACGGCCAACGCTTGCTGGAGCAAAACGCCGAGTTGCTGACCCGCATCGAGCAACGCTACGGCGTCGATCGCCAGGCTCTGGTGTCGGTCTGGGGCATGGAAAGCAACTTCGGCTCTTTCCAGGGCAACAAGTCGGTGATCCGCTCACTGGCAACCCTCGCCTACGAAGGCCGCCGCCCTGAGTTCGCTCAAAGCCAACTGATCGCTGCGCTGAAGATCATCCAAGAAGGCGATATCACCGCTGAAAAAATGCTCGGCTCCTGGGCCGGTGCCATGGGCCAGACTCAGTTCATCCCGACGACCTATGAAACCCACGCCGTGGATTTCGATGGTGACGGCCGCCGCGACATCTGGAACAGCTCGGCTGACGCCCTGGCGTCGACTGCGCACTACCTACAAAGCTCAGGCTGGAAGCAAGGTCAGCCGTGGGGGTTTGAGGTTCAATTGCCTACCGGGTTTGACTACGCATTGGCCGATGGATCGGTACGAAAAAGCGTCAGTGAGTGGCAGAAGTTGGGCGTTACACTGCCCGCCGGAGCCCAAGCCCCGACTGGCACGCAAGAATTGAGCGCAACCTTGTTACTGCCTGCCGGCTACCGTGGCCCGGCGTTTTTGGTGCTGGACAATTTCCGCGCCATTTTGCGTTACAACAACTCATCGTCGTACGCACTGGCCGTTGGTTTGCTGTCACAGCGTTTCAACGGTGGCGGAACCATTTTGGGTGATTGGCCAAAAGATGACCTGCCATTGAGCCGATCCGAGCGAATCGAGTTGCAAACCCTGCTCACGCAGCGCAATTACGATGCGGGTAATCCTGACGGGATTATTGGCGCAAACACCCGCAAAGCGATCCGCAGTGCGCAACAGGCGTTTGGCTGGCCAGCGGATGGCTATCCTTCGCATAAATTGCTTGAGCGTTTACGTAGCCAATAACCGATTACCCTGTAGGAGCAGCCGGTCGACGCTCGATTGCCTCGCGATCTTTTAAAAGATCAAAAGATCGCGAACAAGCTCGCTCCTGCAGGGTCAGGTTCGAACAGTCACCACCGCCTGCTCAAGCACTACCTGCTGCTTGTCGGCATCCAGACGCACCTGTGCGCCCATCGGCAAGGTGATGTTCGGGTCGCAATGCCCACTGCGCCAGCCAGCCAGCACTGGGATGTTCAACGGCCCTAGCTCTTGCTTGAGCAACCGCTCCAGCGCCTGCACATCAACCCCTGCAAAATCCCCCACGAGCACCCCGCGCAGTTGACCGAGCTTGCCTGCCAGTCGCAGGTGAGTCAGCAAACGGTCGACCCGATACAGAGGTTCGTTGACGTCTTCGATGAACAGGATGATCCCTTGCTCATCCAACTCAAACGCGGTGCCCATGGCAGCGCAGATCATCGACAGATTGCCGCCCAACAAACGGCCACTGGCGCTACCAGGCGCGAGCGTGGTCAATGGATAAGCCGCAGGGTGCTCAAGCAACACCGGTTGCTGACCACTCAGCATGCGAAATAAAGAAGATTCGGTTGGCTGCTGTTTATTAGCCAACAAGTCCGCGTTAAGCATGCCTCCGTGAAAGGTCACAAAGCCTGCATAGCGGGTGATCGCCAAATGCAGCGCAGTAATGTCGCTATAGCCCACAAACGGCTTAGGATGGCGTCGCAATAACTCAAAATCGATGCTTTCAAGAAAGCGTGAGCAACCATAACCCCCGCGCAAACAAAAAATCGCATCAATGCTGTCGTCCGCGAACGCATCATGAAAGTCACGCAAGCGAACGGCATCTGAACCGGCCAGGTAACCGTCTTTTTCCCAGACACCTGCAAACACCCTGAGCTGATAGCCACGGGCATGCATCCATTGAGTTGCGTGTTTCAGATCAAGTTCGGCAGGACCGGCCGGGGCGATCAGGCCGATCACCCCGCCAGCAGGCAGCGCGGGCACCGCGCTGTGAGTCTTGAAAGACACGGGCGCGGTGAGCCGGCTATTCATCGTTTCAGGCACCCACCAGCATGTTTTTAACCAGCTTGGCTTGTTCGTCAGCGTGGTACGAAGAACGCACCAGTGGCCCCGACGCTACGTTTTTGAAGCCCATTTTGTAACCTTCTTCGGCGAACCAAGCAAAGGTATCCGGGTGAACAAAACGTTGCACCGGCAAGTGGCTGCGCGACGGTTGCAGGTACTGGCCCAAGGTCAGCATGTCGATGTCGTGCTCGCGCATGCGTTTCATCACTTCGATGACTTCGTCATCGGTCTCGCCCAAGCCCAGCATCAGGCCGGATTTAGTCGGGATGTGCGGCATCATTTGCTTGAAGCGTTGCAGCAAAGTCAGCGACCACTGGTAGTCAGAACCCGGGCGCGCAGCCTTGTACAGGCGTGGCACGGTTTCTAGGTTGTGGTTGAACACGTCTGGCGGCTCGGCTGCGGTAATTTCCAGGGCGATATCCATGCGGCCACGGTAATCCGGAACCAGGGTTTCGAGCAGCACGTTCGGCGACAGTCGGCGGATTTCACGGATGCAATCGGCAAAGTGCTGAGCGCCACCGTCACGCAAATCGTCACGGTCAACCGAGGTGATCACCACGTACTTCAAACGCAGGTCAGCAATGGCAATTGCCAGGCTTTCCGGCTCGTTGACGTCCAGTGGCTTCGGACGGCCGTGGCCCACGTCGCAGAACGGGCAGCGACGGGTGCAGATGTCGCCCATGATCATGAACGTCGCCGTGCCACCCGAGAAGCACTCGCCCAAGTTCGGGCAGGACGCTTCTTCGCACACGCTGTGCAACTTGTGCTTACGCAGCAAGGCCTTGATGCGGTCGACTTCCGGCGACACCGGGATGCGAACGCGGATCCAGTCCGGCTTCTTTGGCAACTCGGTGGTCGGGATGATCTTTACCGGGATACGCGCAACCTTTTCGGCACCGCGCAATTTAACGCCGGTCTCAACCTTGGAACGGGCCTCTTGCGCACGGGCCACACGTTCGGAGATATCCAGCGTCGGGATCAGGGTTTGAACAGCGTCTTGCGCAGTAGTCATATCAATCGATTCCGCCCGTTAGGGTCGTCTGCTCAGCATAGTCGAGGTGTTTGACGAGCTGCGCGCGCAGCCGGGCACTCACCTCGGCAAATTCAATCGGCCCTGCACGGTCACACAACTGGGTCATCGCCAGCCCCGCATAACCACAGGGGTTAATCCGTCGAAACGGTTCCAGGTCCATGTCCACATTCAGGGCCAGACCGTGAAAAGAGCAGCCATTGCGAATACGCAGACCCAATGAGGCGATTTTCGCGCCGTCAACGTAAACGCCCGGGGCATCAGCTTTGGCCGCTGCGGTCACACCGTAAGTGTCCAGCAGGTCGATCAAGCAATGCTCCATGCGGCTCACCAGTTCTCGTACGCCAAAACCCAGACGGCGCACGTCAAGCAACAGGTAAGCGACCAACTGGCCGGGCCCGTGATAGGTCACTTGCCCGCCGCGGTCCGACTTAACCACCGGAATATCACCCGGCAATAACAGATGTTCGGCCTTGCCTGCCTGGCCTTGGGTAAACACGGGCGGATGCTGCACCAGCCAAACTTCGTCTTGCGTGTCCGGCTTATGCTTGCGCTCATCAGTGAAACGCTGCATCGCCAGCCACGTACGCTCGTAGTCGAGCTGACCCAGCTCGCGGACACCCAAGACCTGCGACATCACAGCACCATGTGTACGAAGCCGGTGGCCCGCAATTCGCTGTTGATGTTGTACAGCTGGTCTTGATCGGTCGCAACAATGTGCAACTGGATCGTGGTGTATTTGCCGTTGGTGCTTTGGCGCTCATCAATGCGCTGATCATTGATCTTCGCGTGCTTGAGCACGATCTCAATGATCTTGTCTTTGTTGCCCACACCCGTGTCGCTGATCACCTTAACCGGATAATCAGTTTGAGGAAATTCGATCTTTGGCGCCTTTACTTCGGTGTCGGTCATGGCGTATCGGCCTCGTAAGCCCAGGACTACAGAATGACCCCGTGCACGGTAAGCACGGGGTCATGCAGGGAAGTGCTATCAGTTGAACATCCCATAGAAGAATAGACGGATGCTATCCCACACGCGGCGGAAAATACCACCTTCCTCAACCGGCTCAAGGGCGATCAGGTCGGCGCTGTGCACAACCTTGTCGTCCAGCTTGACCTCAACCTTACCGATCACATCACCTTTGGCGATAGGCGCCATCAGTTGTGGGTTCATGGTCATGCTGGCGGCCAGCTTTTTCAATTGGCCTTTAGGCAACGTCATGGTCAGGTCATCGGCCAAACCGGCTTTAACCTGATGAGTGGTGCCTTTCCAGACCGGAGCCTGAGCCAGCTCAGTGCCTTTCTGGTAGAAGGTTTGGGTTTCGAAGAAGCGGAAGCCGTAGGTCAACAGCTTCTGAGTTTCAGCCGCACGGGCCGCTTCGCTGTTAGTACCGAAGACCACGGCGATTAGGCGCATGCCATCACGTACAGCCGAAGACACCATGCAGTAGCCGGCTTCGTCGGTGTGACCGGTTTTCAGACCATCGACGGTCTTGTCACGCCACAGCAACAAGTTGCGGTTAGGCTGTTTGATACCGTTCCAGAAGAACTCTTTCTGCGAGTAGATCGCGTAGTGAGTCGGGTCTTCGTGGATGATTGCACGAGCCAACAACGACATGTCGTGAGCCGACGAGTAGTGCTCTGGGTTCGGCAGCCCGGTCGGGTTCATGAAGTGGCTGTTGGTCATGCCCAGGTCGCCAGCGGTTTTGTTCATCATGTCCGCGAATGCGTCTTCGCTGCCGGCGATGTGCTCAGAGAGCGCTACGCTGGCGTCGTTACCCGACTGAATGATGATCCCGTGCAGCAGGTCGCTGACCGAAACTTGGGTGCCGACCTTGATGAACATGCGCGAACCACCTGTGCGCCAAGCGTTCTCGCTGACAGTCACCGGGTCGTTCTCGCCAATCTGGCCGCGACGGATTTCGAGGGTCGCGATGTAAGCGGTCATCAGCTTGGTCAGGCTGGCTGGCGGCAGACGCTGGTCGCCATTGTTTTCAACCAGCACGTTACCGCTATTGGCATCCATCAGAACGTAGGCTTTGGCGGCCAGTTGTGGCGGCGACGGCATCATCTCGACTGCCCAGGCAGCCGGGGTGATGATCAGCGGGACAAGCAGGCACAGGCGTTTGGCAAAGGTGGTGATGTTCATCCGTCTCTCGAATTTGTTAATCAAAACTTACCCTTGCGGGCAAAACTTTTGTGGCAGCCGTTTAACGGGCTGTCGCGTATTCAGTTGCAAGCCAGCCTCTGGGTAGGCTTTTATTGTTGATCCTTGCAACTGCGTGTGGGCCTCCAGGGTTCAAGGCCCAACGCTTTAATCAGTGTTACTGATCCGTCACAACGCTCGGTTGGCCCAAATTGGCCAATCGCACGCTGTTTTGCATTTGCTGCACTTCACCGGCCGACGCAATCGGCCCTAGGCGAACGCGGTGCAAGGTTTGCTGATTGCGTACTACCGAGCTAATAAAGACGGGTGCGCTGACCATGCCACTGAGTTTGGATCGAAGCAACTCGGCAGCGTCCGGATTTGCAAATGCGCCGACTTGCAAGTAAGTACCCTGGCCCTTTTGCGCAACCATGGGCGGGATCACATCCGAAGCGTGTTGCTGGGGCGGCGGTGTCCACTGCTCCACCTTGCCGGTCGAAACCGTCAAACCAGGTGCCGCCTGAGCGACTTTAGGCTCGTTGAGCATCAACGGCGCCGGGCGACCACGCTGGGCCCACCAGGCTTGCGGGTCAATCCCTTCAACCTTGACCCGCGCGGTGCCGGTTTCGGCATAGCCGAGTTTTTTGGCCGCTGCGTACGACAAGTCGATGATGCGGTCCGAATAGAACGGGCCACGGTCATTAACCCGCAAAAGCACAGTCTTGCCGTTGTCTAGGTTGGTCACTTTGACGTAGCTGGGCAAGGGCAGTGTTTTATGCGCGGCGCTCATACCGTACAGGTCATACACCTCGCCATTGGCGGTGTTCTGGCCGTGGAACTTGGTGCCGTACCAAGACGCAGTGCCCGAGGCCACATAAGTTTTGGACTCTTGCATCGGAAAGTAGGTTTTGCCCAACACCGTGTAAGGGTTGGCCTTGTAGGGTCCGGTATGCAGGGTCGGCGTGGCATCCGGGATGCGCGAGACATCCACATCCCACCACGGCGCGCCGTCTTTGTGAGCACGGTTGATGTCGAGCCCCGGCTTAGAGCTGATGGCAGTCGAGGTTTGCGGGCTGCTCGAACGACTGTTCGAACAGCTCACCACCAGCAGCGCCATCGCGGCGCAGGCAGCGAGTTTCAACGGTGTGCGGATAGCAGGAAACGCCATTACTTGTTGCCCCGAGCTTGAACCAGCAGGTCGGACAGTTGATGCACTGCCATGGCGTACATCACGCTACGGTTATAGCGTGTGATCGCATAAAAATTCTTCAGGCCCATCCAGTATTCAGGACCATTTTCGCCTTCCAGACGGAACGCCGTTACGGGCATGTCGTCGCGCAGCGCATCATGACTCGACCAGCCTAGCGCTCGCAACTCCCCGACCGTCTTGACCGGTTCAATGCCTTGGGTCAAACCTTCATCGACCCGATCGCCCTGCACATCGGCACGCGCCACCACCGGCTCGCCCGCGACCCAACCATGGCGCTTGAAGTAACTGGCAACGCTGCCAATGGCATCGTCCGGGTTGCTCCAGATATTAATGTGGCCATCGTTGTCAAAGTCCACCGCATAGGCGCGAAAGCTGCTCGGCATAAACTGCGGCAACCCCATCGCCCCGGCGTAAGAGCCTTTAAGGCTCAACGGGTCGACTTGTTCTTCGCGGGCCAGCAACAGGAATTCGCGCAATTCCTTACGGAAAAACTCGGCGCGTGGCGGGTAATCAAAGCCCAGGGTCGACAGCGCATCAATGACCCGGTAATTGCCGGTGTTGCGACCGTAGAAGGTTTCGACGCCGATGATCGACACAATCACCTGCGCCGGGACGCCATACTCCTGCTCGGCACGGGCCAATACGGCTTCGTGCTCACGCCAGAAGTCGACACCGCGCGCGACCCGCGCGTCGGTCAGAAACATCGGGCGGTATTCTTTCCACTGTTTGACGCGCTCGGCCGGGCGAGAAATAGCGTCGAGAATGGCCTGCTTGCGCTCAGCCTCACGAAAAACACCCATCAGCTGTTCACCGGCGAACCCGTAGTCACGGGTCATCTGCGCAACGAATTCAGCCACTTGGGGCGAACCTTCATAGTCGCCGGCCACCGCGTTATGCGCGGCACCGAACAGACCCAGCAGGCCTACCCATGACGCGTATCGAGCGGCCCAGCCACGCATTGCTTGCATTGAATTGTTCACCTTAATCAAACTTGTGCGATCCACTTTCGATGCGTGTGGATCGACATCAAAACTCCAAACGCTGACAGCAGCGTCACGAGCGAAGTTCCGCCGTAACTAATAAACGGCAATGGCACACCCACCACCGGCAACAGGCCACTGACCATACCGATGTTGACGAAAACGTAAACAAAAAAAGTCATGGTCAAACTGCCAGCCAGCAACTTGCCGAACAGCGTCTGTGCCTGTGCGGTAATCACCAGACCGCGACCAATCAACAGCAGGTAGATCAACAGCAACGCGCAAATGCCCACCAAGCCGAACTCCTCCCCCATCACCGCGATGATGAAGTCGGTATGGCTCTCGGGCAGAAAGTCCAGGTGCGACTGGGTGCCCAGCAGCCAGCCTTTACCAAATACGCCGCCTGAACCAATGGCCGCCTTGGACTGAATGATGTTCCAGCCGGTACCCAGCGGATCGCTCTCGGGGTCAAGGAAGGTCAGGATTCGCTGCTTCTGGTAGTCGTGCATGATGAAAAACCACATGGCAATCGCCACCGGTATGGCGGCCGCCAGCACGCTGATAATCCAGCGCCAGCGCAAACCGCCCATAAAAAGCACAAATGCACCGCCAGCCAGTACCAGCAGCGCAGTCCCGAGGTCGGGCTGACGCACGATCAAGCCAAAGGGAATTCCAATCAGCAACAAGCTGACCGCCACGTGCTTGAGCTGCGGCGGCAAGGTGCGTTTGGAGAGATACCAGGCGATGGTCGCGGGCATCAGGATTTTCATGAATTCAGAAGGCTGGAAGCGAATGACCCCCGGAATGTTGATCCAGCGCGTAGCGCCCATGGCGTTGTGGCCCATGACGTCCACCACCACCAGCAACATGACCCCGGCCAGATAACCGATCGGCACCCAACGCGCCATAAAACGTGGCTCCAGTTGGGCAATGATGAACATCGAGACCAGACCGATACCAAACGAGGTCGCCTGTTTGCTCAACAGGTCCCAGCTTTTGCCGCTGGCCGAATACAACACAAACAAACTGCCCGCTGCGAGTGTCAGCAACAAAATCAGCAAAGGGCCGTCGATGTGCAAACGCTGAAGCAGCGTGGCACGGCGACGCATCACATCCTCACTGGAGAGGATGCGGTCAAAATTACTCATCATTGGCCGTAACCTCCGCCTTTGAAGCACTGGCGTACTCAGGTTTGAGCTTGCCGTCTGCATCCAACAGCCAGGCATCCATGACCGAGCGCACCACGGGTGAGGCCACACGGCTGCCGGCTTCGCCGTTCTCAATCATGACCGAGACCGCAATTTGCGGGTTGTTAGCCGGTGCAAAGCCGACGAACAAGGCGTGGTCACGGTGACGTTCCTGGACCTTGGAGCGGTCGTATTTTTCGCCCTGCTTAATTGCCACCACCTGTGCCGTACCGCTCTTACCGGCAATCAGATACTGCGCCCCAACGCCAGCAACCCGCGCTGTACCGCGCGCGCCATGTACCACTTGCTGCATGCCGTGGGTGACCTTGGCCCAGTTGGACGGGTCGCGCAGCACAATATCGGGCATTGGATTGGGGTCTACTGGCGGTACACCTTCAATGGTTTTAGCCAGGTGCGGGCGGTTCCACTTGCCTTTGCTGGCAATCAGCGCGGTCGCTTGGGCCAGTTGCAAAGGGGTGGACTGCATGTAGCCCTGACCAATCCCCAGAATCAGCGTTTCGCCCGGGAACCACGCCTGACGCCGGGTCGCACGCTTCCACTCACGGGACGGCATAAGACCGGCCGATTCTTCAAACATGTCGAGCGAGACTTTTTGACCAATGCCGAACTGATTCATATACGTCGACAAACGGTCGATGCCCAGCTTGTGCGCCAGGTCATAGAAGTAGGTGTCGTTGGAGCGCATGATCGCGGTGTCCAAATCGACATAGCCATCACCCGTGCGGTTCCAGTTACGGTATTTGTGATCGTAATTGGGCAACTGGTAATAGCCGG
Organism: Pseudomonas psychrophila HA-4; assembly: GCF_000282975.1. GTDB lineage: Bacteria > Pseudomonadota > Gammaproteobacteria > Pseudomonadales > Pseudomonadaceae > Aquipseudomonas > Aquipseudomonas psychrophila_A. The sequence continues at coordinate 142,891 of NZ_ALJC01000128.1, forward strand.
GGTCATAGACCCGAGAAGTGCCGGTCACGACACCGCTGTCCAAGCCCGCAATCGCAACCGCAGGCTTGATGGTCGAACCCGGCGGGTACAGGCCACGCAAGATCCGGTTGAACAGCGGACGGTCAATCGAGTCCCGCAGCTCAGCGTAGGCCTTGAAGCTGATGCCGGTTACAAACAGGTTAGGGTCAAAGCTCGGCTGGCTGACCATGGCCAGCACTTCACCCGTCATGGGGTTCAATGCGACCACGGCGCCACGTCGACCGGCCAGCGCCTCTTCAGCCGCCTCTTGTAACTTGATATCCAGGCTTAGAACGATGTCTTTACCCGGAATCGGGTCTGTTCGCTTAAGCACCCGTAACACACGGCCACGCGCGTTGGTCTCAACTTCCTCGTAACCCACCTGACCATGCAGCTCGGCTTCATAGAAGCGTTCGATACCGGTTTTGCCGATGTGATGGGTGCCGCTGTAGTTGACCGGATCGAGGGTTTTAATCTCTTTCTCGTTGATGCGCCCCATGTACCCCACCGAGTGCGCAAAATGCGCACCTTGCGGGTAGTGGCGTACCAACTGTGCAACCACCTCAACCCCGGGCAAACGGAACTGGTTGACGGCAATCCGGGCGATTTGCTCTTCATTGAGCTCGAACAGAATCGGCACCGGCTCAAACGGCCGACGCCCCTGCTTCATGCGCTTTTCAAACAAGGCGCGGTCTTCAGGCGTGAGTTGCAGCACCTCGACGATGGCGTCGAGCACTTGCGCCCAGTCGCCCGAGCGCTCACGGGTCATGGTCAGGCTGAAGCTGGGTCGGTTGTCTGCGATCACCACACCATTACGGTCAAAAATCAGACCGCGAGTCGGGGGAATCGGCTGCACATGCACCCGGTTGTTTTCAGACAGCGTGGAGTGATAGTCGTACTGCACCACTTGCAAGTAGTACAAACGAGCAATCAGTACGCATATGAGAGCCACCACCACGAATGCGCCGACCACGACGCGTCTGCGCACAAGGCGTGCGTCCTTTTCGTGGTCTTTGAGGCGAATCGGCTGGGTCATTCTGGGGCGCTGAGCTATTTGTGATAAGGGTGCCCGGACAATACCGTCCAGGCGCGATACAACTGCTCACCGATCAGAATCCTTACCAACGGGTGCGGCAACGTCAACGGCGACAGCGACCAGCGCTGATCGGCGCGGGCGCAGACTTCTGGCGCCAACCCTTCTGGGCCGCCCACCATAAAGTTCACCGTACGCGAGTCGAGGCGCCAGCGGTCCAGCTCAACCGCCAGTTGCTCGGTACTCCAGGGCTTGCCGTGCACTTCGAGGGTGACAATTCGCTCCCCCGGGCCGACTTTGGCCAGCATGGCCTCGCCTTCCTGACGGATGAATCGGGCCACGTCAGCATTTTTGCCACGGGTATTGAGCGGTATTTCTACCAGTTCAAGGGCCAACTCGGATGGCAGACGCTTGGCATATTCATGCCAACCTTCCTCCACCCACTTGGGCATCCGCGAACCGACAGCGATCAAACGCAGGCGCACAGCTAACCCTTATTCCTGGTCTTTGTTGAGCTTGATGAAATGCTCGTGGGTGTTTTCCGGGCTGTGGTGAGCAGCGCTCAGGGCACGGCTCTGTTCAGCACCTTGCCACAGACGTTCGAGGTCGTAGAACTGACGTGCGCTGGCGGTCATCATGTGTACGATCACGTCGTCCATATCCAGCAGTACCCAGTCGCTGTCGCCCTTGCCTTCTTCGCCCAGCGGCTTTACGCCCTGTGCTTTAACAGCTTCGCGGACCTTGTCCAGCATCGCGCCGATTTGGCGGTTGGAGGTACCGGTCGCGATGATCATGAAATCAGTGATGCTGTGCTTGTCACGAACGTCGATAACCAGGATGTCTTGGGCTTTTACGTCTTCCAGAGCGGCAACAGCTACTTTCGCCAGTTCTTCACCAGCCAGTACTACGCCCGTGTGAGCGGCAACTGGCAGCGGGGCGCTTTTGAATGTGCCTTTGCGCTTTACTTTGCTTACATCTTTGTCAGTCATATAAAACTCGTTTTGCTCGTATGTTCGGGTACTTCAATACACGTTGAATCGTGCCTTGAAACACGCCTTTTCAGTTCGACGCACGGTAAAGCCCGTGCGCATCGATGTAGGCCAGGACCGCGTCGGGCACCAGATAACGTACCGACTTACCGCTGGCCAGCAGTTGACGGATCTGGGTGGCGGATACCGCGAGCGGCGTCTGCCAGACGAATGCAATCTGTCCGCCGGGCCCCTTCAGGGCTAGCGGGTCGCTTACCGAGCGCGCTGCCAGCAGGTTGCGCAAGGCATCCGGCGGTTCGCTGTCGGCATCCGGGCGCTGTAGCACCAGGATATGGCAATGCTGGAGTAACTCTTCCCAGCGGTGCCACATGGGCAGGCCGCAAAAAGCGTCCCAGCCCAGCAATAAAAACAACTGGTCATCAGCGGCCAACTCGGCCCGCATCAGTTCCAGGGTATCAATGGTGTAGGACGGCTTGTTCCGTTGCAGTTCCCGAGGGTCCACCACCAGCGTAGCTACTCCGGCAACAGCACACTCAACCATCGCCAAACGGTCGAGCGCTGACACCTGAGGCGTGTCGCGGTGTGGCGGCCTGGCGTTGGGGGTAAGACGCAACTCATCGAGTGCCATCATTTCCGCCACTTCAAGCGCGCCCCGCAAATGCCCGATATGCACCGGGTCGAAAGTGCCCCCCAGCACACCAATGCGCCGGGGTAACACATCAATGACCGGCACCACCACTAACGGGCTAAGGTCGACCAAGTCAGCTCGGCTCCTGACCGCGCAACTGGCCATCACCGACCACGATGTACTTCTCGCAGGTCAACCCTTCGAGACCGACCGGGCCGCGGGCGTGCAGCTTATCAGTAGAAATGCCAATCTCCGCACCCAATCCGTATTCAAATCCATCAGCGAAGCAGGTTGGGGTGTTCAGCATCACTGAACTGGAATCGACTTCGGCCATAAAACGGCGGCCTTCGCCCTGATGCTCGGTCACGATCGAGTCCGTGTGATGGGAGCCATAGTGATTGATGTGCTCAATCGCCTGATCCAGTCCATCAACGATACGAATCGACAAAATCGCGGCCAAGTATTCAGTGTTCCAGTCTTCTTCGGTCGCGGGTGCCACGTCGATCAGCGCCTGAGTGCGTTCACACCCGCGCAATTCGACGCCCTTGGCACGAAATTGTTCGGCCATGGCCGGTAAAAACTGCGCCGCAACAGACTGATCAACCAGCAAGGTTTCCATCGCACCGCAAATGCCATAGCGGTAGGTTTTGGCATTGAAGGCGATACGCTGAGCCTTGGCCAGATCAGCATGGGCACTGACGTACACATGGCAAATACCGTCCAAATGCTTGATGACCGGGACCTTGGCATCGCGGCTCACACGCTCGATTAGGCCTTTACCACCGCGCGGCACGATCACATCAACGTACTCGGGCATGGTGATCAGCGCGCCAACGGCAGCACGGTCAGTCACCTCAACCACTTGCACCACAGCCGGCGGCAGCCCGGCCTCGGCCAGACCTCGCTGGATGCAGGTCGCAATGGCACGGTTGGAGTGAATGGCTTCAGAGCCACCCCGCAAAATGGTCGCATTACCCGACTTCAAGCACAGGCTGGCAGCGTCGATGGTCACGTTCGGGCGCGACTCATAGATAATCCCGACCACGCCCAACGGAACACGCATCTTGCCGACCTGAATACCCGATGGACGGTAGCTCATGTCACGAATTGCCCCGATGGGGTCCGGCAGACTGGCCACCTGGCGCAAACCGACAATCATGCTGTCGATACGTGCCGGGGTCAGTGCCAGACGCTCCAGCATCGCGGGCTCTAGGCCGTTGGCCCGGCCAGCGGCCAGGTCCAGTTCGTTGGCGGCAGTCAACTCGGCACGGGCCGCATCCAATGCGGACGCAGCGCCTTGCAAGGCACGGTTTTTCTGCGCAGTGCTGGCACGGCCGATCACTCGGGAGGCTTCACGCGCAGCGCGACCCAAGCGGGTCATGTAGTCAAGAACGGACTCAGTCATGGTCTCAATGGTCTTGGCAGAGGGGAAAGCGGCCGATTATAGCGATCAAGCCGCCTCACGCACAGCGGTGACAGGCGGATGGTCAAAATGGGCTGCAAATAGCCCTCGTTCAGCCCCAATTAAGCATGACTTGCTATGCTTTCTTGCTTTTGAGCCCTCCAATGACCGCTCTGACGATGCCAACTATGCTGCCAGACGCCTTTTTCAACCGCGACGCCCAACTGCTCGCGCGCGAACTGTTGGGAAAGGTCATACGCCATAAGGTCAACGGACTTTGGCTCAGCGCCCGCATTATCGAAACCGAAGCGTATTACTGCGCCGAAAAAGGCAGTCACGCCTCACTCGGGTACACAGAAAAACGTAAGGCTTTGTTTCTGGATGGCGGGCATATCTACATGTACTACGCGCGCGGTGGTGACTCGCTGAACTTCAGCGCCCACGGGCCTGGCAATGCGGTCCTGATTAAATCAGCCCACCCGTGGCTGGACAAACTGTCCGGCCCCGCGAGCCTAGCGCAGATGCAACTCAACAATCCCGATGCTAAAGGCCTGCCCCGCGACGAGCACAGGCTATGTGCGGGGCAGACATTGCTGTGCAAATCCCTCGGCCTGAAAGTCCCGGAATGGGATGCCAAATGTTTCGACCCCGAACGATTAAGGGTCGATGACGTCAGAGAACGACCGTCACGAATCGTGCAGACCACCCGCCTGGGGATCCCGCACGGTCGCGACGAACAGTTGATGTACCGCTTTGTCGACGCTGATTACGCAGCGTACTGCACCCGCAACCCGCTGCGACGCGGGCAGGTTGAGGGGCAGGATTACATCAGTTTGAACAACACCTAACCCTTGTAGGAGCAGCCGGTCGACGCTCGATTGCCTCGCGATCTTTAAGATCAAAAGCTCGCTCCTACAAGGGTGCGATGAAGACAACAATCTCTAAAAGTTCTGAATAAGGAAGTTGAAGTATGGGCCCATGGCTCGATAGCGTGACCAGTTGGCTGACTGCCAACCCGCAATGGCTGGGCCTGGCGGTATTTATTGTGGCGTGCACAGAGTGCCTGGCCATTGCCGGGATCATTGTTCCTGGCACGGTATTACTGTTTGCAATCGCAGTCATGGCCGGTAGCGGTGCCCTTTCCTTAGGCGAAACACTACTGCTGGGTTTCCTCGGCGGTTTGCTGGGTGACGTGCTGTCTTACGCTCTAGGCAGACGTTTCCATCAAAATATTCGGCGCCTGCCCTTGTTGCGTAACCACCCAGAATGGATAGCCGGGGCCGAGAGTTACTTTCATCGCTACGGCATCGTCAGCCTGCTGGTCGGCCGATTCATTGGCCCGCTGCGCCCGATGCTGCCAATGGTCGCTGGGATGTGCGACATGCCTATCCCGCGCTTCATCATCGTCAGCCTGCTGGCTGGTGCGGGTTGGTCGGTCGCCTACCTATTGCCTGGCTGGGCGACCGGCGCAGCCATTCGTTTGCCGCTACCAGAAGGTTTCTGGTCACAAGCCGCCATTGTTGCCGTAAGTATCGCGGCGCTGTTGGGGCTGTGTATCCACGCCAATATCCGCCGGCAGCCTAAAGCGACCGTACTGATCGGTGCACTGAGCCTGGCCCTGCTGATCGCGGCGTTTTTCGGCTACACACACATGAGCGCATTCGACCAAGGTATCAACGCCTTGGTGCAAGAGCACCGCAGCAGCGCCATGGACTTGGCCGCTGTGCTAGTGACGCAAATCGGCAACTTCCGTACTCAACTGTTGGCCGCAGCGCTGGTGTGTGCGTTGCTGTTTTTCAACAAACAGTGGCGGGCGCTGATCTTCTTCGGCGGGGTCACGCTGTTTACCGCCGTGGCCAATACCGCCACCAAACACTTCTTTGCACGCATGCGCCCTGAAGTACTGGTGGACCCGCTAACCAGCTACAGCATGCCCAGCGGCCACAGTTCAGGGGCGTTTGCCTTCTTTTTGGCATTGGCGATTCTGGCTGGCCGCGAAAAACCGAAACGCATGCGCATTACCTGCGTGCTGATGGGTTGCCTGCTGGCGATGACCGTCGCCATGTCGCGGGTGTACCTGGGGGCTCATTGGCCGACTGACATCATGGCCGGCGCTCTGCTCGCCATCACCGTCAACGCTTTTGCCCTAGCGCTGACCCAGCGCTACCTAGTGCTGACACCGGTTCCGGTGAAAGTGTGGTGGATGATTTTGCCTTCGTGTGCGGCGCTGTATGGCTTTTTCATGCTTGGCCATTTATCCAAAGAGATGCTGCGCTACGCCTATTAGAAGATCAAAAGCCCGCTCGTACAGGGGGCGTGAATATTAGTTGAGCATGTCGCCCTGCATTTCATCGAGCAGGGCCTGGATCCCGTCCAGACGTTGCTGCGGGTCATCAACCTGCAGCAAGTCGATCTTGTCTTCTTCAGCAAAGGGCAGCAGATAGGCCAATTGGTTAGCCAGTGATTGCTGACCTGCCACCTCGGTGCTCATGTTCAGCGCAGCAACCATCGGGTGTTCTGCCAAGGCCTTGAGCAACGCCAAAAGGTCTTGGTCCTCATCCTGGAGCGGCTGCTCCGGGATCTCATCCAGCCATTCAACTTCGGCTATCAGCAACTGGTCGCGCTGTAACTCGGTGCTCAGCACCTCAAACCGACGTCCACCTTCGACTCGAATCCCCAGCAAGCCGTTTTCCTGCTTCTGGAAATCACGAACCAACGCCTCACAGCCAACCACGGCAATGTCTTGCGCAGCTTCACCAACTTCACTGCCCTCAAGAATGCACACCACACCAAAGCCGGTGCCTTGCTTCATGCAGCGGGCGATCATGTCGAGGTAGCGTGCTTCGAAAATCTGCAAATCCAGCACACAGCCCGGAAAAAGCACAGTACTCAACGGGAACAGCGGCAACGTCATAACACCCTCCTTACACCACGAGCGTCACGGCCAGCGGTAAAAACACCGCCGTGCCCACGCCCATTAAACTCATCGCCAACGCTGCAAAAGCGCCGCACTCCTCGCCCTCATGCAAAGCCACCGAGGTGCCCACTGCGTGAGCGGTCATGCCCAGCGCCATGCCACGTGCTTCTGGGCTGTGCACGCCTAGCAGGTTCAACAGGCCCGGGCCAAAAATCGCCCCAATCACCCCGGTAATCAGCACAAATACCGCGGCCAGCGCTGCTACACCGCCAATTTGTTCGGCCACCAGCATCGCAATCGGCGAGGTCACCGACTTGGGCGCCAAGGTCATCAGCATCATGTGCTCGGCACCAAACCACCACGCCAGCAGCACCACCAACCCGGTGGCCAACACCCCGCCAATCACCAGCGTAGTAAAAATGGGCCAGAACAGCTGACGAATTCGTCGCAGGTTGAGGTACAGCGGTACCGCCAACGCCACGGTCGCCGGGCCCAGCAAAATACTTAGGATTTCAGTGCTCTTGCGGTATTCGGCATAGGTCAGGCCGCAACTGACAAGCACCCCGATCACCAGCAACATGCTGGCCAGCACCGGCTGTAAAAAGATCAACCGGGTTTTTTCATACGCCGCGAGCACCAACTGGTAGGCACCCAAGGTAATACCGATACCAAACAACGGATGGTGGATCACGGACTGCCAAGCAGCTTGCCATTCCACGCTCATGGCCGCTCCTCACTCGCGCTGTGCGGCTTGAGCAAGCGCTGCATCAACACACCGACAAACGCCATTGAGATCAACAGAGACAAGACCAACGCACCGGCAATGGCCCAAAAATCGGCGGCAATATCGGCCGCATAGACCATCACCCCGACCGCAGGTGGCACCAGTAAAAGAGGCAGATAACGCAACAGGCCTTTGGCCGCCTCGTTCAAAGGCTCACTGACCTGGCCAGACACCAACAGATACACCAATAGCAGCAACAAGCCGATAATCGGCCCGGGCAGCACGGGAATGAACAAGTGATTGAGGGCGGTGCCAAGCAATTGAAACAGCACCAACCATGTCAGGCCGCGTAACAGCATCTCTCATCTCCAGCGATTTTTTTTGCGCCGCATTATAAGCACGTCCCGGCAAACCTCACCGAAGCGGATCACGATCTGCGTTCACCTGAGCGCAAACAAAGAATATGTGCGCATGTTTCATCTGCTCCTATAGACAGCCTCCATTGCTGCGGCATACTCGGCAGCCTAACTATCCGGATCCCGCTATGCGCCCACTTGCCCCCCTTGCTTTGACCCTGCTACTGACGGCCTGTGGCGATGGCGAATCGCTATTGCCGCCTGACGCACGCCTGCCCGATGGCGGCCGCTATCGGGGTGAAGTGGTCAACGGGTTGCTGCAAGGTCAGGGCCGCATCGACTACCCCAATGGCAGTTGGTACGCAGGCCAGTTCAAAAATGGTCAATGGCAAGGCCAGGGCGAGTGGCATGGTAGCAATGGCGAGGTCTACGTCGGGCATTTCGAGCAGGGCCTGTTTAATGGCCAAGGCAGCCTGAGCACCCACAACAGCAGTTATGTCGGCGGCTTCAAGAACGGTCGGCGTGAAGGTGAAGGAACGCTTAAAGAAGGCGGCATGAGCTATCGCGGAGAGTTCAAGGATGACGAGTTTTCCGGGCTTGGCCATCTAGAGCTGGAAGACGGCAGCCAGTATCAAGGCCAGTTTGCCAACGGCAAGCCTAATGGCGAAGGCAAACGCAGCGATGCCACCGGCAATGAATTCAGCGGCCACTTTGTTAATGGTCAACTGGAAGGTAACGGTATTTTCAACAGCGCCGACGGCGATCAATACGTCGGGGCGTTCAAAAACAACCAACTGAACGGCAAAGGTCGTTATGAGAACGCCGACGGCGATGTCTGGATCGGCGAATTCAAAGACGGCGCGCTCACCGGCAAGGGTGAACTGATCGGCATTGATGGCAGCCATTATCGCGGCATGTTCAACGAGTGGCGCTTCAATGGCCCCGGCCACCTGAGCATGGCCGATGGCAGCACCTATGTCGGTGATTTTGCAGCCGATACGTATCAGGGCAACGGCACCTTGACCTTAAGTGATGGCACCGTCGAAAGCGGCTACTGGCTCAATGGCCAACGGGTGCGGGACGCCAAAGGGGGCGTGCTGCCCGACCCGCTTGAATTGGGCTTGCTCAATCAAGGCGAGTTGCTCAATCAGGCGCTGGAGGCAGTTCCCGCCTCAACCCCGGCCATTGAGCTGTACAGCTTGGTAGTGGCTGGCGATGGCAAGCAAAGCGTTTTCATGCGCGAGGCCGACTACGTCAACGACATGCTCGCCAGCCGTTTCGGCAGCCGCGGCCATATCACGCTGGTCAACCATCGAGACCACCTGATGGATCGCCCCATGGCGACCCGCGAAAACCTGCACCGTGCCGCCAAAACCCTGGCCGAACGTACCGGCCCGGAAGACTTGGTGTTCATCTACCTGACCAGTCACGGCACGCAAGAACATGAGTTGGTGCTGGACCAACCACGGCTGGAGTTGGCCGATTTGCCCGCCGACGACTTAGCCGCCGCGCTGGCCCCCCTAAAGAATCGCGACAAGGTCATTGTGATTTCATCCTGCTACTCGGGCGGTTTTATCCCGGCACTTAAGGACGAAAGAACCCTGATCATGACAGCCTCCCGGGCCGACCGCGTATCGTTTGGCTGCTCGGAAGAAGCCGACTTCACGTATTTCGGCAATGCCTTGTTCGCCCAAGCACTCAATCAGACCGATGACTTGCAAAAGGCCTTCACGCTGGCTCAACAGTTCATCACCGAGCGCGAGCAAACGGATGGCTACGAAGCCTCCGAACCTCAAATCTGGGCGCCCAAAGGCGTTCTAAATCACTGGCAACGTTTGCGTCAGCAACAAGCCAAACAGGCATTGCATAAATAGGTTGAACAGCAAGGCCGCAAAGAAGGACTAAGCTGAATGTATGAAGGGAGAACTCGCATGTACTTGACGCCTCAGCACATTCTGCTCGCGGGAGCCACGGGCTTGACGGGTGAGCTTCTGCTCGACCGCCTGCTCAACGAACCGACCATCAAGCGCGTGCTGGCACCCTCGCGCAAACCGCTGGCTGCCCACCCGCATCTGGAAAACCCCGTGGGTGACCCGGCCGTATTTTTGCCGCAACTGAGCGGCCAGGTAGAGGTAGCCTTCTGCTGCTTGGGCACCACCATCAAACAGGCAGGCTCAGAACAAGCGTTTCGTGCCGTGGATCACGACATGGTCGTGGCCTTTGCCAAACGCGCCCTGGAAATGGGGGCGCAGCACCTGATCGTTATCAGCGCAATCGGCGCCGATCCAAAATCCTCAGTGTTCTACAACCGGGTCAAAGGCGAGATGGAGCAATCGTTGCGCGCTCAAGGCTGGCCACAATTGACCATTGCTCGCCCGTCACTGCTGATTGGCGAGCGCCAGGAAGAACGCCCCGTGGAAAAAATTGCGGGCACGCTGTCCAAATTGATTCCGGGTAAGTACCACGGCATCGAAGTGTGCGAACTGGCCCGAGCCTTGTGGCGACTGGCGCTGGAAGAGCAAAAAGGTGTGCGGGTCGTTGAGTCGGATGAGTTACGTAAGTTAGGCAAGTAATGCTACAAACTGAAGGTCTTGTTGGCTTTGGCCCAATGGGGAAGCTAATAAGACAGCATGCTGCCTGGAGAACCTTCACAGAGCTCCAGCAGCGCTCTGCCTTTCTATATGAGTACTCATAGCGTCATTTCTAGGTCCGTCACTCTACGAATGGCGTTCGCTGCACACGCCATTTGCAATATCAAAATACCGAGTGCCCACGTTCTCAACAAACCGTGCATCATGAGAAACCAAGATAGCAGCTGGGTTAAGACGCAGGACTGCACTTTCCAGCATTTCTTGAGAACTAATATCCAAATGGTTAGTGGGTTCGTCGAATATTAAAAAATTGGGCTTCATTAATCGAAGCGCCAAAATTGCCAGACGAGCACGCTCGCCATAACTAAGCTTCCCTATTTGCTTCTGAGTCTCCAGATATGAAAACCCTGAAGAGGCCAGCTTACTTATTGCTTGTTGGTGGCTAAGACAAAAACTTTCAGTGATAAAATCTAAAACCTGAGACCCAACAGGCAATAATGAAAGCTCTTGATCAAGCACACCGACCCTGACAGATGGCCCAAGCTTGATACAAGGATCATTATTCGCACAAATAGCTCTGACTAGAGAACTTTTACCACTCCCATTAGCACCACAAAAAACAACCCTGTCGCCTTGATTAACCACAAGTTCTTTAAGCACAAACAATAAATCACCGCCCTCCGCGCACACGTTTAAATCTTTAATTTGAAGTATTCTCTTTCCCGCAAATTCGTCTACTGCCAAGGCAATATCACGATCTTTGACGACTTGCTTTTCAGGCAACCTCATTTCTAAACTTTTAATTTTTCTTTCAATTTGCTTAGCTTTTTGCAGGGCTCTATCACTGTAATTATTAACGCCTATCTGGCGCTGAAGCTTGGCACTTTTTTTGAGCCTTTCAATTTCGTTGACACCGTCAGCCCTCGCAGACAGCAAAGCCTGTTCCTGTTCCAATAGCAACCGTTTGGCTTTCGTATAAGGCACGTCAAAACAAGATGCACGTCCGCCACTCAGTAAGACGGTGGCATTGGTGATGGCATCAAGAAAAGCCCTATCATGACTGATCAGCGCAAACGTTGTAATCAATTGACTGTCTCGAAGCAAAGAGGAGACAAGAGCAATATGTGAGTAATCTAAATGATTAGTAGGCTCATCCAACAACAACACATCAGGTTCCATAATGATTGCTTTAGCTATCATTACCATTTTTTTCCAGCCGCCACTTAATTGAGCGAAAAGCAAATCCCGATCGCTCATTGGAAAGTGCATCAATTCAAGCACATAATGAACACGCCATTGGTCCGTAACCGGGTCATCCAGACACGCCGACAACATATTGACCGGAGTTAATTCATTCCAACAACTGTTGAACCCTTGCTCCACATACTCGTAACGCAAGCCCTTAGCAAGAGTTATACGCCCGTCATAATCTTCCAACTGCTTAACAATGCAGCGTAAAAGCGTACTTTTCCCGACACCGTTATCTCCCACAATACCTATTCGATCTCCAGCCTCGATAGACATATTTATATTTGAAATAAGCGGCTTTTCGTTAAACCTTAAAGAAACATTATCAAGACGAATTAATGGCATAACGCGTTAACTCCCCATTCACGAACAATGCATCGCCGCTTGTACGACTTTTGCATCGGAAACACGTCAACGTCACGATGCACTACCTGAATGGGGTAGCCAAATAAACACGATAGCCTCTGTTCGAAATCGTCCACTATGTCAGCCATTTTTTTGTAAGGCTGTCCTACATAGTGAGTCAGTAACTCAACCAACTCTGAACTTTTTTGTACCACTCGAAATTTTCGCAGGGTGCGGTCTGGTGTTATTAATATGTCATCTACGGCAGCAAGGACAGATGCACTTGGAACAACCACATGATCGCGAGTGAGAAAGGCGTCGTCACGCCGTCCGTTTATTTCATCAATGGACGAACACATACACCCACACGCACAGAGCGTGCTAAGACTGCTCTTTTTGGCAACATCCCCATGATCGAAACGTATTAAGGGCATCAGCTCATTATTAAGGTCTGTACACACCACACTTCCAAATCCATGCGTATCAGCGTCCACAATTTCAAGATAAACCCCGTCTTCAATAACATGGTACTGACCCTGAGCACATTGCGTAGCGATCATGCCAATCTCTTCAGAACTGTACTCATCGAGTACGGGGACGCCCAAAGCCATAGAGTAATAGTTTCGCTCAGCGTGCGTGCTACTTTCAGAGTTCGTCAAAATGGCTTCAACGCCACTCATTTTTACCGCGACCTTGTGCTTGAGTATCAAAGGCAGATAACTGGGCAAAGTAACAATGAGCCGGGGCCGTAATAACAAAAGGTGCTCGCCCAAAGGGGTGTCAGGGAGCAGGTCGGGCAACTGGAACGTGCGGTACTTTCCGTGCAATGACGAAAATGCCAAACCAGAATGATGAAGCATGTACACCCAATCGTTTTCTTGCAGGGGGCGCTTTAAACTGGTGCTATAAAAACGCATGACCTGCAGGTGATCTAGAATAATATCGTCATCATCGCTATAGACCGTGAACGGTTTTCCACTTGAACCCGATGTTCTGGAGGTATTGGCAATGTCAACAAGATCAGGATCATTAACCCTGTCACGGGGATCGACGCTATTGAGATGATCTTTGGTTACAACAGGAAGCCGCTCAAAATCGGAGAATTTTTCAATACAACCTACTTCGTAACCACATGCGCTATACAAGTCATGATAAAAAGGAACGTTTTTAAAAGCATTGCTCACAAGATTCTGAATTTTAATAAGTTGATACTTTTTTATATCAGCGCTTCGTCTGAATAAAAACTCACCCATCCCCCCGGATTTCTTTGACCATTCATCCAGACACTTCCCTTGAAGATCATACGAGTCAGTAGAACGTCTCCCTACTCGGTCTGCCAATTCTTTGAGAACTTTAAGCTTGCCTATTCCTTGCCGTGGGCCATACAGCCCTTCTAGAACATAAAACTTTCCCATTACATTACTCTTCCGTTATTGTTTTATTATAAATTATTTTATATAACCTCAAACACAGAACCCCGCCACACATCAAGTACCTGCGGACATTGTGATACTTATTGGCGGGCCTATTTCTGGTTCAAAAACTCAATGCACGCACCGACTCAGAAAACTAGTTCCTGCGTAGAGTGTTCATCTATAAAAAGAGCTTCAGGCGCAAATGAAAGTTGTTCTAGATAATCACTCAATGTACTGACAATAATATTCGTCAGACGCTCCATGAGTAATGAATCTTCCTCGCCTATAGAGAATCGCAGGTAGGAAGGCATGTCATCTGCCATAGCGGTCGCTGAAACACGGGTGGTTATGAACCCATAACTAACGCCCTTTGTAATGGGCACACGACACTCACGACAACGTTGCAACAAAACATCAATAAATAGTTCCAATAGCACGCGATCATTGAATGCTTCATTTTTCATTTTAAGCGCTACGACACACCCTCCATGTTTCCAGCCAAGATCGAACCAATTCGATGGATAAGATAAATCAGTATGAGCAGCAATATGACTGTTAGCTAATAGCATCTTTTTAAAAAATTGAGCATTGCCACTCAGTATGCTCATTCGTCTCAGATACAATTCACGACTGTACACTGGAAATTTACCCACACCCGATTGATAAAGTACAGTTCCGGTATTACGTCGATGGATGCTCATTTGAGAAATGTATTTTTTGCTTGCCACCACAACTCCGAGCATCTGCAAATCAAGGCCTAACTGCAGATATTTTGTCCCACTTTCATAATAAAGTATCGAAGGATGGTTCTCGGCGTTAAAGACAGAGAATACATCCATGCCTCCAGATACCATCGTCCCATCAATAACAAGCCATTTATCTCGCCAATCGAATAACTCAATCTTCTTAGCCAAAGACTTGAAATCACAAATATCAAGAGATATGTTATTCGCCATTGGGTCAATAAAAAAAACGCGAGCGCGCGCTGAGTTAACCACATCTATAAACTCATCCAACCCCCAAGACTCTGCGCAAATCAACTCAATATGCTTGAGTCTTTTAAGTTGCTCTTGCGCTTCGAAATAAATATAAGGGCTTGTAACAACTCTAGTGCCCGCGAACAAAACAGTGTCCAGCAAAAAACTCTCGATGACCGTGTAAGCAGCTTGCCCTGAAGAGGTAAGTAACAAATCATGTGTATCACTATTAAATCCCATTCCTTGTAGCAAACTCTGCTCAGCTTCTCGTAACGATAATGATCCATAGCGCTCATAGTTAACAGCCGAACTTGTATTCTCACGCGGATCAAAAAACATAACGCATCCACTCTGATCGCTACTGGCACTGCACCAGGTTAAGCAATTTTTCAAAAAAGAATATTCTTGAATCATCAAGCGATATGCATTGCACGCCAAGGCAGGCGCAAGTCCCCTCCCTATAAGCTCCTTCAAACGTAACTGAACACTGGCAATGCGCCCGACAACATAGTTAACACTTTCATGGTCTACAAAAAGATTATCGACTACGGCAAGCAGCACATGATTTTCTGTCGCGAGCAAAATTTTCTTGAACTTTACATCCAGCTCTACGAGTAGTTCATACCAAATTGAACCCACCTCATGCTGCAAGGCTATTGCTTCAGGACGTAAGTATTGCTCATCACAGGTATTTCCGTTTATTACTCGATAAATATTCGTCCGCTTGCCCATCATTGATTGAACTGTATTCTCAGAATTTTCTTGTTGTTTTCCCGCGCATTCAATACTCATTATTAAGTTTCCTCGGAGGGTAGTACTCATCTCGAACAGATTTTAGCTGCCGTGAAAATCAACCACCAATGCTGTCAAAGCGTGCAAACAATCGATAAATCATTTTCAACACTAAAGCAAAACACACTACAACAATCAAACCATAGGTAATGACCAGCCCCGTGAGGCCATGATAAAGCGCATCAAGTGCAACGGAGGCAAACACGACCATGGGCAGAACAAGAACAAAAAAATGCAAAAGACCTTGCGAATAAAATGTTGAAGGTAATAAAGCAAAATTGAAGATGGACAAATGAATGTAGTCCACGGGCAATTGCCTTTGTGTCAGAAAGGAAAAAGCATTAAGTGCCAGCAAAAATACCAGATTTGCCAACACACCGAGCACCATGACTATCAGGTACACACCTGTATTAAAAGTACTTTTCCAGAATGGTTCAAAGCGCACCACCTCCAACATCAAACACACGCCAATAAATAGTATTGCCGCAATAATGTAATAGGCTTTGCACCACCTAAATAAAATGATCACCATTAAACTTATAGGCTTCACAAGCAATACATCAGCCTTGCCACGAGTCAGCTCGCCGAAAAAATCAGTGATTGCAAATTTAAAAAAACCAACAACCAAGCTTCCTATCGCATAGGAGACAAAAAAAACCAACAACCAATTCCCATCCCCCACCTCAAATGCAACCAAAGAATTGATCACATCAAAAAACACGAACTGAATGCTGTAAGCCAATACAATAGCAAGGATGACGCCCAGTAAATTCGCCTTGTAACGGAGCTCTCCCTTGATCGCATTCAATATCAATAAATATATATGCACTTAACCTCCAACACTTGAGTAACGCACACAGGCCAATTTATAAAATATTGAGCACGCGCCATATATCAACACAAACCACACTATAAAAAGCAACAACAATTCAACGCCCAACGCCATACTTGGCCGAAGCAAGAACTCAGCAGGACCACTAATAAACAACCTGAACGGATTATATTGCATAAAGGGTTTTATTGTTTCCGGCCAGTATGAAAGCGGCAGTAATGTCCCGCCTACAACACTGGATAAAACCACCTGAAAACTGATAATCATGTCAGATTTCGTCAGCCAAAATGCAGCCAAAGACATCAAAAATCCCACGATAAAGCATAAGACTAAATTCAATACGCTAAGACCAAGAAAGCCTAACGGCCCCACCCACCCCGTACCGGTGAAGCCCATATAGACCGCAATAACCACTAACGGAATAAAATAAAGAGACGCTCCACCGAGAAAAATATAAAAATGATAACTTAAATAACTCAAGGGTTTGACAAAGAAACTTTCTAACTGACCCTGCCTAACATGCTCCGAAACATCCATAACCAAATCATAGGCATTATTAAATCGCCCTAAGGCAAGCACACAGATGTAATACAGGTACATTTCATCTAATGAGTACCCAGGCAACTCGCCAGCACGCGCCCCCTCATAAACAAACGTCCATACTGCGAACTGTATAAAAAAAGGGATACCTGTAGCAATGACCAAATCCGTAATCAGCATGGATCGGTCCCGGTAGCTTGAAAGCAAACCCGTTTTAAACAGCGAAACGCAGGCTATTGAATTCATAGTTTAATTACTCACTGGCCCATGAATTGAATAAATTTACGACACTATTTTCAAAATCTAAAGCTTTGATCTCTAACGTGTAAATTCCGGGCTCAAACAGTTCGTAAACAGTTGTTATTTTAGAGGTGCTGACTACGTACACCAGTTGCTCATTAGCCTCACTGACCGGGTCAAGTTGCTGAGAGGCTTGCATTTTTTGTTTGAACTTTTCCAACACCGCTTCGTATTGCTCTTGCGCTACCGTCGTCACGGTGAGCTGCACCGTATCCTTAAGTTCATCATTAAGCTCACGCATACTTCCATCAAAACGGATTCGCCCTCGATCTAATATGATCGCCTCCTCACAACAGGACTCAATATCCCCTAAATCATGACTCGTCAAAAATATAGAAAGCCCCTCTACTTTTCTCTTGTAATTTAAATATTTTCGAATCTCATATTTTGATGTCACATCAAGCCCCACTGTTGGCTCATCCAAAAAAATCAGCGTGGGAGCATGCATCAAATTTAATGCTAATTCACATTTAACTCGCTCGCCCAAGCTCAAGTTACGCACTGGCCTATTAAGTACATTGGCCAGATTTAGGGCTTCAACCAACTCACTTAAACGCTCTGAATAATCAATATTAGAAACACCATATATTTTACGGTAGGTATCGAGACTGGTCTTCACAGGCAAGTCCCACCACAATGAGGTCTTATGGCCGAACACTGCGCCTATTTGTTTAAGAAATTGTCGGTCACGCTTGCTCGGATCAAACCCCAAAACCCGGACTGATCCAGAAGTAGGTTTTTGTATACCGCACAATATTTTAATTAAACTGGATTTACCCGCACCATTAGGCCCAATAAAACCAAGTGCCGACCCGGGCCGCAGGGAAAAATTGATATCGGTTAGACAGGCGTGCATATCGTACTCAGGACGTACTATACGGCGAAGCCATTGAGCCGCATTGATACTTTCTTTTGGGAGAAAATAATTTTTGCACACAGACGAAACATTTATGACCGTTTCCATCGCCCACCACATTAATATACCGATACGTAGCTAGAAAAATACAACTCAGCGCAGTCGTACTCTGTTAGAAAAACAATCTATGCGTTAGAAACTCAAGCACACTATTAAAATCAGCACACCATTTTATATGGATCCACTCATGGCACTATTTGCAAATGCTTTAGCGTTACTCAGGCACCCCTCTATCAAAATAGTGCTTCTACTGAGAGACCACGTTTTACATCACAACAAAGCCTCATCAACTCTCCAACATGACACATTGTATGCTGCTAGCTTTACCCAGCTACTCAAGCGTCCCTATTCACCCCTGATATATTGTGATTACGTCTAAACAAATTAGCAGGATCGTACCTTTTCTTGGCGAGAAATAAGCGTTCGCTACCCCGCCATACGAATTCTCTCTTACCCACTTCTGAGGGTGTGTAATTAGAGTACGAAGTTCCTTGCCACTCATCAGCCATACACTCTGCTGAAGACCTTACCCAGTTTATGTATTTCACGTCATCTGCGGGCACCAACCAGCGTGCCGAAAATAGAATGCCATAATGCATCTTCACAAGCGGTAATGCACAGCTCACTGCTTGATTTATTCTTCGTGAAGGATTGAAATGCTCTAGTGTAATACTGCAGTTTTCCCCAGGCATGCTCTTGGCACATGCTAATAATGACGTTGATATTTCAGCTCCCATAAAATCTGGGCATACAGACTTCCAATAACCTCTCATGGGCGTAGAAAAGTGTTCATCTGACCACGATTGCCAAGATGCATAATTACGCGTTATCAACGCATGCTTTATCGATGCACCCAGGTAGCTCTCAAGTTGATGTATCTCCCTATTATCCGGGGAGTTGCTGAGACAAAAATCGATGAAAAGCTTACATACACGGCCACCATTAACGACTTTAAGTAAAGGAGCAACTACAAGATTAGGCGGACAATACTCATTCAAATAAACAATTAAATTCTTGAATATCTCCTCTATGCTTTCATCAAAAACTTCGATGGTTCCGCAATACACTGTCGGCAGTAGTGATAGTCGAAACCTGAACTCGAGCACAATACCGAAATTTCCTCCTCCTCCCCGCAGTGCCCACAATAACTCTTCATGCGCTGGATCTTCCGCGTTGACAATAGTTCCATTGGCAAGCAGCACATCCGCACCGATTAAGCTTTCACATGTATAGCCAAGGCTACCCAGAAGCCAGCCTATGCCTCCCCCCAGTGTCAATCCAGCAATACCGGTGTCACTTACGGTCCCGACAGGGATGACATAGCCTCTTTGACATAGAGTATTATCGATGTCGCGTAAACGAGCTCCTGGCAGTATTCGTGCTATTCCATTTTCTGCGTCCACATGCACATCAGTGAAAGGGGAGAAGTCAATCAGTATTCCTCCGTGTGTAGAACCGAACCCCGCAATATGATGCCCACCGCCTCTGATAGCGAGTTCAATATTATGAAGAGCCCCATACTTCACAACGGCCTTTAATACCGCTCGGCTCATTGTCTGAACTATCATTATCGGATAAAGGTCATGCATTCGGTTATACACTTTCCGGGATTCTTCATACGCAGGATCACCCGGAAATATAATAACGACACCCTCGAACTTATCCAGCAACTCTCTGCCAAAATTGCTATGGCCTGTCACTATTAATCCCCCGCATTAAAAACGGCTAAGCACCCTAACGGCTATCGACACCAAAGAGAAAACAATATTAGAACTTCACATCCCCAAGCAGACAGCCAGCAACGAAAGTCAAACCCATAGCACATTTGCCAATCTATTGATCACTCAAAAAACGATAGCCAGCGCACTACAAGAACAGCTTATAAGCTGCCAAATTCACGCACTCAGGAAACACATTCAATCACCTGGCATTTTTCACAACATCAACACTATTTTTTAGCTCGGCTATCGCATGCAACAACATTGCTCTCAATGCATCCTTCTTCTGACCTGCCAGATGCGAAGTCACCACCAAATTTCTGGAGGGCAATGTGAGCAACTGATAAGGGTCGCCTAAGGCACCGATATTATCTACCCCCTCATTATAGTAACCATCGATAAAACAAAAGGCTTCCGGCTTATTCCGCAAATGGTTTTTAAGACTCTCTGCGCAGACAATTCTCGGGCTAGACATATTGAAAATTGACAAGTTATATTTTGACTTTTCTAATACAGCTCTATCAACCAACCCATAAGTATCCTCACACCCAGCGATGTGAATAAATAGACAATCTACTGCCTCTACCATTTCTTGAATAGAGGTGTAATTCAAACCTAACGACAGTTCGGCGTCATACTTTCTATGGCGTGACCAGTAATATAAATTTCTACATCCTTTCTCACGAAGCGCTTTAGCGACTTCTTGTCCAATATTCCCCATACCGATAATTCCGACACTCTGATCTACCACAGAAGGACGTACGGTTTGGGGCCAGCGACTGCCATCTTTCACACACTCAATGCTTTCAAATATGCCAGCAGTGCACACTGTCATCATCGCTAACGTAAACTCGGCGACGGCCAGAACATTCAAGCCCGGGGTATTTGAAACGTTGATACCTTTTTGCGTCGCAGCTTCAATGTCCACAAAACTGGCTGTACCGGTCCCCATCACCACCACGTGCTTTAACTCGCTTGCACAGCTGAGCCAGTGAGCAGATACATATTCGGGGCCACCTACGATATAACCGTGCACAGAAGGCAATATGTCTAGAATATGTTGCTCGCTGACGGGTTTGCGCAGGTGTATTAGCTTAACCTCGGAAGAGAATGCGCCCGCGGGGACGTCAAAATCTCCCGTGACCAGAACGGTCCTCATGCATGTACCACATGAGAAATAGTAAACGTCTTCAACTGCTGACTTTCGGCCAGATCATTTAATGCTTTTTTCAACTGATCGATCGAGTGCTTGAACACATGATCCGGTTTAAGTACCGCAATTCTCACCCGGTTGTGTCCTGCTGTGTGATGGCTGTTCCAATAAAAGTAACGACCCGGTAACACCGCAACTCCATAGGTAGCCAAATAAGCCGTCAAATTCAAATCATCAAGCCCCGTAGACTCTATATTCAACCAGACCACACTCATGGTTGCATCACTGGAAGGTGATTCAACTACAACCTGCGTAGTCGATAATGCTTTATAGGCGTACCTGGCGTTATCTCTCACCAATGACTGGATATAGGAAACTCCACCTTTGGCCTGCGTAGCATCTATAAATTCAATAAGAATGCGCAGGGATAAATTTGAGCTACACAGGTAAATTTCTTCATAAATGCTACGGACACTGGCAGCATTATCTTCACTGTACGAAAGGAGGCTAACCTTAGTGTCTAAACTCGGCCATTGTTTCCCGGTATCCTCAAGAATAATAAAGGAGGCCTTTTTTTCCAACAGCATCTGGTATTCATCAACCGTGTTGTTATTGCAGAACCTGAATGAAGTATCGAGCACCACAACCACGCCCTGCTCGACGCAAAGGTCCATGACTTGCGACATCATGCCTTCGCTGATGACCGTGCCTGTCGGGTTGTTGGGATTGACCAAGAACAGCACATCAATTTTTTCTGCTGCTAGAATTTCCCGCAAACACCCTATATCGCTGAATACCGCTTCTGCGACAGGCTTTAAATTAACTTCACGACGCCTCAGCAATTGCGCCAGGTTATCAAAAGTAGGCTCTACCAAACCAACGGTATAATTCATTTCTCGCGCCCACGCGCCAACAATATCAATACTGTTCGACGCTGTTGGGCACACGGAAAAGAAAGTGTGCCCTTTAAGACCTTGAAGCCCGAAGTAATCAGAGAATTTATCTTTAAATAGTAATTCCATTTCAGGCACTGGGATTTTCTCAGCAGCCCCCCACAACTCAGGCAACGCACTGACTACCGAACTGAAACACTGTGTTGCTGATAAGTAGCTATGCCCATCTGCCAAATTGTAAGGCGCCGACAAGCCATACACTTCCAGCTCAGTCAGACAGTTGTTTTTGGACAACGTCGATTTTTCCATTTTTGTTATTCCTGATCGATAGCCACAACACAATGAGCAAGCGACAACACATAACCAACGAAAACCATAACTTTCACGCCGCCATGCTAATAGCCATCAATCAAGTTTGTATACCTGATATTCAAACACCCACCGTTCAAAACATTTCAACTTCACAGTAAATATTTCATCTAGCGTAATTTAAACACCACTCACTGTAGGACTAGGATACTTAGACTTAGCGCTAATTCTGAATAGGGCATTAACCTTCCAGAATCACGATTTCTTGATACACACTTACTTTCAACTTACTAATACATTCATTAAATACGCACGCAATACAACGTAGGGCTTTTAGTCTTGGCTAATAAGACAGTTAAAACCCACCCGTGGCCTGAAAACCCACGCCCAGCACAGTCAGCACCGATAAGGGCAATAGCAGGGTGTCCAGCAGGGCGCTGGCGGGCAGGTCTACTGCCGGGTAACGAGGTGCATCAGCACCAAAGTGATCTTTCGCACAGCAGCCGCCTTGCAGCGCATACCAGTCCAGTCGAGTACCTGAATAGACAATCGGCGCACCCGGCTGCGCTGCGTTCAGCGTGCTTACACTGGCGCAGCCACTGAGTTGAATACCCAGCAGCAGCGCCAACAGAAGGGATTTAATCATCGCCGCCGACATGGTGCTCGCCCCATCGCGGGAGCATGTCTTGCGGGATGTTGAGCAGATTAAGAATGCGAGCCACCACGAAGTCCACCAGATCATCAATGGTTTGCGGCTGGTGATAGAAACCAGGGGACGCGGGCAAGATTACAGCGCCCATGTTTGACAGCTTGAGCATGTTTTCCAGGTGGATACTGGAGTACGGCGCCTCACGCGGCACCAATATCAACTGCCGACGCTCTTTAAGCGTTACATCGGCTGCCCGCTCAATCAGGTTGTTGCACGCCCCTGTGGCAATGGCCGATAGCGTGCCCGTCGAACACGGCACCACGACCATCGCAGCCGGTGCTCCAGAGCCTGACGCCACCGGCGACATCCAGTCTTCCTTGCCGTACACACGAATCTGCCCGGCTGCCGCGCCGGTGTATTCGGTCAGAAAGGCCTGCATGGTTTGTGGCTTAGGTGGCAGGCTGACATCGGTTTCGGTCGCCATGACCAACTGCGCCGCTTTAGAAATCAGGAAGTGGACTTCGCGGTCTTCCCGAACCAAGCAATCGAGCAGACGCAATGCATAGGGCATACCCGAGGCGCCGGTCACGGCCAGCGTAATGCGCTCTGGGCCGCTCATTGCAGCGCGTCCGCTAACTTGCCATGCAGGCCGCCGAAGCCGCCGTTGCTCATGATCACCACGTGAGTACCGGGTTTAGCCTGCGCTTTAACGTCAGCAATGATGGCCTCCAACGAATCGCAAACCAGCGTCGGCACGGGGCTTGATGCCACGGTCGCAGCCAAGTCCCAACCCAGATTGGCCGGTGCGTACCACACCACGTGATCGGCCTGAACCACACTTTGCGGCAAGCCATCGCGGTGCGCGCCAAGTTTCATGGAGTTAGAGCGAGGCTCGATCACCGCGATCAGCGGCGCATCGCCAATGCGTTTGCGCAGCCCGTCGAGCGTGGTCGCAATAGCGGTTGGATGGTGAGCAAAGTCGTCGTAGATCGTAATACCGCGCACTTCAGCAACTTTTTCCATACGCCGTTTTACGCTTTTGAAGGCGCTCAGGCCGTCAATCGCCAAACTCGGCACCACACCCACATGGCGGGCTGCTGCCAAGGTAGCCAAGGCGTTGGCCACGTTGTGCTGACCAGTCATGTCCCACTCGACCGTGCCTTGAACTGCGCCTTCAAACAGCACCTCAAAGCGCGAGCCGTCTTCACTAAGCAGCCGAGCTTGCCATTGGCCACCTTCGCCGGTGGTTTGCACCGGGGTCCAGCAGCCCATTTCAATCACACGTTGCAAGGCAGGTTCGGTGGTGGGATGAATCACCAGCCCCTCACTCGGAATGGTACGCACCAAGTGATGAAATTGGCGCTCAATCGCGGGCAGATCGGGGAAGATATCAGCGTGATCGAACTCAAGATTGTTGAGGATCGCGGTGCGAGGGCGGTAGTGAACGAACTTGGAACGCTTGTCGAAGAACGCACTGTCGTACTCATCGGCTTCAACGACGAAAAATGGCGTGTCGCCTAAACGGGCCGAGACGGCAAAGTTTTGTGGCACACCGCCGATCAGGAAACCCGGCGCCATGCCCGCGTGTTCAAGCACCCAGGCCAGCATGCTGCTAGTGGTGGTTTTGCCATGCGTACCGGCAACAGCCAGCACCCAACGGCCTTGCAGCACATGATCAGCCAGCCATTGCGGACCTGACACATAAGGCAGGCCTTTATTGAGCACGTATTCAACCGCCGGGTTGCCACGCGACAGTGCGTTGCCGATGACCACCAGATCGGGGGCAGGGTTGAGCTGCGCCGGGTCGTAACCTTGGGTCAATTCAATGCCTTGAGCTTGCAGTTGGGTGCTCATTGGCGGATAGACGTTAGCGTCAGAACCGGTAACGTGATGGCCCAGTTCTTTGGCCAATACCGCCAGCGAACCCATGAAAGTGCCGCAAATACCAAGAATATGAATATGCATAGTCGACCTCGTAAATCATCGGCGAAGGGTAGGTTTTTAAGTAGCAAGCGGCAAGCTATAAGCGACAAGAAAAAGCCAGAGCGGTCGAGGTGCCCGCTCTGGCTTTGCTTCGCCCTGCTTTTACTTGTCGCTCAACGCTTGAGGCTTGCAACTGCCCTCATGCCGCTTTCCGCTGCTTTAATCCCATGCTTGCGCAGCTTTCTATAAAGGGTATTGCGGCTAACCCCCAGTTGCAGCGCCGTGTGGGTCATGTGCCAACGGTGCAGTTCGAGTGCCAGCAACAAGGCCTGCTTTTCGGCATCCTCAAGCGGGTGTTCACAAGGTTCAGGGGCCCTGGACGGAGCCAGGCGAATAGTGGCAGGGAGCTCGTCGAACTGGATGACGTCGTCACACAATGCTGCCAGCGTGCGCAGGACATTTCGCAATTGGCGCACATTGCCCGGCCAGGCAAACTCCAGCAGCGCCTCGCGCGCGCCCTGGCTAATCCGCAACGGTTGCCCACCCGCCTCCTCTGCCAGCAAAAAGTCCAGCAACTGCGATTTATCGGTGCGATCGCGCAACGCCGGCAGGCCCACTTCCAAACCATTTAGCCGGTAGTACAAGTCTTCACGGAAACTGCCGTCGGCCACCCGTTCCTGCAAGTTACGGTGGGTCGCGCTGACAATGCGTACGTCGACCGCCTGCGGCTCGCCACCAATCGGCACCACCACGCGGTCTTCGAGCACTCTTAATAGACGGGTTTGTAGCACCAGCGGCATGTCGCCAATTTCATCCAAAAACAAGGTGCCGCCATCTGCCTGCTGCAATTTGCCCTGCATGCCTTCTTTGCGCGCCCCGGTAAAACTGCCGCCGCGATAACCGAACAATTCACTTTCGATCAGGCTCTCTGGAATCGAGGCGCAGTTAAGCGCCACAAACGGTTTTTCAGCACGCGCACTGGCCTGATGCACCGCCTTGGCAAACGCTTCTTTGCCCGACCCGGTTTCGCCATTGATCAACAGCGGTACGTCTCGCTCAAACACCCGTAGCGACCGGCGAAAATCGGTTTGCAGTGCTTCATCACCCAAGCAGATGCCACTCAAGGGCGGTCGCACAGGCTCAGGCGCTGGCGCAACAAACACCGGCACCGCACGCGGCTGACCGCGCAATGCCGCAAACAAACATCGTCCATCCAGGGTGCGCAACGGCCAACGGGTGCTAGCTTGCGCGCTGGCACGGGAGAAAAGGACGTCGCGAGGGCAATCAAACACGCTGTCGACTGTCTGCCCAAGCAGATTGCGACGCGCATGCCCCAACAGATTGATGCCGCTTTGATTGATCGCGCAGATCACCCCGTCGCCGTCAAACGCCAGCATGCCCTCACTGAACAGCCCCACCGACTCGGCCTGTAAATGAAAGCGCAGCAACCATTGCTGTTCGTATTGGCGCAGAAAGTAACTGCCTTCAATGGTTTTGGCCGCGAGGTTGACCAGGGCCATCGTGTGGAACTGGCTCTGACGCGAGGCTTCATGCCGCGCCGAAGACACATCCAGCACCGCCAGCAACTCACCGTGCGGGTCAAACACCGGGCTAGCAGAGCAGGTCAGGCCGGTGTGGCGACCACGGAAATGTTCGTCCTGATAAATACTCAGGGCCTGGCGTTCTACTAAGCAGGTGCCGATTCCGTTAGTGCCCTCGCGGGCCTCACTCCAGTCGGCGCCGAGCCACAGCCCCGCATGCTCGAAAATTTTGCGCTCAGTAGGCGCCGTGATGCAGTTCAGGATGACTCCGCGCGCGTCGGTCAGCAGTACTGCATGCCCCGCCCCTGAAAGCTGCTGATGCAAGCTGTTCATTTCGTGCCCGGCAATTTGCAGCACGTGCTGCAAGCGCTCGCGGCCTTCGAGAATGCGGCCGTGCTCTAGTACTGTCGGGGCGATGTTCTGCGCGGGGTCGAGGTGGTAATCCTCCAGGCAACGCTGCCAGGAGCGAACGATAGACGGGTCACACCCTTGAGGGCGACCCTGAGTGACATTGATGACTTGCCGGGCATGCCGATTTAATTCGGTGCTGTGCATTTTTATTGTTCTCCGCTCTGTCACGACGGCCTCAAGGCGCAGAAAAACTCACCTTCTGCGACAACCGAGACCCAGTCCAAACCGAACGCCCAGCATCCTCTTGCGCTCTGTGCATTGCAATCTCGAACTGACTCATCGGTCATCCACTGTGTCGTTTTTGACACAAAGTGTCACTCACGCTGTACCTCGGGTGTCACAACGGTTGCACTCCCAATGCCCTCTAAAAATCGCAAACCCCCGGTTTACAAGGGCCGCGGCGATTTGGCCCAGCCTTTGCTCCTGCTTTGGGCAGCGCCACAGCGCGTCCTCCCATAAGCACAATAAAGCCAAGGAGACACTCCATGCGTTACGCACAACCCGGTACTGAAGGCTCGGTCATCACATTTAAGGGCCGCTACGGTAACTACATCGGCGGCGAATTCGTGGCACCCGTCAAAGGCCAGTACTTCACCAATACCTCGCCTGTGAACGGCAAGCCCATCGCAGAATTCCCTCGTTCAACTGCCGAAGACATCGAAAAAGCCTTGGATGCCGCCCACGCCGCAGCCGATGCTTGGGGCGCGACCTCCGTACAGGCGCGCTCGCTGGTACTGCTGAAAATCGCTGATCGTATTGAACAAAACCTCGAACTGCTGGCCGTGACCGAAACCTGGGACAACGGCAAAGCGGTACGCGAAACCCTGAACGCTGACGTGCCACTGGCCGCCGACCATTTTCGCTACTACGCCGGGTGCATTCGCGCCCAAGAAGGCAGCGCGGCAGAGATTGATGGCAACACCGTGGCTTATCACATCCACGAGCCGCTGGGTGTGGTCGGGCAGATCATTCCGTGGAACTTCCCGCTGCTGATGGCCGCCTGGAAGCTCGCCCCGGCGCTGGCTGCCGGTAACTGCATCGTGCTTAAACCCGCCGAGCAAACCCCGCTGAGCATTACCGTGTTCATGGAACTGATTGGCGACCTGCTGCCACCGGGCGTGTTGAACGTGGTGCAAGGTTTCGGCAAAGAAGCCGGCGAAGCACTGGCCACCAGCAAGCGCATCGCCAAAATCGCCTTCACCGGCTCGACGCCAGTGGGCGCGCACATCATGAAATGTGCTGCCGAGAACATCATCCCGTCGACCGTGGAACTGGGCGGCAAATCACCGAACATCTTCTTCGCAGACATCATGCAGGCCGAGCCGACCTTTATTGAAAAGGCCGCCGAAGGCTTGGTGCTGGCGTTCTTCAACCAAGGCGAAGTGTGTACTTGCCCTTCTCGCGCACTGATTCAAGAGTCGATCTACGACGACTTCATGAAAGTGGTGATGAAAAAGGTTGAGTCGATCAAACGTGGCGATCCGCTGGACACCGACACCATGGTCGGCGCTCAGGCGTCCGAGCAGCAGTTCGACAAGATCTTGTCCTACCTTGAAATCGCCAAGGCCGAAGGCGCCGAGCTGCTGACCGGCGGCCAGGTGGCCAAGCTCGAAGGCGATCTGTCGACGGGTTATTACATCCAGCCGACGCTGCTCAAGGGCACCAACAAAATGCGCGTCTTCCAGGAAGAAATCTTTGGCCCGGTGGTCAGCATCACCACCTTCAAAGACGAAGCCGAAGCACTGGCGATTGCCAACGACACCGAGTTCGGTCTCGGCGCTGGCTTGTGGACCCGCGACATCAACCGCGCCTACCGCATGGGCCGCGCCATTAAGGCCGGTCGCGTGTGGACCAACTGCTACCACCTGTACCCCGCGCACGCTGCGTTCGGTGGCTACAAAAAATCCGGCGTTGGCCGTGAAACCCACAAAATGATGCTCGACCACTATCAGCAGACCAAAAACCTGCTGGTGAGCTACGACATCAATCCGCTGGGCTTCTTCTAAAAGCCCTCTTTAGGCGCGCTTGCTCGCGGTCTTTTAAAAATCAAAAGATCGCGAGACAAGCCCGTTCATACCATCGGGCCTTTGGCCCAGCTCTTGCTTTGCTCCCTGTCATATTTTTTCAAACTATAAAAGAACAGGTGAACTGACATGCCTAGCGAACCCAATGCTGCTTCGGCGGCACCCTCCTCTGTCGATTTTGAAAAGGTCGGCTCCGAATATTTTCAACAACGCGAACTCAAAAAAGGCGCTGCGGGCTGGGTCCTGCTGGTAGGCCTGGGTGTGGCGTACGTGATCTCCGGCGACTACGCCGGCTGGAACTTCGGCCTGGCCCAAGGCGGCTGGGGCGGGATGTTTATCGCCACCTTGCTGATGGCCACCATGTACCTGTGCATGTGTTTCTCCTTGGCCGAGCTGTCTTCGATGATTCCCACCGCAGGCGGCGGGTATGGCTTTGCCCGCAGCGCTTTCGGCCCGTGGGGCGGGTTTCTGACCGGCACCGCGATTCTGATTGAGTACGCCATCGCCCCCGCCGCCATCGCGGTGTTTATTGGTGCGTATTGCGAGTCGCTCTTCGGCATCGGCGGCTGGATGATCTACCTGGCCTTCTACATCATCTTTATTGGCATCCACATTTTCGGCGTCGGCGAAGCGCTCAAGCTGATGTTCATCATCACGGCCGTGGCCGCCATTGCCTTGGGCGTGTTTCTGGTCTCGATGGTGCCGCACTTCAGCGTCGCCAACCTGCTGGACATCCCCGTCACAGAGGCCAAAGGCGCCAGCGCGTTTCTGCCGTTTGGTTATGTCGGCGTATGGGCGGCCATTCCGTATGCGATCTGGTTTTTCCTCGCCGTTGAAGGCGTGCCGCTGGCAGCCGAAGAGACCAAAAACCCTAAGCGCGACCTGCCCCGCGGGCTGATTGGCGCCATGCTGGTGCTCGTGACCTTTGCCCTGCTGATTCTGATCATCGGTCCGGGCGCCGCCGGCGCGCACCATCTGATGGCATCGGGCAACCCGCTGGTTGAAGCATTGAGTAAGGCATATGGCGGCTCAACGTGGATGGGCGGGTTCGTCAACCTGGTCGGTCTGGCGGGTTTGATCGCCAGCTTCTTCTCGATCATTTACGCCTACTCGCGTCAGATCTTTGCCCTGTCCCGTGCAGGCTACTTGCCGCGCAAACTGTCAGAGACCAACAAAAGCAAAGCCCCCGTACTGGCGTTGATCATCCCCGGCATCATCGGTTTTGGCCTGTCGCTGACCGGTCAGGGCGACTTGCTGATTCTGGTGGCGGTATTTGGCGCGACCATTTCCTACGTGCTGATGATGGCTGCACACATTACCTTGCGCATTCGTCGCCCCAAAATGGAGCGTCCGTATCGCACGCCGGGCGGTATTGTCACCTCGGGCGTGGCGTTGGTGCTGGCGTGCGTGGCGGTGGTCGCAGGCTTCTTGGTGGATCCACGCGTTGTGATTGGCGCGGCGGTGATCTATGGCGTATTAATTGCCTACTTTGCTTTTTACAGTCGACATCACTTGGTGGCCGGTACACCGGAAGAGGAATTCGCAGCCATTCAACAGGCTGAGCAATCCCTGCACTAGTCGCTGAGAAACCCGCCAGGCGCACCGCGTCTGGCGTTGAGGAGCACCTTGTATGGCAACTTTTTCTCACGCGGTGGGTACCCAGACTTACCGTTTTGACAGCCTCAAAGACGTCATGGCCAAAGCCAGTCCGGCCCGTTCCGGGGACTATCTAGCCGGCGTTGCCGCGCTCAATGATGGCGAACGCGTCGCTGCGCAAATGGCGCTGGCCAACATCCCGCTTTCGTATTTTTTGCAAGAAGTACTAATTGCCTACGAATCAGACGAAGTGACGCGGCTGATTATCGACAGCCACGACCTTATTGCTTTTGCGCCCGTCAGCCACCTAACCGTGGGCGGTTTTCGGGACTGGCTGCTCAGTGACGCCGCCGATGAACACAGCTTGCGCGCACTGGCGCCCGGACTGACCCCGGAAATGGTCGCCGCGGTGTCGAAAATCATGCGCGTTCAGGACTTGATTCTGGTGGCGCAGAAGATCCGCGTGGTCACCCGGTTTCGCGGCACCATGGGCCTGCGCGGCCGCCTGTCGACCCGCCTGCAACCCAACCACCCCACCGATGACCCGGCAGGTATTGCGGCGAGCATTCTCGACGGCCTGTTGTATGGCAACGGCGATGCGATGATCGGCATCAACCCGGCCACCGACAGCATTGCCTCGATCTGTGACCTGCTGAACATGCTCGACGCGATCATTCAGCGCTATGAAATCCCGACCCAGTCGTGCGTGCTGACCCACGTCACCACCTCCATTGAGGCGATCAACCGCGGCGTGCCGCTTGACCTGGTGTTTCAGTCGATTGCCGGCACCGAAGCGGCCAATGCCAGCTTCGGGATTAATCTGAACGTGCTGCAAGAAGGTTACGAAGCAGGCCTAAGCCTCAACCGTGGCACCTTGGGCAATAACCTGATGTATTTCGAAACCGGCCAAGGCAGCGCATTGTCAGCAAACGCGCATTTCGGCGTCGACCAGCAAACCTGCGAAACCCGGGCCTACGCCGTGGCGCGGCATTTCAAGCCGTTTTTGGTCAACACCGTGGTGGGCTTTATCGGCCCCGAGTACCTGTACAACGGCAAACAAATCATCCGCGCCGGGCTCGAAGACCACTTTTGCGGCAAGTTACTGGGCGTGCCAATGGGCTGTGACATTTGTTACACCAACCACGCCGAAGCGGATCAGGACGACATGGACAACCTGCTGACGCTGTTAGGCGTGGCAGGGATCAACTTCATCATGGGCATTCCGGGGTCGGACGACATCATGCTCAACTACCAGACGACGTCGTTCCATGACGCACTCTATGCCCGTAAAACCTTGGGATTAAAGCCCGCGCCCGAGTTTGAACAGTGGCTGAGCAAGGTCGGAATTTTTACCCAGAACGATGGAAGGATCGAATTCGGCCAGCAATTGCCCCCCGCGTTTCGTCAGGCACTGGCTCATTTGGGAGGACGCTGAACATGGACACTACGCCGACCGACAGCCTCAACCCTTGGCTGGAACTGCGCCGCCTAACCCCAGCGCGCATTGCGCTGGGGCGCACGGGCACCAGCATGCCGACCCAAGCGCAGTTGGATTTTCAATTCGCCCATGCTCAAGCACGGGACGCCGTGCACTTGCCGTTTGATCATGTGGGGCTGAGCAGCCAGTTCGCAGAGCGCGGACGCGACAGTTTGCTGGTGCACAGCGCTGCCATTGATCGCCACAGCTACCTGCAACGACCCGATCTGGGGCGCAAGCTCAACGAAGACTCGGCGCAGCAACTACGTGACTACGCCCAAGCCAATGCGGGGGGATTTGACGTGGTCGTGGTGGTGGCCGACGGATTATCGGCACTGGCCGTTCATCGCCACACGCAGCCCTTTTTGGCGCGCATGGAAGAACATTTCGCCACTGAGGGCTGGAGTGTGTCGCCGGTGGTTTTGGTGGAACAAGGCCGCGTCGCGGTGGCCGATGAGATTGGCGAACTATTGGGCGCCAAAATGGTGCTGATGCTGATCGGGGAACGCCCAGGCTTAAGCTCGCCCGACAGCTTGGGCCTGTATTTCACCTACGCGCCCAAAGTTGGTTTGACCGATGCGTATCGCAACTGCATCTCCAACGTCAGGCTCGAAGGTTTAAGTTACGGCATGGCCGCTCATCGGCTGGCGTACCTGATGCGCGAAGCCTGCCGTCGGAAATTGTCGGGGGTTAACTTGAAGGACGAGGCGCAAGTACAAACCCTGGAGGTGGCCGCGCCTAACGAGAATTTCCTGCTAAAAGACGCATAATCACGCGCCAAATCCCTGCGTAGAAGCGAGCGTGCCTCGCGATCTTTTGATCCTTAAAAGCAAAAGATCGCGAAGCACGCTCGCTCCTACCCCTTTGGTCAAGAAGAACTAATACACGCTTCGCTACAAACTCAAGCAGCAGAATCCGCGTCAATCCGTATAATCCTTTCGGTTCAAAATGTACGAAAAAACTACATACCCTGTAGTTAAATACCTACCTCCCCCGCACAGACCTGCTGAGCCGGGTCATCAACACAGGTGCCATACATGGATTTCAACCCGATCGACATTATCCTGCACCTCGATGTGTACCTGGACATGCTGGTAAGAGACTACGGAGTGTGGATCTACGCCATCCTGTTTCTGGTGATCTTTTGTGAAACCGGTTTGGTTGTCATGCCATTCCTGCCGGGTGATTCGTTACTGTTTATCGCTGGTGCCGTAGCGGCTGGTGGCGGTATGGACCCTGTATTACTGGGCGGACTCTTGATGCTGGCGGCGATATTGGGTGACAGCACCAACTACGTCATAGGACGCACCGCAGGCGAACGCTTGTTCAGTAATCCAGACTCGAAGATTTTCCGTCGCGATTACCTGCAAAAAACTCACGACTTCTACGAACGTCATGGCGGAAAAACCGTGACCATGGCGCGCTTCCTGCCGATTTTCCGCACCTTCGCTCCCTTTGTAGCGGGCGTGGCACGCATGTTCTACCCGCGCTTCTTTATGTTCAGCGTATTCGGCACCATCCTGTGGGTCGGCGGCTTGGTCACCCTCGGCTACTTCTTTGGCAACGTGCCGTTTATCAAATCCAACCTGTCGCTGCTGGTGGTGGGCATCATCGTGCTGTCGCTGGTACCGATGATTATTGGTGTGATCCGCAGCCGTATGGGCCGCAGCCCGTCTAAAGCCTGATTGGGGAGCGCCCTATGTGGTCTCTGAGTGAATGGCGGCGCCAGCGGATTCTGGCGCAACACCCGGTCGCGGCAGACGTATGGCATGACGTTCGCCAACAGCTGAGTATTCTCGACGGGCTGGACGACGCGCAGGACAAATGGCTGCGTGAAAGCAGTGTGTTGTTCCTCAAGGAAAAACACCTCACGCCCATGCCCGGGGTCGAACTCACGGAAGAAGGCCAGCTCCTGCTGGCCGCTCAGGCACAACTGCCGCTGCTCAATCTGGGCGATTTAGACTGGTATCAGGGCTTTCATGAAATCGTCCTGTACCCGGATGACTTCGTCAGCCCGCAACGCCATCGTGATTCCAGTGGCGTTGAACACGTCTGGGAAGGCCATCACAGCGGTGAAGCCTGGCAGCACGGCGCGGTGATTCTGGCCTGGCCGGGGGTACTGGCCAGTGGACACTGGGCAGGTTACAACTTGGTGATTCACGAACTGGCGCACAAGCTCGACATGCTCAATGGCGCCGCCAATGGCATGCCGCCGCTGCACAGCAACATGCAGGTGAGTGACTGGACCAAAAACATGCAACAAGCCTTCGATCACCTAAACCAGTACCTGGATCACCACAATCCCGACCACGCGCCAATCGACCCCTATGCAGCCGAAAACCCGGCTGAGTTCTTTGCGGTCACCAGCGAATACTTCTTCAGCGCGCCAGACCTGCTGCATCACGTCTACCCGCTGGTTTATCAGCAGCTCAGCCTGTTCTATCGTCAGGACACCCTGGCACGGCTACGCAAGCTGCAGAGCGAACACCCCGAATATCGCGCACATCACTAAACAGCCAAGCGTGACGCGGTTATAGGAATACGCCTATAATCGCCGCCACTTTTTGGCCAAATCGGCCAAGCTAACTGGCCTACACACGGGGGCACCGCCCAATGAGCTACAGCAAGATTCCGGCTGGCAAAGACCTGCCGAATGACATCTACGTCGCTATCGAGATTCCGGCTAACCACGCGCCGATCAAATATGAAATCGACAAAGACAGCGATTGCCTGTTCGTTGACCGCTTCATGGCTACCCCGATGTTCTACCCGGCCAACTACGGCTTCATCCCGAACACGCTGGCCGACGACGGTGACCCCCTCGACGTGCTGGTAGTGACCCCTTACCCAGTAGCTCCAGGTTCGGTTATCCGTGCACGTCCAGTTGGCATCCTGCACATGACTGACGACGGCGGCGGCGATGCCAAAGTAGTAGCAGTGCCTCACGACAAGCTGTCCCAGCTGTACGTTGACGTGAAAGAGTACACCGACCTGCCACCCCTGCTGATTCAGCAGATCCAGCACTTCTTCGAGAACTACAAAGACCTCGAAAAAGGCAAATGGGTAAAAATCGAAGGTTGGGGCGACGCTGAAGCTGCCCGCGCCGAGATCACCAAATCGGTTGCTGCCTACAAAGGCTAAGTGCAGACCGGCAGGCTTCAACAGCTTGCTCAACGCGCTAAAAACCCCGGCTCACCGGGGTTTTTTTATGCCTGCCTAAACACACAGAAACACAGCCTGTTCATGCCAGTTGAATGAGTGCAGGAATCAAGTGGGAAATATCGTTTTAAGACGAGGATTTATCTCTTTTCACCTGTTTTTTTTGAACGTTTAGTTTATTTAAACGGTGTCGTCTTCTCCGTAAACTCCGCCTTCATGAATACATCCGGTGATCGCCTCAGAACCCTCCTGCGGGAGTGTCATTTATCCGCTTCGGACTTCGCCGCCAATCGCCGCGTCACGCCGCAGCACGTCAACAACTGGTTCAAGCGCGGCATCCCCATGGCCCGACTGGACGAAATCGCCGAACTGTTGTGCGTTAACAGCCGATGGCTGCGCACCGGTGAAGGCATCAAACATCCAGGAGCCCCGATCATCAGCCCTACGGCGCCTCAGTCAGCGCCAGACCAGCAGCTAAGAACCTCACACCCCCACACCGCCCCCAACAACACCAGCGACATAGACGTGCCGTTCTTCAACGAAGTGCTGAATGCCAGTGGCTCAGGAAAAACCCACGTGGCCCAGATACCGGAACACCGGATACGCCTGACCTCGGCCATCTTGCACACCATGGACGTCAGCCCTGACCAGGCCCTGTGTGCGCCCATGATCGGCAACAGCATGGTGCCCCGAATTGAAGCGGGCTCAACCGTGGCCATCGACAGCAGCCTGACCCAAATCGTCGACGGCGAAATCTACGCCCTCGAACAAGACGGCATGTTGCGCATCAAATACGTCTACCGCCTGCCCAACAACGGCTTACGCTTGCGCAGCCACAACCACGAAGAATACCCGGACGAACTCTTCTGCTCGCTCCAGATACAAGAGCAAAACCTGCGAATACTGGGCTGGGTATTTTGGTGGTCCACCCTAAATAAACGTCGCCCGCCAGTGCCTTACAAACTGGAGGGTTAGGGTGTTAAGGCGTGAGAAGGTGAAACCGAAGTGGGATTTTTGCTGGGAAACGCGATCAATTCCCAGTATGCTCTGCCGCACTCGCGCATCCCCCTGCTCCCTGCAGGCCGGATTGCAGGGCGTAGCAGCGATAAGCCACCACGCCCCACACACCCAGACGCCACGCGCTGGATGTCCCGATTGAAGGTGAGTGCGGTTTGCCAAAAACAAACCAAACCCGCCCCCGAGAAGCCGGCCACAAGCCGGCTTTTTAATGCTTGAAATAAACCAATTTCATCCACAGCGCCACTCAGCGCGTGCCACAGGCAATCACGCCAAGGTCTGCTTTGGCTTGAACGAACAGCCTTGGCCACTGCCCGGCAATTCAATGCCTGACAATGGCCAAGCCGGTCTTTACGCCCCTTGAACCTTCACGATCCAGCCTTCTGGCGCTTCAACGTCTCCGGACTGGATGCCGGTCAGTTGGTTGTACAGCTGTTGCGTCACCGGCCCCACTTCCTCGCGGCTGTGGAACACGTGCAGTTTGTCGCGGTACTGGATGCCGCCAATCGGCGTGATCACGGCAGCGGTGCCACAGGCACCGGCTTCGCTGAAGCGGCTCAGTTCGTCTACCCGCACATCGCCTTCAACCACGGTCAAGCCCAGACGGTCTTTGGCCAGTTGAATCAATGACAGGCGGGTGATGCCCGGCAGTACCGACGCCGAACGCGGGGTGACAAATTGTTTGTCTTCGGTGATTGCAAAGAAGTTGGCCGAGCCGACTTCTTCGATGTTGGTGTGGGTCAGCGGGTCTAGGTAGATGCAGTCCGCAAAACCAGCGCGCTTGGCTTCAGAGCCAGGCAGCAGGCTGGCCGCGTAGTTGCCGCCCACTTTGGCAGCACCGGTGCCATTAGGCGCGGCGCGGTCGTAATCAGAGATCATGAAGTCGCAAGGCTTCATGCCGCCTTTGAAGTACGGGCCAACCGGAATGCAGAACACGCTGAAAATGAACTCAGGTGCAGTGCGTACGCCGATGTTGTCACCCACGCCAATCACGAAAGGCCGCAGGTAGAGCGCGCCACCCGAGCCGTACGGCGGAATGAAATGCTCGTTCGCTTTGACCACTTGGGTGCAGGCATCGATGAACTGTTCAACCGAGACCCTCGGCATCATCAGACGATCGCAACTGCGCTGCATACGCAGGGCGTTCTGGTCAGGACGAAACAGGTTGATCGAACCGTCCTTGCAGCGATAAGCCTTGAGGCCTTCGAAGCACTGTTGCCCATAGTGCAAGGCGGTGGAGCCTTCACTGATGTGCAGCACGTTATCTTCGGACAGGACACCCGCATCCCACTGATCTTGGCTCCAGTGAGACAGGTAGCGGTAGTCGGTTTTTATGTAGCTGAAGCCCAATGTGCTCCAGTCGATACTCGGGACAGACATGATTACCTCGAATGCTGTTCTTGGCAGATTAAGCGACACCGCCATCAGTCGATGCCGTACAGCGGGCCTTTGCGCCAGCCACTATAGATCCAAACTACCCATTTTTATTGCACGTAGAAACGGGTAAGACAAATGTCTCGTCAGATGCGCCAATTTAGTCAGTCCCCAGGATCCGCGCAATGCTCAGTTGAAGCCTCTGATCGTTCACCTCATCACTGCGCTGGTTTTTGATCAGGCTCAATCCCCAGGCCTGTGATCAAATCGCCCTCTCGCGCTTGCGCCCCCGGATCATCGGCCCGCCACCATCTGCTTGAGATGCGCATGGAATAGCGGCGCCGGTATTCGGACGGCGTAACACCTGTGGCCCGTTTAAACAAACGCCGAAATGCGCTGGCATCTTGATAGCCGCAATACTCCATCACTTCGTTCAGGTCGACCAAGGTCACTTCGAGTAGCTGCTTGGCCCGCTCGACACGCAGTCGGTGCAAGTAGTCCAGCGGGGTCATGCCTTCTACTTCTTTGAAGTGTCGCAACAAGGTGCGCGGGCTGGCAGCCGCTTCTTGGGCTACGCGCTCAAGGCTGTAGGGCGCCTGAATATGTTGTTGGATCCAGTGCTTGGCCCGGAAGACCACGCTGTCTCGGGTTTTCACCGAGATGCCCGGAAAGTTGAGGCTGGAATGCTCAAACCGCATGGGGTGGTAGAGCAACCCATTGGTCGCGATTTGTGCCATTTCTTCACCGGCGAAATGGCGGATCAATTCAACCACCAGGTCGCAGACCGCCGCCGGAGCGCCAGCGGTGAAAACCGCCCCGTCCACCACCACCGGGCCTTCCATCGCCAGTTGTACGTTAGGGAAGCTGGACGCAAACCAGTTCGCAATCATCCAGGTGACGGTGGCGCGGCGGCCGTCGAGTACACCTGCACGGGCCAACATCACCGGGCCATTGAAACTGGCCGCAATGGCGCGACCCTGAGAGTGATACCGCGCGATGCAGCTCAGTTCTTCGGTGCACTGATACAGAACGTGGTTCAGGTCCGGCACGCTTTTCATCTGCACACCCGGAACAAATAACGCCGTCTGCGAGGGCCGCAGGGTTTTACGCCCTCCTGTAGGCGACTGCATGCCCGACATCCAGTCCGGCAGCGGCAGTTCATTGCCCGAGGCATCGATCAGACGCCAATGAAAAAACGCACCTCTTTTATCCGGGTTACGCATCTGCCACAGGTTGTTGAAGGTGCGCAACATGTCGATAACGCTAAAAAGCGTACCGACCATGCTGTGAGGGCCGTGGAGTAAATCAATACGCACGTTCATGGGCTCACCTGGCGATATTGGATTTATTGTTGGCGATACTAGCCCCCTCTCCTGTGCGCTGTCTGCCAGCAGCCTTTTTGCCCTTACAGCCCAGCGCGTCACCCCTCTTTGAAAACTGATTAAAGCAGCGTTGCCAACAAACACCCAACGGTGTGTTCACCGCCTGTTTTTCGTGGCGATATTGGCCCTATTGCTGTCGGTATTCGCCGTATTACGGCGCTTGCTTGGGCGCTAGACTGAAAACGCCTGGCATCCTCAAGAAAAAAACAAAACGAAGGTATGAGTCAGTGAAAACAACAATAAAAAGAAAGTGGGGCATGGCCGGTAAACCCCTCGTGACCGGGCTCGCCACGTCCTTGCTCACCGCTGGCATTACCGCTCCGGCAACGGGCGGAGAACTGGTTTTTGGCGACCTGAAGTCCGGGTTGGGCAAAGGCATCGAATGGCAACAAGACGACACACGCCTAAACGTGAAAGGCGCCTTGTCACTCGGAACGGTGCGACGCATGGACAACCCGAGCCAGCACCTGACCAGTACCGAAAACGGCATGAACCTGTTCAACGACGGCGACCTGAACTACAAGCGCGGCGATGCGGTGTCTACGTCGCTCGAAACCTACCTGCAAGCAGACCTCAGCCATCGCAACCTTGGCGTCTTTGTCAGCGCCAAAGGCTGGTACGACTACGCCCAAAAACATCAGGGTGTCGACTATGGCAGCGTCCCCAATGGCTATCGTGCAGGCGAACCGCTGAGCGATGACGGTTTTGACTCGCTGGCGCGGTTTTCTAACGCCGTGATCAACGATGCGTATGTGTACGGCAACTTCCAGCCGGGTGGCCACGACTTGCTGGTGCGGCTTGGCGATCAGGCCATTCCATGGGTCACGCCGACCACGATCAGCGGAGGCTTGCAGGCGGTGAACGCGTTTGATTGGGCCGCGGCACGCCGCAGCACCTCAATCGCCGAGGCCCGTACCGTGGCCATGCCAACGCTGTACGCCAAGCTGGCCTTGACCGACAACCTGAGCGTTGATGCCTTCAATCAATTTGAGTTCCGCCCCAACGCCTACCCAGGGTGCGGCAGCTATCTGTCGACCAGCGACTATGCGCAGCCGGGCTGTGATCAATTCCTGCTGAACGGCAGCGTGCTAAGCGCGGTGGCTGGCCGACCGATTTACACCACTGATGGCCAAGCGCTAAACAACCCGCTGGACAGCGTGGCCCGTGGCCCGGACCACCGCCCCGGCAACAACCAATACGGCGCCAGCCTGCAATATCGGTGGGATAACGTCGGGCTGTTCGGCTTTTACTTCGCCGACTACACCAGCCGCGATGCCATTACCCAAGTAGTTCGCACCGGCCCCGGCGTTCTGACGCCCGCGGCGGCCAACGTAGGCCAAGCCGTCCCTACCGGAATTGCCGCCAATTATTTGCGCGCCTTCCCGACTAATGTGCGCCTGTACGCGCTTAACTTTAAAACGCGGCTACCGGGCGGCACGGGTATCTATGCCGAGTACAGCTATCGCCCCAATCAGCCGATTGCCTGGAACGGCGCCGACTTTATTACTGGCCTGCTGGCCGGTAACGGCCCCTTCGCCTACCTGGCCAAAACACCCACCGGCTACTTGGCGCCAGGCTACGACCGTTTTCGGGTCAGCCAATTCAACCTCGGCGCCAGCCACCCATTCAGCAACGTATTGGGTGGCGAAATGAAGCTTTCGGCCGAAGCGGGCTTTAAGTACGTGCACAACCTGCCCGACACCGACGACCGCCGCTATGGGCGCCCAGGCTTTGGCAGCGCGCCTTATGGCCCTGGCGCCAAATGCACAGGCCCCGCCACAAAATGCTCGATGGATGGGTTTGTCACGCCGTTTTCTTGGGGCACCCGCTCCAAAGCCGAAATCAATTACAAGAATGTGTTGCCCGGGCTCGACCTGACGCCCTCGCTCACCTTGGTCTATGACGTTAAGGGCCACGCCTATGACGGCGTGTTTTCCGAAGGCCGCTATGCGCAAATCCTCGGCGTTCGCGGCGACTACAAAAGCAGCTACACCTTCAACCTGAGCTACCTGAATACCGGTGGTGGCGATTACAACCTGGTGGCAGATCGAAGCATGTTAGAGGCCAGTGTCGGCGTTCGCTTCTAACCGCTCCCTTTTAAAAGGCGATAACCATGCACTCTTTGACCGATAAACGACGCCCGTTCGTGGTGGCACTGCTGATGACAGTGGTCATTATCAGCGTGTTGGACAAAACCATTTTCGCCTTTGCTGGCCCGCAGATCATTGACGAACTGAAACTGACACCCGCGCAATTCGGTTTTATCAGCAGCGCGTTTTTCTTTCTGTACTCGATCTCCGGCGTGCTGGTGGGCTTTCTGGCTAACCGAATGCCCAGCCGCTGGATTCTCTCTGGCATGGCCTTGGTCTGGATGACTGCGCAACTGCTCGCGGCAATGTCCAGCAGCTTCGTCACCTTGCTGGCCAGCCGCGTCACGCTCGGCGCCGGTTGCGGCCCCGGCACCGCCGTCACCCAGCACGCCTGCTTTAAGTGGTACGCCACGCGTGAGCGGGTGTTGCCAGCGGCGTTGATTCAGGTCGCGATCATGCTCGGCGCCATCGCGGGCGCGCTGGCCTTGCCAAGGCTGATCGAGCAATACGGCTGGCGCACGGGTTATGTGTTGTTGGCCGGTGTGGGGTTGATTTGGCTGTTGCTGTGGCAACTCTATGGCCGCGAAGGCCAGCACGACGACACCAAGAGCAGCAATGGCGACGCTTTGCCCACGCTGCCCTACAGCCGTTTGCTGCTCAACCGCACGTTTGTCTGCATCACCTTGGTCGCGTTTTGCAGTTACCTGCCCAATGCCCTGCTCTACAGCTGGTTGCCCACCTACCTGCAAAAAGGGTTGGGCATGACGCCCATGCAGTCGGGTTACTTGGTGTTCGCCACCACCCTGGGTGTTATTGCCATCAACTTGCTGGTGTCCAGCCTCGCACAGCGCGCCATGAAGCGTGGCGCCAGCATCCGCAAGGCAATGGTTGTTCCGCCCCTGCTGGCGTGCTTGATCGCAGCCGTGGCTTACATCTTCATGGGGTTCACCAGCACCAGCCTGACCGTGACCTTAGGTCTATTTCTGGTGGGCAGCATCCTGCTCAACCTGCTCTCAGCCTTTGGCTTTAGCATCGTTGCCCACATCGCCCCGGCCCGCCAACGCGGGAGCATGCTGGCCATCCATATCGCCTTACTGACCACCGCCGGAATGCTCGCCCCTCTGCTGGTGGCGCAGGCCATCGGCTGGCAGAACGGCGACCTGGTGAACGGTTTCGAGCTGGCCATCGGCCTATTCGGCATTGCCCTTTTAGTGTTCACCGCACTCGGTCTTGTGTTGATCGACCCCGAACGCACCCGACATGAACTCAATGCCCGCACTACGCCGGTGGGACTGCCGACGGTAAGCGTGGCTTAGCCCACGCCGCGTGCTCCCAACACCTCACTCACGACTATCAATAGAGAATGCTTGATGGACCTGACCTGCTTTTCACAAAGCTACGCCGAAGCTCGGCAAAAATTCCTTGAAGCCTGCACACAGGCAGGGCTGCAAGTGCAATCCCACCCTCACCCGCTGCCGGGCCGCGACGGAGAAAAACTGGCCATTGACGTGGCACTTTTAGGCTCACCCAAAGCCGCTAACCTGCTGGTCGTGAGCAGCGGCGTGCATGGTGTCGAAGGCTTCTGCGGCTCAGCAGTACAGATTGATCACTTGCGCAACGCCGACTGGATGGAGCACTGCCGACGGCATGATCTGGCGGTGCTTTATCTGCATGCGCTCAACCCTTACGGCTTCTCGTGGGTGCGGCGGGTTAACGAAAGCAATGTCGACCTCAATCGCAACTTCATTGACTTCAACCAGCCGCTGCCCGAAAACCCGGAATACAGCGCAATCGCTGCACTGTTATTGCCCAAACGCCAACCGCCGACCTTGCTCAGCACGCTCGGCCTTGCTGGGCACGCCCTGCGCCACGGGCCTAAAGCCCTGCAATCGGCCATCACACGGGGCCAACACACCGACCCTCAAGGGCTATTTTTTTCGGGCACCGAACCCAGTTGGAGCAACCAACAACTGCGCCAGATCATTCGCCGCCTAGGCCGCGAGTGCCAACGCATCGGCTGGATCGATGTGCACACAGGGCTTGGCCCGTATGGCGTGGGCGAGCGCATCTACAAAGGGCGCACCCACCCCGATGATATTGCGCGGGCGCGGCGCTGGTGGGGCGCACAGGTCACCACCAGCGAAGACGGCACTTCCTCGTCCGCCGTGCTTAACGGCACCCTGGATTTAGCGGTCATGCAAGAGTGCCCACAGGCGCAATACAACGGCCTGACCTTGGAGTACGGCACCCAACCCGGCCCCTCGGTACTCAACGCGTTGCGTGCTGATCAATGGTTGCAGAACCATCCACAGACCCCAGAGGCTCAGCGCGTAAAAATAAAACGCCAACTGCGCGATGCCTTCTACATTGATACCGACCCGTGGAAGCGGCGTGTGCTGGAGCAAGCGCGGGACGTGACGATATTGACCCTGCAAGGGCTCGCCACAACCCCGAAATCGGTTACAGCACCGCAGGCCCCAATCACAGAAGGATATTCAGGATGAATGCAGATTTTATTAACGCGCTAAGACAGGTCATGCAGCAGATCAAGACCTGTCTTGATGAGCACGGCGACCAGACCGTCGAGATCCTAAAGCGCGTAGCTAACGGTGAGTTGGCGATGGTCGAGACGCTCACCCCCGAAGAAACTGAGCACGTTCGGGTACTGTTTGGCTGGGTTGCCCAGGTCGGGCCACACAATGTTTGGGCAAAAATACAGCCCGCGCTGGCCGACCTTATCGCGTCTAAAGGCGATATCAAGCCCGACGAAATCTTCATTGATCCTGAGTTTGGCAAACTGCTCCCCCAGCTTGAATGGCTAAAAAACAAGCGCACCCAAGCCCGATTTGCG
This sequence comes from Pseudomonas psychrophila HA-4, assembly GCF_000282975.1. Classification (GTDB taxonomy): domain Bacteria; phylum Pseudomonadota; class Gammaproteobacteria; order Pseudomonadales; family Pseudomonadaceae; genus Aquipseudomonas; species Aquipseudomonas psychrophila_A. The sequence goes on from NZ_ALJC01000128.1 coordinate 186,481, forward strand.
GTGCTGTTGGCGAGCTACATCTGCTACGACCAGTTCCACTACCCGCAGCCAGAGACGGGCGTTTACAACATCTCGGGCAGTGCGTTTCAAAAACTCAAGTGGGTCTATCGCTACTGGTTCAACCAGCTTGAAGTGGCCGAAAAAGGCTCGGCGCTGGAGGACTATTTCGCCTCGCAAACACTGGACTTACTCGCACCGGACACGCCCTCGGTGTCTGTTTCATGCGCGGGCGACTTGCTCGCTGTCGATGTCCTAACACCTGAGAACACACCGCACCTGTTCGACGACATCACCGACTTCTACAGCACCGCAGACATTGTGAGCGCTAACCTTGAGTCCACCGTTGATAAGAACCAACCTATTGGGCGCAATCAGGAACCGGGTAAACCTGCGTGCATGAACACCTCTGAGGCGATGTTCCGTAAGTTTCGCGACGAAGCAAACATCAACTTCTTCAGCACCGCGACCAACCACGCGATGGACTATGAGGAACCGGGCGTACTGGCCACCCTCGACGTGCTCAAACGATCAGGCGCCCTCTATGCCGGGACAGCCGCTAGTCAGGCCGAACAAGACGATGTGGTTATCTTCGAAAAAGACGGCATTAAAGTCGCCCTGCTGGCCTACACCTTCGACCTTAACGGTCACCCTATTCCTGCTGACACGCCTTGGCTCGCCAACGAAGTGCGATTCAACGATGTAAACCCGCCGCCTGATTACTCACTCATCGAACAACAGGTCGCCACCGCGAAAGCCAAGGGCGCGGACTGGATCATCGCGTACTGCCACTGGGGCTGGGAGTTCGAGATGTACCCCCACGCCAATATTGTGGACGCGGCGCACAAGGTGATTGCGTACGGCGTTGACACCATTCTGGGCAACCACCCGCATGTCAGTCAGCCTGCGCAACTCATCCCGCGGGACGGCAAACAGGCTGCGTTGGTCATCTACGCCTTTGGCGACTTTGTGAGTTACCACCCCGAAAGCCGCAACTCCAAACTGGCCTACGCCATCAAGTTCAACATCGGCAAGGCCAAGGGTTTGACAAGCCTGTTCAACGTGCAAGCGCTGCCTCTCTACATCGTCAATGAAGACCTGGGGAATCAGCGATTCAACTGCCGCATCGTCAAATTCTTCGACGTGCTAGAAAGACCGGATGACTTTGGCCTGACAGAACTGGAGAAAAGCCAGTTGCCGCACCTGCGCGACAAAGTGTGGAACGACATCCTGTCGCCGCTTTAGAGCATTGCGCAGTAGATGCTTGCGCGCAGGGAGCCAAGCACCTCTCCCGCGTAGCAGTTGCCGAGCCTTGCGAGGCTACGTCCGGCGGCGCAGCCGTCGTCAATCGGCTATCGCGATTCCCCAGTTAAATCCGATATGCAGGATTTACGATCGCTTCGCAATCGGACGTAGCCTCGCAAGGCTCGGCAACTGCTACAGGGTGTCGATTTGCCACGAATAATCAGCCATTTCGTACGACGTTTCCCTTTCAATCATGCGAAGCTTCCGAGAAAATCCCGTTCGCTTGCGCCTGTCCAGTTCGCGGAATAGTCTCGGCCCATCGCTGTAAAACAGCGGTTGGGTTTAGTCGCCCGACAATGTGATCAGGCGCAAGGCGCCACCTCCGCGAGGCGCTTTTTTTCGGCCTACGCTTTATGGTGGCCGTGCGCAGGGCGCCTTCGAGCGCGCCGGTTCTCCTGATCACCGGTCGACTAACCTGCGTACGGCTGCCACCTATTCGTTTAGTCGCGACAGGTGACAGCTCCTCAATTGATTAGGAGTTGTAACCATGAAAAAAATCGTTCCAGACCCACCGGCTCTCCCCCAGCACGCTACTGCTGAGTGCGATTCACTGTCGCTGGACCGCGCCGCCACTGATCGCGCCCTCGACTTTTACCTGCTCGACTCTAAGCCTCCACGGCACGTGGATTCGGCCACGTATGCCATCCCGGACAGCGTCAATTTAGAAGCGGCTTTGGCCCAAGCGTCAGACTTGTTGCGCTGCGCGGGGGCTTCGGCCTGTGAGGCGGGGAATGGGTTGAGCGGGCATGCGCGCCATCTTGTGTTGTCGGCCATGCACCTGGTGGAGCTGGCCAAGGCGTATGTCGATAAATCGCTGGATGGTCTAACGACGCACTAAGCAGCACGCGCCTGGGGACGGCAGGCGCGTCATGTATGAAGCGGCATAGGCTGACCGGCTTGGATGCTGTAACTATCAGCTCAAAGCGATCACCCCACGCCAGTCAGTCCGAACCGTACTTGGGCGAACGTGGCCCGTAGAGGATCCCCGTAGGTTGGCCTGCCGATAGCAAGCGAGCACTCGCAACGCCAGCAATAGGGTGAGCTGCATCGGTGGAGCTGTTGATAACTTGCTTGACCGCCGCGGTAATCAACATCCCGACAAGACCGCCACCGTTGTTGTTGCCTTCCTCGCTTGAAGCCCGTGCAGTACCCGTCCACAAGGTGGTGCCAGTGCGCAGATCTACCAGTTTGGCCGACGCTGTTACGGCGGTGTCGCTGGTGATCAGCATGTACTTGGTACCGTATTCGGTCACGGTGATGTACAGCGCGGAATCCGCACCAAAGATCTCATACAATTTGTTCGGTGCCACGGCCTGGATGTCGGTAGCCGTTGTCAGTCCGTTCTGACGAAAGGTTTCGTCTACCAAAGCGATCGGCAGTACGTAGTAACCCGCTTCAGCCAACGGGTAAGTCACCTGGGATACCAAACTGTACGAGGCCTGCACTTCAGGGGATTCATTAATCGGCGGCAACACCAAAATCGATTTGGGCCGTGCCTGTTTGAAAGCCGAATAATCTACCGTTTTGGGTGCCGCACAGCCGCCCAGCAACCCCAAGGCAAGCAAGACTATAGACACCTTCAAGAAGTTCATTTGACGTCTCCGGCGTTGGCATTCTTGAGCAGAAAGTCCATATAACTCGCAGACTCGGGAAACAACGCTTTCTCGGTACGCAACTCCTGCACCATCTGGTCATCCTTGCCCATGCTCAAATACAACATGCCCAAGTGGGCGTGGTAGCCCGGTGGTGCTTGGTGGCCACTGGCGTTGATCTTTTGCAGATCCTGCTCCATTACCTCGACCTGCTGTTCCTTGGGCTCACCTTTGAAATACTCGTAAACCTGCGGCTGGTAGCTCTCCCATTGATAGAGGGATTTAGGCGCTGTCTGGCACCCGGCGACCGTAGCGGCTGCTGTCAGCATCAGCGCTAATTTCAATGCCTTGCTCATTTGTGTACTGCTCCTTGGCATTTTTCTTTTAGTCGCGTGGGTTCCAGGCACCGGCGTTGATGCCGTCTACCAAGCGATTGATCGCTTCACGCATGGCCAAGTCCAGAACTTTGCCATTGAGGGTTGAGTCATAGCTGGCAGTGCCACCGAAGCCGATCACTTCGCGGTTGGACAGCTCATATTCACCTGCGCCTTGGGTGGAATACACCACTTCTGAGGTACTTATGTTGACGATATTCAGGTTGACCTTGGCGTAAGCCACTTGGGTCTTGCCACGGCCGAGGATGCCGAATAATTGGCGATCACCGGTCTCCTTGCGACCGAACTCAGTCACGTCGCCGGTCACCACATAATCAGCGCCCTTGAGCTTCTGCACAGTGCCTTTGATCGCGGCTTCTTGGGAGATTTCACCCATGTTGTCGCGGTCCAACACGCTGAAGCGATTGGTCTGCTGCAAGTGAGTGATTAAGATAGTTTTGGCCTGACCGCCAAGACGATCCACACCATCGGAGAAGATTCCGCGCATGTAACTTGAGCGGTTGTCGAACTTGCCGACAGCAATCGGCACGCGCGCACCGGAATAGGCAACATTGGCGCTGGCGACTTATTCGACAGGTAACGCGCGGGAGCTTTCTGTAGCCGCACAACCGGCCAGCGTCAGCAGGGCTAAGGCAGTAAAGCCCGACAGCAGAATTTGAGACGGTTTTTTCACATGTTGCTCCTAAAGTGAGAAGTATCAGCATTGATCGTTTTTACAGCAATAAAATCGGCGCAACCAGCAATCAACTCGCCAGTCAATACAAGACGCGGTTTGGTTGGCCAAAAATAGAACCGGCGCCCATATAGGCAGACAGTGGACGGTGACGGTTTCTTTAGGGACGGCGTTTGTAAAAGCCGAGTGCAACACGGCTATTGATTTAAAGCAGGCGCGGCATGATACATGCCCATCACCTCCGTAATTACTTCAACCGGACATTTATAACCAAAGCGTTTGCGAGGGCGAATATTCATTTGATACGAAATGGCATCTAACGCTTCTTGGCGATGTACCGAAAAGTCAGTGCCCTTGGGCAAGTACTGGCGAATCAAACCGTTAGTATTTTCATTACTACCGCGCTGACAAGGACTATGCGGGCGGGTCGCAAAAGTAAATCGCCACCCCAGTGTTCTGTGTGATTTCAGCATGTTTACCCACTTCGCGGCCTTGGTCATAGGTCATACTTTTACGCACCGCCAGCGGCATGCCATTCAGTGCGGCACTGAAGCCCTGAACAGCAAAGCCGCCGTCGCATCGTTCATTTTCACCAGCATTAGATAGCCGCTCGGGCGCTCCACAAGGGTGCCGACACACGAGCCATTATCCTTACCCTTAATCAGATCTCCCTCCCAGTGGCCGGGCATCAAACGGTCTTCGATTTCTGGAGGTCTCACGTGAATACTGACCATTTCAGGAATCTGCCCGCGCCGGTCAACGCCGCCAGAGCGAGGTCTACGGGTGCTTTCCCCTTGGCGAAGGCACTGAATAAGTTCTTTACGCAGCTCCCCGACAAGCAGCGCATAGATGGCGTTGTAGATCGTTTCGCGGCAGAAGTAGGCGTCTTCAAAATTGATTTTCATAAGACGCCGCTCGCCCGCGACTTGGTCAGGAGACATCAACCACGCAATTAAAGACACTAGGCTTTACGCCTGTAGAGGCAACCTCACCTGCGCCTTTTGCACCAACCCCAACGCAGAGAAATTACAAACCGTTAACTTTCTTGGCCACGCCCTCGATTGACCGCATCCAGAAGCAGTTCGAGCTCAAGGCCATAACTATTCGGCTCAAAGCTCTCTTCTATACCACTCATCAAAAACTCATTGGAAATCAACTCGCATAGCTCGTCAATTTCACCCGACGCTAACGAACCATAAAATAATTTCTCAGCTAGAGCTAGTTGGACTTCTCCCGCCAGAAAGCACAACGCAATTAAAAGCTGCCATTGTGCGCTTGTTAAAATGCAGCTCATTTTCCTGTCCCCGAAGAGGACTTGCCCCATCCAGTTACCACTTTACCCTCAGCATTGACCACTATGACGGCATCCGCCCCAGTATACCTAAATGTTGGGCCGTACTTTGAAGGGACATATTCAATTTTCAGAGGACTAGACCAGGCGCTATTGAGAGCAGACTGGCTAACGCCAATACCGCCATCTCTTCCCGCAAATTGTTCTAATGCATGAGCTGAATAGCCATTGATCAGTGTCGGAGCCCTTGTTCCTGCTGCCTGTTCAGCAACTAACTGCATTTTGAGCTTAGCCGCGTTTGCTGCACTGCTCGCTCCTGAGTTAGGAATAGACGGAATTCCTTTTGCACCTTTCCCCCTCCCAACCGCAGCCAGTATAGCTAACCATTCAGAAGCGCTACCCACCGTTTCGGATTCAACATTAAAGCCCAAACCAGCAGCAGCGTCACTCACTGCCTGCGCCGTGCCTAAAGTGATTCCACCTTCCACAAGTTGCAGTTTGGCGTTGGTGTTGAACAGTTGTACCGCGCCCAACAGGTTCTTCAGGCTGTCCGGGATATCGCCAGATACACGCGCTTGGGATAGAAGCTCTAGCGTCTTGTTAGACTCTGCGACGAAATCCTGATAGGCCACGTAGCAGCCCGAAGGATCAGCTGCACAGTGAGCACTAAGACGCTTGTCGTTCGCATCATTCAGATCCGCATATTTATTTCTCACCTCATCGCAAGTGTTGGTCGCACTGCATTCACGCGCATCCTTGAGAAGCGCCTCAACATCTTGATGGTTTAGAAAGTTGTACTGCGTACCGTTCTTCGCGACCCAAGCACCTTTCTCTATTTTGGGCGCATCACTGTCCGTCTGAACCGCCGCCGTCAAAACTCCCACAATCTGTGAACTCATGGTCAGCAGCGCTTCATCGCCCTTGACCAAGTTATACAGTTGCCCCACAAGTGCTTCGTTAGCGCCAGCAGCCAAAGCTCCAGTTTTAAAGTCGCCGCCTGTCGCTTCCGCTAGCAAACCACCCACCATGGCGTGAATCGCGATTTTTTGGGATGAGCCGTCCTTAAATACCCCTTTTGTGTAATCACCTACGGCATTGAAACTCGCTGCCGCCAAGGTGTTAAACAACGCAATTTTCAACGCATCGCTAACATTGCCACCCTGCCCTAAAGCCTTGTTCAAAGCCAGAGAGGTACCACTCTGCAGGGTCTGATTGGCGGCAAATTGCCCAACACCTTTCCAAGTGCTTAGCGGCGCACTGACCTTGCTAGTCCCCGTATTGGTTTGGGTACCCGTCAAGTCATCAAAGTAGCCAACCGTAATACCAGCTGTAACACCTGATATCACGTAGCCCTTCACCGCATCTGATGACGTAACGTCCTTGATCACCGCAGCAAGGTTGCCGCGATTATTCACAGCACTCGCAGTGGCGTTTGTCGCTGCACCAGCTGCAACGGCACCTGCTCCGGCAGCAACTCCGGCCCCAGCTCCTGCTGCCGTCATGGCACCCATTGCTGCTGGCCCAACTACTGCGGCCATTACAATCGCGATAATGATCTGCGAAGCAGGCCCAAGCCCTGAGTTGTTGTATTTAAAGCTGTCGTGGATTTCCTTAACCTGCATCCAGTCAACATCCCCGCGCGCCTCTGCGTCTTTGATCCAGGCCAGTTGCGGATCGGCCTTGACCATCGCCTCAATCGATTGGCTGACGGTCTGTTGATTGACCTGATTGACGTCGATCTTCAGGCCTTCCACCGCCTTGATCGCGACGTTGCCCTCGGCAATCATCTGGGTCTGGCGCAGTGTTTCGTCGGTGTTGCCTTTGCCTTTTGAGGACACCCAGAAGGCATTGTTATTGCTCTTCTCGTGACTTTCCTGGTGCAGGTCTTTGACCGCCTCAAGGGTCACCGCGCCTCCGCTGGTTATAGCGATGTCATTGCCACTCT
>NZ_ALJC01000129.1 GCF_000282975.1 Pseudomonas psychrophila HA-4
TGAGGATAGGTCAGAAGGTGTAAACCTTATTCAGGACGGGACATTTATCTATTAAAAAGCGCAGCGCATTGGCTTCTTGGATGACAACCCGTTGCGGGTTCGCATCGGGCACACTCAGCCAAGCCGCAGCCTCGGGCAGCACGTATTTTCCGGGCGCCGGGTTGTCAGTGGTGGCCCACTGCTCGCCTTGCCAGTAGCACACGCTGATGGCTTGCCCCAGGTAGGCCGGGAGTTGCTCGGCGGATAGATGCCGCAGCGCTCGGCTCAGTACGCGGTTGTCTTGGAACCGATACAAGGCCCGCTCAGGACGTGCGCTAACCAAAATACGTGCACGCCAATGCTCAAGCCACAGGGGTAAATCGCCCGGTGCGAGGCTGGCCAGCCAACCCCAGTTACGCTCAGGGGCGTTGAGCAGTTCGGCCAAGCGCTCGGTATCCGTGCTGTCGAGCCCAATCAAAAAAGGCCCGGCACTGGCCAGTTCGGCCACCGGGGTTTGGCTGTAGACGCTGTGATAACGGTCGTGGGCACGCCCATTCAGCAAACCTTGGCGGGCTTCGATTTCGTTTTGAGAATCCAGTACCAAGCACACGTCGCGCCCTTGGCCGCGTTGCTCGTCCATCCACTGGCGTGGCCGTTCAGGGATCATTGCGAGGCTCCTTCGGGCAGGCACACACCGTTTTGGCAGGCTTCGCACACGGGGCAGAAACTGACCGCGACCACTAGGTGGTCGTTGGCGCTGAGTTGGACTTTTCGGTCAAGGCTGACGGTGTGGTGCTCTTCGGCGTCGAACACCGACACACATCTGCCGGTGGTGACCTGACTAAAGTGACTTTTTTCGTTCAAAAGTGGACATCCGTGACTCCTCAGGCGCAGGGGGCACACTGACGAACAAAGCCCTCTTGGCAAAGAACAGGACGTTAACGGGCGGGCATGAGAACAGATGTAGGAGGCTTCTGTTTTGCCTATCGGAAGAGAGCGAATCGATACACGATCATTCAAAACGTACGACATGAACAAAGCGGCTCCTACAGGAGCGAGCGTACTCTCGGTTTTTTTGATCGTTTAAACACGTGTCGACGATTAACACTAAGACGCTGACGCCACCCACAGGCGCTCAATACGCATGCCTCCGTCATTCGCCATCCAGCGTCCAGGCTCGCATTAGCGCCTGTGCCTGATGCGCACCTATGCCGTAAACATCCGCGTAACGGTCAAGACCTCGAGTGCGCAAGGGTGAGCAATGGCCCAACCACCGGGCAGCCCGCAGCCAGCAGATGACGGGGCGCCGATCGATCTCTTATGACCAATAGAGCGGCAAGGGGTTAGCGACAAGTTACAAGCGGTTTTGCACGTGTGGCTTGTGGCTAACCTAAATCCAAAATATCCCCGGTGTAACACGCCCCTACAATGTGGTCAGTCAGGGGGTCATCCAGCGAAGCAATACGGACACTCACCTCTAAAGCTTGGGGTGCCATCGCCAATTGCTCGGGCCGGGTGTTTTCGGCATGCGCAAGCCAACGCTGCAGGCTGTGAGCCAATTGTTCTGGGCGCATTGCGCATCGGCCGTATACATCTGCGGGGCTTGGTACGGTGAACTTCAACCGTTTCAAACGCTCGCGGGTGGCCGTGATTTTGTCGACTTCGCGCACCAGCAGCACCTTGTTGCTCTCACGGCCCTGGACTTTTTTGTCTGGCAGCGTCATCTCTTTACGGTACTCAACGCGCAGTTGTTGAGTAATTTGCTCAAACACGTCGTCCACAAAGTCAAACTCGCGCTTTGTCACCAATGACCCATTGCCATCCAGCGCTTCTTTATGACGACGCAACGCGGCCCAGCAACCGGGGATATAGCTGTCCACCATGTAGTGATGGTCCATGGAAAATAACTGCCGAACAAAGCTCTCACGCTGGGGCAAACCGTCTTGTTGCCCAAGCGCAGCGCGGATCACGGCATGCTGAATAACGGTATCGCACACTGGCGTCCATAAAAGGTGCGACACCCGCCCTTGATCAAACTCCACGGGCATAAAGTGGCGTAGCGTGCCGTGATGCTGATAAGGCTCCCCGGTTAAATTGGCCAACCCAGTGGCAAACACAGAAAGCCCGACGGGCACATTGACAAATGTAAGCACCACACCAGAGCCATACACGGCGAACTTGGTGTTCATCCAGGTTGCCGGCACGCTCGGGATCGGGTCGTTATGGTTAACCGTACGGTGATGCACAAGTGGCTGGGCCGCGTTGACAAAGGTCGTGTCCGCTGCGCGGGGAGCGCCGTAGGTGTAGAGCAGCACGTCGTAATCAAACCCTTTCCTGCAACGCAGCATTTGCGAAAGAATCAGCGCAATAGCCCCACCCAAGCTGTGGCCACAGACCAGCACCTTTTGCCCGGCATAGAATTTATCGAGGTAGGCCGTTGCAAATTCATTCGCCTGAACGGCCGCTTCATAAAACCCTCGATGCACCTGGCCTTCACCTTCCACAAAAGGCACCTGGAGTGCGTCCGCGTCGCGCAAGAAATCCGCTCCCGCGCTGGTGCCCCTTACAGCAATCAGAATGACTTGATCGTTGTGCGTCACAAAAGCTTGGGTGTCAGTGCCCTCCACACCTTCCTTGGTATCGTCTAGAAAATGAATATTGGCTGGGTTTTCCTGATCCAGTCCCAGAGAAGGATCATTGGCCGAGTAGAGAACGGGATCAAACGGCACAATTTCCAAGCGCTGTGAGTAAGGTACATCCTCATACAACGGGTAATACGCTTGGGTTTGCTCGGGGTTTACTTGCCACGTTTCTGTAAAGGTCGCGAGTTTGTCGCCAAACCAATTGCCCATGCTCGGCTCTTGTTTAAAGCTGACGCCGGGGGTTGTCACGGGCTGCTCATCGGGCGCTTGCCCAAATGGGCAATAGCTCAACGTGGCCATTAAAGCCAACTGGTACAGGTTGAGTGCGCAGAACTCTGACCCGGTCGACAACAAGGGCCGCAATGCCCGCAAGGGACGAACCTCCAACACCGTATGGCATTCAGGCGACATACACACACCGCGCGCGCCAAACTTGCCCATCAGTCGGCGGTCAGCCACATTCAAGGGGAAGTGGCTTTTCACTTCGGGCGGCAAGTGCGATACATGCTCAACCAAATGACGGACTTCAACTTGGCAGTACACAAACTGCCCACGGTCCATGATGGGCTTTGTGGAGCTACGTGAGCCGTCTTTGTTAATGCAGTGAGTCTGTTCAGCCCTGACTTGAAGTTCGGTAATTTTGAGTGGGTAATGCGGCCTTGATTGCAAAAATGTATACGTTTTATTTTCACCTGCATAAATCGCATCGAGCAATAATGCAATAGCCCCCGAACAATGGTTAACGACCTTACTTGCGCCTACCGAATCTAAAAAACCTGTATATAACAAGCCTTTTGAATCCACCACTTTATACGCTAATCCAGCGTATGGCTCTCCCTTACCAAATTCATCTACCAATTGAAAACTGGTTATTTTATCCATCGCAGGACAAGAAAGCACGCGACCCTTCAAGTCAATACCTTTCACGCTATCTTTAATATTCACTTTCGATCCTTATTCATTCTGTGCAACCCGGATAAATAGTGCACTGCTTTCCGTCCGGCATCATAAAGCCACTAAAGCGCTTATAATCGCCATAACAGAACGCATATTGATCTTCAAAATTATCACCCATACAACGCTTCCAACCGTTAGGGACTTTGACCCAGGTATCTTTAATGGCAGGTATCTCTTCTTCAACCAACTTAATTTTCAACCTCACCGTTTTTCCCGGCAGCTTATCCAAGGTATATCCAGCCACAGGACGACCACGGGCCAACACTCCTTTTTCATCTTCGCCTTTACAGTCTAGAATCTTAACTATCCGTCGCTTACCTCCGGACGTTCGAAACCAAAACTGACACTGACCGTAAAAAACACTTTCACCGCTAACACCAAACTCTTTTTTAAATTTAGCCGGTAATTCTTCACGAATGACGACCGTGGCTTTATCCACTCCAAAGTCCCCTCGATCATCACCGTATGTAGAGTAAATTTGAAGTTGCAGATGACTAACAACCATCGGGCACCCACTCACGGTGCGATACAAGGCTATCTCTGAATCAGGCTT
>NZ_ALJC01000130.1 GCF_000282975.1 Pseudomonas psychrophila HA-4
AATTCCACGATAGCCATAGATTCCCACCTTTAAAATGTGGGGTTAATGGATCGCTTACAGTTCTTGCGGGGTGCCGAGGTGGTCGAGTTGGTAGTGGTAGATCTGCGCTTTGGCGCCTTCGCCGTGTAGCTGGGCTAGGGGTTTGAAGCTGTCCGGTTCGTAGAGGTAGCTGCTGTAGTGGCTGATGCCATGCAGGCCTTTTTGTTGCGAGCTTTCGGCGATCAGGCGTTCGCCTTGCCAGATGAATTGGGTGGTGGTGCCGTCGACTTCTTTGGCGATGCGTCGGCCGAAGGCGTCGTAGCGGTAGGCCACTTGGCTGCCGTCCGGCAGGGT
>NZ_ALJC01000131.1 GCF_000282975.1 Pseudomonas psychrophila HA-4
CGCACCACCGATCTTGAAGTCGGTGGGGTTTATGGAGCGCTTACAAAACAAAAAGGCCAGTCATAGACTGGCCTTCTGCGTTCGAGCGTTTATTTTAGTTAACCGCAACCTTGTCACGGTTCTTCTCAAAAATAGCCTTACCGATCCCTTTGACCTCTAAAAGCTCATCCGCCGAGGCAAAGTCACCGTTCGCCTCACGATAAGCAACAATTGCTTTTGCCTTAGCAGAACCTACACCAGAGAGTTCACGCTGAAGTGTCGCCTCATCTGCCGTATTAAGGTTGATCGTCATGATTTGGGCATCAGGCGATGCAATGGTAGCGACAACCGGCTGAGCAGTATCTGGGGTAGGCGTAGCATGAACCACACTGGACATACCGACTATCAAAGCCAGAAACATCGAAGGGAGAAAGGCAATACGCATAAGTGACACTCCAATACATCGTTAAGTGGAAACAGCTTTCCTGAGCTGTACTCCAAACATAGGCGATGAGTGGGGAGTGTCAAAAATGTGTCAGTTGCAGGGTATTTCGCTATAACGGCTCAATACGACGATGCTGGTGAATCCAATCAACAATATCCCCCTCTGGGGTATAGCCACTCACGGTCTCACGTAACAACTGGCGCACTCGCGCATAGTCATCCTGCTCTAAAGCTTCAAGTAACTGAGCAATTTTTTGCTTTAGCTCTTCCCAAGACAACATATCCTCGCTTGCACTCATGATCATCGGATGTTGTGTGGATACAACGTTGTCACCGATCAGCAACTCTTCGTAAAGCTTTTCACCTGGTCGCAGGCCAGTGAATTCAATTTCTATATCTCCATGCAGATTTTTTTCTGAGCGGACACTTAAACCTGAAAGGTGAATCATCTTCTCAGCCAACTCGACGATGCGCACAGGCTCACCCATATCGAGAACAAAAACATCCCCGCCCTGGCCCATGGAGCCGGCTTGAATCACCAGTTGGGCAGCTTCTGGAATGGTCATGAAGTAGCGTGTGATTTTGGGGTGAGTCACTGTGAGTGGACCACCGACTTTGATCTGCTTATGGAACAACGGAATCACCGACCCGGAAGAGCCCAATACGTTGCCAAAGCGAACCATGGTGAACCGCGTTTTGTTGACTCTCAAAACATTAGTCGTGTCGCCAAACAATACAGGAGCAACTTCACGACTGAGCGCTTGAAGCGTCATTTCAGCCAGCCGCTTGGTGCTGCCCATCACATTAGTCGGGCGCACGGCCTTGTCAGTTGAGATAAGTACAAAGTTTTCAACACCCGCCTGAAGAGCTGCCTGAGCAGTGTTGAGCGTGCCAATGACATTATTCAACACACCTTCAGCTATGTTGTGCTCAACCATCGGGACATGTTTATAAGCGGCGGCATGGTAAACCGTATCAACTTCCCACGTTTTCATTAGGTCGAGCAGTTGTTTCGGATTACGCACAGACCCCAAAATCGGCAGTACTTTAACCGACAGTGACTCGCGATGCACCTGCTGTTCAAGCTCGCAAAGGATGCTGTAAAGATTGAACTCACTGTGTTCGAACAATAGTAGCGTCGTAGGTCTCATTAATAGAATCTGACGACACAACTCCGATCCAATCGAACCCCCTGCCCCCGTGACCAATACACATTGACCCTTAATGCAGCGCTCTAACAAATCTGCTTGCGCGGGTACTGCATCACGGCCCAGTAAATCGGCAATATCCACTTCTTGGATATCGTCCACCTTGACTCGACCACTCGCCAAATCCATAAAACCGGGAACGCTTCGAACGTGGAGTGGAAAGCCTTCTAGCAACCCCAGAATCTCACGACGTCGGCCACGGGAGGATGAAGGAATGGCTAAAAGTAATTCTTGAGCGCCAGTCCGATCAATCATCCTCTGCATATGTTCAGGTTTGAAAACTTGCAAGCCAGATATAACCCGATCAGCAATGCTGTCATCATCATCAACAAACGCGACAGGGCGCATGAGGCGACCTATCCGTAAAGCAGCAACCAACTGATTACCTGCTGCGCCGGCCCCATAAATAGCGACTCGTGGCAACCCATCATCACGGCTAGTAAATGGCACGTGCTGTGCAGCAGAGAACCAGTCGCCCAAAAAATACTGACGCATGATCAATCGTAAACCACCGAGCAAGATCAAACTCAACCACCAATAGTTGAAAATGATTGAGCGCGGCACGACGTTGTCATGGTTGCTGTACCAGTACACAACAACTGCTAGGATTAATGAAGACAGACAAACGGCTTTGATGATGGCTATGAGTGCATCGTTGCCGAAATAACGCATCACTGCACGGTACATGCCGAAGCGAATGAAGAGCGGGATGGCAATGAGAGGAGCGGCTACAAACAGCCAAACATGTGCTTTGACTGGATTGATCATGTCATCGATACCCAAGCGAACGACAAACGCCAGCCACAAGGCAAGCCAAACGAGCACAACGTCTGTGAATACTTGAATAAACCGTTTTTGTCGCCGGGACAAATTTAATAAATATGATCGAATTATATCCATAACATCTTTGAACACCTGTGCCGCTCCAAAATCAATACGCAATCTTTTACTCTATGCAAGCATAGTATTTATAAGGCAACACCAGATTCCAATGATGCTTCCTGTACAACGCTTTTCAGTATCTGGCAGGTCAAGTCTACCTCGTGCTCAGTAAGTGTTGGATGAACTAAAAGCATGAGGCTGGTTTCTCCCAGCAGTTTAGCGTGCTCAAGACGCTGCCCCGGACGCCATCCAGTATCGTCAAAGGCTTTCTCGAGATAGACCTCTGAACACGACCCTGAAAAGGCAGGTACCCCTCTAGAAACCATTTCATTGAGAATACGATCACGGGACCAGTCAGGTTTGAGGCTTTCAGGACGCACAAAAACATAACACTTATAGGCAGCATGCACATCACTAGCAGGGAGAGCAGGAACACGAAGCGCAGGCAATTGCTGGGCAACACTCCAAATCCGCTTAGCATTTTTCAGGCGGGCTGACTGCCAGTCATGCATGCGCCGCAGTTGAATACGGCCAATAACAGCTTGCACCTCAAGCATCCGCCAGTTAGTACCAAAGCTTTCATGCAACCAGCGAAATCCGGGAGCATGCTCGCGCTCATAGACAGCTTCCCAACTCTTGCCATGATCTTTGTAGGCCCACATGTCAGCCCAAAGTTGGCGATCATTGGTCGTCACCATGCCCCCCTCTCCGCCTGTGGTCATGATTTTGTCCTGGCAAAAGGACCAAGCGCCAATATGTCCAATAGACCCCACACGGCGACCTTTGTACAAGGCTCCATGAGCCTGAGCACAATCCTCAATAACTTTGAGACCATACTCCTTAGCTAAATCCATGATCGGGTCCATATCACAGGGCCAACCCGCTAAATGAACGCAAATCAGTGCCTTGGTGCGAGGTGTCAAAACCTTGCAGATAGTTTCAGCGGTAAAGTTTTGCGAGTCCAAATCCACGTCAGCAAACACAGGCACGGCACCTGCATTGACAATACTTGAAACCGACGCTAGGAAAGTACGCGATGTTACGATTACTTCATCGCCAGCGCCAATGCCAAGGGCCTTTAACGCTAAATCCAACGCCACAGTGCCATTAGCTAAAGCGACCGCATATTCGGTGCCAGACCACTTGGCAAACTCTTTCTCAAAAGTGCGTGTTTCCTGACCGGTCCAATAGTTGACCTTGTTAGAAAGAATAACATCCCGTACAGCGTCGGCTTCTTCTTCTGTAAAAGACGGCCAAGGAGAAAACTGTACATTGCTCACTGATAACCACCCCTAACTTCAATATTAAAAGAATACTAGTTCAAATCAAAAAAATGATAAATCTCACATAAAAACAAGATTACTCATTGTCACACCTTAGTACTTTGGCAGGTACGCCGACCACAATTAAATCATCAGGTGTATCATCAACAACCACGGCACCAGCGCCCACCTTAACGTTCGCACCGATGTTGATTGACTGCCGAATGCTCGCACCAATACCAATCCAGCTTGACCGTCCGATATTAACTCCACCCGCCAATCTAGCACCCGGACTGATATGAACATAATCTGCCAGACAGCAATCATGATCAATACTGCAACCAGTATTGAGAATCGAGCCGATACCAATGTTAGCGTATGAATTAACTACAACGCCTGCAAATGCAACTCCACCCTTACCAATAGTGGCATATCGACTAATGGTCGCAGCTGGATGAACCAAGGAAATAAGGGGTGCCTGTGCGTCAAGTAGTTCAGTAATTTTCGAATGCCTGATTTCGTTACTACCAATAGCAACTATAACCCCGTCAAATTCTTGTAAGCGCCTCAGGAGTAGTTGGGTATCACCCGAAACGTTCCAATGTTCAATCTTTTGTATCTCGGGCCACCGGTCATCAAAAAATTCGATATCTTTCCAACCGCAAACCTCAGCGGTGTCAGCTACTACTTTCCCGTGCCCTCCAGTTCCCAAAATCGCCAATTTTTTTTCAGGAACGACGCCTGAAAACTTGGACATCGTTGCCTCACCAGCGGCATTGATACCTTCACGAACAAATACTTTTTTTATAGTGAGCGCAATAATCTTTACGTCCAACCAAAAAGACTTATTATCGACATACCAACTATCGTACCTAAATTTTTCTTCCCAACTGATTGCATTACGACCATTGACTTGCGCCCACCCCGTAATACCAGGTCTAACAGCATGACGACGACTCTGTTCAGCACTGTAAAGAGGCAGGTATTCCATCAATAGAGGCCTTGGTCCTACTAAACTCATATCACCTTTCAATACGCTCCAAAGTCCGGGCAGTTCATCTAAACTGCTAGAGCGTAAAAACGAGCCAAAAGGAGTCATTCGTTCAGAATCAGGTAGCGGATCACCATAAGCATCTACGCTATCTTTCATACTCCGAAATTTCAACATTTCGAAGGGTGCACCATTAAGCCCTGGTCGAGTTTGCCTAAATAATACTGGACTGCCCAATTTACGTCGTACGGAAAAGGCAAGATAAGCAATAATTGGCGACAACAGCAACAAGCCCAAAAACGAAGCCACAAAGTCAAAAGAACGCTTAATCAATGTTCAACTCCTGTAAATAGAATGCATTCATTCGCCCCCAATGAGCCGTTTGTTCGTAACGTTCCACGACACGAGATCGAGCAAATGCCCCCATTACCGAAAGTTCTGTTTTGGGTGTGTTTACCGCTTGATTCATTGCGACTTGTAAACTGGAAACATCCTGAGGTTTTGCGATCCACCCGTTCAAACCAGGCTCTATAATTTCGTTGCTACCGTTAATATCAGTTACTACGGCCGGTTTACGCATAGCACCCGCCTGCAAAACAACATTCGGGAAGCCTTCACGGTAACTCGGAAGAACCAGAGCGTCACAAGCTTCAAGCGCATCACGTATATCCGCTTTAAAGCCTACCGCATGAATTCGCTCATGTTCCTTGAAAAGAGCAAGTGTATAACTATCTACAGGAGCCTCAGCGTCTAACTCTCCGACTACTATTAATTGCACGAAATCAGGCAACTTCAGAAAAGCTTGGCCCAACTCCTTTAAGCCTTTATCTCTATTCAGGCGACCTATGTAGCAGAACACGAAGTCTTCATCAGCAATACCCAAAGACTTTTTCATTAATTCCGACTTAGAACTTACTGCCCCAATACCCGGTTGAAAAAAACTTAGGTCAACGCCCGCAATATTTCCATGCCCAATGACCGACATGTCCTTCCGCGTAACACCAAAAGACAGTAAATCCCGCTTAACACCCTCCCCCTCCGGAATAACCCGAGTTGCAAGCATGCAAATAATACGATCAATATTGACGAGTAAAAATCTTTTCGGGCCTGTTTGAGTAGGAAATATAAGCCCGGTAAAAGTGTGCACCCTTACTGGTACTCGGCATAAATAGGCCGCGATCATAGAAACCAAGCCAGCCTTGGGGGTGTAGGAGTGAACTACCTGGGGTTTTAATCTGTTTATCAACCGACACATATTAAAAACCGATAACAAATCTGAAATCGGGCTAATACCACGTTTCATCGAGACAACATGAAATGGAACTGTTTCTTTAGCTGAGATCGTTTTATTAGCGCCTTCATCCGAACTTGCTAAATGAACGGAAAATTTTCGATTAAGAAAGCGCGGCTGATGGACCAGTATCGTTTTTAGTGTTTCAGGGACTGTTGTTACTATTAATAGTTTCGCTTCTTTCATAACCAACCTTAAATACCCAACACAAAATGAGCATCACTCAAGAGGTATAAATTCTCGCCCAAATATTTACAATTTCACTTATAGAGTAATTACTTAATATTCTATTTCTTGCTGAGCCTGACATTATTTTCCTTTCATCAAGATCAAGCTCAAGCGCTGTATTCATCGCCTGCATTAGTGCTAATGAGTCCTTAGGAGGTACCAAATAACCACACCCACCAAGAACCTCTTTGACGCCCCCGCAGTCTGTAACAACAGCTATTTTCTCTGTGGCCATGGCTTCGGCGACCACCAATCCAAATCCTTCCCACGCTGAAGAAAGTACATATAAATCTGCGGCATTATAAATTTTAGATACGTCTGATCTAACGCCTAAAAACTTAACACGATCACGAATATCTAAGAGATTTGTCAAATTGTACAAACTTTCGCGCTCAGGACCTTCACCAACGATCCATAGCTTGACATTCGGTCTCTTTTTATAAAGCTCAGCAAAAGCTTTTAATAGGTTCTCATAGTCTTTGGCATCGACCAAACGCCCCACAGCGACAACAAGTTCATCCTGTGCGCCAATACACTCAGAAGTTCTTATAAGCTCACGATCCGTCGAATTAGGCTTAAATAAGTCGGTATCAATCCCATTAGGGATGGCTTGCATAGTTCCAATCGGACATGCTTTTTTTCGCTCAAACACTTTGACTGCTTCGAGGGTAACGTTGGTTGTCACATCCGCTAGAGAATGCGTAAACCGGTACGCCAGCATTCTCGCGCGACCACCTTCATTGGTACTATGCGCAGTATTAATCAACTTTTTAATGGGACAAATAATTCTTACAATACGCGAAAATAAATTTGCATGCACCATGTGCGCATGAACAACATCAGGATCAAAAGCCTTAATAATCTTTTTAAGATTAAGGATCCCTTTAAAAAAACCAACCAGCGTTTTATCCAGCTCCAAGCCAATGAGTTCAATATTTATATTTTTTGGACGTAACAAAACAGGGCCCGTCAAATAACAAATTTTAACAGTATGCCCCTGATCGCTAAATCGATCTGCTAGATCTAACACTTGCCGTTCAGCGCCACCGACACCGAGGCCCGTAATTATGTAAAACAGTTTCATCTTATGACACCCGTGCACTAGACATACCACAATTAAAAAGCTCAAGTATCAACTTTTTTACAGCCCTACATTTCCAGAAAACGCGCCATCCTTCAAACGAAACCGCACTTAGCAGGATAGAGGCACCGATCGTTGGAAGGCCTTAACCTTTTTCTACCTTGATATTTAAAGCAAAGAGCACTAAAAATAGTGAGAAAATAACTTCAGAAAGCACCAACCCATACACGATACCCTGCAACTCAAACCAATAGGAGAGTATTGCCGCTAACAGCAAAGAAAAAAAAGAGAAGAATATAAGCAACAAACTTAAGACTCGATCCTTCCCCAAAGGCATGAATACTGCTAACCCCATAGCCTGATTCATCATTCTGAACGGAATAATGAATACAAATATCTGAAGAATAATAATCGCCTCTTCAAAGCCTGGCCCCAACATCATATCCATCAAAAATTTCGCAAGAACGAAAATTATTCCCGCCCCAATTGCGCCAGCTGCAAATAAAGCAGCAACAATAATTCCTGAAAGTTTCAAACTAACTGTAGTCGACTTCAACAAACGCCTGCTTAAGTAGGGATACAATCCAATTAATACAGGTCCAACCAGCCCAACTGATGCTTTTATTATTTTTTCAGCCGGTGCAAACTTTGCAACGGCTGCTTGACCGCACATAACTCCAACTAAAGCGGGCCCTGCACTTAACATTATATTATTCGAACTTTTATACAGAAAACCATGAAAGCCCTCCTTTATTTGCTGGATACCGCCCTTCAGCTCAAAAGAAAAACCTCCTACAACTTTGTAAGCAAGGTAAAAACTGATCACCGTACTAAGCAATGCAAACGACGACATAATCATAAGTGCTATTGCGGCATCAGAAGGATGAGAAACGCACAAAAACAGCACTAATAAGCCAAGAAATCGCAGACAAACTTCAACAACAACAGGATAAGTTATTTTCTCTAGCCCTTGAAACAACCATAGGTTTCCAAAACCGAAGGCCAAGAAATAAAAATACCCCCATAAAATAGCCAACGGACTGGCATCAACCTTTACAAAAAACAATACAACCAACGAAAAACTTACTACGCCGACCGCTAGTATTACTCTCCCGGATACGACTTCATTATAAATCTTAGACAAAAGAGGTTTATTGTCTGCACACAACGCAACCTGTCTTGCACCGCTTAAGGAAAAGCCATACTCAACAACAAGAGAACACAAAATCGCCGTTGTTTGAACAATTAATATATGACCATAACTCTCAACCCCTAGAGCCCTTGCCAAAATCGGGACTTCTAGTATTGGAATCAAATAACTAATTAGCTGAGCTACAAATAACAAACTTACATTTTTTAATTGCAATATCATATCAAGCCTCTTTTTTTTCTTCAGCGCCGCACTCAGCCATGCGGCGCACAAGAGAAGACAAAACAGAGACCATTATTATCCATATGCCCCACTCTGAAAGTTCAGTGCTAAAAGGATGGAGCATCATCAAGAATGCGTAACCTGACGCACCTCCAAAAGCTGCAATAGCGTAAGCAATCGTCATCACCGATTTTTTATTAGCTAACCTAAAACCTCGAAGTCTCCACAAGAATATACAAATTGGAGAAAACATAAGTATAGACATCCCTAGAAAGCCAACTACACCAATGTCGCCTATTGCGGAGAGGTAAGCATTATGCACCACCATAGGCTCACCATGAACTAGAGTAGTAGCCGTTCCAAACCCACATCCTAAAGGGATGCATTGTTCTGCATGTGATATGCCATCAACTAGCATCTGAGCACGCGTGGGGTCTCCCGCGGCCAATCGATTTAAGACTAAGGGTTCGCCGGACTGACTGAATGCAATAACGCCGCTAATGTAAACTAGGAATAGGCCAACACAACACATCAAAAACATAAAAGAAAAAAACATTACCCTCTTTGGGTTAATTCGCGCATACAGCACAACAAACATAACAATAATCATAGAGAGCATTAAAAAACCAGTTCGACTTGAGTCCATGAACAATAAATACATAGCACCGATCAGAGCGAACAGTGATAAAACTTTATTTTCCCCACCAAAAAACACACCAGCGATAATAAATCCTATGAAAAAAACTGATGTTTTCCACAGCACGCCAGGATATGCGAAAACGCTACCTTGACGTCCATCACCAAAAATAATATACAAATCACGCAAAATATATTTCGACATTAAGAAAAATAACAACCCCACCCCAATACAAATGACACTTATTAGGTACATCCTCCTTGCAGTAAAGTTCTCAGCATTCATATAAATACAAAAAAACATAATCGCAACACAAAGTATCTTTACTCCCTGATAGAGGGTATAAGCACTTTCATTGGCGATACCGCTTAAGATAAACGATGCAAAAACTAGGAAAAAACCTACCAGATAAATAAATAATTCAACTTCTATTTTACGGAAGTACATACACCCCGTCAAAAAGCACCCGACAGCAACCACCGTCCCCCAAGCAAGCCAATAGCCTATTGGACTGATTAAATATCTTAAATCCCCAACAACGATTAACAAACATGCGCATAGCACTACATAATATGGAGCAACGTAACTTTTCAAAACTCTCCCCTCAGAGCCCGCAGACCGAAATAAATTTCGCCACACTTAATATAAAAAAAGAAATAATTACTCTTTGATCTGCTTCACAAATACTGGCGCAGCTTTATCTTTATCACTTAAACAATACTCACTTAATATAGGCCACTGGATTCCCAGATACGTATCATTCCATAACACGCTGCGTTCTGAATCTTTATCGTAGTACTGAGTAACTTTATAGCTGACGTATGTATCGTCTTTCAACGCTAAAAAACCATGTGCAAAACCTTCAGGAACCCATAACATCCTCTTATTTACGTCACTCAACTCGAGTGCAAACCATTCACCATAGGTAGACGAATCGGACCGTAAATCTACTGCTACATCAAAGACTGCGCCATGAGGAACACTGACTAGTTTGCCTTGAGCAAAGGGCGCCAATTGATAATGCAGCCCTCTAACAACTCCTTTTTTGGAACTCGATACATTATCTTGAACAAAGGACTCGGGCACCTCTAACTTTAGCGCCTGCAACCCAGTTCGAAACCGCCGCAAATTAAAACTCTCTAAAAACCAGCCACGTTCATCTTGGAAAACTTCAGGTTCGATGATCACTAGCCCTAAAATCGGCGTCGTAAGAAACTTCATGTAACACGCCTTTCGGACAATAAACGCAAAAGGTAGCGTCCATAACTTGTCTTTTTAAACTTCTCTGCTTGCTGAGCTAACTGCGTTGAAGTAATCCAGCCAGAATTAAATGCAATCTCTTCAAGGCAAGCAATTTTCAAACCTTGTCGCTGTTCAATTGTTCGAACAAAACAACTGGCTTCAAGCAGAGATTCATGCGTACCCGTATCTAGCCACGCGAAACCACGCCCCAACACTTCAACCGTCAAACTATTTTGCTCAAGGTAAATGCAGTTGATATCAGTAATTTCTAGCTCGCCACGCGCTGAGGGCTTAATGTTCTTGGCCATATCTACGACCTTATTGTCATAAAAGTACAGGCCTGCTACAACATAGTTCGATTTTGGTTTTTGCGGCTTTTCCTCAATGCTTACCACATGCCCAGTGCTGTCGAATTCAACCACACCAAAATGTTCAGGATCAGAAACGTGATAACCGAATACAGTGGCGCCAGAGGTTTTTGACATGGCAGCTTTTAAGCTTTCTGAAAAATAATGCCCATAGAAAATATTGTCACCAAGGATCATGCAGACCGAATGACTGCCAATGAATGCCTCCCCAATGATAAAGGCTTGTGCCAAACCTCCTGGGGTCGGCTGCTGCGCATAACTCAGCTGAATGCCGTACTGGCTACCGTCACCCAATAGTTTTTGGAAGCTGGGTAAATCTTCAGGTGTTGAAATAATTAATATTTCGCGAATACCCGCCAACATGAGTACTGACAGCGGATAGAAAATCATGGGCTTATCATAAATAGGTAGCATCTGCTTGGACACGCCAAGCGTCAGAGGATGCAAACGTGTACCTGCACCGCCAGCGAGGATGATGCCTTTACGTTGGAAGGTGGTCATGTCGCTGCTGGCTTCCTTAATTTTCATGCTTGCTCTTCCTGTACCAACCGGCACTGAGTTGAGTTCTGCATTAAAAAAAACACGCTACCGCCCCAGGATTTATCGTTGATTCCCTGAGAACGGTTTTCATTATTGTTTGTTCAGACCGCAGCCTTAGGCTGATTTATCGAGTCGTAATACTCGCTAACGGCAAACTGATCTGTTGCTGACGGTTCATTAGGTTGATAAGCAGAATGACCCTTTCTTCGCCGTCCATGGACATGAATATGGACTCAATACCTGCGAAGCCTTGATCAAGGATGGTGACTTTGTCACCCGCGTTAAACGTAGAGATGATGTGCGTGTCAGCACGCGATTGCAGTTGAATGATCAACTCGTGACTGACGGCCAATGGTCGTCCTCCAAAAGCAACAACCCGAGCGACTCCGCGGGTTGAACGCAAGGGAGCCCAATTGGCGCCTTCCGGCATATATATAAATAGGTAGCCTGGAAATAATGACTCTTGAACGCAGCTCATTTGGCCACGTTGCACCTTTTCACGCCGGCAAACCGGGCGTGAACATTCATAGCCTTGTCGCTCGAGGTTTTCCTCTGCACGTTCGTCTTGTCTGGGCTTGCATTGCACCAGGAACCAGTCGCCAGATTTCGGCACGATAGGGTCGCGGGGGGCTGTGGTGTTTGTTATGTGCATGGGTAATTCATTAATGGGTTCGTCCGTGTCTTACCATTGTGCGGCGCTTGTGCAAATGGCAAGCAACTGGTTCTTTTCATGACAGCTACTGGAATCCCAGAGGCGCCTTCAAATTTGTCGGAATTTGCAGATCGACAACTTTATTTCGAGCCTGATATAGGCCCAACAGTTCCTTCGCCAATGCATACCTTGCCGGCTCATCGCCATGAACCAAGCGTATCTCTTCGGGCCACTGCTCCATACCAGAAACAAAATTTAGCAAGTCCTGCTGATCGGCATGAGCAGAATACCCTCCCAAAGTACTAATGCCAGCACGGATAATACAGCGCTTACCCTCCAATTCAATAAAACCACCTGACGGAGCATATTTTTGTATTAGCGCACCGGGCGTGCCCCTAGCCTGATAGCCCGTAAAAAGTACATTGTGCCTTGGGTCAGCCAACATGGCTTTCAGATAGTTCACTATGCGACCGCTGGTGCACATGCCACTGGCCGCTATTACGATCGCAGGCCGCCCCGTGTTAGCCAGATACTCGACGGTCTGCATGTACTTGACGTGGCTGTCGATCATTATCAGTTGCTTGAAATGCAAGGGCTTGCGCCCCACGGCAAGTCGTTTTTGTGCTTCTACACCCCAAAAGCTATCCAATTCACGATAGACCTCGGTTAGGCGGCTTGCCAACGGAGAGTCAAGAATGATTGGCAATTGAGGCCAAGTGACAGGTAGAAACTGATCTGGCACAGGAATAGGCGACCCAGGGTCGAAGATTGATTTTCGATGCAGAATATCTTCGATTTCGTAAAGCAACTCTTGAGTGCGTCCAATGCTGAACGCTGGAATTAATAATGTCCCGTGATCAGCTAGCGCTCGATCAATAGCGCTTTCCAATCGTTTGTGACGAGTTGAGCGATTTTCATGAACGCGGTTGCCGTAAGTGCTCTCCAGAATCAGTACATCGGCGCGTCTTGGGGAACACGCGCCAAGCAGAAGTGGTGTATGTGGTGCCCCCAAGCCACCTGAAAACACAATTCGACGCTCCAAACCGGTATTTGGGTACACTAGGTCGCATTCTACATAGGCGGAACCGAGTATATGCCCTGCTCTTTGCAGGCGAATCTTAGCTTGCAGGGTCTCTGCTTGCTGAATGCTGAACCAATGGTCGAATGGCAGCGCGATGATTTGCTGGTGGAGGCGTCGCAGGTACCGCTCTATTTTTTTGGCTCGCGGCTAAACTCAAGCCTGAATGCGTCTTCAAGGACTAACGGCAGCAATTTGGCCGAAGGTTCGCTACACAAGATAGGTCCAGTAAATCCCGCAGCTAGCAAGTAAGGAATGCGCCCTACATGGTCAGCATGAACATGAGTAATGAGCAGGGCTTTTATACCCTCGATTGAAAAATTTATTTGTGGAAGCCGTACTCGCTCATCACTGCCTTGAAATAAACCACAGTCGATTAGAAGACTGCTGTGAGCGCTCATCTCAAGTTGATGACAAGAGCCTGTGACGCCGGCGATCGCGCCATGATGCCTAATAGTGGGATACGGCATCTTCTTGCCCTCGCCAAAGCCTCGCACCGAGGCAACGTCCTCACAAAATATTACTGGGGTCTTACAAGCTGCGGCATCCACCAACTAGCCCTTTAAGCAACCCATAAAATTAAACGGAAGTTACCAAGCAGAAGCAGGCAAAAGCAGAGAGAGACGTTGATGCCACATCGCCTAAAAGAAAGCGAAGACATCGGCTTCAGAGAATTAGCCGGCGCCTGGTGTGCGGGAGAGACTGTTCATGTACATAGCCTGCCCCGGAGATTAATAGCTCGTACGTATTCAGAGATATACAAGCATGTTTGTGATTATTTAGAATTTCGCACAAACCGAAGATACCACTGAAGAAGCACGGCATTAACTGACAATCGGGAACTGCGCGCATCTTACTGGCATCATAAAACAATAAGCAGAAGACAAGGCCTGAACGGGCGTAGGAAGCTTCTTGGCTCACTGCTGTGCGCCAGCCCCCCCCCAACCAATGAGCCAAATCCAAAGCTTGTTCAGGCTACCTTTATGCAAATTCAGCAGAAAGGTCTGTCGATTTTTTATGAATTCAACAGATTGCGCTTTAACTTAGCCGTCTTGCGCTTATAAGCAACAAAGCCCATTGCAGGCCCAATCGCCATGCCAAGCAACAACGCACCTATAAAGAACAGCGATGCAGGCAGCTCAGGTGAGCTCAATCCGAGAAAAACCAATGAAGTGGGCTGCTGGTTTTCGAGGATAAAAATCACCGTCCCGAAAATCACGACCAATGCAAACGCCACCAGAACTGCACGCTTAAAGCTACTCATGAGTAACTCCTGCCTCCCTAAGGATTAAATATCGTCTTCCTCGTCTTCGTTCACTCGATCCCTAAGCTCCTTGCCCGGCTTGAAATGAGGAACAAATTTACCGTCGAGACTTACTGATTGACCGGTCTTTGGGTTGCGACCAACCCGAGGTGCCCGGTAGTGCAACGAAAAACTACCAAAGCCACGGATCTCGATTCGATCTCCGGTCGCCAGACACTGTGACATTTGTTCAAGCATGGTCTTGATAGCTAACTCCACATCCTTGGATGAGAGTAGCCCTTGATGGGTGACAATTCGTTCGATCAACTCCGACTTCGTCATATTTTTCCCTTCTTTTTCAAGCAGCTAGATCAGCGCTTCAAAGGTTTTAGCATGATCGAATGAATTTGAACAGCCCAGATCTTGACTTATCTTTGCAGACCACTGGGCAATTGCTCATGTACGCCCGGCGCACTTAAAAACCATCACTCCAAGGTTTAGCCCACCACCAGGCTGCCATATATGCGTACAGAGAGGCGCTGACAGGCAACTGAGGTAGAGCCCGTGTATAGGAGCCGAATACTACAAAAGTCGCCAGCATCGCCCCATACTGGCTCTGCATGCTATCCGTCTAGATCGGGCCAAACTCAAATCACAGGGCACAAAAAAGGGCGACCTAAGTCGCCCTTTTTTATGGTCAATCAGAACTTAGTTCTGTTTTTCCATTTGTGCACGCAGCAGGTCGCCCAAAGTGGTCGGACCAGCAGCAATGTCAGAGGTGGCTGGCTTGTCGCGCAGGCTCTGGATTGCTTCTTTCTCTTCAGCATCATCTTTCGACTTGATGGAGAGTTGGATTACGCGGCTTTTGCGGTCAACGCTGATGATCTTGGCTTCTACTTCTTCGCCTTCTTTCAGAACGTTACGTGCGTCTTCAACGCGGTCACGGCTGATTTCGGAGGCTTTCAGAGTTGCTTCGATATCGTTGGCCAGAGTGATGATGGCGCCTTTAGCGTCAACTTCTTTCACGATGCCCTTAACGATTGCGCCTTTGTCGTTCTCTTGTACGTACTCGGAGAACGGATCGCTTTCCAACTGCTTGATACCCAGGGAGATGCGCTCACGCTCTGGATCAACAGACAGGATAACGGTGTCAAGCTCGTCGCCCTTCTTGAAACGACGTACGGCTTCTTCGCCCACTTCGTTCCAGGAGATGTCGGACAGGTGAACCAGGCCGTCGATGCCGCCGTCCAGACCAATGAAGATACCGAAATCGGTGATCGACTTGATGGTGCCGGAGATTTTATCGCCCTTGTTGAACTGGCCAGAGAAATCTTCCCATGGGTTAGATTTGCACTGCTTGATGCCCAGGGAGATACGACGACGCTCTTCGTCGATGTCCAGAACCATAACTTCCACTTCGTCGCCGACTTGTACGACTTTCGAAGGGTGGATGTTTTTGTTGGTCCAGTCCATTTCGGAAACGTGTACCAAACCTTCAACGCCTTCTTCCAGCTCAGCGAAGCAGCCGTAGTCGGTCAGGTTGGTTACACGAGCGGTAACGCGAGTGCTTTCTGGGTAACGGGCTTTGATAGCAACCCATGGATCTTCGCCCAGTTGCTTCAGGCCCAGGGAAACACGATTGCGTTCGCGATCGTACTTCAGCACCTTTACATCGATCTCGTCGCCAACGTTGACGATTTCGGAAGGATGCTTGATACGCTTCCAAGCCATGTCGGTAATGTGCAGCAGGCCATCCACGCCACCCAGGTCGACGAATGCGCCGTAGTCGGTGAGGTTTTTGACGATACCTTTGACTTGCTGACCTTCTTGCAAGGATTCCAGCAGAGCTTCACGCTCAGCCGAGTTCTCTGCTTCAAGCACGCTACGACGCGAAACAACAACGTTGTTACGCTTCTGGTCAAGCTTGATGACCTTGAATTCCAGCTCTTTGCCTTCCAGGTGCGTAGTGTCGCGCACTGGACGAACGTCAACCAGAGAACCTGGCAGGAACGCACGGATGCCGTTAACGTCGACAGTGAAGCCGCCTTTAACCTTACCGTTGATAACGCCCTTGACCACTTCTTCAGCTGCGAAGGCTGCTTCCAGAACGATCCAGCACTCAGCGCGCTTGGCTTTTTCACGGGACAGTTTGGTTTCGCCAAAGCCGTCTTCGACCGCGTCCAGCGCAACGTGAACTTCATCACCGATGTTGATGTTCAGTTCGCCAGCGTCGTTGTGGAACTGTTCCAGCGGGATGAGGCCTTCAGACTTCAAACCAGCGTGAACGGTAACCCAACCAGCTTGGTAATCGATATCAACGATGATAGCGGTGATGATAGAGCCAGCCTGAAGATTCAGGGTTTTTAGGCTTTCTTCAAAGAGTTCTGCAAAGCTTTCGCTCATTTTAATTCCTGTTGATCAAGGGCGAAGGAATACGCCCATCTGCCACATTCCAGACAATGTGGGTTACGTTCATATAAAAGAAGGCGCGCAGGACTATTTCTGGTCTCCTGCACGCGCTCTTGGTCATCCAGCAATATCGCGAAGTGCGATTTCACTCATGATGCGTTCTAACACCTGCTCGATGGACAACTCGGTAGAGTCTAGCTGTATTGCATCAGCCGCCGGCTTAAGCGGGGCTATTGCACGCTGCGTGTCGCGCTCATCACGGGCACGTATCTCATCCAACAGACGCGGGAGACTAACATCATCCCCCTTGGCCTTCAACTGCAAGTAACGGCGACGGGCCCGTTCCTCGGCGCTAGCCGTGAGAAATACCTTGAGCGGCGCATCAGGAAAAACCACCGTCCCCATGTCACGACCGTCGGCGACAAGCCCCGGAAACTCCTGAAAAGCCCGCTGACGCTGCAGCAAAGCCTCACGAACCGCGGGTAAGGCCGCTACTTTCGATGCGCCTGCGGCAACATCTTCATTGCGGATAGCCTGCGTAACGTCATCACCCTCGAGTACGATTCGAGCCGACTTACCATCCGTCGCCCCGACGAACTGCACGTCAAGATGTGCCGCCAATTGGCTCAGCAATCCTTCGTTATCCAGCGCAACACCATGATTGACAGCTGCAAACGCCAACAAACGGTACAAGGCGCCGGAATCCAGCAATTTCCAACCCAAATGCTCGGCCAAGCGACCTGCAACAGTCCCCTTGCCCGACCCACTAGGCCCATCGATGGTGATCACCGGCGCCAAAAGAATCACGACTGAGCCTCTTGCGCTACACGAATACCTACTTGCTTGCACAACGCAAGGAAGTTCGGGAACGAAGTCGCTACGTTGGCACAATCGTGAATTCGGATAGGCGCCGTCGCACGCAACGAAGCAACGCTGAATGCCATTGCGATACGGTGATCGCCATGACCATGAACCTCACCACCACCGATTGAGCCGCCATCAATAATGATGCCGTCGGGAGTAGGCTCGCACTTCACGCCTAGCGTCAGCAAACCATCTGCCATGACCTGAATTCGGTCCGACTCTTTAACGCGCAACTCTTCGGCACCACGCAGGATCGTACGACCCTCTGCAACAGCAGCGGCGACGAACAGTACCGGGAATTCGTCAATGGCCAATGGCACCAACTCTTCCGGAATTTCGATACCTTTAAGCTTGGCAGCACGCACTCGCAGATCAGCAACGGGCTCGCCACCCACTTCGCGCTGATTCTCAAGGGTGATGTCCGCCCCCATTAAACGCAAAATATCGATCACGCCCGTGCGTGTTGGGTTAATGCCCACATGCTCTAGGACCAGGTCCGAACCGTCAGCAATAGAAGCCGCCACCAGGAAGAACGCCGACGAGGAAATATCGCCCGGCACTTCAATATGGGTCGCCGTGAGCTTGTGCCCCGACTCTACCGACGCCGTAGCGCCCTGAACACTGACCGGATAGCCAAAGCCACGCAGCATACGCTCGGTATGATCGCGAGTCGGTGCGGGCTCGGTCACGGAGGTCTTGCCTTCAGCATACAAACCTGCCAACAGCAGGCAGGACTTCACTTGAGCACTGGCCATCGGCAAGGTGTAGTCCATGCCTTTAAGTGCGTGCCCACCACGAATGGTCATAGGCGGACGGCCTTCAGCAGCCGTTTCAATCACTGCGCCCATTTCACGCAACGGGTTAGCCACGCGATTCATCGGCCGCTTGGTCAGCGAAGCGTCGCCAGTCAGGGTCGTATCGAAACTCTGCGCGGCCAAAAGACCCGACAACAGACGCATCGACGTGCCTGAGTTACCCAGATATATGGGCCCTGGTGGCGCTTTCAAGCCATGCAGGCCAACACCATGAATAGTGACGCGACCTTGATGCGGGCCTTCGATGACGACGCCCATGTCACGGAACGCTTGCAGCGTTGCCAGAGCATCTTCGCCCTCAAGGAAGCCTTCTACCTCAGTCGTGCCTTCAGCCAGAGAGCCGAGCATGATCGAACGGTGAGAAATGGATTTGTCACCTGGCACGCGGATCTGGCCAGTCACAGTGCCACCAGGTTCAGCCAGGAAAATCAGATCATTTGAATTCATAGGGTCCACATATGCCCGGCGGGCCAGAATTTTACTGAAATGCTCGCGAGCAACCCGGGCGCGAGTAAAAACGCCCAACAATTGATGCCCATCCCCCGCATCGACCGCGTCGCGCAAGGCGTCGAGATCGCTACGAAATGTATCCAGTGTGCGCAACACTGCCTCGCGGTTCGCGAGAAAAATGTCATGCCACATTACCGGGTCGCTACCCGCGATTCTTGTGAAATCGCGAAAGCCTCCGGCAGCGTATCGAAAAATATCCAGATTCTCATTGCGCTTGGCAAGAGAGTCCACCAAACCAAAAGCCAACAAGTGCGGCAAATGACTGGTCGCAGCTAACACCTCATCATGACGCTCGACCTGCATGTGCTCGACGTCTGCCCCAAGGGCACGCCACAGCACATCAACCAGAGCCAGAGCAGCAGGATCGGTTTCAGCTAAAGGCGTCAAAATAACCTTATGCCGCTCGAACAGGCTGGCATTAGAAGCCTCAACACCGCTTTGTTCGGACCCGGCTATCGGATGCCCCGGTACGAAACGGGCCGGCATCGCACCGAAAGCCTCAGTAGCAGCACGCACCACGTTTCCTTTGGCACTGCCCACATCCGTCAGCACGGCTTGCCCTAGATCCATGCCCGCCAACAAGCCAAGCATTTTCTCCATGGCCAGAATCGGCACTGCCAACTGAATAACATCAGCACCCACACAGGCCGCTGCCAGATCAGCCTCACAGCGGTCAACCACACCCAGTTCAACGGCCAAGGCACGCGACTTCGGATTCAAATCAACGCCAACGACCTCAGCGCACAAACCGCTTTCACGTATACCTTTGGCGAAGGAACCGCCGATCAGACCCAATCCGACAACAACCAACCGGCCCACAATAGGCTTTACAGGTTTCAGCGATATAACATCAACCACGAGCAAGAACCTTGGCCAACGCCTCAAGCAAGCGGGTATTTTCCGCCGGCAGACCAATAGTGATACGCAAGTGATTTGGCATACCGTAGTTGGCAACCGGACGCACAATCACGCCCTCACGCAACAAGCCTTGGTAAACAGGGGCTGCCAGCTGACCCAGGTCCAGCGCAATAAAATTGCCCTTGGAGGGAATCCAGCCCAGACCCAATTCACGGAAACCATCTTGTAACTGCTGCATGCCCGCCTCGTTCAAGCGACGGCTTTCAGCCAGATAGTCAGCATCTTGCAAGGCTGCACAAGCAGCTGCCAACGCCAGGCTGTTGACATTGAATGGCTGGCGAACACGATTCAACACATCAGCCACAACTGCTGTCGACAAACCGTATCCAACCCGCAAGGCAGCCAAACCATAGGCCTTAGAGAACGTGCGCGACACGAGCAAATTCGGATAGGCCGACAAGAACTCCAAGCCATCAGGCAGATCACCACCTTCCGCGTATTCGATATACGCCTCGTCCAGAACCACCAACACTCGCTCAGGGACGTCCTGCAAAAACTCGTTCAGCGCCTGCGCACCAAACCAGGTACCCGTCGGGTTGTTCGGATTGGCAATGAACACCACGCGCGTGTTGTCATCAATCGCCGCTAGCATGGCCGGCAGGTCATGCCCCCAGTCGTTGGCAGGCACTACCCGCGCTTGCGCACCCACGGCTTGAGTCACAATCGGGTACACGGCAAACGCATGCTCACTGAACACAGCATTCAGGCCGGGCGCCAAGTAAGCACGAGCTACCAGCTCCAGAATGTCGTTTGAGCCATTACCCAAAGTCACTTGATCAAGTTGCACGCCACACTGTTCAGCCAACAAGGTTTTGAGTGCAAAACCATTACCGTCTGGATAGCGCGTCAACTCGGCCAATTCTTCTCGTATGGCGGTCAGCGCCTTGGGACTCGCGCCCAAAGGATTTTCGTTGCTGGCCAATTTAACGATCGTGGACGGATCAATATCCAGCTCACGCGCCAACTCGTCCACAGGCTTGCCCGGGACGTATGGCGAAAGTTGTTGCACGCCTGGCTGTGCCAGGGCGAGGAAATCAGCGCTCATGTGAACCGCCTCAAAGAACCGCTTTCGGG
This sequence comes from Pseudomonas psychrophila HA-4, assembly GCF_000282975.1. Classification (GTDB taxonomy): domain Bacteria; phylum Pseudomonadota; class Gammaproteobacteria; order Pseudomonadales; family Pseudomonadaceae; genus Aquipseudomonas; species Aquipseudomonas psychrophila_A. The sequence goes on from NZ_ALJC01000131.1 coordinate 21,089, forward strand.
TAGGAGCCCAGCACCTTGAGTGCTACGGCTTCTTGACTGATCTGTTCCAGCACGCTTTTAACCAATGGGTCGCGGTGATGGCCAGCAAAGTCGATGAAGAACACATAGGTCCACTTACCGCTACGCGACGGGCGTGTCTCGATACGGGTGAGGTCGATTCCGTTCTCATAGAACGGCACCAACAACTCATGCAGCGCACCTGGACGGTTGCTCATCGACACGATGATCGAGGTTTTATCATCCCCGGTCGGCGGGACTTCTTGGCTGCCAATCATCAAGAAACGCGTGGAGTTGTCCGGGCGATCTTCGATTTTTTCAGCCAGGCGCGTCAGGCCATACAAACCTGCCGCCATGTCGCCGGCAATCGCTGCCGAGTTCCACTCACCCTTGACCCGCTTGGCGGCTTCGGCATTGCTTGAGACTGCAATACGCTCGACATTCGGGTAATGCGCGTCCAGCCACTTACGGCACTGCGCCAGCGACTGGGCATGCGAGTAAATACGACTGATGCTGTCGGTCTTGGTATTTTCGCCAACCAGAAGATGATGGTGAATGCGCAGCTCAACTTCGCCACAGATCACCATGTCGTGCTCAAGGAAGCTGTCCAGCGTGTGATTGACTGCGCCTTCCGTGGAGTTCTCCACCGGCACCACACCAAAGTTGACGGCGCCCGCCGCCACTTCCCGGAACACTTCGTCAATCGCAGCCATTGGCTTGCTGATGACCGCATGGCCGAAGTGCTTCATGGCCGCCGCTTGGGTGAAGGTGCCTTCGGGACCCAGATAAGCCACTTTGAGCGGCTGCTCCAACGCCAGGCAAGAAGACATGATTTCACGGAACAAACGCGCCATCTCTTCGTTACCCAGCGGCCCCTTGTTACGCTCCATCACACGCTTGAGCACCTGAGCCTCACGCTCAGGCCGATAAAACACCGGCACCTCGCCTTCAGCCAGCGAGGCCATTTTGACCCGAGCCACTTCCTGAGCACAGCGAGCGCGCTCGCTGATCAGCTCCAGAACTTTTTCGTCCAAGCTGTCGATACGCAGGCGCAGAGCCTTGAGTTCTTGTTCGGACATTAGCCGTGTTCCTTCTCGAACTCTGCCATGTAAGCCACCAACGCATTGACTGCATGGATGTCCACAGCGTTATAGATCGATGCGCGCATACCGCCCACCGAGCGATGCCCCTTAAGGTTGAGCAAGCCGCGCGCCTCAGCGCCTACCAGGAATGGCTTATCGAGACGGTCGTCTGCCAGACGGAACGGCACGTTCATCCACGAGCGATCGGTCTTGTTGATCGGGTTGCTGTATAAGCCGCTGGCGTCAATGAAGTCGTACAAAGTACGTTTCTTAACTTCATTGAGCTTGCCGATGGCTTCAACGCCGCCCTGCTCTTTTAGCCATTCAAACACCAGACCCGACAGATACCAGGCCAAGGTTGGGGGCGTGTTGTACATCGAGCCATTGTCGGCCGCGACCTTGTAATCAAGCATGGTCGGGCAGATCGAGCGCGCACGACCAAGGAGGTCTTCACGGACGATGTTAACCACGATACCGCTTGGACCGATATTTTTCTGTGCGCCCGCATAGATCATACCGAAGCGGGAAATATCGACCGGACGCGACAAGATGTCCGAGGACATGTCGGCAATTAGGGGCACATCACCGGTTTGCGGGATCCAGTCGAATTCCAGACCGCCAATGGTTTCGTTGGGCGCGTAATGCACGTAGGCCGCGTCTTTTGTCAGATTCCACTCGTTCTGACCGGGAATAGCGAAGTAATCGTACGGCTTGGCACTGACAGCAACGTTGACGTGGCCGTAGCGCGAAGCCTCTTCGATAGCTTTCTGTGACCAAATACCGGTATCGATGTAATCCGCCGTGCCAGTCTCAGGCAGCAGATTCAAGGGGATTTGGGCAAATTGCTGGCTAGCGCCGCCCTGCAAAAACAGGACCTTGTAGTTCGAGGGGATAGACAGCAGGTCACGCAGGTCCTGCTCAGCCTTGGTTGCAATGGACACGAACTCATCGCTACGATGGCTCATTTCCATAACCGAGAGCCCTTTGCCATGCCAGTCGAGCAACTCGGACTGGGCACGCAACAGGACGGCTTCAGGAAGCGCAGCTGGACCTGCGCAGAAGTTATAGGCTCGTTTGCTCACATCCACTCTCGCTCTGATTTGGTGGGTCTTGCAATAAATCGGAGGGCATTGCGCAGCACAGCGAGGCGACGCAACGCCAACATTCATCTTGGACATACAACAAGGGGGCGAATCTTCATCCGCCCCCTGTGTGTCCGCTTATTCCTGCGGCTGCTCTTCGTCAGCGCCCGCCTCTAGCGGCTGCTCGTGGTCGACGCCATCGTGGATGACCTCGCCCTCAAGCTCGACTGCGCTATCGACCTCACCTTCAAGCTCTTCGCCTTCGACTTCCGATGGCTCTTGAACCCGCTCAAGTCCTACCAGCGTTTCATCGCTGGCCAGCTTGATTAAGGTAACGCCCTGGGTGTTACGACCCAGGCTAGACACTTCGTCAACACGCGTACGAACCAAGGTGCCCTGGTCAGAAATCAGCATGATTTCCTCGCCGTCCTGCACCTGGACCGCACCGACCAGACGGCCGTTACGGTCGTTGCTGACCATGGCGATGACGCCCTGACCACCACGCTTGTACTCAGGGAACTCACTGATCGCTGTGCGTTTGCCATAACCACGTGCCGAAGCGGTGAGGATCTGGCTGCCTTCTTCAGGAATGAGCATCGAGATCAGTTTCTGACCTTCTGGCAGACGCATGCCGCGCACACCACGAGCGGTACGGCCCATCGCACGCACATCAGACTCTTTAAAGCGGGTGACCTTGCCGCCGTCGGAGAACAGCATCACTTCGCGTTCGCCATCGGTGATTGCAGCACTGATCAGCACGTCACCTTCATCCAGCTCCAGCGCGATCAAACCAACGCTACGTTGACGGCTGAAAGATTCCAGCGGGGTCTTCTTCACGGTGCCGTTAGCGGTTGCCATGAAGATGAAGTGACCCTCGGTGTATTCCTCAACCGGCAGCATGGTGGTGATATATTCACCATCGTCCAACGGCAACAGGTTCACCAGAGGACGACCACGCGCAGCGCGGGAGGCTTCTGGAATTTCGTAGGTCTTGAGCCAGTACACCTTGCCTTTGCTGGAGAACAGCAACAGCGTGGTATGGCTGTTGGCAACCAAGAGGTGAGCGATGTAGTCCTCATCCTTGATGCCTGTGGCCGACTTGCCTTTACCGCCACGACGCTGAGCCTGGTACGCAGCCAGCGGCTGAGTCTTGGCATAGCCACCGTGGGAAATAGTCACCACACGCTCTTCTTCTGGAATCATGTCGCCCAGTGTCAGGTCGAGACGATGATCCAGAATTTCGGTACGACGAACATCGCCGTACTCGGCACGAATGACTTCCAGCTCTTCACGGATCACTTCCATCAAGCGCACAGCGCTATTGAGGATGCGGATCAGCTCGCCGATCTGGTTCAAAATTTCTTGATATTCAGCCAGCAGCTTCTCGTGCTCAAGACCGGTCAAACGGTGCAGGCGTAATTCAAGAATGGCTTGCGCCTGCTCTGGCGACAGGAAGTACTTACCGTCACGCAGACCGTATTGCGGATCGAGATTTTCCGGACGGCACGAATCAGCACCAGCACGTTCAACCATCGCCACAACTGCCGTCGACTCCCAAGGGGTGCTGATCAGCGCTTCTTTGGCTTCAGACGGCGTTGGCGATGCCTTGATCAACGCGATCACAGGGTCGATGTTGGACAGCGCAACCGCCTGACCTTCAAGGATATGACCACGCTCACGCGCTTTGCGCAGTTCGAAAACGGTGCGACGCGTGACAACTTCGCGACGGTGACGCACGAACGCTTCAAGCAGATCCTTGAGGTTCAGGATGCGCGGACGGCCGTCGATCAGGGCAACGATGTTGATCCCGAACACCGCTTGCAGTTGGGTCTGTGCGTACAGGTTATTGAGAATAACCTCTGGCACTTCGCCACGACGCAGTTCGATCACCACACGCATACCGTCTTTGTCAGACTCGTCACGCAACTCGGTGATGCCTTCGAGCTTTTTCTCTTTGACCAGTTCGGCGATCTTTTCGATCAAACGCGCCTTGTTCAACTGGTAAGGCAACTCGGTGATCACGATCTGTTGACGACCACCGACCTTGTCGATGTCTTCAATGATCGAGCGGGCACGCATGTAAATACGGCCACGACCGGTGCGATAGGCTTCGATGATGCCAGCACGACCGTTGATAATCGCGGCTGTCGGGAAGTCCGGACCTGGGATGAACTGCATCAGCTCATCGATGCTCAACTCAGGGTTGTCGATCAACGCCAGACAGCCGTCGATAACTTCGCCAAGGTTGTGCGGCGGGATATTGGTGGCCATGCCCACAGCGATACCGCTGGAGCCGTTGACCAACAAGTTGGGGATGCGCGTCGGCATGACCGCCGGGATCATTTCCGTGCCGTCGTAGTTCGGCACCCAATCCACGGTTTCCTTGTGCAAGTCGGCCAGTAACTCGTGGGCCAACTTGGTCATGCGCACTTCGGTATATCGCATGGCCGCGGCGTTATCGCCGTCAACCGAACCGAAGTTACCCTGACCGTCTACCAGCAGGTAGCGCAGGGAGAATGGCTGAGCCATTCGAACGATGGTGTCGTAAACAGCAATATCACCATGCGGGTGATACTTACCGATCACGTCACCGACCACACGGGCAGATTTCTTGTACGGCTTGTTCCAGTCGTTATTCAGTTCGCTCATCGCAAACAGCACACGCCGGTGCACGGGCTTCAAGCCATCGCGTGCATCAGGCAGTGCCCGCCCGACAATTACGCTCATTGCGTAGTCGAGGTAGGACTGTTTCAGCTCGTCTTCGATATTGACCGGGAGGATTTCTTTGGCCAGTTCGCCCATGAGAAGCCTGATTCCTTTTTCGGGTGAAACTTCGCCACATCCATTCGGGACGAACGAAGCTCGCCGTCGCTGGCCACGTGCCACGCAACGACTTACGACAAATCAACGAGTTATGCTACGGATTTGCGCAGTAAGGGCAACCCTTGCAGGGCACCCCGGAAACCGCCGAATGTTATCACAATTGGCGTGCTTCGCAGCTACAAGCTTCAAGCGACAAGCTGCAAGTTCACAGCGCATAACAAGATTAACGCGTCTCGCAGCCTTGGCTTCAAGCTTGGCGCTTACAACTTGTCGCTTATAGCTGCCTCAGTGCAATCGCTTGCGACACATCAACTGAGCCATTTTGGCTGCGTCCGGACGCTCCACAATACCCTTCTCGGTCACGATAACGTCGATCAAGTCTGCAGGAGTCACATCAAACACCGGATTGAACGCCTGAACATCGGCGCCGACACGCTTACCCCCGACCTCCAGCAACTCACTACCATCACGTTCTTCAATCGGAATGTCATCGCCACTGGCCAAGTCCATGTCGATGGTCGAACTCGGCGCAACCACCATAAAGCGCACGCCATGGTGCATCGCGTTGACCGCCAACTGATATGTGCCGATTTTGTTCGCAACATCACCATTGGCAGTAATGCGGTCGGCACCCACGATCACCCACGTCACGCCCTTGGTTTTCATGATGTGAGCCGCCGCCGAGTCAACATTCAATATGACTGGAATACCTTCGTTAGCCAGCTCCCATGCGGTCAGGCGCGACCCTTGTAGCCAGGGCCGGGTCTCATCGGCATAAACCTGCTCGATCATGCCTTCAATCCAGGCACCTCGAATTACCCCAAGCGCCGTACCAAATCCACCGGTCGCCAGTGCACCAGTGTTGCAGTGCGTCAGCACCGTCTGAGCATTGCCTTGATGCCGACGAATCACATCAACACCCAGCTGCGCCATCGTCAGATTGGCCTCACGATCACTCTCATGTATTGCAATCGCTTCGTCTTCAAGCACTTGCAAAACATCAGCATTGTCTTTGCTGCGCGCCAGACGATCGCGCATGCGATTGAGCGCCCAAAACAAGTTAACTGCGGTCGGACGCGAGTTCGCCAGCAGGGTAAAATCCTGCTCCAGCGCCGCGACCCAGTCGCCGCCTGCACCCTTGCGCGCACGAACAGCCAGCACCACCCCATAAGCCGCAGCAATACCAATCGCCGGGGCGCCGCGCACAACCATATCGCGAACGGCCTGAGCGACCCCTGCAACCCCGGTAAATGCCAACCAGCTCTCTTCAAAGGGCAAGCTGCGCTGATCCAGCAGATACAGGGCCTCACCCCGCCAATCAATGGCCTTTACCTTTTCTGCCGCCAACAACTGATCGCGCATGACTTCCCCTATCACCCTGATACAAAGCCACCGATTATAGCGAGCCCACCCTTAAGACGCTCGGGTATACTCGCCTCCTTTTTTATAATGCACGGGAAGCCGTTTTAGATGCCAACCCAAACCTTGACCTTCGACTTACTGCTGCTACCCACCTGGCTGGTGCCTGTTGAACCCGCTTCAGTTGTACTCAAAGATCATGGCGTTGGTATTCGGGACGGACGCATTGTGTTTATTGGCCCGCGCCATGTGGCCTTGAAGCACACAGCCCTTGAAACCCGCGAACTGCCAGACATGCTGCTCAGCCCAGGGTTGATCAATGCCCACGGCCACGCTGCGATGACCTTGTTCCGCGGCATGGCCGATGACCTACCACTGATGACCTGGCTGGAAAAACACATCTGGCCAGCCGAAGCCAAATGGGTCGATGAAGCATTCGTGCGCGACGGCACCGACTTAGCCATTGCCGAGCAGCTCAAAGGCGGTATCACCTGCTTCAGCGATATGTATTTCTTCCCGAAAGTGGCCAGCGAACGCGCGCACAACAGCGGCATCCGCGCCCAAATAGCGATTCCGATTCTCGATTTTCCAATTCCCGGCGCCAGCTCTGCAGATGAATCCCTGCGCCAAGCAGTCGAGCTATTCGGCGACCTGAAATACCACCCGCGCATCAAAATCGCCTTCGGCCCACATGCGCCTTATACCGTAGGCGACGAAAACCTGGAGAAAGTCCGGGTGATTGCCGACGAGTTAGACGCCTCGATTCAAATGCATGTGCACGAAACCGCTTTCGAAGTGCAACAGGCCGTCGAACAAAAGGGTGAGCGCCCAGTGGCCCGCCTCGCACGCCTGGGCCTGCTAGGCCCGCGCTTCCAAGCCGTTCACATGACTCAGATCAGTGATGACGACCTGAGCACGCTGGTAGAAAGCAACTCCAGCGTGATTCATTGCCCCGAATCCAACCTGAAACTGGCCAGTGGCTTCTGCCCGGTTGAGCGTTTATGGCAGGCGGGTGTCAATGTCGCGGTTGGCACCGACGGGGCAGCCAGCAATAATGACCTCGACTTGCTCGGCGAAACACGCACTGCAGCCTTACTGGCCAAAGCGGTTTCAGGTTCAGCCACAGCCCTGGATGCACATCGTGCACTGCGCATGGCAACGCTAAACGGCGCACGCGCCCTAGGCCTTGAAAGTGAAGTGGGTTCAATTGAGGTCGGCAAAGCGGCCGATATTGTGGCATTTGACCTGAGCGGACTGGCGCAACAGCCTGTTTATGACCCCGTATCACAGCTGATCTACGCCACCGGCCGAGAGTGCGTGAAGCACCTGTGGGTTGCAGGCAAGCAACTGCTCGACAATGGCCAATTGACCCGCATGGATGAACAACACCTGTGCGCGACTGCCAAAGCCTGGGGCGAGCGTATAAATAGCCATACTCATTGATTCCAATCCTCAGGGTTCAGACCCTGAGTTTTACCAGGATTTTTCAGCTTTAGAGGATTTACCCATGAGCAACGTCGACCACGCCGAGATCGCCAAATTCGAGGCGCTTGCCCATCGCTGGTGGGACCGCGAAAGCGAGTTCAAACCGCTACACGACATCAACCCGTTACGCGTCAACTGGATTGACGAGCGCGTGCAACTGGCTGGCAAAAAAGTGCTAGATGTCGGTTGTGGCGGCGGCATCCTCAGCGAATCAATGGCTCAACGCGGCGCGACCGTGATGGGTATCGACATGGGCGAGGCACCACTGGCCGTTGCACAACTGCACCAGCTCGAATCCGGTGTAAACGTTGAATACCGCCAGATCACCGCTGAAGAACTGGCGCTCGAGATGCCTGGGCAATTCGATGCAGTGACCTGCCTTGAAATGCTGGAGCACGTGCCAGATCCAGCGTCCGTGATCCGCGCCTGCTACACGATGGTCAAACCCGGCGGCCAAGTATTCTTCTCAACCATCAACCGCAACCCGAAATCCTATTTGTTCGCGATTATCGGCGCTGAATACATCATGAAGCTGATCCCACGCGGGACCCATGACTTCAAGAAGTTCATTCGCCCGTCAGAACTGGGTGCCTGGAGCCGTCAAGCCGGCCTGAGCGTCAAAGACATCATCGGCCTGACGTACAACCCGCTGACCAAGCACTACAAACTGGCCAACGATGTAGACGTCAACTACATGATCCAGACCCTTCGCGAGGAGTAATACATGCGTTTAAGAGCAGTTCTTTTTGACATGGACGGCACTCTGCTCGACACCGCGCCGGACTTTATCGCCATCTGCCAGGCCATGCGTGCCGAACGCGATCTGCCGCCGATTGCTGACAAGCTGATTCGCGATGAAGTCTCCGGGGGGGCGCGCGCAATGGTCGCCGTCACCTTTGGCATGGACCCTGAATCTCCAAACTTCGAAGCCCTGCGCCAAGAGTTTCTGGAGCGCTATCAGCGTGACTGTGCTGTACACAGCAAGCTGTTTGACGGCATGGCCGAACTGCTGGCAGACATCGAAAAAGCTCATTTGGTGTGGGGCGTCGTGACCAACAAACCGGTTCGGTTTGCCCAGCCGATCATGGAACAACTGGGGCTGGCCGAGCGTTCCGCCGTGCTGATCTGCCCTGACCATGTCACCCGCAGCAAACCCGATCCAGAACCGCTGATCTTGGCCTGCAAAATGCTCAACCTTGATCCGGCCAGCGTGCTGTTTGTGGGTGACGACCTGCGCGACATCGAGTCGGGACGCGATGCAGGCACCAAAACTGCCGCTGTGCGTTATGGCTATATCCACCCCAACGACAACCCGAACCATTGGGGCGCAGATGTTGTGGTTGATCACCCGGCCGAGTTGCGCAAGGTGCTGGATAACGCAATATGCAGCTGCTAACACACAGACGCAGCACGCGATCATTGCTTTTTGTTGAGGTGTTTTATGTTTGATTACTCCGCCCGCCCCAACCTGCTCCAGGGCCGCGTCATTTTGGTCACCGGCGCGGGTCGCGGCATTGGTGCCGCAGCTGCCAAAACCTACGCGGCACACGGCGCAACCGTGCTACTGCTCGGCAAGACAGAAGCCAACCTGAGCCAGGTTTACGACGACATTGAAGCCGCAGGACATCCACAACCGGCTGTCATACCTTTCAACCTCGAAACCGCGTTGCCGCATCAGTACGACGAGCTGGCCGCGATGATTGAAAGCGAGTTCGGCCACCTTGACGGCCTGCTGCACAACGCCTCGATCATCGGCCCACGCACGCCACTTGAACAGTTGTCCGGCGAGAACTTCATGCGGGTCATGCAAGTCAACGTCAACGCTACGTTTATGCTCACTAGCACCCTACTGCCGCTGCTCAAGCTGTCGCAGGACGCTAGCGTGATCTTCACGTCCAGCAGCGTTGGGCGAAAAGGCCGCGCCTATTGGGGTGCTTACGGCGTTTCGAAGTTCGCCACCGAAGGCTTGATGCAAACCCTCGCCGACGAAGTTGAAACTGTTTCACCCGTTCGCTCCAACAGCATCAACCCTGGTGCCACCCGGACCAGCATGCGCGCATTGGCCTACCCAGGCGAAAACCCGCAGAACAACCCAGAGCCGCAAGCCATCATGCCGGTCTACCTGTACCTGATGGGGCCGGACAGCACCGGAATCAACGGACAGGCATTCGACGCACAATAAACGCATCGCCACAAAAAAACCGAAGGGAGCGCTCGCACGCATCCTTCGGTTTTTTATGCCAGCTGTGTTGATCTTCACGCACGCGTTGCGCTACCTGAATACCTCGCAGACGCTAACGCGCCTGCAACCAATCAGCTCACTTCCAGCTCTTTATGCTCACGCACTACAGGGGCTTTTTCGTATTGCATACAGCTCTGCAAAAACAGGTACTTGTAGTCATAGCTCTTGCAAATCGCTTTGCGCAATTCGGTTTTCAGCTCCTGACTCGGGTTCATCCCCGCCAGAGTGCAGATAATTTCCAGCGCTTCCCAAGGATGTTCATCGTCATATTGGGCGTGCATCTTTAGCCATTTCATTGCGCGCTTGCGCCCTTCCTGCGGGAAGGAATCTTCGTAGATGCTTTTGGAGCATACGACAGCAGCCCACTCACCCACCGCCCCTTCGATCGCGTAGTTGGTCGCTGCCATCGACACCGCCAGCGAATCCGTCGCGCAGCTATGCCAGCACCAGTCATTGAGGGCCTGAAATTCGGCCGGAATATCCTGTGCGTTCATGTCGTCAAGGCTGACATCATGCGCGCGCGCCCAGTTCACCCAATAGTCTGCATGGTTTAACTCAACCCGGATGTTGCGAATCAACCAGCGGCGCGCCATGTCTTCGCCAGGGTGGCGGCCATAACGGGTTTTGCCTAGGTTGTGCCCCATGTAAAGAGAGAACTGCTCGACCACCGGCCAGCCTCCGATCAGGTAAAGGCGCATGGTCTTTTCGCTGAGCGTGTTATCACGCATACGCTTATAGACTTCATGCTCAACCACCCGCCGCTTGCTTTCGCTGCAATCGCGGATCAGTTGCTGTGCCCACTCGGGGTAACTGGTCGCATCCATAAGAGGCCCAGTACGGTTGAATACGTCGATCACTATCGGGTTCCTTCTGAAAGGTGATGTTCAAAAAACCAGTAGCACTTAGCGCAAAGTGCCCGGCAACTTCAAAGCCAAAGGTCTGGGGCGCTTGGGCCGGTACCACAAACTGTCACACGTGAACACGTGCGGGCGTTCAACAACATAACCCTGCGCAAAGTCGACGCCGATCTCGACCAAAGCCTGCTCGATTTTCGAGGATTCGACGAATTCGGCAATCGTACGCTTACCCATAACGTGCCCGATATGATTAATCACTTCTACCATAGCCCGATTAATTGGATCATCAAGCATGTCTTTTACAAAGCTGCCATCAATCTTTAAAAAATCGACAGGCAGGTGTTTCAGATAAGCAAATGAAGACATCCCTGCACAAAAATCATCTAAAGAGAATTGGCAACCCAGCGCCTTAAGATCATTGATAAAGCGAATGGCGCTACCCAAATTGGCAATCGCGCTGGTTTCCGTGATTTCGAAACAAATCTGGCTAGGTGAAACGCCATAGCATTCAAACTGCTCGTGCAAGAACGCGAGAAAATCATCATCACCAATAGTCGTGCCCGAGAGGTTGATGGCACACGTGGCCATCGGTCGCCCATCACCCTGGGCCGAACACTCGGAAATGATCTTGAACACATTCTCGACCACCCAACGGTCAATGGAGGTGATCAAACCATAACGCTCAGCCGCCGGGATAAAACTGTCAGGCAGGATCATGCGTCCGTTTTCATCTTCCAGACGCAACAAAATTTCAATGTGGCCGCTGTCTTCCTGGGCGCTCCCCAGTGGAACGATCGCTTGTGAGTAGAGGCAGAAGCGGTCTTCTTCCAACGCAACATGCAAACGCTGTACCCATGCCATTTCACCAAAGCGTAATGACAGTTCAGAGTCATCCTCGTGATAAACCTGTACCCGGTTGCGCCCTTTCTCCTTGGCCATGTAGCAGGCCATGTCCGCCGCACGCAAGGAGGCCTCCAGCGTCACCGGCATTTGATGGATATGCACCAGGCCAATGCTGATGGTGTTCAGAAACGGACGGCCCTTCCAGGCAAAATGCAGGCTTTGCACCGTCTGACGCAGCCCTTCAGCAATTTTTTCGGCCATATCAGCCGGACAATTCTCCAGCAAAATGCCGAATTCATCGCCGCCCAGTCGCGCCAAAGTGTCACCTTCACGCAGGCCGGATTGCAAAAGTGCACAGATATGACGCAGTAACTCGTCACCCGCCGCATGCCCGCAGGTGTCATTAACCAGCTTGAACTGATCAAGATCGAGGAACATCAGCGCATGCCGCCCCTGCTGGCGGGTCAGATTTTGCAGCACCAAGTCCAGGCGATACTCAAACTCGCGCCGATTAGCCAACCCGGTCAGCGCATCATGGGTCGCCTGCCAAGACAAGTTAGCTATGTACTGGCGCTCTTGAGTCATGTCATGCAGCACCAGCACCGCCCCGCTAACCTTGCCTGCATGCAAGAGGGGCGCCCCCACCAGCGTGACGGCCACCGTGCTGCCGTCCATGCGCTGAATCAACTTGGAGTGTTCGCTGTTGTCATCTAACTGACCGCTGAGCACGCGATCTATCAGCTTGAAGCCATCTTCTGGCGCGCCTTCATCAAGCAGTTTGAACAATGCCCCGAGCGGCACGCCTTGAGCCTGCTCGGACTTCCAGTGAGTCAGCCGCTCGGCAGCCGGGTTCATGTAGGCGATAGCCCCATTCACATCGGTACTGATAACCCCATCACCAATGGATTCCAAGGTGATCTGCACCCGCTCCTTCTCTAACTGCAACGCTTCAGCAAATGCACTACGTTGCAGCAGAATTTTTTGCGTACGCAGCAGCGCCAGAGAAATTAGCCCTAGGGCCGTGGCTAGGTTGGTGATGACCAGCAACTTCAGAATAAAGCGCGACGCTTCGCCCAACGCGTCGCTAAACGCCTTAGCAGCCGGCGTCACCGCCTCATTGATGGTGTAGATCTGCCCCTTCCAATGCTTGATGTCAGCTTCTGACGCCTGTTGGGTGCTGATAAGTCGATGCATCTCTTGCGCCAGATTATCGAGCTTGACCAGATAATCATCGCCCACACTCCATTTCTGGATGGCCTTGTCCAGATAGCTGAAGTTGCGAAAGTTTTGATAGAACCAAATAAGGCTGGAGACATCTTCAGGGCTATTACCGCCCTGCAGGATGCCTTCGCGGGCCGCCGCTATGTCAGGCGACGATTGATCCAGTGCCGCCCTAAGCTTATGGCCACCCAGGGGTACCAGAATGGACTGCTCGTACTGCTCGAAAATAGAAGGATCGCGACTGTCGGCATATAGGCTTAGAAAGTAGATCGCATCTTTCTGACCTTTGGACCATAAACTTTCACCTGCTACATACCCCCTCACCGCAGAGAGCATATAGAGGCTCACACAGCCCAATAACGCCTGAAACAGCACTACCGCAATAAAGGGCCAGACAATCCCTAACAAATGCGGTGTTCCAAAGGTATTTTTTGGCTTCATGAGTTCCCTTTGCTTCAAGCTGCCAGATGAACTCCAGAGAGAGAGCCTAAGAAATCAGCCTAGGCTAATTTCCGACATTTGGAACAACTCCTAGTGCTGGTAAACACCCAATAAGCTCACGCGGCTAGCATTCCGGTCACTCGCCTCAGGTTTGCTGTAAATGCCCGTACAATTTTGCATAAAGGCCGCCCTCAGCAATTAACTGCTGGTGGTCACCGTCTTCAGCAATGTGCCCACCATCAAACACCAACACCCTGTCCGCCTGTTTTACCGCAGAAAGTCGGTGAGCGATGATCAAAGTCGTGCGCCCGCTCAAGAATTTTCCTAAAGCGTGATGCAGGTTGTATTCGGTGGCCGCATCAAGGGCGCTGGTGGCCTCATCGAGAATCACTATCTTGGGCTCGGCCAGTACCATCCGGGCAATCGCCAAGCGCTGGCGCTGCCCACCCGACAAGCGCACACCTGAACGCCCGACAATGCTGTCCAAACCGTGGGGCAAGGTCAGAATAGTGCCATCGAGTTGAGCGATTTCCAGTGCACGCCAGCAAGCTTCATCGGTGCGCTCACGCCCCATGGTCAAGTTGGCCCGCACCGTATCGTTGAACAGCGCAGGATGCTGCAACACCACTGCCACATGCTCGCGAATGGTCTCTAGGCCAATGTCTGGTTGACTGACACCTGCAAAGGAAATGCTCCCAGACTGCGGCGTATACAACCCGAGCAGCAGTTGCACCAAAGTACTCTTGCCGCCGCCACTGGTGCCGACAATCGCCACTTTCTCGCCGGGCGCAATGCTCAGGTTGAGCTGATCCAGTACGCGCTCTTCGCCATAACTGAAACTCAGGTCACGAATATCGATACCCACTGTCTCGCGCCCCGCAAACGGGTTAACGCCGCCCTGGTATTGCGGCTCATCTGCACGCGCCAGCAATTGGTTGATACGCGTCAGCGCCCCGCCTGCCGCATAAAAAGCGTATTGCAAATTCAACAGTTGTTCGACCGGCCCGATCATGAACCACAGGTAGCTAAACACCGCCAGCATTTGGCCAATCGACAAGTCGGAGAACAGCACAGTCAGCATCGCCGCCGCACGGAAAATATCGATACCGAACTGGAACAACAAACCACTGGCGCGGTTAGATGCATCACTTTTCCATTGCGAGGCGACGGCAAAATCCCGCACTTCACGCGCCCGCTGCTGCAGACGGCCGAGGAAAAACGCCTGACGGTTACCCGCGCGTACTTCTTGAATGGCATCAAGAGTTTCAGTCAGGGCTTGAGTAAAACGCGCCGTGCTGTCGTTTTCGAGCTTTTTAAGATGCTTGATGCGCTTGCCCAATTGCACCGTGGCGTAAATCACCAGCGGGTTAAACAACAGGATCAACAACGCCAACTGCCAGTGCATCCACAGCAAAATCGCCGACGTTCCGATCAAGGTGAGCATTGCCACCAAAAACCGGCTTAACGTCTCGCCAACAAACTTGTCGAGGGTGTCGAGGTCGGTGACCAGATGAGTCGTTACGGTGCCGCTGCCAAGGCTTTCATATTCCGCCAGCGAGATACGTTTTAAGCGCTCAATCAAACGCACGCGAATACGAACCACTATGTCTTTGGCCAGCAGTGAAAACAGCCGTGCCTGCAACACGTTGAACAACAGCGCGCCTGAACGCAGCAGCAACGTCATCAAGAGCATCAGGCCGATATAGCCCACCGACGTCTGCCACGCAGAAGGCAACGCGTTGTTCATCACTTTCAACGCCGCGTCGCCATGCCCCAGCAACACTTCGTCCACCAACAACGGCAATAGCAACGGGATCGGCACGCTGCACAACGTAGCCAACACCGCCACGCCATTGGCAATCCACAACGCTTTTTTATGGTGCAGGGCCAAGCGCCGTATTTCGGCCCAACTCAGACGATCAGCGGTACGGGAGGTGGACAACGTCGAAGAGGGATCAGACACTCGCGGCACGTTCAAGCCAACGACCCAACAGATCAGCCAGCGGTTCAAGCGGCTGATAGCCGTTGGTCAGCAATGCCAATTGACCATTACGCTCGGCCAGCAAGGTGGGGAACCCGGCAATGCCCAAATCCTGAACCCAGGTGAAGTCTGCAACCGTGGCCGCATGCTGCTCGAGGCTGTCAAACGCAGCGGCGAACTCAATTCGAGGGACACCGGCCTGCTCGGCAAGCTCGACCAGCAACGCTGTTTGCGTCACGTCCAACCCTTGCACATAAAACGCCTGCTGAATGAGCTTAAGCAACGCCCACGCGCACTCAGGTTCCAGACTGCGCGCCGCTACCACCGCACGACACGCGGGCTCACAGTCATAGACAAAACCCTCAGGCAACGCACCTTCAAAACGGAACGCTTGCCCAGTGGCCTCGGCGACCGCCTGCCAATGTTCAAGAATGTAACGTCGAGCGGCAGGCTCCAACGCTGCCCCGCTGCCAGTGCGCAACCCGCCCACTACCAAGTGCAACTCCACACCTGCGGCGTGCGCCTGCTCAACCAAGGCTTGTGCAATAGGCGCAAAACCCCAACACCATGAGCACATCGGATCCATCACATAGAGCAGGCGCGCAGACATATCAGGCCTCGGCAGGTTTGCGGTAGTTGTGACCAATCGGGTGTGGCTGATTGCGGGCCTTGGCCAGTTCAATCTGCTTTTGACGGTCAATCGCGCTGCGACGCGTTTTTTCGCTCAGCTTGTCCCAGCAATGCGGGCAACTGATCCCCGGCTGGTAGTGCTCAGATTCACGGTCGGCAGCGCTGATAGGGGTACGACAGGCATGGCACTGATCGTACTCGCCCTCGGTCAGGTCGTGACGCACGGTGACACGGTTATCAAACACGAAGCAGTCGCCTTGCCACTTGGTTTCTTCCTGCGGCACGGCTTCGAGGTACTTCAGAATCCCGCCTTTAAGGTGATAGACCTCGTCAAACCCCTGGCTAAGCATATAGCTCGATGCTTTTTCACAACGAATGCCGCCGGTGCAGAACATGGCGACTTTCTTGTGCTTGGCCGGGTCGAAGTTGGCTTTGATGTAGTCAGGAAACTCACGAAAACTGGTGGTTTTCGGATCGATGGCACCTTCAAACGTGCCAATCGAGACTTCGTAGTCGTTACGGGTGTCAATCAATAACACCTCTGGATCGCTGATCAGCGCATTCCAGTTCTCGGGGTCGACATAGGTTCCGACTTTTTTGTTCGGGTCCACACCGTCAACGCCAAGTGTCACGATTTCTTTCTTCAGCTTGACCTTGGTCCGATAGAACGGCTGATCTTCGCAGTAGGATTCCTTGTGGTCGATATCGACCATGCGCGGATCGTTTCTGAGCCAAGCCATCAGCCCGTCGATCCCTTCGCGGCTGCCGGAAACGGTGCCGTTAATGCCTTCTTCAGCGATCAGCAAAGTGCCTTTGATACCGTTATCAACCATTGCCTTGAGCAAGGGTTCGCGCAGTTCGACGTAATCTTCAAGGGTGACGAATTTATACAGTGCAGCTACAACAATTGACGCGCTCATCGTGTCTCTCTCCAGGTGGCTACCCTCGCAAAGGGCGAACCGGATACCAAAAAAAACGCGCCGACTAAGCGGCGCGCTGCGGATTCTAGCAAAAAGCCGTCTTAGTGCCCACCGCCGGCACAGGTCGGCGAGGCCGGGGCTGTGCCGATTTTCGCCCACTCTTCAGGCGTATACGTGTGCAGCGCCAACGCATGGAACTCAGCCATCAAGTCACCCAGCGTGGCGTAGACCTTTTGGTGGCGCTTGACGCTATTGAGCCCGGCGAACTGCTCGCTGACCACCACCGCCTTGAAGTGGGTCTGCAACCCGCGACTGTGCATGTGGCTTTCATCCAGCACGTTCAAATGCTCGGGTTGCAACGCGCTCAGCGTCGTTTCGATACGTTGTTGCATGTTCATTCAGGCTCCGCTTACTTCTTCTTGGCAGGGGCAGCTTTAGGCTCCAGCTCGGCAGTCATGTCAGCCAGCAGCTTGTTGACCACAGGCACCGCGCTTTCCAGCTTGGCCTGAGTCATTTGGGCAGATTGCTGAGTCAGCTGAGGCATTTTTTCCAGGACTTTCTTGCCCAGTGGCGACTGGTAGAACTTCACAAGATCGTTAAGCTCGGATTCGCTGAAGTTGGTGGTGTACAGCTTGATCATGTCTGGCTTGAGCTTGTCCCAGCCAATGGCTCGATCCAGAGCGGTGTTGGCTTTAGCCTGGTAGGTTTCCAGCAAAGCTTGCTTGGACGCTGGCGCTTTGGTCTGCTCAAAACGCTGGGCAAACATTTGCTGCACTTGCATGTACACCGGAGTACCCAGCTTGTCGGCGTGTGCCAGTTTGAGGAACGTTTCAGCACTGGCAGCGTGGCTGGCTGCATCGGCAAAAACCTGGCCGCTGGCGCATACCAGAGCAACTGCAGTACAGATGGCGCGAAGACGGGTCATCGAGTTTCCTTTATCTAGCAAGCGAGGTCGAACCCCAAGGGCGCCCATTCTGCGCCTAACAAAGAGTGTCACTCAACCCCGAGACTGATAGCGGTTCTCAACAATCCGACAAAAGCCTCTAAAACCAAAGTTTGAACCTCTTTTGGTAATCAGCGCCTAAGCTGACTGATCAACCGCTTAGGAGAAAAACCAGATGAGCCGCATCGAGACCGACAGCCTGGGTGAAGTGAACGTACCGGATGAGGCCTATTGGGGCGCTCAGACTCAGCGCTCGCTGATTAACTTCGCCATCGGCAACGAGAAAATGCCGCTGGCTGTGCTGCACGCTCTGGTACTGATCAAAAAGGCGGCGGCGCGGGTCAATGATCGCAACGGTGACTTGCCTGCCGACATTGCACGCCTGATTGAACAAGCGGCAGACGAAGTGCTCGACGGCGAACATGATGATCAGTTTCCGCTGGCCGTGTGGCAAACCGGCAGCGGCACCCAGAGCAACATGAACGCCAATGAAGTGATCGCCGGTCGGGCCAACGAGCTCGCAGGCAAAGGCCGCGGAGGCAAGTCGCCGGTACACCCGAACGACCACGTCAACCGCTCGCAAAGCTCCAACGACTGCTTTCCTACCGCCATGCACATCGCCGCCGCCAAGGCTATACACCAGCAGTTGTTGCCCGCGATCAGCGAATTGTCCGGCGGGCTTGCCGAATTGTCGGCGCGCTACATGAATCTGGTTAAAACGGGCCGCACCCACATGATGGATGCAACGCCCATCACCTTCGGCCAAGAGCTTTCGGCCTATATCGCCCAACTTGATTACGCCGAGCGCGCCATCCGCGCCTCGCTGCCAGCGGTGTACGAGCTCGCTCAGGGCGGGACTGCCGTGGGCACCGGGTTGAATGCCCCGCACGGTTTTGCCGAAGCCATTGCCGCAGAACTTGCGGCATTGTCCGGTTTACCATTTGTCACCGCGCCCAATAAGTTTGCCGCGCTGGCCGGGCATGAGCCACTCACCACGTTGTCGGGCGCCCTGAAAACCCTGGCGGTGTGCCTGATGAAGTTGGCCAACGACTTCCGTTTGCTGGGCTCAGGTCCACGCGCAGGATTGGCAGAAATCAGACTGCCAGCCAATGAACCGGGCAGTTCGATCATGCCGGGCAAAGTTAACCCGACCCAATGCGAAGCCTTGTCGATGCTGGCCTGTCAGGTTATGGGCAATGACGTTGCAATCGGTTTCGCGGCCAGTCAGGGACATTTGCAACTCAACGTCTACAAGCCCGTGATCATCCATAACCTGTTGCAGTCGATTCAGTTACTGGCCGATGGCTGCACCAATTTCAATGAACACTGCGTAACGAGCCTTGAACCGGACGCCGCAAAAATGGCTGAACATCTAGAGCGCGGGCTAATGCTGGTCACAGCCCTCAACCCGCATATCGGCTATGACAAGTCCGCACACATCGCCAAAAAGGCCTATGCAGAGGGGTTGACCTTGCGCGAAGCCGCGCTGGAGTTGGGCTATTTGACCGATGAAGAGTTCAGCCAGTGGGTACGCCCTGAGAACATGCTGAGCCCGGGCAAGCATTAAAACCGTAGGAGCGAGCTTGCCTCGCGATCTTTTGATGTTTTAAAAGATCGCGAGCCACGTTGGCTCCTACATTTACTAAGGTGTGGCGTCGCTCACCCTTAGATACGAATCATGGCTTTGCCCTTCTTAGCGTGCTTGTCGCTCCTCTCAAAGGCTGCTTCCAACGCCTCGTTGATGGTGCGCAACACTTTTACCCGCGCCCAGCGCTTGTCATTGGCCGCGACCAATGTCCAAGGAGAAATCTCGGTGCTGGTGCGATCAACCATGTCGCACACAGCGGTGCGATACAGGTCCCATTTTTCGCGGTTGCGCCAGTCTTCTTCGGTGATTTTAAAACGCTTGAACGGAATGGCTTCACGCTCCTGAAAACGCTCCAGCTGGGTTTGTTTATCAATCGCCAACCAGAATTTGACGACGATCACCCCCGCATTCCTCAATTGCTCTTCAAAATCATTGATCTCGCCGTAAGCCCGCAACCAGTCCGCCTGGCTGCAAAAGTCTTCCACCCGCTCGACCAGCACCCGGCCATACCACGACCGGTCAAAGATCGTGAACTTGCCACGCGCAGGTATCTGCCGCCAAAAACGCCAGAGGTACGGTTGTGCACGCTCGTCCTGAGAAGGCGCGGCGATCGGCACGATGTTGTATTGGCGCGGGTCGAGCGCGGCAGCCACACGACGAATCGCCCCCCCCTTACCTGCTGCATCGTTACCTTCGAATACGGTAATCAGCGCATGCCGACGCATACGTTTGTCACGCATCAAGCCCGACAAACGCGCCTGTTCGGTAATCAATTGTTCCTGATAGTCGTCCTTCTCCAAGTGCCGGGTCATGTCCAGACAATCAAGCAGGCTCAGGCCATCACGGTTTTCAGGCAACGGCGGCACGTTAATTGGACGTACCCGCGTCTTGGGAGCATTTATCGCCGCTTGCAGACCTTCCAGCAGAATTTTGCCCACGGTCAGACTGCGATAATTCGGGTCGACACCTTCCACGATGTGCCACGGCGCGTAGTCACGGCTGGTACGGCGAATCACACGTTCGCCGTAACGCACAAACTTGTCGTAGGTTTGCGACTGCTGCCAGTCCAGAGGGCTGATACGCCAACTGTGCAGCGGGTCGTCTTTAAGCGCGTTGAGGCGTGCTTTCATTTGTTTTTTAGACAAGTGGAACCACAGTTTGAAAATCACCGCACCTTCATCACACAGCATTCTTTCGAGCCGCTCGGCAGCGGTAATGGCTTGATCAAGCACCGCGTCCTTGATGACGCCATGCACCCGCCCCTGGAGCATTTGGCTGTACCAATTACCAAAAAACACGCCCATCCGACCTTTGGCCGGTAAATGACGCCAGTAGCGCCACGCGGGAGGGTGAGCCAGCTCTTCGTCGGTCTGCTGGTCAAAAGTGCGTACTTCAATCAGACGCGGGTCCATCCACTCACTTAACAGTTTGACCGTCTCGCCCTTACCCGCGCCTTCGATGCCATTAATCATCACAATGACTGCCGTGCGCTTTTGTTGCTGCAAGTCGTACTGCGCCTCAAGCAGGGCTTCACGCAAGGCGGGAACTTCTTTGTCGTAAGTTTCTTTATCGATGGAATGACCGATTTCAGCAGATTCAAACATAGGAAGCTCCCTGGCAAGATGCGACAAGCCTAGCCGATTGCGCTTTGGCTCGTCGGAACAAAGCTCAAAAACTGTCATGAATCAATCGCTCTGTGGCCGATCAGCTAGAATGGCCGCCTTGCCGTTGCCGAGCTGCACATGACTACTGAAATGCCCAATGCCCAGATTGACTGGGATGACCAAGGTCGCCCGCACTCGCGGGTGTTTGATGACGTGTACTTTTCCGACAAGTCGGGTCTCGAAGAAACACGCTATGTCTTTATCGAGCAGAACGCGTTGCGCGAACGTTTTGCCGCCCTGCCCGTTAATGGCCAACTGGTCATCGGCGAAACCGGTTTTGGGACCGGGCTGAATTTTTTGTGCGCCTGGCAGTTATTTGAGCAGACGGCTCACCCTGACGCCCGCCTGCACTTCATCAGCGTTGAAAAATACCCGCTGACCCGTGACGACTTGCAGCGCGCCCTCGCCCTCTGGCCCGAACTGGCGACGTGGAGCGAGCAACTGCTGGCCGCTTATTTCGCCATTCATCCGGGCTTTCAACACGTGAGCTTGGCCAATGGCCGAGTGACCCTCACGTTGTTGATCGGCGACGTGCTGGAGCAATTGCCGCAACTCGACGCACGTGTCGACGCATGGTTTCTGGACGGGTTCGCGCCAGCCAAAAACCCTGAGATGTGGACACCCCAACTGTTTGCCCAACTGGCGCGCCTTGCCGCCCCTGGATCAACCATCAGCACCTTTACCAGCACGGGCTGGGTGCGCCGGGCATTGAACGACGCGGGCTTCAAAATGCGTCGAACGCCGGGTATTGGTCACAAATGGGAAATTCTGCGTGGCAGCTTTATAGGCCTGCCAGAGCACGTACTCACTCCCACAGAAAGCAAACCCTGGTACGCCCGTCCACCCCAGATAGAAGGCGAGCGCAGAGCCTTGGTGATTGGTGGCGGATTGTCCGGCTGCGCAAGCGCCAACAGCTTGGCCAAACGCGGTTGGCACGTGTGTTTGCTGGAGCGCCATGAACGCTTAGCCAAGGAAGCGTCGGGGAACCCGCAAGGCGTGTTGTACATGAAGCTTTCGGCCCACGGCACGACATTGTCGCAACTGATTGTCAGCGGGTTCGGTTACACCCGTCGTCTGTTGGAGCAACTGCAACGCGGGCGTGACTGGGATGAGTGTGGCGTATTGCAACTAGGGTTCAATGCCAAGGAGGCTGAGCGTCAGGCGCAATTGGCAGCCGCCTTTCCACCCGCGCTGGTCCATTTGCTCGATCAGCCGCAAGCGCAAGCATTGGCGGGCGTCGAACTGGCACATGGCGGGTTGTTTTATCCCGAAGGTGGCTGGGTGCATCCCCCAGCGCTGTGCCAGTTCCAGGCCTTGCACCCAAATATTCAGGTGCTAACACACCATGACGTGCTGCAACTGCAACAGGTTGATGGCCAATGGCAGGCCATTCAGGGCGGGCAGGTCGTGGCAAGTGCGCCCGTGGTGATTCTGGCCGGGGCAGCTGAGGTCAAACGCTTCCCGGCGACCAGCGGCTTGCCGCTCAAGCGCATCCGCGGGCAAATCACCCAACTGGTAGAAACCCAAGCCAGCGCCGCGCTAAAAACAGTGGTCTGCGCCGAAGGCTACATCGCTCCCGGACGACTCGGCGAACACACCTTGGGCGCCAGCTTTGATTTCAATAATGAAGACCTGACCACCACGCCGGCCGGGCACCAGGGCAACCTTGACTTGCTGCAAGAAATATCTCCGGCGTTGGCGCAGCAATTAGGTCAAGAGCAACTCGACCCTGAAAGCCTCAGAGGCTGGGCCGCATTCCGCTGCACCAGCCCTGATTATTTGCCGATAGTCGGGCCGCTTTCTGACCCCGAAGCGTTCGCACAGGCCTACGCGGTGCTGCGCAAAGACGCCCGCCAGGTGCCGTCAACCGAGTGCCCGTGGCTGCACGGTTTGTACGTCAACAGTGGCCACGGCTCACGTGGACTGATTACTGCGCCGCTGTCCGGTGAACTGTTGGCGGCGTGGATCAATAACGATCCCCTGCCCTTGCCGATAGCGGTGGCCCAAGCCTGTCATCCCAATCGCTTTATGCTGCGCACACTGATCAAAGGTCTGTAGAGGGGGATGAAGGAGCCTTGCCTGCGCCGACCAACTCATTGGTTTTACTCAGGCACCAAGCATCTACCCTGGTATCCATCGTGTGGCGAATCCCGGTGACCCGGCTCAAATACCGAGCGCTGGACATTTCTGGCGAGCACTTCAGGAGCGTATTCAACTCGTCGTGAAAAGGCTCAGTAACGACCAGATAGTCGGCTTTGTCGCGCTCAATCAAATACGCTCTCCAGTAATCAAGTGAACTGATAAACGTGTTCAACTCAGAGGAGTTTTCACCACTAGTAACCTGAACGAGCGCGGTGTTCAGGTCCTCTGCGGAGACTCCTGCCAAAGCATTGAACATCATGCCTTGCGGTTGGCCTAGCAGGTCCAGGGGCCTGGCTAAGCCAACTCGGTACGCCAGATGCACTTCAAGCTCATCAGCGAAACCTGCACCGGTCGCCATCTGCAGCGTGTAGTGCTTAGAGGCGATTTTGGTGAGTTTATCCAGTCGGTACAAGCGCCTGCCCAGGTCAATTAAATCGCTGGCCTGACGCGCAGGGTCGATTGATACCCGAGCCAGCTCCATTTGTATTTCCAAGGCACTGAAACTCAAGGCCACGCTGTCGGTACAACTGCGTGGGGCCGCTGCGATGTCGATCAAATTTCTGCGCAAATCAGGATTTTCATTGGCTGCTTCTATTATTTCCCACACACGGCGACTCAGATCCTGACGCACACTCTGAGCATCCGCGGTGGTGGTTAATCGGCTGAGCACATTGAAGAAGTCTTCGCTATTGAGCTCAGCCTTCAGGGTATTCCACAGAAGCTCACGCCTGCTGCGCTCATGGCTGGTGATGCCTGCGGTCCAGAACTCAAAAGCGGCTGCCTCACTGAGCAGTTCTTCACTGTCAACCCCCATGGTGCTACCGCCTTGCATGACAAAGCGCGCCAAACGCAGCCTGCTGGAGGATGACAGCGGATTGTTCGATAACGTGACATTGCGGATGATCCTGGGGGATGCCTGAAAGATATCTTCGGGAATATCGGCAATCTGGTTTTGTCGAAGGTCCGCGGCTTCCAGCATTGGCCGGCTTGCAAGGCCTTCAGGCCACTGCTGGATCCAGGTACGGCGTAAATAGACGCGACGTAAATGGCCTAACGGATTGAGATTGAGTTCGGGGCCTAGAAAATTGTCGTTGAGATTAAGCACTTCCAGCGCGCCCAACCCCGTCAATATTGAATGGTTTCTGGCATTCATGAACAGCTCATTTTGAGCCATGGATAAATTGCGCAAATTGACCATGCTTTCCAATTGAGACGGTAAGTTGCTTATCTGGTTATTGTCCATTTCCAGCACTTCAACGGCGCTGAAATGCTCAAGAAACCCATCCACAGTGTTCTTACAATTCATATTGTTTAGCTTGAGTACCCGAATATGGGTGAAGTCAGCCATGACAGGCAATGCAGGAAAACTTCCAAGCCGTAAACCACTCAGGTTCAAGGTGCGGCCTTCGATACTGTCCGCCTGAGGGTAAAACGCGGGATGTCTGCGCCAAATACGGTCGATTATTCCGGCAGCCTGATATCGATCATCAGCACGATCAACGAGCGAATGCGCCAGAGGAATTTCTGAGGGCGTGGCGTCGATCCAGAATTGCAGGCAATTGCGCAATGCCATCCTTACGCGCTTGCGCTCGCGCAATGCCTGCAAAGGCTCAACCCCGCTCTCAACCAATATGTCGAGATAATCCCGCACCTGGTCCTGGCTGTACTCAGGAAACAATTCACGAACACGACGCTGTAAAGCACTGGAATGCCCGCCGGCGTCCAGGCCGCACAAGGGATAGCCGATTCGCCCGTCAGGCATCACGCTAGGTGGCTTAAAGCCTGGCTTTAACGGCTGCATCCCTAACACCTGGGCTGACTCTTGACGCGCATTAGCCGCCTGTGCGGCGATGGCTTCGTTAAAGGCTTCACGGCCCCTCAAAGCGTCAAGCCCCATGCGTTCACGCTCCAAGGCTGTCAATGATTGAAAAATGGCATCAGGCAGTGAGGCCGACGTTCCCGGCTCCAGGGTGTAAATCGACCCTCTTGGCTTATAGCGTAAAAAACCCTGCGCAGTTTTCACCAGCACTCGCGGGGCGATGAACACGCGATTGCCAAGACGGCGGGTGAGCGGACCTTGAAGCGAATCGGTGCGTACTTCCCACGGCACATCGGCCGGCCAACCCGGCAAGTGCTCCAAAAAGTGCAGCATTAATCGATCAGTATCCGCATTTGCCTGATCCTGTAAGTAAAACCCTTCGATAGCCCGATCCAGCCTGGCTTCGCGCAAGTAATGACGGGCTGTTTCGGCCATTTTCAGTGGGACTTTGACAGTACGTAAAACCTGGCGTTGCGCGGTATTGGCTGACTCAACCAGTGCCTGAGTCACGGCATGAGGTAAGCCGGGAAACGCCACTTCGATGGATTTGGCTTCGGGCGCGCGGGAGGCATTAAAGGCCTCGTAGAAACGCTCAAACACCGCCTTTCTGTTGTCCCGCACATAGCCTGCAAGCGTTTTAGCCAAGGCCGACGCAGGTTCCGCTGATTGCCTCAACTCATGATTCAGCAATGCTTTGCCTTCAGCACCTGGCAAAGCTGCGAGCACGGCCTCAAGTAGCTTGCCGTCATGTACGACAGCCGGAGTCAGGTTGATCTGCGAGGTTGTCGGCCACAGTGTGCTGCCGTAACGCGCCAACGTGTTGCCCGTTTCGTCTACCACCGCCAGGCATTTGCCAACGGGCCATTTCTCCAGGTAGGGCAACAGACTCATCTGCCAGTGCGCCCAGTGCGCAGCATTGTATCGGGGAGTACTCATCTGTTCGACAAGCGCCGTCAACGTCCGGTCGATTTCGAAGCGCTTGAGGGTGATTGCCAGTAAAGGGGGTGGCAACAGGTTTTCCAGGTGCACGCGACGCATGACCTCCTCACTGGTATGGGTCAACTGGCGAATGTGCTCCAGGGTTCGCTCATCAAGTGTGGCCGCCGCGCCCCCCAACCTGCCCAATAAGGTCGCGCTGCCTTGCCACTCCAACGGCCGTTCATGAGCATGCTGCCAGGCTGCGTCTCCGTTATGCAGCAACGCGGGCTTAAAAGCCTGTGGTCTGCGCACGTGGGAGATGCGCCACTGCCCCAGCGCACTGTCAAACTCAACGGGGTAATGCTTTGCATCAACCGTGATGTGCTGCTTTGCATCGTGGGTGAAAAAACCCCGCGAGTCGGCCCTGTAGAGGTGCGCGTGGGCGGTCGGGCTCTCATAGTGTTCAAGATTGCGGTTCCACAGCCGGACAGCGTCGTCCTCACGCTTTATGGTTTCAAAACCTTCGAAGTGAACCCGGGTGGCCTGACTCAAACGGCTCGCCGCTTCTTTGACTACGGCAGCGCCCACCACCACCGCCACATTGACGGCTATATCCCTGGCGACATTCAGCAGGTGTTCTCGTGCATGATCGGTGTCGCCATGCGTCCAGTCTTCTACCCCTTCGTAAACCTCCTTGAGCATGTCACCAATAGCCACCGCAAGCATCACATCGCCCAAAACCGGAACAAACAGCGCCGCAGCATTGATCAGCAACAAGCCGACCCCTTTGTACAACTGCCAGCGCTCTTCGCGCAGGCGCTCATCCAGCACACCGGTCGGAACCGCCAGCAGTTGAGCATCGGCAAACATGTTCTTGAGTTGAACCGCACACAAGTAATGAGCCGCGCTGTGGCTTAAAACATTTGCCGTCAAACTCAAATGCACCGGGTGCTCCTTAAGCTTTTTGACAAAAGTTGCGCGCACACTCAACGCGATAAACCTTGAGAAAAAACTGACGTAGTCCGGATTCTGGAGACGTTGTCTCAACTCGTCTGAAAACCCCTGCAGAGAACTGAACTCAAAAAAAGGAGCCACTGGATCATTGGGAATATAAGCAATCAGCCGGTTACCCGGATGCAGCAACAACGTATCAGATGAAAAAATCACCACCCCATCAATGACCGTATCGAGCAGATTGATTGAACTGAGAACAACGGGCTTGCCATCGAGTCTGGCCGAGGCTGCGGACGCTGTTGGCGAAGGTACGACCAACACAGCAACAAGCGCCTTATAAGAGGTGTCGTCGATATTGTTCTTAAGGAATGCGATATGTGCATCCACCTGCATGTCATAGGTTTTCAGCAATCTGAGATTTGACTCGGTCGCCAACTGGGTCGCACTCGGGCTCGACTCCCCCGTAGCTGCCACCCCGAGAAACGTCTGTAGATACGTTTGATATTGGGCTCCCAGATCCAGCTTTCGACACACCGCCGCAAAATAATGAGGCCTGAGTGGACTCAAGTGCTCGGGATGACCGTCCAGGCGGATATGACTCCGGGCATGGAAACCATGGGCAAGGACTTCATCGGCGGAAAAATTTTGCAATGCTGCCCATAGCAATGACTTGGGCTCGTCATGCTCCAGCCGATGACGCACCGTGGTTAACAGCGTGTCATCGGTGATCAGGCGCTCATGTACCACCGCCAATTGGTCATGGTGGATATCAAGTCGCAGCGCAAACTCACGCTTGAGCTCTGCCTCCAGCACTGCACCGCAGTACGACTCGATGCTTTGCAACTGGCTAAATTTTTTGCCGACCTGTTCATGGTAAGCGCGGCTTTGGGCCATGGCTGCATTCAGGGCATCAATAACGCCAGGGTCAGCGTCCACCAGCCATTTGGGCATGTGGCTGTAGACCAGCTCCAGAGGTTCAAGATCGCTGAGCGTGGCGTCGCGTGCATTGAGCGGGGGCCTGCCGGGAATGGGTGTCATATCAGGTCTTCTATAGGTCGATGTGGAAGCGAGCCCCTAACCTAACGCTGCGAAACCCAGCCGATGACATAGATAAATATGACCGTTGCACTCAATGACCATCTGTAATTTTTTTTGAACAATCACGCCTTGAGTGACTCGATAAACCACGGTCATTCATCGCGGCACGTGGCTCTTTAGCTTCGTTCCGTTCGGGCTGGCGATGCACACAATGCGGCATCGCTCTTTAAAACCGGGCCCAAGCGCTACCTGGCGCGCCGCAATCGCGCCGAGTCATACCGGTAGCAACACATGCGCAAAAACCAAGGATTTACACACCATGTGCGGATTAGCTGGCGAGTTACGTTTTGATCATCAACCTGCCGATTTGGCAGCCATCGAACGCATCACCCACCACCTCGCTCCACGTGGCCCCGATGCCTGGGGTTTTCATAGCCAAGGGCCGATAGCCCTAGGCCACCGGCGACTGAAGATCATGGATTTGTCCGATGGCTCGGCGCAGCCCATGATTGATAACACGTTGGGGCTTTCACTGGCCTTCAATGGGGCGATTTATAACTTCCCCGAATTAAGGACCGAACTCGAAAGCCTCGGTTATACCTTCTACTCCGACGGCGATACCGAAGTGATCCTCAAGGGTTATCACGCGTGGGGCGAAGCGCTGCTGCCCAGGCTCAATGGCATGTTTGCCTTCGCCATCTGGGAGCGCGATGCCAAGCGCCTGTTTATTGCCCGAGACCGTTTGGGCGTTAAACCGTTGTACCTGTCGCGGACCGGCGAGCGTTTGCGCTTTGCTTCAACCTTGCCCGCGCTACTCAAGGGTGGCGACATCAACCCGATGCTCGACCCGGTAGCCCTCAATCATTACCTGAACTTCCACGCCGTGGTGCCCGCGCCACGTACTCTGGTTGCTGGGATTGAAAAACTCGCACCCGCCACGTGGTTACGCATCGACGCCAACGGTCACACCGAGCAAAAAACTTGGTGGACCCTGCCATACGGCCCAAATGCGGACGAAATGAATCTGACTCTGGAAGACTGGCGCGACCGCGTACTCGACAGCACCCGCGAAGCCGTGGCGATTCGCCAACGTGCGGCGGTGGATGTCGGTGTACTGCTTTCCGGCGGGGTAGACTCCAGCCTGCTGGTCGGCCTGCTACGCGACGTTGGCGTACACGATCTGTCGACCTTTTCGATCGGTTTTGAAGACGCAGGTGGCGAGCGCGGCGATGAATTCCAGTATTCGGACCTGATTGCCCACCATTACGGCACCCGTCATCACCAATTGCGTATTGGCGAACACGAAATCATCGAGCAACTGCCTGCGGCCTTCCGGGCCATGAGCGAGCCGATGGTCAGCCACGATTGCATCGCGTTTTACTTGTTGTCACGTGAAGTGGCTAAACATTGCAAAGTGGTACAAAGCGGCCAGGGCGCTGACGAGCTGTTTGCCGGGTATCACTGGTACCCGCAGGTTGACGGCGCCAACGACCCATATGCCGCCTATCGCGAAGCGTTTTTTGATCGCAGTTATGCCGAATACCAAGCCACTGTTCAGCCTCAATGGCTAACCGCCAATGACGCCGCAGGCGATTTTGTGCGCGAACATTTTGCCCAGCCCGGCGCTACGGATGGCGTGGACAAGGCGCTGCGCCTGGACAGCACGGTGATGCTGGTCGATGACCCGGTCAAGCGGGTCGACAATATGACCATGGCCTGGGGCCTTGAGGCCCGTACGCCGTTTCTTGATTACCGACTGGCTGAGCTGTCAGCGCGAATTCCGGCCCGCTTCAAACTGCCTGATGGCGGTAAACACGTGCTCAAAGAAGCGGCACGCCTGGTAATCCCTAGCGAAGTCATCGACCGCAAAAAAGGTTACTTCCCGGTACCGGGCCTTAAGCATCTGCAAGGCAACACCCTCAATTGGGTTCGCGACCTGTTGCTCGATCCAAGCCAGGATCGTGGACTGTTTCAACCTGCGATGCTCGACCGCTTGTTGAGCAACCCGCAAAGCCAACTGACGCCCTTGAACGGATCCAAGCTATGGCAACTGGCTGCGCTGAATCTGTGGCTGAGCGAACAAGGAATCTAAACCATGAAACCCCTTGCTACGGCTTACAGCCAACGCCTGATACGTGGTCAAACGCCCTCTTATGAGCGCTTGCAAGCACGCCTTGCCGAAGATGGCGGCGAACTCGGCACCACCCCAGCCGCCGTGCACTGTGGCTGGGGTCGAGTGCTGATCGGGCATACCTTTCCCGATCCGGTCAGCTTGGCGAACGAGCTGCTAAACGAGCAAACCGGTGAGCGTGACATCGCGCTGTACGTCGCTGCGCCCCAGCAAGTCTTGGCCCAATCACCGCAACAGTTGTTTCTCGACCCCTCGGACACGTTGCGTCTGTGGTTTACCGATTACCGCCCGGCGACCCGGGTGTTTCGCGGCTTCCGCATTCGTCGTGTACAGAGTGAAACCGACTGGAACGCGGTCAATACGCTGTATCAGGCCCGCAACATGCTGCCGGTCGACCCAGCATTGCTCACGGTGCGGCACAAGGGCGGCCCGGTGTACTGGCTGGCCGAAGACGAGGACAGCGGCGCAGTGATTGGTAGCGTGATGGGTTTGAATCATCACACCGCTTTTCATGATCCTGAGAACGGCAGCAGCCTGTGGTGCCTGGCCGTTGACCCGCAATGCTCACGCCCAGGCGTGGGCGAAGTGTTGGTGCGGCACTTGATCGAGCACTTTATGAGCCGAGGCTTGAGTTACCTCGACTTGTCGGTGCTGCATGACAACCTGCAAGCGAAAAGTCTTTACAACAAACTGGGTTTTCGCACGTTGTCGACGTTTGCCATTAAACGTAAAAACGGCATCAATCAGCCGCTATTTCTAGGCCCTGGCCCGCAGGCAGGGCTTAATCCCTACGCGCGGATTCTGGTTGAAGAGGCTTATAAGCGCGGGATTGATGTGCATATCGATGACGCAAGCGCGGGGCTGTTCACACTTAACCACGGCGGTCGGCGCATTCGTTGCCGCGAATCGCTGAGCGACCTGACCAGCGCCATCAGCATGAGCCTGTGCCAAGACAAAAGCCTGACCCACAGCGTGTTGAGCAGTGCGGGCTTAAACGTGCCGACGCAACAACGCGCGGGCAATGCCGATGACAACCTAGCGTTTCTGGAAGAGCACGTGCGAGTGGTGGTCAAACCACTGGATGGCGAACAAGGCAATGGCGTGGCCGTCGACTTGCAAACCACTGAGCACGTGCAAGAAGCGATCAAAGCAGCCCAAGCCTTTGACAGCCGGGTGCTACTCGAAAGCTTTCACGAAGGTCACGATCTACGGATCGTCGTGATTGGTTTTGAAGTCGTTGCGGCTGCCATACGCCGCCCGGCGCAGGTGATCGGCGATGGTCAACACAACGTACAGCAATTGATCGAAGCCCAAAGCCGTCGTCGCCAAGCGGCCACACAGGGCGAAAGCCGCATCCCACTTGACGCCGAAACCCTGCGTACTGTGCAGGCAGCGGGCTATGAGTACGACAGCGTTCTGCCCGCTGGCCAATTACTGGACGTGCGCCGCACCGCTAACTTGCACACGGGCGGCTGCCTTGAAGACGTTACGGCAATCCTCCATCCGGTACTGGCCGATGCGGCGATTCGCGCTGCCCGTGCGCTGGATATTCCGGTGGTTGGGCTGGACATGATGGTGCCTGCCGCCGATCAACCCGATTACGTCTTTATCGAAGCTAACGAGCGTGCAGGCTTGGCCAATCATGAACCCCAACCCACCGCCGAGCGCTTTATAGACTTGTTATTCCCTCACAGTCAGCCCGCGCCCTGAACGGCCGGCGCTGAACGTCCATCCTCCCGCGTGTCATGCGCAATTAGGCGCGCGGGGCCTCAGGAGCTTTTATGAAACAGACCTTGCCTGAACCCGACCTCGACTACCTGCAACGGGTACTGCTGGAAATGCTCGCCATCCCCAGCCCGACCGGCTTTACCGACACCATCGTGCGCTATGTTGCCGAGCGCCTGGACGAATTGGGCATTCCGTTCGAACTGACACGACGCGGCACCTTGCGCGCCACACTCAAAGGCCAGCAAAGCAGCCCGGATCGCGCTGTTTCTGCGCACTTAGACACCATTGGCGCCAGCGTGCGGGCGATCAAAGACAACGGCCGGTTGGTGCTGGCGCCAGTGGGTTGCTGGTCAAGCCGTTTTGCCGAAGGCAGTCGAGTCAGTTTGTTTACTGACACCGGCGTGATTCGCGGAAGCGTGTTGCCATTAATGGCTTCAGGCCATGCGTTCAACACGGGCGTAGACGAATTACCGGTGAGCTGGGACCACATCGAATTGCGCCTAGACGCTTACTGCGCCACCCGTGCGGACTGCGACTCGCTGGGGGTCAACATTGGCGACTTCGTCGCGTTCGACCCCTTGCCTGAATTTACCGAAAGCGGGCATATCAGCGCACGGCACTTAGACGACAAGGCTGGTGTGGCGGCGTTACTCGCGGCGCTCAAAGCCATCGTTGACAGCGGTGAGCAGCCGCTGATCGACTGCCACCCGTTGTTCACCATCACAGAAGAGACCGGCAGCGGCGCGGCGGCTGCATTGCCGTGGGATGTGAGTGAGTTTGTCGGGATTGATATTGCGCCCGTAGCCGAGGGCCAGCATTCCAGTGAACATGCGGTCAGTGTGGCGATGCAGGATTCGGGTGGCCCGTATGACTATCATTTGTCACGGCACCTGTTGGGGTTGGCCACCCACAACGACATACCGGTACGCCGCGATATGTTCCGTTACTACTTCAGTGATGCGCATTCAGCCGTCACGGCGGGGCACGACATTCGCTGTGCCTTGCTGGCATTTGGTTGCGACGCGACCCACGGCTATGAGCGCACACACATTGATAGCCTGGCGGGGTTGAGCCGTTTATTGAGTGCTTACCTGCTGAGTCCGCCGGTTTTTGCCAGCGACGCCCAACCGGCGCAAGGCTCACTGGACCGTTTTAGTCACCAGTTGGAGCACGATGCCCAAATGGAAAGCGATACCCGCGTACCGTCGGTCGACAGCCTGGTGGGGGAAAACAGGGGCTGAAAATAATCTGTAGGAGCTCGTCTCGCGATCTTTTAAACAATCAAAAGATCGCGAGACAATCGAACGTCGACCGGCTGCTCCTACAGTGTTCTTGCCGCGCCGTTAAACCTGCGATTGAGCGCCTTCAAACCACGCCAGCTTCTCACGAAGCAACACCACTTCGCCTACGATCACCAAGGTCGGGGCATGCACTTCGTGCTCCGCAACCAACGTTGGCAAATCCTTCAACGTGCCGGTAAAGACGCGCTGATTCGACGTAGTACCTTGCTGAATCAAGGCTGCCGGGGTATCCGCCGAACGACCATGAGCAATCAATTGCTCGCAGATAATCGGCAAGCCGATCAGGCCCATGTAGAACACCAACGTTTGCGCCGGAGCAACCAAGTCGTTCCACGGCAAATTGCTGGTGCCATCCTTCAAGTGCCCGGTCACAAAACGCACGGACTGCGCATAATCGCGGTGCGTCAACGGGATCCCAGCGTAAGCCGCGCAACCACTGGCAGCGGTAATGCCCGGCACTACCTGGAATGGAATCCCGTGGGCGGCAAGTTCTTCGATTTCTTCGCCGCCACGACCAAAGATGAACGGATCTCCACCTTTTAGTCGCACTACGCGCTTGCCTTGTTTGGCCAAATCTACCAATTGCTGGTTGATCTGGTCTTGCGGCACCGCGTGATCAGCTCGACGTTTGCCCACATAGACGCGTTCAGCATCGCGACGGCACAGTTCCAGAATGGCCGGAGCCACCAAACGGTCGTACAGCACCACATCAGCCTGCTGCATTAGGCGCAGGGCACGAAAGGTCAGCAGGTCAGGATCACCCGGCCCGGCACCCACGAGGTACACCTCGCCGGTGGTCTGCGCCGCTTCGCCATTAATCTTGGCCAGCAGCAAACGCTCGGCTTCGGTGCCCTGCCCGGCCAGTTGACGTTCGGCAATCGGGCCTTGGAATACGTCTTCCCAGAAACCACGTCGTTGCTGCACATCCGGGAACAAGCCTTTGACCTGGGTCCGAAAGCGCGCGGCAAGGCCCGCCAACTGACCGTAGGTCGAAGGAATCCAGGTTTCGATCTTGGCGCGTATCAAGCGTGCCAGCACTGGCGCGTCACCACCGCTAGAGATAGCAATCACTAACGGTGAACGATCAACGATGGCTGGGAAGATCACGCTGCACAGCGCTGGCGCGTCCACTACGTTTACCGGCACGCAACGTCGATGGGCATCCGCAGACACTTGGGCGTTGAGCGGCTCATCGTCGGTGGCGGCGATGATCAGCCCGCACCCGTCAAGGTCGGCCTCAACATAACCACGCAACACCAGCTCACCACCGCTACTGTTTACCAACTCGCACAGCTGGGGCTCTACAGCAGGCGCAACCACCCGCAACACCGCGCCGGCATCGGCCAGCAGTCGAGATTTGCGCAAGGCAATCTCCCCACCACCGACCACCAGTACACGGCTGCCCCGCAGGTTATGAAACAGCGGCAGAAACTCCATTTAGCCGATGACCTCAATGCCGCCCATGTAAGGCTTGAGCACTTCAGGCACACGGATGGAACCATCTGCTTGCTGGTAGTTTTCCAACACAGCAACCAAGGTACGGCCTACAGCCAGACCTGAACCGTTGAGGGTATGAACCAGCTCAGGTTTGCCGGTTTCCGGGTTGCGGAAACGCGCTTGCATGCGACGGGCCTGGAAGTCACCACAGTTAGAGCACGACGAAATTTCGCGGTACTTGTCCTGGCTCGGGATCCACACTTCCAAGTCATAGGTTTTAACAGCGCTAAAACCCATGTCGCCGGTGCACAGCGCGAGTGTGCGATAAGGCAGTTCAAGCAGTTGCAGCACTTTTTCAGCGTTGCCCACCAGACCTTCTAGCGCGTCCATCGAGGTCGAAGGCTCGACGATCTGGACCATTTCAACTTTGTCGAACTGGTGCTGGCGAATCATGCCGCGTGTGTCACGGCCCGACGCACCGGCTTCGCTACGGAAGCATGGCGTGTGCGCCACGAATTTGATCGGCAGCGATTTGTGATCAACGATTTCGCCCGACACGATGTTGGTCAGCGACACTTCAGCCGTCGGAATCAAGTACAGATCGGCTTCGCCTTCGCGGCTGATCTTGAACAGGTCTTCTTCGAACTTAGGCAATTGGCCAGTACCCTGGAGCGCAGGCGCCTGTACCAGGTAAGGCGTGTAAGCCTCTTCGTAGCCGTGTTCGTTGATGTGCAGGTTGATCATGAACTGTGCCAAAGCACGGTGCAGACGAGCGATCGGTCCACGCAGCAAGGCAAAACGGGCGCCGGACAGCTTGGCGGCGGTTTCAAAGTCCAGCCAGCCGTATTGCTCGCCCAGCGCGACGTGGTCCTTGATCTCGAAATCAAAGGCTGTAGGCGTGCCCCAACGACGAATTTCGACGTTGTCGTCTTCGTCTGCACCGACCGGCACCGATTCGTGTGGCAGGTTCGGCAAGCTCAATAGAATCGAGTCCAACTCGGTCTGGATCGCGTCCAGTTCAACCTTGCCATTGGCCAAGTCGCTGCCCATGGTTTCAACGCTGGCCATCAGTGGCGCGATATCTTCGCCGCGCGCCTTGGCCTGACCAATGCTTTTGGAGATGGCATTGCGCTCAGCCTGCAGGCGCTCGGTCAGGGTCTGAACTTCTTTACGCTTGGCTTCCAGCGCGTCGATGCGCGCCACGTCCAGCTTAAAGCCACGGGATGCCAGGCGATCCGCTACGTCCTGAAGGTTGGTACGTAACAGTTTGGAATCGAGCATGTCGGTTTCTCGTTTATCAAAGTTTGGTCAGGGACAGGCCAGCCCAGGTCGCGAGCAGCCCGCCGAATACACTGAGGGCCGCATAGCCCAGTGCCAATGGCACTTGCCCGCTTTCAAGCAGGCGCACCGTATCCAGTGAAAAGGATGAAAAAGTAGTCAAGCCACCCAGGAAACCAACCATCAGTCCGGCACGGACTTCAATCGGTACTTCTGGACGGATCAAAAAAAGTCCGTAAAGGACGCCAATCAGCAGGCAGCCCACGATATTAACGGCCAATGTCGCGGTATAGAAGTGCTTTGGCCAATTGGCGTTGATCCAATTACCCGTAGCGAATCGCAATAATGTGCCTGCTATACCGCCGACCGACACCGCAGCGATCAAGGGAATCACGGTTTTCTCCGCTGCCGCGGGCTAGCTTGGTCCAATGCGGCCAAGTGCTTAAGCTTCTCGCCGATCTTAAGCTCCAGCCCACGCGGCACAGGCTGATAGAGCTGCAACGGCTCAAGTTCGTCGGGGTAGTAGTCTTCACCCGCGGCATACGCATCGGGTTCATCGTGGGCGTAGCGGTACTCATCGCCATACCCCAATTGCTTCATGAGCTTGGTCGGCGCGTTACGCAAATGTAACGGAACTTCCAACGAACCGTACTCGGCAGCACTGCGCAATGCCGCCTTGAAGCCCATATACACCGCGTTGCTTTTCGGCGCACAGGCCAGGTAAGTGATGGCCTGGGCCACGGCCAACTCGCCTTCGGGGCTGCCGAGCCGCTCTTGCACGTCCCAGGCCGAGAGGCACAGGCTCAAGGCACGCGGATCAGCGTTGCCGATGTCTTCACTGGCCATGCGCACCACCCGGCGAGCGATGTACAGCGGGTCGCAACCGCCATCAATCATCCGCGCAAACCAGTACAGCGCACCGTCCGGGTTGGAGCCACGCACCGATTTGTGCAAGGCCGAAATTTGGTCGTAAAACGCCTCACCGCCTTTGTCGAAGCGCCTCTGGGTATCGCCCAGCAAGTCATGCAGCAGGTCGACGCCGATTTCACTGTGGTCTTCCGCCAGGTCAGAGGCGTTTTCCAGCAGGTTGAGCAAACGTCGGCCATCACCATCAGCGGCCCTGAGCAACGTTTGGAAACCCTCATCGCCCAAGGTTAGGCCTCGCTTGCCTAGGCCTTTGTCTTCGGTCAACGCCCGGTGTACCAACTTGTGCAACGCCGTCTCGTCGAGGCTTTTAAGCACGTACACCCGCGCCCGCGACAACAGGGCGTTGTTGAGTTCAAAGGAGGGGTTTTCGGTGGTCGCGCCGATAAAAATCAGGGTACCGTCTTCAACGTAGGGCAAGAACGCATCTTGCTGCGACTTGTTGAAGCGGTGCACTTCGTCGACAAACAGGATGGTCCGTCGCCCGTATTGACCGGCTTGCTGCTTGGCGATTTCAACCGCCTGACGGATTTCCTTGACCCCGGCGAGGACCGCCGAGACCGTTTCAAAATGCGCATCCGACACTTCTGCGAGCAATCGTGCCAAGGTGGTTTTACCCACCCCCGGCGGGCCCCAGAAGATCATCGAATGCAACGCGCCCTGCTCCAGCGCTTCACGCAGTGGCTTGCCCCGGGCAAGTAAGTGTTCTTGACCGACGTACTCATCCAGATTGGCTGCACGCAAACGGGCAGCCAAGGGTTGGGCAATCGGGGCACTTCGAAACAGATCCATAGCAGCGTTTGAAACCTCGTCCAGGGCTTATTCCTGGATGACATCAGCCCCTTTCGGGATATCGAACTTGAATTTGGACGCAGGGATCGGCACGTTGGCCTTGACCCCGGTGAACAGCAGGTCAGTACGCTGACCCACGCTATCAACCAAACGCATGTTATTGATCAAACCCTTGTTAAACGACAGGTTCAGCGAGTCAAACAGGGTGTCTTTGGTCTTGGGCTTGAGAGTGAAGTCCATCACATCACCAGCCTGTTTGGAGGTAATGTCAAAACTTTCGCTGATTTTTGATACATCACCCGAGAGCAGCAAGGCCGGGGTCTGAGTCAGGCGCTGGTCAAGCTTCTTGATGGTGACCTGCTCAAGGTCCGGGTCCCACAAGGTGACCTTCTGGCCATCGGAAACCATGGTCTGCTCATTCGGCGCATCAGTGTGCCAGTAGAACCGCCCCGGACGCTGCAAGGCCATTTGCCCTTTAGTGTCTTGGAGCTGAGTCCCGCCGCCATCCAGGGTCAACTGAGAAAAATCGGCCGTCAACGTTTCCGACCGTTCCAGAAGGCTGGTCAGGCTCTGTACATCCGCGGGAGCGGAACTGGCGGAAAAGGCAGTTAACGCCAAAACCGGTAGCAACAACATGCTGACAAGACGCATGGAAATCCTCATTGATTAGTTAAACCCTGCTTGCAGATTACCTGCGAGCAGATCAGTCGCGTATTGGAGCTGGCGCCAGCACTTCGCGGGAGCCGTTAGTGTTCATCGAGGTCACAACCCCGGCCATTTCCATGGACTCGATCATACGCGCAGCGCGGTTGTAGCCGATCTTCAGTTTGCGTTGAACCGCAGAGATCGAAGCACGGCGGCTTTCAAGTACAAATTGGACGGCTTCGTCATACAGCGCATCAGTTTCAGCGTCGTCGCCGCCTTCACTGCTGCCGCCGTCAAAGCCACTGCCCGGCTCTTCAACGCCCGCTAGGATGTCTTCGTTGTAGTCCGGCGTGCCACGCAGCTTCCAGGCCTCAACCACACGGTGGACCTCATCGTCCGAAACGAACGCGCCGTGTACCCGAATGGGCAGGCTGGTGCCGGGCGGCATGTAGAGCATGTCACCGTGACCGAGCAATTGTTCAGCGCCGCCTTGGTCGATGATGGTCCGTGAGTCAATTTTGCTCGATACCTGGAACGCCATACGGGTCGGAATGTTGGCCTTGATCAGGCCGGTAATCACATCCACCGAGGGACGCTGGGTCGCGAGGATCAAGTGAATCCCTGCGGCCCGCGCCTTCTGGGCGATACGGGCGATCAGTTCTTCAACCTTCTTGCCGACGATCATCATCATGTCGGCAAATTCGTCGACCACCACCACGATGGTCGGCAACTTAGTCAGTAGCGGCGCTTCGTCATGAATGCTTTCGCGCTTGTACAGCGGGTCACTTATCGGCTCGCCAGCAGCCTCGGCGTCTTTGATCTTCTGGTTGAAGCCCGCCAGGTTACGCACGCCCATCTTCGCCATCAGTTTGTATCGGCGCTCCATCTCGGCAACGCTCCAGCGCAGGGCGTTGGCCGCGTCCTTCATGTCAGTCACGACGGGGCACAGCAAATGCGGAATGCCTTCGTAGATCGACAGCTCAAGCATTTTCGGGTCGATCATGATCAGCTTGGCGTCTTCCGGCCCAGACTTGAACAAAATCGACAGGATCATGGCGTTAACGCCTACCGACTTACCGGAACCGGTGGTACCGGCGACCAGCAAGTGCGGCATTTTCGCCAAGTCGGTGATGACCGGCTTGCCGCCAATATCATGGCCAAGGGCCAATGTCACTGGCGACTTGGCGTCATCAAACTCAGGTGTCGACAACACCTCGGAGAAGCGCACGATCTGGCGATCTTCGTTGGGGATCTCGATACCCACAGTGGTTTTGCCGGGGATCACTTCAACCACCCGCACGCTAGTCACGGCCAGCGAGCGTGCCAAGTCTTTGGCGAGGTTAGCGATACGGCTGACCTTCACCCCGGCAGCCGGCTGAATTTCGTAACGGGTAATCACCGGGCCAGGATGGATCGAGTCAACGGTCACCTCGACCCCGAACTCCTTGAGCTTGATTTCGAGCAAGTGGCCAACGGCCGCTAGGGATTCAGGAGAGTAATTAAGTTGTTTCTTCTCAGCGGGGTCAAGAATCGAAATCGGCGGCAAAGTGCCTTCAACTGCACTGTCGACAAACAGCGGGGCCTGCTTCTCTTTCTGCACGCGCTTGCTTGGCTCAGGCGCTTTGGCCTGCACGGGAGTGATCACTGCCGGGACGTGCTTTTCACGGTCGGACATGTGCTTGGTCAAAGCGTGCTCGCGTTCGATCAGGCGTTCTTTAACCTTGGCCTGCTCGCGCTTGTCGGAAACGCTTGGGGCGACGACTTCGTTGACACGGGTATCGACCTCGCGCAATTGAGCAACCAGTTGCTTGCGCTCATTGCGCTCCGACCACCAACGATTGGCTGCACCCTGGATCAGCTCAAACAAGTCGAGGGTAATTTTGCCGGTCACATCCATGACCTTGAACCACGACAAATCGGTAAATATCGTCAAGCCAAACAGGAACAAGGCAATCAGAAGTAAGGTGCTGCCTTGGATATTCAGGGCGTTTTTCGCCAAATCTCCCAGGCTTTCACCCAATGCACCGCCAGCACCTGCGGGCAAACCACTGGCTGAGTGGAAGTGAAGGTGCGCCAAGGCTGCACCCGAAATGACCAGAAACACCAGACCCACCAGACGCCACGAAAACAGCAGGCCGCTCCACTGCCAAGGCTGATGCCGCTCGCGGAAGATCTGAAACGCCTTGATCGCCAGCAACAGCGGAAAGATGTAGGCAAAATAGCCCAGCACCATGAACAGAATGTCCGCGCTGTAGGAGCCTGCAGGCCCGCCGAAGTTCTGCACGTCCACAACGCGGCTGTTATGGCTCCAGCCGGGATCGTCCTTACCATAGGTGAGCAAGGCCATCATCAGAAACAGGCATAAAGCGCCAATAGCAAGCAGTGCACCTTCCTTGAGCCGGTAGTGCAGTTGCTGACGCCAGAGTGGAACTGTTTTAGGTGCTGCTGTGGATTTCTTCAAAACGCGTCTTTTCCTGCGCCTGTGGCGCGCCCAACTATTGATTGACTGCAAAATACTGCTCAAATCGAGCAGGTGACAAGTTCAGAGATGAAACTGGACTAGCCTTGCACACAGCCTTGTAATATGACTCGCACTCCATGACCAGCCCGCCATGAATTACGATAAGTGTTGTGCAGTTTAGAACAGCTCAAACAGGCGGGCCATTGTACGGGTTTCAGCCGTTGATGCCATGCTGGCGCCTGCGGCGATTGGTTACGCCTAGTTCTGGCCCGAGAGCCGCCAATTTGAGCATGCATTGCCTTTTGTGACAAAGACTTATACCACTGTCAAAACAGCCACGGGCCAGATCGACTAAGACCGCATTAGCGCGACAGAGTTGCAGCCACCCCTCCCTCTTCTGTAAGACTGACTGCCATGCTGACCTGGTTAAAACGCGACACCCTGACATTCCCCCCGCTGACAAAGGCCATGCGCGAGCCCAACGGGCTGCTGGCGGCGGGTGGAGACCTGTCGGCAGATCGCCTAATCCAGGCCTATCGCCATGGCTGCTTCCCGTGGTTTTCCGAGGGCCAGCCGATTCTTTGGTGGTCGCCCGACCCGCGCACAGTGCTGCTCCCCGAAGAACTGCACGTCTCTCGCAGCCTGGGTAAATTGTTACGCCAGCAACGTTACCAAGTGAGTTTTGACTGTGACTTTGCGAGGGTCATTCAAGCCTGCGCCGCACCGCGCAGCTATGCGGATGGCACTTGGATTACCGATGAAATGCAAAATGCCTACATCGAGCTGCACGCTCGCGGGCATGCCCACTCGGTTGAGGTCTGGGACAACGGCGAACTGGTGGGAGGCCTGTATGGCTTGGCGATGGGCCAGCTATTCTTTGGCGAGTCCATGTTCAGTCGTGCAGACAATGCCTCGAAGTTTGGCTTTGCAACACTGGTCAAGCAGTTGAAGGCTTGGGGATTTGTGCTAATTGACTGCCAAATGCCAACCAGCCATCTCGAAAGTCTGGGTGCGCGCTCAATTTCACGCCAGCAATTCGCCGATTACCTACAAAAACATCTGGATCAGCCTACAACCGCGCAATGGGTTTTATAGGCGAGTTTTTCTAGCTGGCTTACACTTAATTCAAAGATTTCCCGAGGGCCAATCATGACCGAGCTGGCGCGCTTGAAGTTTTATGCCACTCAACCTCACGCTTGCAGCTACCTGCCCGAAGAACAGGCCACTACGCTGTTCCTCGACCCCAGCCAGCCGATGGACGTGCAGGTCTATGCTGACTTGTCCGATATGGGCTTTCGGCGCAGTGGCGACCATCTGTACCGGCCACACTGCCTCAAATGCGACGCGTGCACCCCTGCGCGCATACCTGTGGCGCTGTTTACTCCCAACCGTCAGCAAAAACGTATTTTCAAGCGCAATGCTGACTTGCACGTGCAAGCCGCCAAGCCAAGTTTCAGCGACGAATATTTTGATCTCTACCAACGCTATATCGAGCAACGGCATGCTGATGGCGACATGTTTCCTCCAAGCCGCGATCAATTTTCAACTTTTTTAGTGCGCGACCTACCGTTCTCGACATTCTACGAATTTCGCCTCAATGGACGCTTGCTGGCAGTGGCCGTCACCGACGTTTTGCCTAACGGATTATCGGCGGTTTACACCTTCTACGAACC
Organism: Pseudomonas psychrophila HA-4; assembly: GCF_000282975.1. Classification (GTDB taxonomy): domain Bacteria; phylum Pseudomonadota; class Gammaproteobacteria; order Pseudomonadales; family Pseudomonadaceae; genus Aquipseudomonas; species Aquipseudomonas psychrophila_A. The sequence continues at coordinate 63,488 of NZ_ALJC01000131.1, forward strand.
TGCCGAAGAGCGCCGCAGTCTGGGGCGCTACGGCATTCTGTGGCAGATCGCTGAAGCCAGTCGTTTGGGGCTGGGGGCGCTGTACCTAGGCTACTGGATCAAGAACTGCAAAAAGATGAATTACAAGACCGAATACAGGCCCATTGAGCTGCTTATTAATCAGAGATGGAGCACTCTTAACTGAACCCCTTGGCTTAAACCCCACTTTTCGGGCACAATGCACGCCGCTTTTGCCTGGCGCAGTTGCACCGGGCCATTCATTGGACACCGAGGGCTTTACTGCATGTCGAAAGAAGACAGCTTCGAAATGGAAGGCACTGTCGTCGACACCCTGCCCAACACCATGTTTCGTGTGGAGTTGGAAAATGGGCACGTCGTAACCGCGCATATTTCCGGCAAGATGCGCAAGAACTACATTCGTATTCTTACCGGTGACAAAGTGCGCGTCGAGCTGACGCCCTATGACTTGAGCAAAGGGCGCATCACTTACCGCGCTCGTTAATCAAGCGAAGCTTGAGCGGCAAGCGGCAAGCTTGAAGCTCTTGACTTGAAGCTTGAAGCTCACAACTTGAAGCTTGCGGCTGCTTAATCCCAGCCAACAAAAAAGCGCCATAAGGCGCTTTTTTGTTGGCTGGGATTAAGCCATTTCAACCGCCGTTTCAAACTCGAAAGTCAACTCGCCGTCTTTCAGGTCGATGTGTACTACACCGCCATGATCAGCCAGTTCGCCAAAGAGAATTTCTTCAGCCAGCGGACGCTTGATTTTGTCCTGAATCAGACGCGCCATTGGGCGTGCGCCCATTTGCACGTCGTAACCTCCAGCAGCCAGCCAGCCGCGAGCGGCATCCGTCACCACAAGCTGAACGTGCTTGTCCTCCAACTGCGCTTGCAGCTCGGTAAGGAACTTGTCCACCACATGCTTGATAACCTCGTGACTGAGGCGACCAAACTGAATGATAGTGTCCAGGCGGTTGCGGAACTCAGGGGTGAAGCTCTTCTTGATCGCTTCCATCGCGTCGGAGGCGTGATCCTGGAACGTAAACCCGATCGATGCCCGCGAAGCCGTTTCGGCACCTGCGTTGGTGGTCATGATAATGATCACGTTACGGAAGTCAGCCTTGCGCCCGTTGTTATCGGTCAGCGTGCCGTGGTCCATGACCTGCAGCAGCAGGTTAAAGACTTCTGGGTGCGCCTTCTCGATTTCATCGAGCAGCAGCACGCAATGCGGCTGCTTAGTGATGGCTTCGGTCAACAGACCGCCCTGATCAAAGCCCACGTAACCTGGAGGCGCACCGATCAGACGCGATACGGTGTGGCGCTCCATGTACTCGGACATGTCAAAGCGAATCAGATCAACCCCCAGCGCCTTCGCCAACTGACGGGCAGCTTCGGTTTTACCGACACCCGTCGGACCTGCGAACAGGAACGAACCGACAGGCTTGTCAGGCGATTTGAGCCCAGCACGCGACAGCTTGATGGCCGTCGACAGGGAGTCAATCGCTGCATCTTGACCAAACACGGTCAGCTTGAGGTCGCGCTCGAGGTTGCGCAGCAGCTCTTTATCGGAGCTGGAGACGTGCTTAGGCGGAATACGAGCGATTTTCGCCACAATATCTTCGACCTGTTCCACTTCGATACGCTTGACGCGTTTTTCGACCGGTTGCAGCCGCTGGTAAGCACCCGCCTCGTCAATGACATCAATAGCCTTGTCCGGCATGTGCCGATCATTGATGTAACGCGAAGCCAGCTCAGCCGCCGCGCGAAGGGCCTCATCACTGTATTCGATACCGTGATGCTGCTCGAAGCGACCTTTGAGGCCTCGCAGAATGCCGATGGTGTCTTCAACCGAAGGCTCGGACACGTCAACTTTCTGGAAACGGCGCGCCAAGGCACGGTCTTTTTCGAAGATCCCGCGAAACTCCTGGAACGTCGTCGAACCAATGCAGCGGATGTCGCCCGAAGACAACAATGGCTTGAGCAGGTTTGAGGCATCCATTACGCCACCAGATGCCGCGCCCGCACCAATGATGGTGTGGATTTCATCGATGAACAAAATCGCCTGAGGGCGTTTTTTGAGCTCACCGAGCAACGCCTTGAAGCGTTTTTCAAAATCGCCGCGGTACTTTGTACCCGCAAGTAAGGCCCCGAGATCAAGGGAGTAGACGATGCTGTTAGCCAGCAAGTCAGGCACTTGATTGTCGACGATCCGCTTGGCCAGTCCTTCAGCAATCGCGGTTTTACCCACGCCCGCCTCGCCTACCAACAGCGGGTTGTTCTTACGGCGACGTGCCAGGATCTGAGCAACGCGCTCAACTTCCATTTCGCGCCCCACCAACGGATCGATACGACCCTGACGGGCCAACTCGTTCAAGTTGCTGGCATAAGCATCCAAAGGATTGCTTGAAGACGAGGGCTCACCACCCTCCTCATCCTGCATTTCATGCTCACTCTCGGAGTGATCGCCATGGCCAGGCACTTTGGAGATGCCATGAGCAATAAAGTTGACGACATCAATGCGCGCAACGCTCTGCTGCTTGAGCAAGAACACTGCTTGGCTTTCCTGCTCACTGAAAATCGCAACCAATACGTTAGCGCCCGTGACTTCACGCTTGCCGGAGCTTTGCACATGGAATACGGCACGCTGCAAAACACGCTGAAAGCCCAAGGTTGGCTGGGTTTCACGGTCTTCGTCGTGGACAGGGATCAGGGGAGTCGTGGAATCAATAAACTCTTGCAGGTCATGCTTGAGTTTGTCGAGGTTTGCGCCACAGGCGCGTAGAACGGTTGCGGCCGCCTCATTATCTAGGAGCGCTAAAAGGAGATGCTCGACCGTCATGAATTCATGACGCTTTGAGCGGGCTTCCTTAAAGGCAAGATTGAGGGTGACTTCGAGCTCGCGATTTAACATGGCTTCACCTCATACCCAAGTGGTCGGCGTTAACCGTCCTTCTCGATTTCACAGAGTAGCGGATGCTGGCTTTCGCGTGCGTACTGGTTTACCTGCGCTGCCTTGGTCTCGGCTATATCGCGAGTAAAAATGCCGCATACGGCCCGTCCTTCTGTATGGACGGCCAACATGACCTTGGTCGCCAATTCGCGATTCAAGTTAAAAAACACCTCAAGCACTTCGACAACGAAATCCATGGGTGTGTAGTCATCGTTGAACAAAACCACCTTGTACATCGGCGGCGCCTGAAGCGCAGGCTTAGCCTCTTGCACAGCCAAGCCAGCGGAGTCTTCGTCATCAAAACCGGGCTGATCCTGATTGAATGTTAGTCGAATCTGGCTGATTGCATGCATGGAAAGAAAGGTTCGTCTTTGAGCGGTTACAGTGATGGAGGCAGGCATGTCAAATTTCAACTGTGCCGCCGCGTGACCTTGACTATCGGTAAAACGGTGTTACAACCAATAGAACCCACAGTGGGGAATAAAGGTCCGTGCAGTCAACCATATTTAATGGTTTCTGCGCGAGTGAACTGGATGATACTCCAGTGATGGAGTTGTTTGCAGCAGAGGGAGATGAGTATGCAAGGCAAGGTCAAATGGTTCAATAACGCCAAAGGCTTCGGCTTTATCAATACGGAAGCCAAGGAAGGCATCGACGAGCAGGGACATCCAATCGACTTCTTCGCCCATTTTTCAGCTATTCAGATGGATGGCTATAAAACCCTGAAAGCGGGCCAACCTGTAAGCTTCGAAATTACCCAAGGCCCCAAGGGCTTGCATGCAGTCGCGATTACCGATGCAAAGGCACAAACCTTAAAATCGGTACCTGCGCTAGAGGTCAACAGCCTCTCGGTCTGAACCTGCAAGGCAAAAAAACAGTTACAAAAACACGGCCGACTCATATTTTTGAATCGGCCGTTTTTATTTCAGAGAAAGAAGGGGCTGCGTTGGCGGTGATTTTCTCACCCGCGGCTGGAACTTTGACCTTGCTGTTCCCTGCTGAACTCCATTTTTGGGTGGCACACCAAGCGACCTTGAGCCTAGCCCGGTTAAATCGCCGCGCAAACAGAATGTTTCCAAACACGCTGCAACCTCCCCGCCAACTCCCTTTTAAACCCTTTAAACACGGGGTGAAACGCCAAAAACAAGGGCATTTTGACGCAGGCTCTTAGACCAATGGATGATTTGTGATACGCAGCCCCCCTCGCAGCAACCTTAGTGACCTATGTATACTGCGCCGGTGACTATGGAGTCACCCAGAAACACCTACTGGAATGAGTCTTTCAGGCCTAGAAAGGCTGAGTCGTTACCCCGGCTCGACCGCTTGACGCTCTACTGATGCATTCACATCACCGCGAAGAGCCTCGACTTTCGGCTCATTGTTCACTGTGAACGAAAGCGCCTACCCTGCGCATCTCGAGTATCTGAGCACGCTCAGCAAAGAAGAGAGTTAATCCGAAATGCCCAACCGTTCGAAGATCATCTATACCTTCACCGACGAAGCTCCGGCGCTCGCCACCTATTCACTGCTGCCTATCATCGAGGCTTTCACCGCCAGCGCTGATATCGACGTTGAGACGCGCGACATCTCTCTGGCAGGCCGCATCCTCGCAAGCTTCCCTGAGCAATTGGGTGACAAGGCTGTAGCAGACCACCTCGCCGAACTGGGCGCCCTGGCCGTTACCCCTGAAGCCAACATCATCAAGCTGCCTAACATCAGCGCCTCGGTCCCGCAATTGCAGGCCGCGATCAAAGAACTGCAAGCGCAAGGCTTTAACATTCCGGACTACCCGGAAACTGTCACCACTGACGCCGAAAAAGAAACCAAGGCGCGTTACAGCAAAGTGATGGGCAGCGCCGTGAACCCGGTACTGCGTGAAGGCAACTCTGACCGCCGCGCACCGCTGTCGGTTAAAAACTACGCTCGCAAGCACCCGCACAAAATGGGCGCGTGGGCTACAGACTCCAAGTCTCACGTTGCGCACATGAGCGAAGGCGATTTCTACGGCAGTGAAAAAGCAGCCCTGATCGAAGCCCCGTCCAGCGTTAAAATCGAATTGATCGCTCAGGACGGCACTACCACCGTCCTGAAAGAAAAAACCACCGTGCAAGCCGGTGAGATCATCGATTGCTCCGTCATGAGCAAAAAAGCCCTGCGCGAATTCGTAGCGGCCGAAATCGAAGACGCCAAGAAACAAGGCGTGCTGTTCTCGGTTCACTTGAAAGCCACCATGATGAAGGTTTCCGACCCAATCATGTTTGGTCAGATCGTGGCTGAGTTCTACAAGCATGCGCTGGAAAAACACGCTGACGTCCTGAAAGAAATCGGTTTTAACCTGAACAACGGTATTGGCGACCTCTACGCCCGTATCCAGGCGCTGCCGGCTGAGAAACAAGCTGAAATCGAAGCTGACATCCAAGCTGTTTACGCTGATCGCCCTGCACTGGCGATGGTTAACTCCGACAAAGGCATCACCAACCTGCACGTGCCAAGCGACGTTATCGTCGACGCCTCGATGCCTGCAATGATCCGTGACTCCGGCAAAATGTGGGGCACCGACGGTCAATTGCACGACACCAAGGCGTTGATCCCAGATCGCTGCTACGCAACCATCTACCAGGCCACGATCGAAGACTGCAAAAAGCACGGCGCTTTCGATCCAACCACGATGGGCAGCGTGCCAAACGTTGGCCTGATGGCGCAAAAAGCCGAAGAATACGGCTCTCACGACAAAACCTTCCAAATCAAGGCGCCTGGCGTTGTTCGGGTTACCGACAGCAACGGCAACGTGCTGATGGAACAGAAGGTTGAAGAAGGCGACATCTGGCGCATGTGCCAGGCCAAAGACGCGCCGATCCGCGACTGGGTTAAACTGGCTGTTAACCGCGCTCGCGCCAGCAACACTCCGGCCGTGTTCTGGCTGGACCCACAGCGTAGCCATGACGCACTGATGATCGAGAAAGTTCAGACCTACCTGAAGGATCACGACACTAGCGGCCTGGACATTCGCATCATGTCGCCGGTTGAGGCCATGAAGTTCACGCTTGAGCGCACCCGTGCAGGCCAAGACACCATCTCGGTGACCGGTAACGTACTGCGTGACTACCTGACGGACCTGTTCCCGATCATGGAACTGGGCACCAGCGCCAAAATGCTGTCGATCGTACCGCTGATGAATGGCGGCGGTCTGTTTGAAACAGGCGCAGGCGGTTCGGCTCCAAAGCACGTTCAACAACTGCTGGAAGAAAACTTCCTGCGTTGGGACTCGCTGGGTGAGTTCCTGGCACTGGCTGCCTCCCTGGAGCACCTGGGCACGACCTACAACAACCCTAAAGCGTTGGTGTTGGCCAAGACCCTAGACCAGGCCACTGGCCAGTTCCTGGATAACAACAAATCGCCATCGCGCAAAGTCGGCAACATCGACAACCGCGGTAGTCACTTCTACCTGGCGCTGTACTGGGCTCAAGCCCTGGCTGCACAGACTGAAGACAAAGAACTGCAAGCCCAATTTGCCCCTGTGGCAAAAGCCATGGCCGAGAACGAAGCAAAAATTGTTGCTGAACTCAACGCCGTGCAGGGCAAGCCTGTCGACATCGGTGGTTACTACCACGCGAATGCTGACAAGGTGAGCACCGTAATGCGCCCTAGCGCAACACTGAACGCGATCATCGCGTCTGTGTAAGAGCAACACGTAACACCACAAACCCCGGCCCACGACGCCGGGGTTTGTGGTTTAAGGGTGCTCGCAACCGTGTAGTCGCTGCCGAAGGCTGCGATCAACGGCGAAGCCGGTGTAAAATCAGCGCACGAAACATTTCAGTCGCACTCTTTGCACGGCATAACGATTGCTTCGCAACCGAACGCAGCCTTCGGCAGCGACTACAAAACCTCACCCTCTGGAACCCCTCCCATGGAATGGAAACCCCACCTCACCGTCGCCACGGTCGTCGAAGACAACGGGCGCTTTTTGATGGTTGAAGAATTTAGCGGCGAACGCGCCGTGCTCAATCAGCCCGCCGGGCATCTGGACCCGAACGAAACCCTGATCGAAGCCGCCATTCGCGAAACCCTCGAAGAAACCGGCTACGACGTCGAACTGACCGGGGTCATCGGTATTTATTTGTACACAGCCCCCAGCAATGGAGTGACCTATCAGCGCGTGTGCTTTGCGGGCAAGGCTTTAAAACATCACCCTGAATACACCCTGGACACCGGCATCATCGGCCCGTTATGGCTGACCCGTGACGAGTTAATAGCCCAACGCCATCGCTGGCGCAGCGAGTTGAGCCTGCACTGCATTGACGATTATCTGACCGGCAAACTGTTCGACCTCACGTTAATCCGCCCTTCGGTTTAGCCTTGAGCGCTCGGGCCTGCTAGAATCGCGTCCTTTTTCAAGACACTCATTGAAACCTTATGCGTGATCCAGCCTTAGTCGCCCCCGAAAAACAGCGCGTCATCGTCGGCATGTCCGGTGGTGTCGACTCTTCCGTTTCCGCCGTTCTGCTCATGGAGCAGGGCTACCAGGTGGAAGGCCTGTTCATGAAGAACTGGGAGGAAGACGACGGAACGGATTACTGCACCGCCATGGATGATCTGGCAGACGCCCAGGCCGTGTGCGACAAAATTGGCATCAAGCTGCACACTGCCAACTTTGCCGCCGAATACTGGGATAACGTGTTTGAACACTTCCTGGCCGAATACAAAGCCGGGCGCACGCCCAACCCGGACATCTTGTGCAACCGCGAAATCAAGTTCAAGGCGTTCCTCGACTACGCCCTGATGCTCGGCGCAGATCTGATCGCTACCGGCCACTACGTGCGCCGTCGTGACATTGACGGCCGCACAGAGCTGCTCAAGGGCCTTGATCCAAACAAGGACCAAAGCTACTTTCTGCACGCCGTTGGCGGCGAGCAAATCGCCAAGACCTTGTTCCCAGTTGGCGAACTGGAAAAACCAGAAGTGCGCCGCATCGCTGAAAAGCATGATCTGGCCACCGCCAAGAAAAAAGACTCCACGGGTATCTGTTTTATTGGCGAGCGCCGCTTCAGCGACTTCCTCAAGCAGTACCTGCCTGCACAGCCGGGCGAAATCAAAACCACCGAAGGTGAAGTCATTGGCCGCCATCACGGCCTGATGTATCACACTATCGGTCAACGCCAGGGCTTGGGCATTGGTGGCCTAAAAGACGCCAGTGACGAGCCGTGGTACGTGCTGATCAAAGACCTTGAGCACAACGAACTGATCGTCGGCCAAGGCAACGATCATCCATGGCTGTTCTCACGTGCCCTGCTCGCCTCAGAGATCTACTGGGTCAACCCGATCGACCTGAGCACACCATTGCGCCTGACGGCCAAGGTCCGGTATCGCCAAAGCGACCAGCCGTGCACCCTTGAAAAAACCGCTACCGGCTACCGCGCGACCTTCGACGACCCGCAGCGCGCCGTAACACCTGGCCAGTCCGTGGTGTTCTACGACGGTGAAATCTGCTTGGGCGGCGGCGTGATCGAAGTGGCCGAGCCATGGACCAGCAAAGGCCTGCACGCATGAGCCCCACTCAGGAGCAACTGATAGCCCTTGGCGGCGTATTTTTCGCCGCCGTGCTGGTAGACAAGATCGCCAAGACCGGCCAGATCAGCGAAGCCGATCTGGCCTGCATGCTCGGCAGCTTATTGGTGCGCGACCCCAAGGACACACTCGAAGTCTACGGTGGCGACGACATCAACTTGCGCGAAGGCTATCGTGCCCTGATTGGCGCGCTCGAGCGCGACCCCAACACCCTGCAACGCGAGCCCTTGCGCTATGCGCTGTCGATGCTCGGCCTTGAGCGTCAACTGGCCAAGCGTGAAGACATGCTTGAGTTGATTGGCAAACGTCTGCCACAGATCCAGTCGCAGGTTGAGCATTTTGGCCCCGCTCACGAAAACGTCGTTGCGGCATGCGGCGGGTTGTACCAAGACACCCTGAGCACGCTGCGCCAACGCATTCAAGTGCACGGCGACATGCGCAACCTGCAACAACCCAACAATGCTGCAAAGATTCGCGCCCTGCTGCTGGCCGGTATCCGCTCCGCGCGGCTATGGCGCCAATTGGGCGGGCATCGCTGGCAACTGGTATTTAGCCGCCGCAAGCTGCTCAAAGAGCTCTATCCGATGCTTCGCGGCAATTGAAACACCTAAGCAGACACACGTTGTAAGCTCGTCACGCGTAAGACGCCGGTCAGTTGGCAACGGACCGGTCGTTTTTTTCATGTATGATACGCGCCCCATTTCGTTGCCCGACTGTCCGAGAACACCCCATGCAGCTTTCTTCGCTCACTGCGGTTTCCCCTGTTGACGGCCGCTACGCCGGCAAAACCCAGGCCCTGCGCCCAATTTTCAGCGAGTACGGCTTAATCCGTGCCCGCGTTCTGGTTGAAGTCCGCTGGCTCCAGCGTTTGGCCGCCCACGCAGCCATCCCTGAAGTCCCGGCTTTTTCCGCCGAGGCCAACGCCGTTCTGAATGAACTGGCCGAAAACTTTTCTCTGGAGCACGCCGAGCGCGTCAAAGAGATCGAGCGCACCACCAACCACGACGTCAAAGCCATTGAGTACCTGCTCAAAGAACAGGCTGCGAAGCTGCCTGAACTGGCCAACGTCAGTGAGTTCATCCACTTTGCGTGCACCAGCGAGGACATCAACAACCTGTCCCACGCACTGATGCTGCGTGAAGGCCGTGATGACGTAATGCTGCCGCTGATGCGCCAAACTGCCGAAGCCATCCGCGAACTGGCAATCCGCTTCGCTGACGTGCCGATGCTGTCGCGTACTCACGGCCAACCGGCTTCGCCTACCACCCTGGGCAAAGAATTGGCCAACGTGGTTTACCGCCTGGAGCGTCAAATCGCTCAAGTCGCCGCTGTTCCGCTGCTGGGCAAAATCAACGGTGCCGTGGGCAACTACAACGCACACCTGTCGGCCTACCCGCAGATCGACTGGGAAGCCAACGCCCGCGCCTTCATCGAAGACGAACTGGGCTTGGGTTTCAACCCATACACTACGCAGATCGAACCGCACGACTACATCGCTGAGCTGTTCGACGCTATCGCACGCTTTAACACCATCCTGATCGACTTCGATCGCGATATCTGGGGCTACATCTCGCTGGGCTACTTCAAACAGCGCACTATCGCTGGCGAAATCGGCTCCTCGACCATGCCGCACAAGGTCAACCCGATCGACTTCGAAAACTCCGAAGGCAACCTGGGTATCGCCAATGCCTTGTTCCAGCACCTCGCCAGCAAATTGCCAATCTCCCGCTGGCAGCGCGATCTGACCGACTCCACCGTACTGCGCAACCTTGGTGTAGGCTTTGCCCACAGCGTGATCGCGTACGAAGCCAGCCTCAAAGGCATCAGCAAACTTGAGCTGAACGCTCAAAAAATCGCTGCTGACCTGGACGCTTGCTGGGAAGTACTGGCCGAGCCGATCCAGACCGTGATGCGTCGCTACAACATTGAAAACCCGTACGAGAAGCTCAAAGAGCTGACGCGCGGCAAGGGCATCACCGCCGATGCCCTGCAAACTTTCATCGACGGCCTTGAAATGCCGGAAGCGGCAAAAGCCGAGCTGAAGCTTCTGACGCCTGCCAATTACATTGGCAATGCGGTCGAACAAGCCAAACGCATCTGATCGCTGCAACGACCTATTAACGCCCGGCCGTGCCGGGCGTTTTTATTCCCGAATACAAAGCGCTTTTTTTCAATAGGTTACACATGAATCCTGATACTCCTCTTCAACTTCTGGGCGGCATCACGGCACGCGAATTCCTGCGCGACTACTGGCAGAAAAAACCGCTGCTGATCCGTCAGGCCATTCCTGACTTCGAAAGCCCGATCGACGCCGACGAACTGGCCGGTCTAGCACTGGAAGAAGAAGTCGAATCGCGCCTGATCATCGAACACGGCGAACGCCCATGGGAATTGCGTCGCGGCCCGTTCGCTGAAGACGAATTCGGCAAGTTGCCAGAGCGCGAATGGACCCTGCTGGTGCAAGCAGTTGATCAGTTCGTGCCTGAAGTCGGCGAATTGCTGGAAAACTTCCGTTTTTTGCCAAGCTGGCGCATTGACGACGTGATGATCAGCTACGCGGCCCCCGGCGGCAGCGTAGGCCCGCACTTCGACAACTACGACGTATTCCTGCTGCAAGGTCACGGCAAGCGCCACTGGCAAATCGGCCAGATGTGCGACTCCGATAGCAAGATGCTGGAACATGCCGACCTGCGTATTCTGGCCGACTTCGAAGCTACCGACGAATGGACCCTCGAACCGGGCGACATGCTGTATCTGCCGCCACGCCTTGCGCACTGCGGCGTTGCAGTCGATGACTGCCTGACCTACTCGGTCGGCTTCCGCGCCCCGAGCGCCGCAGAAGTGCTGACCCACTTCACCGACTTCCTGAGCCAGTACCTGTCGGACGAAGAGCGCTACACCGATGCCGACGCACAACCGGTGAGCGATCCACACCAGATCCAGCACGACGCACTGGGCCGCCTCAAAAGCCTGCTGACCGAGCACATGAGCGATGAGCGCATGCTACTGACCTGGTTCGGCCAGTTCATGACCGAGCCACGCTACCCGGAACTCGTGGTCGGCCCGGAACTCGAAGAAGAAGACTTGATGGACAGCCTGGCACAAGGCGCCATCCTGATCCGCAACCCTAGCGCGCGACTGGCCTGGTCCGAAGTCGATGAAGACCTGTTGTTGTTCGCCAGCGGCCAAAGCCGCCTGCTGCCGGGTAAACTGCGCGAACTGTTGAAAATGATTTGTGCCGCCGATGCGCTGCACAGTGAGAATCTCGGCCCATGGCTGGCCGATGAAGATGGACGTAACCTGCTCTGCGAGCTGGTTAAACAAGGAAGCCTGGGGTTTGCCGATGAATAGCATCCACGTACGTGTCGCCGACTGGCATAAGGACAACGCCGAACTTCGACGCATTCGTGAGGCGGTATTTATTGCTGAACAACATGTCCCGCCTGAGCTTGAGTGGGACGCCGACGATGCAGATGCCGTGCATTTTCTGGCTTACGAGGGCGACTTTCCAATTGGCACTGCCCGGCTCTTGCCGGACGGCCACATTGGCCGGGTATCCGTCCTCAAAGACTGGCGCGGCCTCAAAGTGGGTGACGCACTGATGCAGGCCACGATCAACGAAGCTGAAAAGCGCGGCCTCAAAGAACAAAAGCTAAGCGCGCAAGTGCACGCAACGCCGTTCTATGAGCGCTTGGGTTTCAAAATCGTCAGCGACGAATTCCTCGAAGCCGGCATTCCGCACGTTGATATGGAACGCGTCAGCTGATCGCGACCCTGTAGCCGCTACTGCAAACTGCGATAAGGGCCGAAGGACCTGCAACATAAGGGGTCCATCGCAGCCTCCGGCAGCGACTACAAAGACACGTTACAAACGCCCTGCCATCTTCGGATCGCAGGGCGTTTTGCTATCTGCCACACTCCGCGGATACTTTTCACGTATTGCGGAGATAACGGACATGTCCCTACGCGCTTTCATCGCCAGCCTGCTAATAGTCTTCAGCATTAGCGCGCTGGCCGACACTAAAGTCATCACCCTGCAAAACCGCACCAGCGCCGATTTACTACCGATTGCGCAGAACTTTATCGGTAAAAACGGCAAAGTCAGCGCCTACGGCAATCAGCTGATTGTCGAAGCAGCACCCTCGAAAATTCAAAACCTCGAAAACCTGCTGGCGCAACTCGACACACCCGCCAAGCGCTTGCTGATTACGGTCGACACTCGCGACAACAGCCTGCCCCAGTCAAATTCAGACACCCGCGTGATCAGTACCGCCAGCCGAGAAGGTGGCATTCAACAGATTCAAGCCACTGAAGGTATCCCCGCACAGATCCAGATCGGCCAAAGCGTACCCCTCACCAGCACGCAAACAGATGCCTACGGACGGGTGCTTGCACAGACCGATTACCGTGATGTCACTCAAGGTTTTTACGTCACCGCCAACGTTACAGGTGAAACGGTACACCTCACGATCAGCACGCACCTCGACACCATGAGCCAAGAGCAGCCAGATGTAGTGAACGTGCAAAATACCGACACACACGTCAGCGGCCCACTCGGCCAATGGATCACCGTGGCAGGCAGCAGCAACCAGAGCCAAAGCAAAAATAACGCTACAACCCTTACGTACTCTACTCAAGGCCGCAACGACATGACGGTGCGGGTCAAAGTCAACATTCTCGACCAGAGGACCCAGAACTGACCGAAGAGTCGTATTAGACTAAATATGTAGTGCTAGCAAAAAAGCACTACAAAACGTTTGACGACTTAAAAATGCGAAGGCATGATGGCCCCGCTCCCGCTAATCAGAGCCCCTGCAAAGGGCCGAGTGCCTTATAGCGATCAGCCATTCACGCACAGACTCAAACACGATTGTTGTGTGCTGGTGGAGCAAACATTTTTCAACCCAGACCTATGCGACGAGGTTTATCTCCATGGCACTGACACGCGAACAGCAAATTGCAGCCCTTGAAAAAGACTGGGCCGAAAATCCACGCTGGAAAGGCGTGACTCGCGATTATTCCGCTGCTGACGTGGTCCGCCTGCGCGGCTCGGTTCAACCTGAGCACACTTTCGCAAAATTGGGCGCTGACAAGCTGTGGAAACTGGTGACACAGGGCGCACACCCGTCCTTCCGTCCTGAGAAAGATTTCGTCAACTGCATGGGCGCCCTGACCGGGGGCCAAGCAGTTCAACAGGTTAAAGCCGGCATCCAGGCTATCTACCTATCGGGCTGGCAAGTGGCAGCAGACAACAACTCTGCTGAATCCATGTACCCCGATCAGTCGCTATACCCGGTGGACTCGGTACCAACCGTGGTCAAGCGCATCAACAACTCGTTCCGTCGTGCTGACCAGATCCAGTGGAAAGCCGGCAAAAATCCGGGCGACCAGGGTTACATCGACTACTTCGCACCCATCGTGGCTGACGCAGAAGCCGGTTTCGGCGGCGTGCTAAACGCTTATGAACTGATGAAGAGCATGATCGAAGCAGGCGCCGCTGGCGTTCACTTCGAAGACCAACTGGCGTCCGTAAAAAAATGCGGCCACATGGGCGGCAAGGTTCTGGTTCCTACCCAAGAAGCTGTACAGAAGCTTACCGCTGCACGTCTGGCTGCTGACGTTGCTGGCACCCCAACCATCATCCTGGCGCGTACCGACGCTAACGCAGCAGACTTGCTGACATCAGATTGCGACCCGTACGACCAGCCGTTTGTGACGGGTGAACGCACCAAAGAAGGCTTCTATAAGGTGCGCGCAGGCCTGGACCAGGCTATCGCTCGCGGCCTGGCTTACGCACCGTATGCCGACCTGATCTGGTGTGAAACCGCTAAACCGGATCTGGAAGAAGCCCGTCGCTTTGCTGAAGCGATCAAAAAGGAATACCCGGACCAACTGCTGTCGTACAACTGCTCGCCTTCCTTCAACTGGAAGAAAAACCTGGACGACGCGACCATTGCCAAGTTCCAACGCGAATTGTCAGCAATGGGCTACAAGCACCAGTTCATAACCCTGGCGGGCATCCACAACATGTGGCACAGCATGTTCAACCTGGCGCACGACTACGCCCGCAACGACATGACTGCTTACGTGAAACTGCAAGAGCAAGAGTTCGCTGACGCCGACAAGGGCTACACCTTTGTGGCGCACCAGCAGGAAGTGGGCACTGGCTACTTCGACGACATGACCACCGTCATCCAGGGTGGCTCGTCTTCGGTAACCGCCCTGACCGGCTCGACTGAAGAAGAACAGTTCCACTAAGAGCTGCTTTTCAGTCATTGACGCCCCGACTGGTTCGGGGCGTTTTTTGTGTGTCCGCAACGCATTTGTAGGGGTGAGCACTCACCAAAACGTGACCCAGATCCATGAACAAAAACCAAAACCAGGGTAAAAAACCAAGTTCAAAACTTGCTAACCCGGCTTATATAAGCCAACTTCAAGGAACCTGCGGTACAGGCTCACACTAACCAGCCGCTTAAACGATACTAATTATCATTTAGAGTTGCTTTTGTTGATTACTGTTGCTGTAAAACATATTCCCTGAAATATGCTGTAATGCCCGTATCACATGGCTTACGTAGACTTTAAGGAGTGATCTACCACTAAAGGATTGAATTAATTCATCTTAGAAAATTTACTTGCTGGGTGTTTAGCCATAAAATCCCGGCCATCAATAGCGCTGCGACATATCGTCACTGCTTTATTACCTTTTTAAGCTCAGAGACCTTTGCTCTCTGTTAAGGATTTCCAGCATGCCCGAAGCGACAGGACTCATAGCCCACAACTGGGGCTTTGCCATTTTCCTTCTCGGCGTTGTCGGCCTTTGTGCCTTCATGCTCGGCGTCTCCAGCCTTCTCGGGTCAAAAGCCTGGGGACGCAGCAAAAACGAACCGTTCGAGTCCGGCATGCTACCTACAGGTGGCGCCCGCTTGCGGCTCTCAGCCAAATTCTATCTGGTCGCGATGCTCTTCGTGATCTTTGATATCGAAGCCCTCTTTCTCTTTGCATGGTCTGTGTCTGTTCGCGAAAGCGGCTGGACCGGATTCGTCGAAGCTCTCGTTTTCATAGCAATTCTGTTGGCAGGCCTTGTCTACCTATTTCGAGTGGGCGCTCTTGATTGGGCGCCGGAAGCTCGTCGTAAGCGGCAGGCCAAGCTGAAACAATGAGGCTTTGGCGATGCAATACGAACTCACCAGGATCGACCCGGATGCTCCTAACGAGCAGTACCCGATCGGCAAACGGGAAACCGTTTCCGATCCGTTAGAAGATCAAGTCCACAAAAACATTTTCATGGGCAAGCTTGAAGACGTGCTGAACGGCACGGTCAACTGGGGGCGTAAAAACTCCTTGTGGCCGTACAACTTCGGCCTGTCGTGCTGCTACGTGGAAATGACCACCGCCTTCACGGCGCCCCACGACATCGCGCGCTTTGGCGCCGAAGTTATCCGGGCATCGCCGCGTCAGGCGGATTTCATGGTTATTGCCGGTACCTGCTTCATCAAGATGGCGCCGATCATTCAGCGTCTCTATGAGCAAATGCTTGAGCCTAAATGGGTTATCTCCATGGGTTCTTGCGCCAACTCCGGCGGCATGTACGACATCTACTCCGTGGTTCAAGGGGTGGATAAGTTCCTGCCCGTGGACGTTTACGTGCCAGGCTGCCCACCCCGCCCTGAGGCTTTCCTGCAAGGCTTGATGCTCTTGCAAGAGTCGATTGGCCAGGAGCGTCGCCCACTTTCCTGGGTTGTCGGCGAACAAGGCGTTTATCGCGCCGAGATGCCGTCCCAAAAGGAACAGCGCCGCGAACAGCGTATTCAGGTCACTAACCTGCGCAGCCCCGACGAAGTCTGATCCAGCGCCGCTTCTTTAAGTAGAACGAAACACTGGCCTCATTCTTTACGTTGACCGAAAGCGATAAAAAACCATGACTACAGGCTCCGCTCTGTACATCCCGCCTTATAAGGCTGACGACCAAGATGTGGTTGTCGAACTCAATACCCGTTTTGGTCCCGAGGCGTTTACCGCCCAGGCCACACGCACCGGCATGCCGGTGCTTTGGGTTACCCGCGCAAAACTGGTTGAAGTCCTGACCTTCCTGCGCAACCTGCCAAAACCTTACGTGATGCTCTATGACTTGCACGGTGTAGACGAACGTCTGCGTACCAAGCGTCAGGGCCTGCCATCGGGCGCAGATTTCACCGTCTTCTATCACCTCATGTCGCTTGAGCGTAATAGTGACGTAATGATCAAGGTTGCCTTATCCGAGAGCGACCTCAGCGTACCGACCGTGACCGGTATCTGGCCAAACGCCAACTGGTACGAGCGTGAAGTCTGGGACATGTTCGGGATCGACTTCAAAGGTCACCCGCACCTGTCGCGCATCATGATGCCGCCTACGTGGGAAGGTCACCCGCTGCGCAAGGACTTCCCGGCTCGCGCCACTGAGTTCGACCCGTACAGCTTGACCCTCGCCAAAGTGCAGTTGGAAGAAGAAGCCGCGCGCTTCCGCCCTGAAGACTGGGGCATGAAGCGTTCTGGCGAAAACGAGGACTACATGTTCCTCAACCTGGGCCCGAACCACCCTTCGGCTCACGGTGCCTTCCGCATCATCCTGCAACTGGACGGCGAAGAAATCGTCGACTGCGTGCCTGACGTCGGCTACCACCACCGTGGTGCCGAGAAAATGGCTGAACGCCAGTCCTGGCACAGCTTCATCCCGTACACCGACCGTATCGACTACCTCGGCGGCGTGATGAACAACCTGCCGTACGTGCTCTCGGTTGAGAAGCTCGCCGGCATCAAGGTGCCGGATCGGGTCGACACCATCCGCATCATGATGGCCGAGTTTTTCCGTATCACCAGCCACCTGCTGTTCCTGGGGACTTACATCCAGGACGTGGGCGCCATGACCCCGGTGTTCTTCACCTTCACCGACCGTCAGCGCGCTTACAAAGTGATCGAAGCCATCACCGGTTTCCGTCTGCACCCGGCCTGGTACCGCATTGGTGGCGTCGCCCACGACCTGCCAAATGGCTGGGAGCGTCTGGTCAAGGAGTTCGTCGAGTGGATGCCAAAGCGTCTGGACGAATACCAAAAAGCCGCTCTGGACAACAGCATTCTGCGTGGCCGTACCATCGGCGTCGCTCAGTACAACACCAAAGAAGCCTTGGAATGGGGCGTCACCGGTGCTGGTCTGCGCTCGACCGGTTGCGACTTCGACTTACGTAAAGCGCGCCCGTACTCCGGCTACGAGAACTTCGAGTTTGAAGTCCCGCTGGCGGCCAACGGCGACGCCTACGATCGTTGCATCGTGCGTGTCGAAGAAATGCGCCAGAGCCTGAAAATCATCGAGCAGTGCATGCGCAACATGCCCGCCGGCCCGTACAAGGCGGATCACCCGCTGACCACGCCGCCGCCTAAAGAGCGCACGCTGCAGCACATCGAGACCTTGATCACGCACTTCCTGCAAGTTTCGTGGGGCCCGGTCATGCCGGCCAACGAATCCTTCCAGATGATTGAAGCGACCAAGGGCATCAACAGTTACTACCTGACGAGCGATGGCGGCACCATGAGCTACCGCACCCGGATTCGCACCCCAAGCTTCCCGCACCTGCAGCAGATCCCTTCGGTGATCAAAGGCGAAATGGTCGCGGACTTGATTGCGTACCTGGGGAGTATCGATTTCGTTATGGCCGACGTGGACCGCTAAGCATGAACAGCACGCTTATCCAGACAGACCGTTTCGCCCTGAGCGAAACCGAGCGCTCGGCCATCGAGCACGAGATGCATCACTACGAAGATCCACGCGCAGCGTCGATCGAAGCCCTGAAGATCGTTCAGAAGGAACGCGGCTGGGTGCCGGATGGCGCGGTATACGCCATCGGCGAACTGCTCGGCATTCCGGCCAGCGACGTAGAAGGCGTGGCTACGTTCTATAGTCAGATCTTCCGTCAGCCGGTTGGCCGTCACATCATTCGCGTGTGCGACAGCATGGTCTGCTACATCGGTGGCCACGAGTCCGTGGTTGGCGAAATTCAGAACAAGCTGGGCATCGGCCTGGGCCAGACCACTGCAGACGGCCGTTTCACGCTGCTGCCCGTGTGCTGCTTGGGCAACTGCGACAAGGCGCCGGCGTTGATGATCGACGACGACACATTCGGTGACGTGCAGCCTGCTGGCGTCGCCACGTTGTTGGAGGGCTACCCATGACCCTGACTTCTTTCGGCCCTGCCAACCGCATCGCGCGATCGGCAGAAACCCACCCGCTGACCTGGCGTCTGCGTGATGACGGCGAGCCTGTATGGCTCGACGAATATCAGGCCAAAGACGGCTACGCGGCTGCGCGCAAAGCGTTCGCGGACATGGCTCAGGACGATATCGTCCAGACCGTGAAAGACGCGGGCCTCAAGGGTCGCGGTGGTGCGGGCTTCCCCACGGGCGTGAAGTGGGGGCTGATGCCTAAAGACGAATCCATGAACATCCGTTACCTGCTGTGTAACGCTGATGAAATGGAACCCAACACCTGGAAAGACCGCATGCTGATGGAGCAACTGCCCCATCTGCTGATCGAAGGCATGCTGATCAGTGCCCGCGCTCTTAAAACCTACCGTGGCTATATCTTCCTGCGTGGCGAATACACCACCGCAGCCGTGCACCTGCGTCGCGCGGTCGAAGAAGCCAAGGCAGCCGGCCTGCTGGGCAAGAACATCCTCGGTTCTGGCTTTGACTTCGAACTGTTCGTGCACACCGGCGCCGGGCGTTACATCTGCGGTGAAGAAACCGCACTGATCAACTCCCTTGAGGGCCGTCGCGCCAACCCGCGCTCCAAGCCGCCGTTCCCGGCCGCTGTGGGCGTATGGGGCAAGCCGACCTGCGTGAACAACGTAGAAACCCTGTGCAACGTCCCGGCAATCATCGGCAACGGCGTTGACTGGTACAAATCCCTCGCCCGTGAAGGCAGCGAAGACCACGGCACCAAGCTGATGGGCTTCTCTGGCAAAGTGAAGAACCCTGGCCTGTGGGAACTGCCATTTGGCGTGACCGCTCGCGAGCTGTTCGAAGACTACGCTGGCGGCATGCGTGACGGCTTCAAGCTCAAGTGCTGGCAGCCCGGCGGCGCCGGTACTGGCTTCCTGCTGCCAGAACACCTGGACGCACAAATGTACGCCGGTGGCATCGCTAAAGTCGGCACCCGTATGGGTACAGGCTTGGCGATGGCGGTCGACGACAGCGTCAACATGGTGTCTTTGCTGCGCAACATGGAACAGTTCTTTGCCCGTGAATCGTGCGGTTTCTGCACCCCTTGCCGCGATGGCTTGCCATGGAGCGTCAAGCTCTTGATGGCCATCGAGAAAGGCGAAGGTCAGCCCGGCGATATCGAGACCCTGCTGGGTCTGGTCGGTTTCCTCGGCCCTGGCAAGACGTTCTGTGCGCACGCACCGGGTGCCGTGGAGCCGTTAGGCAGCGCGATCAAATACTTCCGTCCAGAGTTCGAAGCCGGTATTGCGCAAGCAAAGCCTGGCGCCGTCCCGCTGGCACGCCCGATTGTAATCGGCGCGTAACGCTCTGAATGAAGGGGGTCCGTGCCCCCCTCTGATCGTTCGATAACGCCGTAAGGCTGGGTTGCTTCGAACGCATAACAAGATTCCATTAGCCACGCCCGCTGACACCGGGCCAACGAAGAACTTTGAACCATGGCCACTATCCACGTAGACGGCAAAGAGCTCGAAGTCGATGGGGCAGACAACCTATTACAGGCTTGTTTGTCGCTAGGACTCGATATTCCGTATTTCTGCTGGCACCCTGCCCTCGGCAGCGTTGGTGCCTGTCGCCAGTGCGCGGTCAAACAGTACACCGACGAAAACGACACCCGTGGTCGTATCGTCATGTCCTGCATGACCCCGGCCACTGACGGAAGCTGGATTTCCATCGAAGACGAAGAAGCGAAAGTGTTTCGCGCCAGCGTCGTCGAATGGCTGATGACCAACCACCCGCACGACTGCCCAGTCTGCGAGGAAGGCGGTCACTGCCACCTGCAAGACATGACGGTGATGACCGGCCACAACGAGCGCCGTTATCGCTTCACCAAGCGCACCCACCAGAACCAGGAACTCGGCCCGTTCATCTCTCACGAAATGAACCGCTGCATTGCCTGCTATCGCTGTGTGCGCTTCTATAAAGACTACGCAGGCGGCACTGACCTCGGCGTATTCGGCGCTCACGACAACGTGTACTTCGGTCGCGTTGAAGACGGCGTGCTCGAAAGCGAGTTCTCCGGCAACCTCACTGAGGTCTGCCCAACCGGCGTGTTCACCGACAAGACTCACTCCGAACGCTACAACCGTAAGTGGGACATGCAGTTTTCGCCAAGCATCTGCCACGGTTGCTCAAGCGGCTGCAACATCAGCCCGGGCGAGCGTTACGGCGAGCTGCGTCGCATCGAAAACCGTTTCAACGGTTCGGTAAACCAGTACTTCCTGTGTGACCGCGGCCGTTTCGGCTATGGCTACGTTAACCGCACCGACCGCCCACGTCAGCCGCTGCTGGCCGACGGCACCAAACTGGGCCTGGACGCTGCGCTGGACAAGGCTGCTGACCTGCTGCGCGGTCGCAACATCGTCGGCATCGGTTCACCCCGTGCCAGCCTCGAAAGCAACTACGCGTTGCGCGAACTGGTAGGCGCCGAGCACTTCTACTCAGGCATCGAAGCTGGTGAGCTGGAGCGCATCCGCTTGGTACTGCAAGTACTCAAGGACAGCCCGCTGCCTGTGCCGAACATGCGCGAGATCGAAGATCACGACGCCATTTTCGTCCTCGGCGAAGACCTGACCCAGACCGCCGCCCGTATGGCGCTGTCGCTGCGTCAATCGGTTAAAGGCAAGGCCGAAGACATGGCCGACGCCATGCGCGTTCAACCTTGGCTCGACGCTGCGGTCAAAAACATCGGCCAGCACGCGCTGAACCCGCTGTTTATCGCCAGCCTGGCTGAAACCAAGCTCGATGACGTGGCTGAAGAATGCGTACACGCGGCACCAGACGATCTGGCGCGCATCGGTTTCGCCGTGGCCCACGCCCTCGACGCCAGCGCACCTGCCGTCACCGGTCTGGACGCTGAAGCCCTTGAGTTGGCCAAACGCATTGCTGACGCTCTGCTCGCGGCCAAGCGCCCCCTGATCATTGCCGGTACTTCGCTGGGCTCCAACGCCTTGATCGAAGCCGCAGGCAACATCGCCAAAGCCCTGCACCTGCGCGAAAAAGCCGGCTCCATCAGCCTGATCGTGCCGGAAGCCAACAGCCTTGGCTTGGCCATGCTCGGCGGCGAATCGGTCGACGCAGCGCTGCAAGCGGTCATCGACGGTAAAGCCGACGCGATCGTGGTGCTCGAAAACGATCTGTTCACGCGTGTTGATGCGGTCAAGGTCAACGCTGCGCTGGACGCTGCCAAGGTGGTCATCGTTGCTGACCATCAGAAGACTGCGACCACCGACCGTGCCGATCTGGTACTGCCAGCTGCAAGCTTTGCTGAAGGCGACGGTACGCTGATCAGCCAGGAAGGCCGCGCCCAGCGCTTCTTCCAAGTGTTTGAGCCGCGCTACTTGGACGCGAACATTCTGATCCACGAAGGCTGGCGCTGGTTCCACGCTTTGCGCAGCACGCTGCTGAACAAGCCGATTGACTGGACCCTGCTTGACCACGTGACCCAGGCCACTGCGGCCAGCAATGCGGCCCTGGCCAATATTGTTGAAGCAGCACCGTCTGCGGCGTTCCGCATCAAAGGCATGAAGCTGGCACGCGAACCTCTGCGTTACAGCGGCCGGACCGCCATGCGCGCCAATATCAGCGTACACGAGCCACGTACCCCACAAGACCCGGACACCGCGTTCGCATTCTCGATGGAAGGTTACTCGGGCTCCGTAGAACCGCGCCAACAAGTACCGTTCGCCTGGTCGCCAGGCTGGAACTCGCCACAAGCGTGGAACAAGTTCCAAGACGAAGTCGGTGGTCATATCCGTGCTGGCGATCCGGGCATCCGCCTGATCGAAAGCCAAGGTGATGCACTGAACTGGTTCGCCAACATTCCGGCAGCATTCAACCCGGCACGGGGTACTTGGCAGGTCGTGCCGTTCTATCACCTGCTTGGTAGCGAAGAGAACTCTTCCAAAGCCGCGCCGGTACAAGAGCGCATTCCGGCCGCTTACATCGCAGTGGCTAAGTCCGAAGCCGACCGTTTGGGTGTCAACGATGGCGCGCTGCTGAGCTTGAACGTTGCGGGCCTGACCTTGCGTCTGCCACTGCGTATCAACGAAGAGCTGGGTGCAGGTCTGGTGGCATTGCCCGCCGGCTTGCCAGGCATTCCGCCAGCGATCTTTGGCCTTACCGTTGACGGTTTGCAGGAGGCAGCCCAATGACCTGGTTTACGCCTGAAGTGATCGACGTGATCATCTCGGTGGTGCAAGCCATCGTGATCCTGCTCGCCGTGGTGGTGTGCGGTGCTCTGTTGAGCTGGGTCGAGCGTCGTTTGCTCGCTCTGTGGCAAGACCGTTACGGTCCGAATCGCGTTGGCCCGTTCGGCGCGTTTCAGATTGCCGCTGACATGATCAAAATGTTCTTCAAGGAAGACTGGACGCCACCGTTTGCCGACAAGGTGATTTTCACCTTGGCCCCGGTTGTGGCCATGAGCGCCTTGCTGATCGCGTTCGCGATTATCCCGATCACCCCAACCTGGGGCGTGGCGGATCTGAACGTCGGTATCCTGTTCTTCTTCGCCATGGCCGGTCTGTCGGTGTATGCGGTGTTGTTCGCTGGCTGGTCCAGTAACAACAAGTTCGCCCTGCTGGGTGCCTTGCGTGCCTCGGCCCAGACCGTGTCGTACGAAGTGTTCATGGGCCTGTCGCTGATGGGGATCGTGGTGCAAGTTGGATCGTTCAACATGCGCGACATCGTCGAATACCAAGCGCAGAACCTGTGGTTCATCATTCCGCAGATCTTCGGTTTCCTGACCTTCTTCATCGCCGGCGTGGCCGTGACTCACCGTCACCCCTTCGACCAGCCAGAAGCAGAGCAGGAACTGGCCGATGGTTACCACATTGAATACGCCGGCATGAAGTGGGGCATGTTCTTTGTCGGTGAATACATCGGGATCGTGTTGATCTCGGCGTTGCTGGTGACTTTGTTCTTCGGTGGCTGGCACGGGCCTTTCGACATTCTGCCGCAGATCCCGTTTATCTGGTTCGCCCTGAAGACCGCGTTTTTCATCATGATCTTCATCCTGCTGCGCGCTTCTATTCCGCGTCCACGGTATGACCAAGTGATGGACTTCAGCTGGAAGTTCTGCCTGCCGCTGACCCTGATCAATTTGCTGGTAACCGCTGCAATCGTGTTGATGAACACGCCTGCAGTCGCGGTTCAGTGAGGATAGAGACCCATGTTCAAGTACCTGTTTGACATCGTGCATGGCACCTACACCCAGCTTCGCAGCTTGGTGATGGTGTTTGGCCATGCCTTCCGCAAGCGTGACACGCTGCAATACCCGGAAGAACCGGTCTATCTGCCACCGCGTTACCGTGGCCGTATCGTCCTGACCCGCGACCCGGACGGCGAAGAGCGTTGTGTAGCCTGTAACCTGTGCGCCGTAGCGTGCCCGGTTGGCTGCATCTCACTGCAAAAAGCCGAAACCGAAGATGGCCGTTGGTACCCGGAGTTCTTCCGCATCAACTTCTCACGCTGCATTTTTTGCGGCCTGTGTGAGGAAGCCTGCCCGACCACCGCGATCCAGCTGACACCGGATTTCGAAATGGCCGAGTTCAAACGTCAGGACCTGGTGTACGAGAAAGAAGATCTGCTGATCTCCGGCCCCGGCAAAAACCCTGATTACAACTTCTATCGTGTTGCGGGTATGGCCGTTGAGGGCAAGCCGAAAGGTGCTGCTCAGAACGAAGCCGAGCCGATCAACGTGAAGAGCTTGCTGCCTTAAGGAAGAACGATGGAATTCGCTTTCTATTTCGCATCGGGTGTCGCTGTCGTGTCCACGCTACGCGTGATCACCAACACCAACCCTGTGCACGCCCTGCTCTACCTGATTATTTCGCTGATTGCCGTGGCGATGACGTTCTTTAGCTTGGGTGCACCGTTTGCTGGTGTGCTCGAAGTGATCGCCTACGCCGGTGCCATCATGGTGCTGTTCGTGTTCGTGGTCATGATGCTCAACCAAGGCCCCGCCTCGGTGACGCAAGAACGCCATTGGCTCAAGCCCGGCATCTGGATCGGACCTAGCATTCTGTCTGCCATTCTGCTGGCCGAACTGCTGTACGTGCTGTTCGCTCACCCGAGCGGTGCAGCCATCGGTCAAACCACCATTGATGCAAAAGCCGTGGGCATCAGCCTGTTCGGCCCGTATCTGCTGGTGGTCGAACTCGCCTCGATGCTGTTGCTTGCTGCAGCAGTGACGGCGTTCCACTTGGGCCGCACTGAGGCGAAGGAGCAATAAGATGCCTGGAATACCTTTGGAACACGGACTTGCGGTTGCAGGCATCCTGTTCTGCCTCGGTCTGGTTGGACTGATGGTTCGCCGTAACATTCTCTTCGTATTGATGAGTCTGGAAATCATGATGAACGCCGCTGCATTGGCGTTCATCGTTGCCGGTGCACGCTGGGCGCAGCCAGATGGACAAGTCATGTTCATTCTGGTGATTACCCTGGCAGCCGCTGAGGCCAGTATTGGTCTGGCGATCCTGCTGCAGCTGTATCGCCGCTTCCATACGCTTGATATCGATGCTGCCAGTGAGATGCGCGGATGAACCTTCTCTTTCTGACTTTCGTATTCCCCCTGATCGGCTTTTTGCTGTTGTCGTTCTCCCGTGGACGCTTCAGCGAAAACCTCTCGGCCGTGATCGGCGTCGGCTCCATTGGCCTATCGGCCATTGTGGCCGCGTTTGTGATCTGGCAATTCAATGTGGCGCCGCCTGAAGGCGGTCAGTTCACGCAAGTGCTGTGGCAGTGGATGTCGGTGGGTGACTTCAAACCCAACTTCGCCCTGCACCTCGACGGCCTGTCCGTGACCATGCTCGGCGTCGTCGTCGGTGTGGGCTTCCTGATCCACGTGTTTGCCTCCTGGTACATGCGCGGTGAAGACGGCTACTCACGCTTCTTCGCCTACACCAACCTGTTTATCGCCAGCATGCTGTTCCTGATCCTGGCCGATAACCTGTTGTTCGTGTACTTCGGCTGGGAAGGTGTAGGCCTGTGCTCCTACCTGTTGATCGGTTTCTACTACAGCAACCGCAACAACGGTAACGCGGCACTTAAAGCCTTCATCGTGACCCGTATCGGTGACGTGTTTCTGGCCATCGGCCTGTTCATCCTGTTCCAACAGTTGGGGACGCTGAATATCCAAGAGCTGCTGGTTCTGGCCCCTCAGAAATTCCAGGCCGGTGACTTCTGGATCGTTCTGGCAACCCTGATGCTGCTGGGCGGCGCGGTCGGTAAATCGGCGCAACTGCCTCTGCAAACCTGGTTGGCAGACGCGATGGCTGGCCCGACACCTGTTTCGGCACTGATCCACGCCGCAACCATGGTGACCGCCGGTGTTTACCTGATCGCGCGGACCCACGGCCTGTTCACCCTGGCCCCTGAAGTGCTGCACCTGGTCGGCATCGTCGGCGGTGTGACCCTGGTGCTGGCAGGTTTCGCAGCACTGGTACAAACCGACATCAAACGTATCCTCGCCTACTCGACCATGAGCCAGATCGGCTACATGTTTCTGGCGCTGGGTGTGGGGGCATGGGACGGCGCGATCTTCCACTTGATGACCCACGCTTTCTTTAAGGCCCTGCTGTTCCTTGCTTCCGGTGCGGTGATTGTTGCCTGCCACCACGAGCAGAACATCTTCAAAATGGGCGGCCTGTGGAAAAAACTGCCATTGGCTTACGCCAGCTTCATCGTCGGCGGCGCAGCCTTGTCGGCCTTGCCATTGCTGACTGCCGGCTTCTACTCCAAGGACGAAATTCTTTGGGAAGCCTTTGCTAGCGGTAACAACGCCTTGCTGTATGCCGGTCTGGTCGGTGCGTTCATGACCTCGCTGTACACCTTCCGCCTGATCTTCGTCACCTTCCACGGTGACGCCAAGACAGAAGCCCATGCAGGCCACGGTGTGACTTACTGGCTGCCACTGAGCGTGCTGATCGTACTGTCGACGTTCATCGGCGCCATGATCACCCCGCCACTGGCTGGCGTACTGCCACAAAGCGTTGGGCATGCCGGCGGCGAAGCCAAGCACAGCCTGGAAATCGCCTCGGGTGCTATCGCCTTGGCCGGTATCCTGCTCGCCGCTCTGCTGTATCTGGGCAAACGTCGCTTCGTCAGCGCGGTTGCCCAAAGTGGCATTGGTCGATTCCTCTCGGCCTGGTGGTTCGCTGCCTGGGGCTTCGATTGGTTGTACGACAAACTGTTCGTCAAA
Organism: Pseudomonas psychrophila HA-4; assembly: GCF_000282975.1. Lineage (GTDB taxonomy): Bacteria > Pseudomonadota > Gammaproteobacteria > Pseudomonadales > Pseudomonadaceae > Aquipseudomonas > Aquipseudomonas psychrophila_A. Next base: position 90,454 of record NZ_ALJC01000131.1, read on the forward strand.
CCGTACCTGTTGATCTGCCGCATGCTGCGCAAAGATCCGCTGGACCAGACCATTGGTTTGATCCCGCAGATGGCCAAGGCCGGGCATAACGCCCTGAGCCGCAGCGAAACCGGTCAACTGCGTTGGTACGCTGCTTCCATGGCCGCCGGTGCTGTACTGGTCATGGGCGCCATCGTACTGGTAGCGGTCTGATATGAACCTTCGACATTGCGAAAGGAATTGAGCCCGTCATGATTCTGCCTTGGCTAATCCTGATCCCCTTTATCGGCGGCCTGCTGTGCTGGCTGGGTGAGCGCTTCGGCCCTACCCTGCCACGCTGGATTGCGTTGCTGACCATGTCTCTTGAGCTTGCACTCGGCCTTTGGCTGTGGGCTCACGGCGACTACCACCTGGCACCTAACCCGGGCGCTGCCCCGGCGTGGGCGCTTGAGTTCCAGCACACCTGGATCGAGCGCTTCGGCATCAGCGTCCATCTGGCACTCGACGGTCTGTCGCTGCTGATGATCTTGCTGACCGGCCTGTTGGGCGTGTTGTCGGTACTGTGTTCTTGGAAGGAAATTCAGCGTCACGTGGGCTTCTTCCACCTGAACCTGATGTGGATCCTGGGCGGCGTGGTTGGCGTGTTCCTCGCCATCGACCTGTTCATGTTCTTCTTCTTCTGGGAAATGATGCTGGTGCCGATGTATTTCCTAATCGCGCTCTGGGGTCACAGCTCCTCCGACGGCAAGAAAACCCGTATCTACGCCGCCACCAAGTTCTTCATCTTCACTCAGGCTTCCGGCTTGATCATGCTGGTGGCGATCCTGGGTCTGGTGCTGGTCAACTTCAATGAAACCGGCGTGCTGACCTTCAGCTACGCCGAGTTGCTGAAGACCAAGATGTCGCTCACCACTGAGTACATCCTGATGCTCGGCTTCTTCATTGCGTTTGCCGTGAAGCTGCCGGTCGTACCGTTCCACTCTTGGTTGCCTGACGCTCACGCACAGGCACCGACCGCAGGCTCGGTCGACTTGGCGGGTATCCTGCTCAAGACCGCTGCTTATGGTCTGCTGCGTTTCGCCTTGCCGCTGTTCCCGAATGCCTCGGCCGAATTTGCGCCGATTGCCATGACGTTGGGTCTGATCGGGATTTTCTACGGCGCATTCTTGGCCTTCGCACAAACCGATATCAAGCGTCTGATCGCGTTCTCCAGCGTTTCGCACATGGGCTTCGTGCTGATCGGCATCTACTCCGGCAGCTTGCTGGCGTTGCAAGGTGCGGTAATTCAGATGCTGGCACACGGTGTTTCGGCAGCCGCGCTGTTTATCCTCAGCGGCCAACTCTACGAGCGTCTGCACACCCGCGACATGCGTGAAATGGGCGGTTTGTGGTCCAAGATCGCTTACCTGCCAGCCATCAGCCTGTTCTTCGCTGCCGCGTCGCTGGGCTTGCCAGGCACCGGTAACTTCGTGGGTGAGTTCCTGATTCTGATGGGCTCGTTCGCAAGCTTCCCTTGGGTCACGGCGATTGCAACGACCGGTCTGGTGTTTGGTTCGGTCTACTCGCTGATCATGATTCACCGCGCCTACTTCGGCCCGTCCAAATCGGATGCGGTACTGGCCGGTATGGATGCTCGTGAACTGATCATGGTGCTCGGTCTGGCGGTACTGCTGATTTTCATCGGCGTGTACCCACAACCGTTCCTCGATACCTCTGCTGCGACCATGCATGGCGTGCAGCAATGGATCGGCACCGCCTTCACTCAACTCGCTTCGGCCCGGTAAGAGCGCTATGGAATTCACGATCCAACACTTTATCGCGCTTGCTCCACTGCTGATTACCAGCCTCACCGTTGTGGTGGTGATGCTGGCAATCGCGTGGCGCCGCAATCACTCACAGACCTTCCTGCTTTCAGTGGCGGGTCTTAACCTGGCACTGTTGTCGATTTTCCCGGCGTTGAAAGTTGCTCCACTGGCTGTCACCCCGCTGTTGATGATGGACAACTTCGCCTACCTGTACATCGGGCTGATTCTGGTCGCGACCCTGGCCTGTGTGACATTGGCACACGCCTATCTGGGCGAAGGTGGCACGGGCTATCCGGGCAACCGAGAAGAGCTATACCTGCTAACCCTGCTGGCTGCCACTGGCGGTATCGTGCTGGTGAGCGCGCAACACCTGGCGGGCTTGTTTATCGGCCTGGAATTGCTCTCGGTTCCGGTTTACGGCCTGGTGGCTTACGCCTTCTTCAATAAGCGTTCGCTGGAAGCCGGCATCAAGTACATGGTGCTGTCGGCCGCAGGTTCTGCGTTCCTGCTGTTCGGTATGGCACTGCTGTACGCCGAAGCCGGTAGCCTGAGCTTCAGCGGAATCGGTCACGCGTTGGCGGCCACTGGCGCCCCGAGTGCCATTGCACAGCTAGGTCTGGGCATGATGCTGGTGGGTCTGGCGTTCAAACTGTCGCTGGTACCTTTCCACCTCTGGACCCCAGACGTGTACGAAGGTGCTCCGGCGCCGGTTGCCGCTTTCCTGGCGACCGCATCTAAAGTGGCAGTGTTTGCGGTCATGGTACGTTTGTTCCAGATCTCCCCGGCAGCAACTACCGGTGTGATGAGCGATGTACTGACCGTGATTGCGATTGCTTCGATCCTGTTCGGTAACCTGCTGGCCCTAACCCAAAACAACCTCAAGCGTCTGCTAGGTTTCTCGTCCATCGCTCACTTCGGCTACCTGCTGATCGCCCTCGTGGCGAGCAAAGGCATGGCCATGGAAGCGATTGGCGTGTACCTGATCACTTACGTGCTCACCAGCCTCGGTGCGTTCGGCGTCATCACCCTGATGTCCTCGCCGTACAAAGGCCGTGACGCTGACGCGCTGTACGAGTACCGCGGCCTGTTCTGGCGCCGTCCGTACCTGACTGCGGTCATGACCGTAATGATGTTGTCGCTGGCCGGTATTCCGCTGACCGCAGGCTTCATCGGCAAGTTCTACATCATCGCCACCGGCGTTGAAGCACACCAATGGTGGCTGGTAGCGTCCTTGATCCTGGGTAGCGCCATTGGCGTGTTCTATTACCTACGCGTGATGGTGACCCTGTACCTGGTAGAGCCAAAACTGCATCGCCACGATGCTCCGCTGAACTGGGAGCAGAAGGCAGGTGGCGTGATGCTGCTGGCGGTTTCGGTTCTGGTATTCGTGCTGGGTGTGTACCCGCAACCGATGCTGGAACTGGTACAACACGCAACGCTGTACCTGCATGGCTAAGCGTTAAACGGTTGTCCCCATACCCCGTGAAGGCCCGGCCTTCACGGGGTATTTTTTTGCGCTGGAATCAAGATAAAAAATCATGTGTCGTTTCATGCCGCACACGAAATCAGCAGTCATTGTCTGACAGTTGCGGGCGATTCCTGGCTTGTATAGGCTGTCGCGCCGCCCGCCCATCGTCCTGGAATGCCTGTTAATGCGATCTGCTCTCTCCTCATTGCTCCCCTTGGCGCTTGTTTGTGCCGCTCCAACCTATGCTGGCCCGCTTGAGCTGGGCGAGGTTCAGGTACGCAGCGAAGAAAGCAGCGAACTTGAAGTCGCCCAGATCGCACTGAATCAGGTGCCTGGCGCCAGCAATCTGATCGACATGAACACAGTCGAACAAGGCCGCGTGGCGACCAACAGTGATGTGCTGGCCTATCAACCCGGTGTGTATGCGCAGTCGGGCGGTAATGAGGGGACCAAAGTGTCGGTGCGCGGCTCCGGCATCAACCGCGCGCCTGGCGCTCACGGCTCTGGCCTTTACGTGATGTTTGATGGCCTGCCGCTGACCGGCCCCGGCGGCACACCTTACGAATTGTTCGAGCCTCTGTGGTTGAGCCGCGCCGAAGTGTTGCGCGGTGCCAACGGTTTTGAAACGGGGGCGCTGGCCTTGGGTGGCTCGATCAATTACGTGACCCACACCGGATACGACGCCGCACCGCTACAGGTGCGCTATGAAGCGGGCAGCTATGGCTACCAAAAGCGCCAGATCAGTTCGGGACAAGTACTCGGCGATCTCGATTACTACGTGTCACTGACCGACGCCGAGACCAACGGCTATCAGGATCACACGTCAGGCAATAGCAAAGGCATCGCGGCCAATGTCGGTTACCGCTTCAGCCCGCAACTGGAAACACGTTTTTACCTGCGTTATCGCGAAACCGATAACGAACTCGCAGGCAGGGTCACCAAAGAGAAAATCAAGCATCACCCACGCGCCGCCAACCCGGCGTATGTGAGCGGCGACTACACCCGTCCGCAACCCGGCAGCACCTGGTTGGGTAACAAAACCACGATGTACCTAGACGACGACTCGCAACTGGAAGTCGGGCTGGTGTACCACGATTACCCCATGGATCTGCGTGAGGGGCCTAACCGGCTGAAGGTTGCCTACACCGACGTCAGCGGCACCTTGAACTACAAGCGCCGCGACACTCTATTTGGCCTGCAAAGCAACACGACTGTGGGCTTGCGCACCACTAAACACCTGCCCAATAGCGGCGCTTCAGAATACGTACGCATCCCGCGAGGTAACACGGCGAGTTATGCCCCAGGCACCAAAATGCGCGATTTCAGTTATCAGGGCTCCGACACCGTGCTGCACGCCAGCAATGATCTGGAACTGATGCACGATCTGTGGCTGACCACCGGCATGGCGCTGATCTATACCCGCCGCGAAAGCGAGGTGAGCTACCCCGAGAGCGGGGGTAAGGTCAGCCAGCACGATTGGGACTACGCGCCGCGCATCGGCTTACGCTATGAGTTCAGCCCTCACCTGCAGGTGTACGGCAATCTCAGCCGCTCGGTAGAACCGCCGCACCCGTGGTCGATGATCTGGAGTTCGCCGTACGTGTTCCCGGTCGGCAGCGGCCCGGCAACCGGGCGCCAAAGTGCGCCGATTGCGATGCAGAACCAAACCGCGACCACGCTTGAATTGGGTACGCGTGGCGACTCGGGGATCGGGCAGTGGGATTTGGCTTGGTACTACTCGGCCGTACGCCATGAACTGCTGACCGTTGAACTGCAAGCTGCAACAGCCGACCTGGCACCGATACTCGGCGAGTCCAACGCAAGCCCGACCGTGCACCAAGGCATTGAAGCCGGGCTCAATAGCCGGTTGTGGGAGCGCGATGGCGTGGGCAAAGTTTCGTTGCGTCAGGCCTACACCTTCAGCGACTTCCATTACCGCGATGACTCGCGCTTTGGTGGCAACCGCTTGCCGGGTATCCCACAGCATTACTACCAAGCACAAATCCGGTATGACCACCCGCAAGGTTTCTATACCGGGGTAAACACCCAAGTCGCCTCACGTATGGCGGTGGATTACGCCAACTCGTATTACTCGTCGTCCTACATGCTCTGGGGCGCAACGCTGGGTTATGCCTCGCCTAAGCAGGACTGGCAAACATGGATCGACTTGCGCAACCTGACAGGCGAACGCTACGCCGCCACGATTACGCCGGGCTACGACGACAAAGGTCTGGATGCCGCACGCTCCACCCCCGGCGAAGGCCGGGGCGCCTACGTCGGGGTTTCGTATAGCTTTCGCTAGTCGAGCGTGACTTTATCGGCGGGAAACCGGACCTTGCGCCGGGTACCGCCGAACAGCCCCCAACTCGACAGGAACAGAGCGGCAATCAAGGGGCCAATGACGAAGCCATTGAGGCCGAAAATCGCCATGCCGCCCAAGGTCGAGATTAGGATCAAGAAGTCCGGCATTTTCGTGTCTTTGCCCACCAAGATCGGGCGCAGCACGTTATCTACCATCCCAATCACAAACACGCCGAACAGTGTCAGCACCACCCCTTGCCAGATCATCCCGGTAGTCAGAAAGTAAACCGCTACAGGGGCCCAGACGATGCCTGCACCCACAGCGGGCAGCAACGACAGGAACATCATTAGCACCGCCCAAAACAGCGAGCTCTGGATGCCGAGGATCCAGAAAATCAACCCACCCAGCGAACCTTGTACGACTGCTACGGCCAGATTGCCTTTAACTGAAGCCCTGACCACGCGGCGCAGCTTAATTTGCAGCAAGCGTTTGTGCTGTTCGGCCATCGGCACGGCGTTACGGATTATGCGCACCATGGACTGGCCGTCACGGATAAAAAAGTACAAGAGGTAGAGCATGATGAAAAAGCTCACCACCAAATCAAAGGTGCTTTGGCCGAAGTTGAACACTTGTGTGGCAAAGAACTGACTCCCCTCAAGAGCCCCCTTGGAGACTTTTTCGCTGATGCCTTCAAAGCTTCCCAACCCTAGGCGATCGAGCCATTCCAATGCCTGATGGGGCAAACTGCCTTGCAGTTGCTCCATGTAACGAGCAGCGTTGATCTTGCCACTTTGTACATCGCTATAGAGCGTGGCGACTTCCTGCACCAGCAGGACCGTGGTGAAAATGACCGGCAGAATCGCGATCAGGGTGCAGGCCAGCAGCGTGATAAAAGTGGCCAGGTTACGTCGGCCTTTGAGTTTCAGCAGAAGTTTGCGCTGCAAGGGCGCGAACAGAATGCCCAGTGCCACAGCCCAGAAGATTGCCCCGTAAAACGGAAGCAAGATCCAGATAAAGGCAATGCTCACGAAGGCCAGCAGTAAAATCAGGGTTTTGCGTTGCAGGCTTGTTTCGTTCATAGGCCTTCCATGTCAATAGAATGTGTAGCCGCTGCGATCAGTTTAGCCCTGCGCCTCTGCCTCTTCATGGGCGTGACGCAGGCGTTCACGGCTATTAGTCAAGTGCAGGCGCATAGCCGCGCGGGCGGCATCCGAGTCCTGACGAGCAATAGCAGTATAGATTTCTTCGTGCTCGCGGCTCAGGCGGCTCATGTAGTGCTGCTGGTCGTCATGGGCGAGGCTCGCCGAGTTCAAGCGGGTACGCGGAATGATGCTGGTGCCCAAGTGATTCATGATGTCAGTGAAGTAGCGGTTGCCGGTCGACAGCGCGATCTGCAAGTGAAACTGGAAGTCGGACGCCACAGCGTCACCGTTACGCGCGGTGTTTTCGTTCAAGGCATCCAGAGCAGCGCGCATCGCGGCCAATTGCTCGGAACTGCGACGTTGCGCAGCCAGACCAGCGGACTCGACTTCCAGGCTAATACGCAGCTCCAGAATCGCCAATACGTCACGCAACGTGACCACTGTTGCTGGGTCGATGCGAAAACCGCTCGGGCTCGGGGTATCCAGCACAAAGGTACCGATGCCATGCCGGGTCTCGACTTGCCCCGCCGCCTGCAAACGGGAGATGGCTTCACGCACTACGGTGCGACTCACACCATGTGCTTCCATGATTGCGGACTCGGTGGGCAATTTGTCGCCGCGCTTGAGCAAGCCATCGCGAATCTGCTCGGACAGCACCGTCACCAACTCCTGCGCGAGGCTGCGGCGTTTGCGAGGAATGCGGGAAACGTCAGTCGGTTTTTCCATGGTAAGCTTTGTTCTCGGGTTCAAAGGCGCGGAGTGCTAATCACCGCATCATAGCTCATGCTGGTTGTACGATCACTAATCGGTAACGCCATCATCCACCCTTGATCCCGACAAAACCCTGAATTGTTTGCCTGACCCTCGATTGACAAAAACGTGGGAAGGTGTAAATAATTCGCGATAGTTGTACGACAACGGATAAAAAAATAATAATAATCAGGGAGCTTTCGTATGACCGCATTCACCTGCGCTCCATCTTCTGCCACACCCCCCTACACGCTTATCGAACCTACCCCCCCAAGGGTCGATCGCCTGTCTCTTTTGCTGAACCTCTGTACGCAGCAAATGGCTTATTCGCATCAGCGATTTGAGCCTGCGCCCTGAAGTCTGGGCACCCCACACCGCCTTCAATTTTCTGGCCGCTTATGTGGCCAAGGGAGGACGGTTTTGTCAAAAAAAGGAGCACACAATAATGAGATCTAAACACACACGTTCATTGATTCTTATGGGGCTTGGCAGCATGAGTCTGTCGCTGCCTTTGACGGGCTTAGCTGAAGGGTTTGTCGATGACACCAAAGCCACCCTTACGCTGCGCAACGCTTACATCAATCGCAATTTCACCAACCCGAACTACCCCAACAGCCGTGCACCACAAAGCAAGGCTGAGGAATGGACACAAAACTTCATTCTCGACGTCAAATCCGGCTTTACCCAGGGTACCGTCGGTTTCGGCCTTGATGTGCTGGGCATGTACTCGCAGAAGCTCGATGGTGGCAAAGGCACCGCGGGCACGCAGTTGCTGCCAACCGGGAGCGATGGTGAGCCGGCCAAGAACTTTGGGCGTCTGGGCGTCGCCGCCAAGGCCAAATTTTCCAACACGGAACTGAAAGTTGGCGAGTGGATGCCGGTCCTGCCGATTTTGCGTTCGGATGACGGTCGCTCTCTGCCACAGACCTTCCGCGGCGCACAGATCACTTCCAAGGAAATCGCCGGCCTGAATCTCTACGGCGGCCAGTTCCGCGCCAACAGCCCGCGTAACGATGCGAGCATGGAAGACATGTCGCTCAACGGTAAGGGGGCGTTCACCTCGGACCGCTTCAACTTTGCCGGCGGTGATTACACCTTCAACGAAAAACGTACTCAAGTCGGCCTGTGGTACGCGGAACTGGAAAATATTTATCAGCAACAATTCGTTAACGTAATTCACAGCCAGCCGATTGGCGATGTCACGCTGGGCGCAAACCTGGGTTATTTCTGGGGCAAAGAAGACGGCAGCAAACGAGCTGGCGATCTGGACAACAAAACCGCTTCTGCACTGTTCTCTGCCAAATACAAAGGGAACACCTTGTATGTCGGTCTGCAGAAAGTCGGCGGCGACGATGGCTGGTTCCGCGTCAACGGCACCAGCGGCGGTACGCTGGCCAACGACAGCTACAACTCCAGCTATGACCAAGCTAAAGAACGTTCCTGGCAGCTGCGCCACGACCTGGACTTCGCGGTCCTTGGCGTACCCGGCCTGACCATGATGAACCGCTACATCAGCGGCGATAACATCCATACCGCAACCGTCAATAACGGCAAGGAATGGGGCCGTGAGTCGGAACTGGCGTACACCGTGCAAAGCGGCACGCTCAAGGATCTGACTGTGCGCTGGCGTAACGCGAGTATCCGTCGCAACTACAGCGCCAACGAGTTTGACGAAAACCGTGTCTTCATCAGCTACCCGTTGTCGTTGTTGTAACCCCACCCCCATGTAGGGGCGAGCTTGCTTAGCGATCTTTTAGATGAACAAAAGATCGCGGGCAAGCTCGCTGCTACACATCATCCGGTGCCGCTTAAAGAAATGATGGCACCTCGCTAAAGTTTGCCTAATCGTGCATTGACAACACCCTTCATGCCTGTGAATAATCCGAACCAAGTCATACGACAACAGATGACATAAATAAGAAACGCAGGGACTCTTGATGACAAACACTCGCTCTGTCCAAACCCCCTTCAATCGCCTTCTTCTTACCGGGGCCGCAGGTGGTTTGGGGAAGGTTCTGCGCGAAAGCCTCAAGCCTTATGCCAAGTTCCTACGACTGTCTGATATCGCGCCAATGGCGCCTGCTGTCGACAACAGCGAAGAAATTCAGGTGTGCGACCTTGCCGACAAACACGCCGTGCACCAACTGGTCGAAGGCGTAGACGCCATTCTGCATTTTGGCGGTGTCTCGGTAGAGCGTCCCTTTGAAGAAATACTCGGGCCGAACATCAGCGGCGTTTTCCACCTCTACGAAGCCGCACGCCGCCATGGCGTAAAGCGTGTCATTTTCGCCAGCTCCAACCATGTGATCGGCTTTTATAAGCAAGACCAGAAGCTGGATGCCCACTCCCTGCGCCGTCCTGATAGCTACTACGGTCTGTCCAAGTCTTACGGCGAAGACATGGCGACCTTCTACTTCGACCGTTATGGCATCGAAACCGTCAGCATCCGCATCGGTTCTTCATTCCCAGAACCGCAAAACCGCCGAATGATGAGCACCTGGCTGAGCTTCGCCGACCTCACACAATTGCTCGAACGCGCGCTTTACACGCCGAATGTAGGCCATACCGTGGTCTACGGCGCTTCAAACAATTTGAACGTGTGGTGGGACAACCGCTTTGCCGCCCATTTGGGTTTCGAACCCAAAGACACCTCCGAAGTGTTCCGCGACAAGATAGAAGCCCAGCCTATGCCCGCAGCCAATGATCCCGCGATGGTTTACCAAGGCGGTGCGTTTGTTGCAGCCGGTCCGTTTGGCGACGAATAAACAGGTTTCGCATCCAATAAGAACAACAGCCACAGAGATCAAGCCGCATGACTGCCGAACTGATTCTCGATGCACGCAATTCCACCGGAGAGAGCCCGGTCTGGAGTACCGCGGAGCAAGCGCTGTACTGGGTTGATATCCCGGCAAAGCGCCTGCACCGCTTAAATTTGGTCGATGGGCACAGCCAAAGCTGGCAAGCCCCGCAGATGCTCGCGTGCATTGCACGCAGCAGTGATGGCAACTGGATTGGCGGCATGGAAAGCGGCGTGTTCGCCCTCACCCCCCATGCCGATGGCCGCCTAAGTGCTCGACTGTTGAGCAGCGTGGCGCACACACAACCCGGCATGCGTTTCAATGATGGTCGCTGTGATCGTCAGGGACGTTTCTGGGCCGGGACCATGTTGATGGACATGTCGGCAGGTGCGCAGGTGGGTGCAATGTATCGCTATAGCGCCGGCCAGGAGGCCGCCCTCACGCCGCAGATCGACGGACTTATCGTGCCTAACGGCCTGGCATTCAGCCCAGACGGCCGGACGATGTACCTGTCGGACTCACACCCCGACGTGCAAAAAATCTGGGCTTTCGATTACGACATCGATACAGCCACCCCACACAGCCGCCGCCTGTTTGTCGACATGACACAACATCCAGGTCGACCCGATGGCGCTGCCGTCGACGCAGAGGGTTGCTACTGGATTTGCGGCAACGATGCAGGCCTGATCCATCGGTTTACCCCCGCTGGCACGCTCGACCGTTCGTTGGCCGTACCCGTGAAAAAACCTGCGATGTGCGCCTTTGGCGGACCGGATCTGGACACATTGTTTGTCACCTCGATTCGCCCTGAGGGCGACATCAGTGACCAACCGTTGGCGGGCGGCGTGTTTGCCCTGAACCCTGGTGTTAAAGGGCTGACGGAGCCCACCTTCAAAAGCTGACCGTTTTACCCCTGCTGATCCAAGACCTTTAAATAAGAAAAACAATATGTGGAGTGACCCATGGATTTTAAACGCACCTTACTCATCGCCGCATTGCCGCTGGCTTTCTGCCTCTCAGGCGTAGCCCAGGCAGAAATCAAAATCAAATTCGCCGAAGTTCACCCCGCTGGTTATCCACCCGTAGTGGCTGAACAAGAGATGGGCAAAAAGCTCCAGGCTCAAAGCAACGGTGATATTTCCTTCAAGATGTTTGCCGGTGGTGTGCTGGGCTCAGAGAAAGAAGTGGTCGAGCAGTTGCAGTCGGGCGCCGTGCAGATGACCCGCGTCAGCCTCGGCATCCTTGGCCCTGTGGTACCGGAAACCAACGCCTTTAACCTGCCCTTCGTGTTCCGCGATCAGGCGCACATGCGCAAAATCATCGACGGCGAGATCGGCCAGGAGATGCTCGACAAAATCACCAACTCCGACTTCAACATGGTCGCTCTGGCATGGATGGATGGCGGCACCCGCAACCTCTATACCAAAAAACCGGTGCGCCAGCTTGCCGACCTTAAGGGCATGAAAATTCGCGTACAAGGCAATCCGGTGTTTATCGACACCATCAATGATATGGGTGGCAACGGCATCGCCATGGCCACCGGCGAAATTTTCAGCGCCCTGCAAACTGGGGTAATTGACGGCGCCGAAAACAACCCGCCGACGTTCCTGGAACACAACCACTACCAGAACGCCAAATACTTCACCTGGACCGATCACCTAATCCTGCCGGAACCGATCGTGATCGCCAAAACCACGTGGAACAAGCTCAACCCGGAACAACAAGCCCTGGTGCAAAAACTGGCCCGCGAAGCGCAGATGGAAGAGCGCGTGATCTGGGACAAAAAATCGGACGACAGCGTCGCCAAGCTCACGAAAGATGGCGTGGAATTCATCACCCTCACCCCTGAACAGAAAAAAGCGTTCTACGACGCAACCCAGCCAGTGCGTGACAAATACGGCGCGAACTACAAAGAGCTGATCTCGCGCATCGAAGCCGTTCAATAAGCCTGTCCGATAACGCCGCGGTGGCGGGTGCGAGCCCGTTTGCCGCCGCAGTGGTGAACCCCATGAAAAATACCGTACTGCGTTTTAACGACTTGCTGTACAGGGTCTGTATCGGGATCGCCGGGTTGTCGGTGCTGACCATGAGCCTGATCATTCCGTGGGGCATCTTTGCCCGTTACGTCTTGGGCTCGGGCTCCAGTTGGCCAGAACCCACCTCTATTTTGCTGATGGTGGTCTTTACCTTCTTCGGTGCTGCCGCCAGTTATCGCGCCGGCGCGCACATGGCGGTGGCGATGGCGGTTGAACGCATGCCTGCACAGGTGCGCAAACACGTTGCGGTGCTGGTGCAGATCCTGATGGTCATCGTCTGTCTGTTTATGACGGTCAAGGGTTTCAAGCTCTGCATGACCACCTGGAACCAGTACCTCGGTGAGATGCCGAGCATGCGAGTGGGTATTTCCTATTTGCCCATTCCCTTGGGCGGCCTCATCACGTTGGTCTTTGTCTTGGAAAAACTCTTCCTGGGTGACCAAAGCCACCGCCGAGCCGTGCGGTTCGACATCGTAGAAGCCAGCGAAGAGGCCGTATAAATGGATGCTTTCGTATTGTTGGGCAGCTTTATTGCCCTGATTCTGCTCGGTATGCCGGTCGCTTATGCCTTGGGCCTGTCAGCGTTGGTAGGTGCCTGGTGGATTGATATTCCATTCGACGCCCTGATGATTCAGGTAGCAGGCGGTGTGAACAAGTTCTCGCTGCTGGCGATTCCATTCTTCGTCTTGGCGGGCGCCATCATGGCCGAGGGCGGGATGTCACGCAGGCTGGTGGCGTTTGCCGGGGTACTGGTGGGCTTCGTGCGCGGAGGCCTGTCTTTGGTCAACATTGTGGCCTCGACCTTCTTCGGTGCGATTTCCGGTTCGTCAGTGGCGGATACGGCGTCGGTGGGTTCAGTGCTGATTCCCGAGATGGAACGCGCTGGCTACCCTCGCGAGTTCTCCACGGCCGTGACCGTCAGCGGCTCGGTACAAGCGCTACTAACGCCGCCTAGCCACAACTCGGTGCTGTACTCATTGGCCGCGGGCGGCACGGTGTCGATCGCCTCGCTGTTTATGGCCGGAATCATGCCAGGGCTGCTACTCAGTGCGGTGCTCATGGGGCTTTGCATGATCTTCGCGCGCAAGCGCAACTACCCTAAAGGTGAAGTCATCCCGCTGAAAAAGGCGCTGAAAATCGCCGGTGAGGCGCTCTGGGGCATGATGGCCATGGTCATCATCTTGGGCGGAATCTTGACGGGGGTTTTCACCGCCACCGAATCGGCCGCGATTGCTGTGTTGTGGGCGTTCTTTGTCACGATGTTTATCTACCGCGATTACAAATGGCGCGACCTGCCCGAGTTGATGCACCGGGCTGTACGCACTATTTCCATCGTGATGATCCTGATCGGTTTTGCCGCCAGCTTCGGGTACATTCTGACGCTGATGGAAATCCCGATGAAAATCACCACCGCGTTTCTGACACTGTCAGATAACCGCTACGTGATTCTGATGTGCATCAACGTGATGTTGCTGTTGTTGGGCACCGTGATGGACATGGCCCCGCTGATCTTGATCCTAACCCCGATTCTGCTGCCGGTGATCATTGGCATCGGCGTCGACCCAGTGCACTTCGGCATGATCATGCTGGTGAACCTAGGGATCGGGCTTATTACACCGCCCGTGGGCGCGGTGCTGTTCGTGGGCGCTGCGGTGGGTAAAGTTACGATCGAAAACACGGTTAAAGCGCTGCTGCCGTTCTACTTGGCGCTGTTTGCAGTATTGATGTTGGTAACCTACGTGCCGGCTATCTCACTGTGGCTGCCAAGCATGGTGTTGTAACCCTCCCCTCTGTAGGAGCGAGCGTACCTCGCGATCTTTTGATCCTTTAAAAGATCGCGAGGCACGCTCGCTCCTACAGTGCGTATTTTTCCAGCCAAGGAGGCTGGTTGCTTATGTCTGCTCCTGCTCTATTTCCCCGCCATATCGCGGTATTAATTCTGGTGTTGCTGGCCTGTGCGTTCGCCGGTAATCACATCGCCGCACGCATTGCATTCGATCACGACACTGGCCTGTTGCTGGCAATTTTGTGCCGCGCCGGGGTGACGCTGCTGGTGTTGACCGGTTTAGTGCTGTGGCAACGCGAACGCCCTCGGTTAACCCCCGCCAACTGGCGCTGGCAATTGCTACTGGGGCTGCTGATTGCCGCGCAGAGTTTCTTTATTTATTCAGCCGTGGCACGTATCCCCGTGGCGCTGGCGCTGCTGATCGGTAACGTGGCACCGATTCTGTTGGTGTTGCTGACCTGGGCGCTGGGTGGCTCACCCCCTTCACGACGCGCAGCTATGCTGATGGGGCTGATCATGTGCGGGCTGGTGTTTGCGCTGGACGTGCCCGAACGCCTGTCTAACCAACACACAACCGAAGCGCAATGGCTGGAGGGCATTCTGTTCGGTTTTGCCGCCGCCTCAGTGTTTGCTTGCGCGCTATGGATAACCGATCACAAATTATCGAGCCTGCGCGGCACCGTTCGCAGCATGCTAACGATGCTAATTGTGTTAAGCGCAGCCGCGTTGGCCGGGGTCAGTGGCGTATTGCCTGGCGGCGTGTCGCTCCCCAGTTCGTCCACCGGCTGGACCGCTCTTGCCTGCCTCGTGGTGCTCTATGGGCTAGGGTTCTGCCTGCTATTTATCTGCATGACGCGCCTAAACATGGCCAAAAACGCGCCGGTGATGAACGTTGAGCCAGTGGCAAGCCTACTGTTCGGCTGGCTGATCCTTGATCAAGTGCTTAGCCGCGGTCAGGTCATCGGCGGGATGATTGTGGTCGCAGGCATTGTGATGCTGACATGGCGCCGTGCTGCGGATTGATGGTTCATTAACGTGGGGTAAACATAGATGTCTGCAAACCTGCTGACCCTGGAAGACGGCCTAACCCGTCTGACCCTCGCGCCGCACATCGGCGGCAGTATCGCCAGTTGGCAGGTGATTGCCAGTGACCAACCCTTGCTTCGGCCCAGCGACGCCCGGGCACTGAGCAGCGGTTCGGCCAATCAATTGGCCTGCTACCCGCTGGTGCCGTGGTCGAACCGGATTGGCGGGGGCGGCTTTGCCGGGCCAGAGCACTGGTTTGCACTGCAACCCAACA
>NZ_ALJC01000132.1 GCF_000282975.1 Pseudomonas psychrophila HA-4
TACGAACCGAGCGGTCACAGGTTCGAATCCTGTCGAGTGCACCAAACACCAAAAAGCCCGCATCGTATGCGGGCTTTTTGCTATCTGCGATTTGAGTAATTTTGAATCGCGTGGGTTGGCGGCGTTTTTTGTCACGTCCCCGACTTATCTTCTGTTTATCTTGAACCCGCTTAGGCTTCGCTTAGGAATTTACGGAGCCCGGTGCGGTCTCTTTGTAGGAGCGATTTCGGCTCGCACTCTTTTAGATGATCAAAAGATCACGAGACAAGCTCGTTCCAGCAGAGATTGCATGCGGCGCGAAGAATCGTAAAAAAGGTGTGCTCTCCCAAGCGCTTTTGGCGTCGCAGATTCAGCTGTCTAGGCGCAGTCTTAAACGTTTGTTATCTCCACAGATTTATAGCGTCATTAATTTTTAAGCCGTGTATGATGCGCCCGTCAGCCCCGCCGGGGCTTGTGGAAACCCTCCATGGACTTACCCAGTAGTAGCTCAGCATCCCGCTTTTCCAATCATGAATTGACTGATTGATCCTTCCGGCGTGCCCTGCTGCTGGGAGTGGAGTTCGCCTATGACCGAAGTTGAAGTAAAGAAAACGCAAGACAGCCTGCAAAGCCGCCTCGCTCAAGTTATTGAACTGCTTAATCGCCAGCGTGTGGTCGAAGACCTGACTCATCGTCAGGAAGGCCATCACCAAGACCGGGTCGAGAGCCTGGTTCACCGCCAAAATCTTGTTGACCTTCAGCGCAAGCTCGAAGACCTCCACTCCGCAGACGTTGCCTACATCCTCGAAGCTTTGCCGCTGGACGACCGTCTGACGGTTTGGCAGTTGGTTAAGGCTGACCGTGATGGCGACATCCTGCTGGAAGTGTCTGACTCTGTACGTGAAACCCTGATCGCCGACATGGACGATCACGAACTCCTGGCTGCGGCCAAGGAGATGGATGCCGACGAACTTGCTGACCTAGCGCCTGAGCTGCCGCGAGACGTCATCCACGAGCTGATGGAGACCCTTGATGGTCAGCAGCGTGAGCGCGTTCGCTCCGCGTTGTCCTATAACGAAGATCAAGTCGGCGCGCTGATGGACTTTGAGATGGTGACGATCCGTGAGGACGTCAGCCTTGAAGTTGTCTTGCGTTACCTGCGTCGTCTCAAAGAGTTGCCCGGGCATACCGACAAACTGTTTGTGGTCGATTACGACGGCGTGCTCAAGGGCGTGCTACCGATCAAACGCTTGCTGGTCAACGACCCTGAAAAACAAGTGGCCGATGTCATGGCCA
The DNA here is from genome assembly GCF_000282975.1 of Pseudomonas psychrophila HA-4. Classification (GTDB taxonomy): domain Bacteria; phylum Pseudomonadota; class Gammaproteobacteria; order Pseudomonadales; family Pseudomonadaceae; genus Aquipseudomonas; species Aquipseudomonas psychrophila_A. The sequence goes on from NZ_ALJC01000132.1 coordinate 1,276, forward strand.
ACGATCCGGTGAGTTTCCACCCGGACGAAGACGCCTACGACGCGGCCCAGGCATTTGAGCGTTATGACTTGATCTCGGCGCCGGTGGTCGACAAAAACGGCAAGCTGATCGGTCGTTTGACCATCGACGAAATGGTCGACCTGATTCGTGAGGAAAGCGAAAGCGAAGTCCTCAACATGGCGGGTGTTGGCGAAGAAGAAGACATCTTTGCCTCGGTCTGGAAATCCTTGCGTAACCGTTGGGCCTGGCTAGCAGTCAACCTGGTCACCGCGTTCATTGCTTCGCGGGTGATCGGGCTGTTTGAAGGCTCGATTGAAAAACTGGTCGCCCTCGCGGCCCTGATGCCCATTGTGGCCGGGATTGGCGGCAACTCCGGCAACCAGACCATCACCATGATTGTGCGCGCCATGGCGTTGGACCAAGTAAACACCGGAAGCACTTCGCGCCTCATGCGCAAAGAGCTGGCTGTTGCCTTGATTAATGGCTTGGTGTGGGGTGGGGTCATCGGTATCGTCGCGTTCCTGCTGTACGGCAGTTGGTCGCTGGGGGTGGTAATGACCGCCGCTATGACGCTTAACTTGCTGCTGGCCGCCTTGATGGGGGTTTTGATCCCCATGACCCTGGCGCGCATGGGGCGCGATCCAGCAATGGGGGCGAGCGTGATGATCACCGCCATGACCGACAGTGGCGGGTTCTTCATTTTCCTCGGTCTGGCAACGATCTTCCTGCTCTGACCGCAAACGGCCTGATTGGACATCTGTCTGATCAGGCCGTTTTTGTATCAGCGACACAGCGCCTGAAAAGCGCTCATAAAAAAAGCCAGCGCAGTGCTGGCTTTTTTATTGGTTTTGTCCCGTCCTGAATAAGGTTTACACCTTCTGACCTATCCTCA
>NZ_ALJC01000133.1 GCF_000282975.1 Pseudomonas psychrophila HA-4
TGTCCCGTCCTGAATAAGGTTTACACCTTCTGACCTATCCTCAGGAGGATTCAATGGGTTCGGGCAAAAGGCGCAGTCAGCGCGACTACACGCTAGCTTTTAAATTGTCGGTCGTAGATCAAGTTGAAAAAGGCGAGTTGGGTTATAAAGAAGCCCAACGGCGCTATGGCATCCAGGGCCGGTCAACGGTGCTGGTTTGGTTACGCAAGCATGGTCGGCAGGACTGGAGCCAAGGTGCATCGATTCGAGAGCCGAGGACCAGGTTTATGACCGAACCACCCCTCCCGCTGACACCCGAGCAGCGTATTAAAGAGCTTGAAGAGCAACTGGCGCTGAGCAATCAGAAGGCCCAGTTTTTTGAAGCTGTCGTGAACGTTCTAAAAAATGACTACGGTGTTTCCATCGTAAAAAAGCGACCCGGCAAGTCCTCACGCAAGGGCAAATCAAAGACCTGAACATCACCAGGGCTTGCCTGTTCATGGGAATTTCGCGCCAAGCGTATTACAAGCGCAATCGCGCTTTTGATGCGAGAGTCTGTGAAGACCAAAAGGTCGTGGACTTCGTTCTGGAAAAGCGTCGACGCCAGCCCAGACTAGGCGCGCGCAAGCTGCATTACTTGATGAGCACTGAGGCTGAGTCGGTTCCCTGTGTCGGCAGGGATCGGCTATTTGCCATCTTGCGAGAAGCGCGGGAACTGGTTCCTCGCAAGCGGGCTTATCATAAAACCACTCATAGTCATCATCGTTTCCGCCGTCATCCCAACCTGCTCAAAGCAGGCCCTGAACAGGTTATAGCCAGCAGGCCCGAGCAAGTTTGGGTTGCAGACATTACCTACCTGCCGACACAGGAAAGTGTGGCCTATGTCAGCCTGATAACCGACGCGTACTCACGCAAGATCGTTGGTCATCATGTACATGAAAGTCTGCATACCGAGTCTGTGATCAAGGCACTGCACAAAGCCGTTGGCGAGCGAAAAACAACGCAGCCACTGATTCATCACTCAGATCGCGGAGCCCAATACTGCTCCGATCTTTACCAGCGTTTGCATGCCAAGGTCGGGATCAGGTGCTCAATGACCGACGGTTATGACTGCTATCAGAACGCGATGGCTGAGAGAGTGAATGGTATTTTGAAGACCGAGTTTTTACTGCATCGGCCCAGAAATTTGGCGGACGCTGTGAAAATGGTTGATGAGTCGGTGTCGATTTACAACTCAGAACGGCCACATCTGGCTTTGAAATACAAAACGCCCGATGCGGTGCATCGGGCGTTTTTAGACTGAAACAGGTGTAAACCTATTTCAGGACTAGACA
>NZ_ALJC01000134.1 GCF_000282975.1 Pseudomonas psychrophila HA-4
CCCTGCCCCCGTATTCAAAAACCTCCCCCCCCCGCCCCTCGCAAGCGAGGGGAGCCTCGGGTCGCCGAGTGCTCGGGAGGCTGGGACGAAAAGCTGTCCCAACCTCCTGTCGCTGAGACTTGGGTCGCTACGATCTATCAAGCCGTACGCTTCGCCCGTGCCTCCGTTCGACGGGACGATAGAACTGTCCCGACGAGCCGGGGGCGCGGCAGCTTGACAGCTCTACGCTGAGAGCAAAAATCAACCGCCCCATAAAAAAGAGACAGCTCTGGACGGCAAAGCCCCCTGAAAGATTTGTCACTCCTAAGGCGTCGCGGCCCTGTCTTCGAACCTTCAGAGATTGATCGAAAGATGAACCAAGTGTGATCGAGGGTCATAGCGCATCAGTGCGAGCCATCTCACAAGGTCCGACCGCTTCCCATTTTCAATGCATAGGCGCAATATGCGGCGAGATTACATAGGTTATTTAACTTGCATAAGTTGCTCGCCTTGCATAAATTCTCTGTGTGGCTTACATAAGCGCAGTAACTTCAATAACTGATGAGGGTTGCACAAATGATCCTGGTGCTCGGTGGCGAGAAAGGTGGCAGCGGGAAAAGCTGCATCGCACAGAATCTAGCCGTATGGTTGCAACGGAAAGGGAATGATGTGTTGTTGCTGGATGCCGACCCACAGGGAACGTCAGTTGATTGGGCTCGTGAGCGAGAACAGAACCCAAATCTGCAGGATCTACAGGTTGAGTCAGCCCATGGCGACATTCGGAAGACGCTCCTCGATCGAGCTAAGCGGTATGAGGCAATCGTCGTGGATGCCGGCGGTGCTGACTCAGTAGCCTTGCGTTCCGCACTTACTGTCGCCACACATGCACTTCTTCCGTTTCGGCCTAAGCGGCGCGATCTGAAGACCCTTGCACATGTGGAGGAGTTGATTACGCTGGCCAAAAGTGTAAATCCTGAGCTGGTGGCCCGTGCGATCGTAACTCAGGCCCCGGCCCTACCGAGCCAGATCCAGCGGATCCTAGATTCGAAAGAAGCTTGCACAAGCTATGGTCTTGAACCTCTCCAGGTATTCACGACAGCACGTAACGTTTATGACGATGCCGACGAAAATGGCTCCTCTGTACTTGAGGTTGGAACCGACTTACGAGCTGTTGAGGAAATCGAAATGATCGCAAAAGAGCTCTGGGGGGATAAGTAATGGGTGTTGGTAATTTGCGTAAAGGAACAGCGAACCTAGCGGCAACATCACCAGCGGCAGACGAGTTCATCAACGCCGCAAAGATCGATGGCAAGAACGGGGTAGTGGCCGCTAAGCCAGCACTGTCGAAAGTCTATAAACGAGTCACCTTTTCCCTGACCGACGAGCTTGACAAAGAGATCGACCGTCTCAGCCTGGTTCCGCATGGCTTTCGTGCTACTAAATCTGATGTGATTCGAGCGGCTGTCGCATTCCTTGCTGCGCAAGGCGACGAAGAGGTGTCCAAGCTCTTGAAGGACGTTCAGCAAAAATAGCTTATGCAAGCCGCATAAGCAGAATCACTTCGGCAAGTTACATAAGCTTCATATGCCTATCCTCCCTAAGTGCGAGATTGCAACCATGCAACTTTAGGTGCTCCAATTATTGAGTGACAATCAACCGGCAAGGGTATCCACACCCCGGTGTCAGATGAGCCCTCGCAAACTCAACTGCCAGAATCATGGCAGTTTCACCACTGCCAAAACTGGATCCAAAATACGGATATGGACGTAGGAGAGCTAATAGAAAAGGCTAGAGATCAACGTAGACGCGAGCGGTACGAGGAAGCAGTAATTTCTGCCAAAGCAGCCACGGTCCAGGATACCGACAATGCTGATGGCTGGTGGCTTCTGGCACTCAACAATATTTCCCTAGGCAGGAAAGAGGCTGCCCTAGAAGCTCTCAAGGAAACCAACGACAAAGCCCCATCGATGTTGGCTTTGATTCGATCCAGATTGCACAGGGGCGCTACAGCGTAGCCGGTCAGATGTTTCCTGAAGACATTTGCCTAGTTAAGGACGATCGTTCTACCAAGGACACACGACTCGACCTTGTTTTTGCTAAGAACTGCGTACTACCTACCAAAGGGAAGCGCACCGTTGAGATCGCCAAGACCATCGTCAAAGGCTCTCGTGACGCCATCACCATCATGGTCGTTGAAGGACCATCCGAAAAACATTCATCGACCAATAAGCCGATTGGAATATTGGCTATCACCGGTGAGCAAATTAGCCGTGACCTTCTTCGCGACACAGAGGTGGATCTGACCTTCGAAATGTCGGAGTCACGAGATTTGACGGTGTCCGCCTACCTGAACGGTACGGGACAGGAGTTCTCTCAGGTCTTCAAGGGCCAGGCCCGCCACGTCGATACCCGCTTGTTGGCCACCGAGGTGCTTCAGCTCGAAACGAAGATCCAGACAGAGATTGAGGACGCTCAGGCGAACCACAACCATGATGGCGCAGCTAAGTTGGAGAAACTGAATGACGAACTCCAGTCGCTTATCGTTGAGAGCGCATCGCTTTCTAGCGATGACGTGACCGACGATCGCTTCAAGCTCGAAGACAAGAAGTGCAAGATTGCTCAAGGGATTTTTGAGCTGACAGCATCCAAGCGGATCGATGCTGCAAAAGCAAACTATCTCCAGGTCAAGTCCGATACGGCCTCCATGGTTCAAGAGTCGGGCAACGATCGCGAGCGGCATCAGCTGAAGGAAATCCTGGCGCGAGAGGAGTTGCATATCCACTCAACCAACCCAGAGCGTATTGACGCTGCGACGAGCGAATTGCAGCGCCTTCACTTCCAAATCCTAGCTCGCCAGCCCGACTTCCTAGTTGGTATGTTCCAGCATCTGGAAGAGATACGGCCGACCATGAACGATCAAGCGCAGGCCAAGCAACTTATCGACCATGGACGCCGGCTGGTTGCGACCAAGAACTGGGACGATTTGCGTGATGTAAATGGTCAATTGTGGATGCTTGTTCCCGATACCGAGCGCGCGGAGGAAGACGTGCGCCTCTATACCGGCATCGTTTAAGCAACGCCCTTTGCGGCGGGTCTCACTGGCCCGTCGCTCCACCACTATCGGGATTTGGGGAGCAACGGAACAGAAAGTGCACTTAAGCCCTACCAGCGTCGTTCAGTACCTTCTTCCCAGGCATCCTGTCATTTTCAGAAGTCGATTGCACTACTGAGTAGACCAGCTCCGCACCCACTGGCGTCCAGCAGTCGCAAAAAGTCCACTGGGTGGGCTTTGCTGGGACATTGCGCTAATTATCTATTGAGGCAACGCACGGTATAGCGTGGCTCGATGCACCCCCAAAAGACGTGCAAGGTTATGCCTGGACACCAGGCATTCATAGCCAAGAACAAATCGAAGGTTGGCGCAACGTCACCGATGCCGTACATGCCGCTGGCAGCATCATTTTCGCCCAGCTCTGGCACGTCGGCCGGGTATCGCACATCTCGCTGCAGCCTAATGGTGCCGCGCCAGTAGGGGCGAATAGAGAAAACGGAAAAAATCGTACGCTAAGGTTTTCCGGGCAGCCTTAGCGGCCGAAACTTCCCGTCCTCCAGCCTGCGGCTCTGCCGCCAGACATAATCGCCGGTCAGATTGATGTGCTCCCACCCCAGCGGCGACAGGTATTGCAGCAGCTCACCATCCACCGACTTCCCCGCATCGCCCATCGCCTGGGTGGCGCGCTCCAAGTACACCGTGTTCCACAACACGATGGCGGCCGTCACCAGGTTGAGGCCACTGGCCCGGTAGCGCTGCTGCTCGAAGCTCCGATCCCTGATCTCGCCGAGGCGGTTGAAGAACACCGCCCTGGCCAGGGAGTTGCGGGCTTCGCCCTTGTTCAGTCCAGCATGCACGCGCCGGCGCAGCTCGACGCTTTGCAACCAATCGAGGATGAAAAGCGTGCGCTCGATCCGGCCCAGCTCGCGCAGGGCCACGGCCAGGCCGTTCTGGCGCGGATAGCTGCCGAGCTTGCGCAGCATCAGCGAGGCGGTGACCGTGCCCTGCTTGATCGAGCTGGCCAGGCGCAGGATGTCGTCCCAATGGGCGCGGACGTGCTTGATGTTCAGGGTGCCGCCAACCATTGGGCGCAATGTCGGGTAGTCCTGGACGCTATTCGGAACATACAGCTTGGTTTCTCCGAGGTCGCGGATGCGCGGTGCGAAGCGGAAGCCCAGCAGGTGCATCAGGGCGAAGACATGATCGGTGAAGCCAGCCGTGTCAGTGTAGTGCTCCTCGATCCGCAAGTCGGACTCGTGGTACAGCAGACCGTCGAGCACATAGGTAGAGTCGCGCACGCCGACATTCACCACGCGGGTGCTGAACGGTGCGTACTGGTCGGAGATGTGGGTGTAGAACAGCCGCCCCGGCTCGCTGCCGTACTTCGGGTTGACGTGGCCGGTGCTTTCGCCTCGACCACCCGCCCGGAAGCGCTGGCCATCGGAAGAAGAGGTCGTGCCGTCGCCCCAGTGAGCGGCGAAGGTATGACGGTACTGGTGGTTGACCAGCTCGGCCAGGGCCGCCGAGTAGGTTTCGTCTCGGATGTGCCAGGCTTGCAGCCAGGACAGCTTGGCGTAGGTCAGGCCGGGGCTCGACTCGGCCATCTTGGTCAGCCCGAGGTTGATTGCATCGCCCAGGATCGCTGACAGCAGCAATGTCCGGTCTTTGGCCTCGGCACCGTCCTTCAGGTGTGTGAAGTGGCGGCTGAAGCCCGTCCAGTCGTCCACGTCCATCAGCAGTTCGGTGATCTTGATGCGCGGCAGCAAATGGCTGGTCTGGTCGATCAGCGCCTGCGCGGTATTGGGCACCGCGGAATCCAGCGGGGTGATCTTCAGCCCGGACTCGGTGAGGATGGCATCGGGCAGCTCGTTGTCCTTGGCCAGGCGGGTGACGGTGGCCAGCTGCTCGTCCAGCAGCTGCAAGCGCTCTTCCAGGTACTGGTTGCTGTTCGGGTTGATCGCCAGGGGCAGAGCCTGCGCATGCTTGAGCGCGGCGAACCTCTCTGCCGGCAGCAGGTAGTCGTCGAAGTCGCGGAACTGCCGCGAGCCCTTGACCCAGATGTCACCGGAGCGCAGCGCGTTCTTCAGCTCGGACAGGGCGCAGATTTCGTAGAAGCGCCGGTCGAGGCCTTCCGGGGTTATCACTAGCGGCTTCCAGCGCGGCTTGATGAAGGCGGTGGGCGCATCGGCCGGCACCTTGCGCAGGTTGTAGGCGTTCATCTCGCTCAGGGTCTGCACGGCTGCCAGCACGCCTTGCGCAGCCGGGGCAGCGCGCAGTTCCAGCACCTCCAGCAAGGCCGGCGTGTAACGGCGCAGAGTGGCGAAGTTCTCGCCGACCAGGTGCAGATGGTCGAAGCCTTCCGGCCGGGCCAGCAGCTCGGCCTCGCTGACGCTCTCGGTGAACTCGTCCCAGGGAATCACCGCCTCAATGGCGGCATAGGGATCGCTACCGCTTTCCTTGGCTTCCAGCAGAGCCTGGCCGATCTTCGAGTACAGGCGCACCTTGTCGTTGATCGCCTTGCCCTGCTTCTGGAACTGCTGCTGATGCTTGTGCTTCGCGCTGCTGAACAGCTTGACCAGGATACGGTCGTGCAGATCGACCAACTCATCAATCACCGTCGCGGTGCTCTCCAGCACCACGGCGGCCAGGGTCGCGTAGCGTCGCTGCGGCTCGAACTTGCCGAGGTCTTTGGGCGTCATCTGCCCACCCTCGCGGGCCAGCTTGAGCAGGCGGTTCTGGTGGATGTGTCGGCCCAGGCCTTCGGGCAAGTCCACCAGCTGAAATGTCTTCAGCCGCTCGATGTGTTCGAGCATGTGGCGGGAGTTCGGTTTCAGCGGTGCCTGTCGCAGCCAGGTCAACCAGGTGATGCTGCTGCCGGCCTTGAGCTTCAACAGCTCGTCCAGCTTGGCCCGATGCGAGTCCGTGAGTGGTTCGACCAGGGCGCGGTAGACTCGGCGATTGGCCCGCGCAATGGCCTCCGAACAAGCTCGATCAATTACGCTCAACGCCGGCAGAATGCGCCGCTTCTGTCGCAGGCTCTCCAGGGCCTGACCGGCCAGCAGTAAGCCCTTGTCGGTCTGCTGGGCCAACTCGGTCAGCTCGCGCACCAGGGCGCGGAAGTCGGACAGGCCGAACGGGGCCAGTTGTAGGTAGGTGCGCAGTTCCTGGGCGTGCTCGCGGCGAGTCACGTCGCGTTCGCCGTACTTCAACCAACTCGCCGGGTCGGCCTGAACTTGCTTGGCCACCCACTGGATGACCGGCTCGGGCGGCTCGCTGTCGGTGCCCAACGCATAGCCGGGGTAGCGCAGCAGGCTGAGCTGCACCGCGAAGCCCAGGCGGTTGGCGTCGCCGCGCCGCTGGCGGATCAGCGACAGGTCGGAGTCGTTGAAGGTGTAGTAGCGGATCAGGTCATCCTGGCTTTCCGGCAACGCAAGCAAGGTGTCGCGCTCCGTAGCCGAGAGAATCGAGCGACGCGGCATGGTTCAGTCGTCCTTGCGAAGGTACTGATAGAGGGTTTCTCGGCTGATGCCGAACTCGCGGGCGAGCTGCGCCTTCGGCTCGCCCGCAGCGGCCCGCTGCCGCAGCGTGATGGCTTGCTCGTCGGAGAGGGCTTTCTTGCGGCCCCGGTAGGCACCGCGCTGCTTGGCCAGGGCGATGCCCTCGCGCTGCCGCTCGCGAATCAGGGCGCGCTCAAACTCGGCAAAGGCCCCCATGACCGACAGCATCAGGTTGGCCATCGGCGAGTCCTCGCCGGTGAACACCAGGCCTTCCTTCAAGAACTCGATGCGCACACCGCGCTGGGTCAGCTTCTGCACCAGGCGGCGCAAATCATCGAGGTTTCGTGCCAGGCGATCCATGCTGTGCACCACCACGGTGTCGCCTTCGCGAACGAAACCGAGCATGGCCTCCAGCTGGGGACGCTGGGTGTCCTTGCCCGAGGCTTTGTCGGTGAACAGCTTGCCGACCTCGACCTGTTCAAGTTGGCGTTCCGGGTTCTGGTCGAAGCTGCTGACCCGGACGTAACCGATGCGTTGTCCCTGCAAGATGCCTCCATGGGCTGGATGGGCGGCAGGGCTTGCGTTGGTTTTTGGTTCCATTGCGCCCGAAGCCTTGAATTTGTCAGGCTGAAATCTATGACCTTGGCAAGCATGTGTCAAAGAATGTGAAAGCGGACTCTATTCTGACGGCGTGATGCGCCTTGCCTGACATCCAGTTTGTCGTTTTCAGAAGACGGCTGCACTGAACGTCAGAAGCCGACTGCACTATAGCAGCGGAGGGGTTGGATCCATCAGGCAACGACGGGCTGCTGCCGGCCATCAGCGGACGCAGGGAGGACTTTCCGCAACCGGCCGTTCGATGCGGCACCGATGGCCTTCGCGCAGGGGTAGTGAATCCGCCAGGATTGACTTGCGCTGCCCTACCTCTCACTAGTGAGGGGCGGCAGCGCATCAAGCGGTGAGCGCACTCCGGCACCGCCAACTTTCAGCACATGCGTGTAAATCATCGTCGTAGAGACGTCGGAATGGCCGAGCAGATCCTGCACGGTTCGAATGTCGTAACCGCTGCGGAGCAAGGCCGTCGCGAACGAGTGGCGGAGGGTGTGCGGTGTGGCGGGCTTCGTGATGCCTGCTTGTTCTACGGCACGTTTGAAGGCGCGCTGAAAGGTCTGGTCATACATGTGATGGCGACGCACGACACCGCTCCGTGGATCGGTCGAATGCGTGTGCTGCGCAAAAACCCAGAACCACGGCCAGGAATGCCCGGCGCGCGGATACTTCCGCTCAAGGGCGTCGGGAAGCGCAACGCCGCTGCGGCCCTCGGCCTGGTCCTTCAGCCACCATGCCCGTGCACGCGACAGCTGCTCGCGCAGGCTGGGTGCCAAGCTCTCGGGTAACATCAAGGCCCGATCCTTGGAGCCCTTGCCCTCCCGCACGATGATCGTGCCGTGATCGAAATCCAGATCCTTGACCCGCAGTTGCAAACCCTCACTGATCCGCATGCCCGTTCCATACAGAAGCTGGGCGAACAAACGATGCTCGCCTTCCAGAAAACCGAGGATGCGAACCACTTCATCCGGGGTCAGCACCACCGGCAAGCGCCGCGACGGCCGAGGTCTTCCGATCTCCTGAAGCCAGGGCAGATCCGTGCACAGCACCTTGCCGTAGAAGAACAGC
>NZ_ALJC01000135.1 GCF_000282975.1 Pseudomonas psychrophila HA-4
GGCTATGAGCGAAGGCCAGAGTTTGTTTGATTACTACAAGGTCACTTTTTCGCAGAGGGATACAACGGCTGAGTCTGATGCTCAGTCATGTGGGTAGGAGCGAGCTTGCCTCGCGATCTTTTGATTTTCAGAGATCGTGCAAACTCGCTCCAGGGTAGACGTCGCAGGTCGACGGCTTAAACCGTCTGACCCGAATCAAACGGCTTACGCACCGCTTTCACCACCGGCCGCAGCAGTTCAGTCGGCGGTGTTTCGCAACTGATTTTACGGCCCAGCAACGTTTCGATGGACGGCAACTGGTACGAGTCGTCTTCACCGGCAAAGCTGATGGACACGCCACTCGCACCCGCGCGGCCTGTACGGCCAATGCGGTGCACGTAGTCATCCGGCACTTCGGGCAGGGTGAAGTTGATCACGTGGCTGATGCCGTCGATGTGGATTCCGCGCCCAGCAACGTCGGTCGCAACCAGTACGCGGATTTTTCCTTCGCGGAAGCCTTCGAGGGTTTTGATGCGTTTGTGCTGGGGCACGTCGCCTGACAGTTGGGCGGCATTGATGCCGTCTCGCACCAGGCGCTCTTCGATGCGGCGCACTTCGTCTTTGCGGTTGGCGAACACGATGACGCGTTCCCAGCCGTTGTCGTTCACCAGGTTGAACAGCAATTTGTATTTGTCTGCACCCGCGACCGCATACACGTGTTGCTCAACCAGTTCGTTGGCGACGTTTTGCGCTTCGATTTCAACGATGGCCGGGTCAGTGGTCCATTGTTTGGCCAGGTTCATCACGTCTTCGGTGAAGGTCGCGGAGAACAGCAGTGTTTGACGCTCGGCTTTTGGCGGGGTTTGACGAATGATCTGGCGCACTTGCGGGATGAAGCCCATGTCGAGCATGCGGTCAGCTTCGTCCAGCACCATCACTTCGACCATGTCCAAGTGCACTTCGCCGCGCTGGTTGAAGTCCAGCAGACGGCCCGGTGTGGCCACCAAAATGTCGCAATGTCGCGCTTCCAGTTGTTTGAGCTGTTTGTCGAAGTCCATGCCGCCCACAAACGTCATGACGTTGAGGTCGGTGTACTTGGTCAGGTCGGCAGCGTCTTTGGCAATCTGCACCACCAGTTCGCGGGTTGGCGCGATGATCAGTGCCCGCGGCTCGCCCATGTAGCGTTCTTTGGGCGGTGGGGTTTGGGTCAACTGGCTGATGATCGAGATTAGGAACGCAGCGGTTTTGCCGGTCCCAGTCTGGGCACGGCCAATGGCGTCGCGTCCGCTCAGGGTGTAGCCCAGCACTTGCGCCTGAATCGGCGTGCAATACGGGAAGCCTAGGTCTTGGATGGCGTGCATCAGTTCGGGGGTGAGTTTGAAATCGTGAAAGCGGGTTTTGCCTTCTTGTGGCTCAACAACAAAATCTTCGAGTTTCCAAGGAATGACTGGCGGTTTGGGGGCCGCTTCACGCCGTGGTTTTGCAGCGTTGGGTTTTTCGATACGCGCAGGTGCTGGCGCGGGCGAGGCGGCGGGCGTGGTCACCGCGGCTTGTGCAGGTGCAGAACGGTCAGGCTGTTGCGCGTCGGTGCGCGCGCTGGGGCTGCTGGGAGGTGTCATGGACACTGGCGCGAGCGGCTCAGCCTCGCTTTTTCCGAATATTTTTTTGAGTGCTTTGAGCACGGTCATCTCATCAGTTGGTTAAGGAGTGTACGCCGGGCAGTGTAATGCAAGTCGCGTGCTCGGCGTAGTTAACGGCAGGATGTTTCGTTTTTAGCCTAGGTGTTTGGCCAGCCAACTACCGATGTCATGGATTTCCTCAGGTAACACTTGGTGCCCCATTGGGTATTCCTGCCATGTAACGTCCACACCCAAACGCTTCAAGTGCTCATAAGCGGTGCGGCCCATAGAGTTTTGGACGACATCGTCGTATTGGCCGTGCAGACAATAAGCAGGTGTCCGTTGCTGGCTGGCAGACAATTGCAATTCATTACTGAAGGTTGGGGCGTAGGTGGAGAGGGCAAGTACGCCACCCAATGCGCCCTGCCATTTTAGATAGGCGGTATGGAAAACCACGGCGCCGCCTTGGGAAAAACCAGCGAGAAAAATTCGGCTGGCGTCTATTCCGGCCCTCTTCTGTTCTTCGATCAACTCAATGACCGTGTCTGCCGATTGGTTTAGCTCCTCCTCACTGATTGAACGAGCAGGGCTCATGGCCTTGATGTCGTACCAACTTGGCATTTTACATCCGCCATTAATGGTCACTCGCTGGGTCGGTGCTTGGGGCAAAACAAAGCGTGTGGTCTCTAACGACTCTTGCAACGCTTCAGCCACCGGCAAGAAGTCATAACGATCGGCGCCCAAGCCGTGAAGCCAGATAACACAAGCGTCTGCGGTCTTTGGGGGGTGAATGATCAGAGGTTCGGTCATGGATGCTCCATCGTTGGGCGTTCGCGCTGAGTGTGCGCGCGATTAAGGTGCGTGTTCGTTTGAAAATTACCGAAGATGTCGCCTGCTTGAACGTTTCTGCCGGAAAACCATATTCAATCGATTAATCCGCCGCAGTGGTACGGGCTTTGCTATGTGGACAGGGACGTTAGCAGGTTCACCTTCGGCGGTAACACTAACAGGCAACTGCCGGATGAGGGACAGCAAAATCAGACAGATGAAGTTAGACAAGGAATTCAATAGCTCACGTGAGCGCTTCGGTTTGAAGAGTCGTGCGATACACCTATCGCTCAAGACTTATGCCGCTTGACCCAACAAAAAGCCAACACGGGTCAACAGTGCCTCACAAGGGGGCGGCGGGTCTTGTTCAAACACAAAAAAGCAGCACTGGAGGTTTGAATGAAGCAGTTGAAATCCACCCTGGCCCTGGCCACCGCAGCAGTCGTTTTGAGCGTTACTGGTTTTGCTCATGCCGGCGCGACATTGGATGGCGTAAAAAAGAAGGGTTTTGTGCAGTGTGGCGTCAGTGATGGCTTACCGGGTTTTTCGGTTCCTGACAAAGACGGCAAAATTCTGGGGATTGATGCTGATATTTGCCGCGCCGTAGCCGCTGCTGTGTTTGGCGATGCGACTAAGGTCAAATTCAGCCAGTTGAACGCCAAAGAGCGTTTTACCGCGCTGCAATCGGGCGAAGTTGACGTGCTGTCGCGTAACACCACTTGGACCAGCTCTCGCGACGCGGGCATGGGGCTAGTGTTTGCTGGGGTGACGTATTACGACGGCGTTGGCTTTTTGGTCAACAACAAGTTGGGCGTAAAAAGCGCCAAGGAACTGGATGGCGCGACCATCTGCATTCAGGCCGGGACAACCACCGAACTCAACGTTTCTGATTACTTCCGCGCTAATAATCTGAAATACACCCCGATCACTTTCGATACGTCTGATGAAAGCGCCAAGTCGCTGGAAAGCGGCCGTTGCGATGTGTTGACCTCCGACAAATCGCAGCTTTATGCACAGCGCAGCAAACTGGCTAACCCGAACGACTACGTGGTGCTGCCGGAAACCATCTCGAAAGAACCGTTGGGCCCAGTGGTGCGTAAGGGTGATGAAGACTGGTTCAGCATCGTTAAGTGGACGCTGTTCGCCATGCTCAACGCTGAAGAAGCGGGCATTACCTCTAAAAACGTTGTGGCTGAAGCCAAATCGACCAAAAACCCTGACGTTGCTCGTTTGTTGGGTGCAGACGGTGAATACGGTAAAGATCTGAAACTGCCTAAGGACTGGGTCGTTCAGATCGTCAGCCAAGTCGGTAACTACGGCGAAGTCTTCGAGAAAAACCTCGGCAAGAGCACCCCGCTTGCCATCGACCGTGGCCTTAACGCCCTGTGGAACAACGGCGGCATTCAATACGCACCCCCTGTGCGCTGATAGCCCTGTCACCCGGTGGGCCAACCACCGGGTGAAGTTTTGATTCCTTTTTTCAGGGGCACTTCATGCAGACTAAAGTCGGCGCACCCAAGCAGAGGCTGAGCCTCAGCGATCCACGTGTGCGTGCGTGGTTATTTCAGATCATCACCGTCGGGTTGGTGGTCTTTATGGGTTGGTATCTGTTCAACAATACTCAGACCAACCTGCAACACCGAGGCATTACGTCCGGTTTTGACTTTCTTGAACGCAGCGCAGGCTTTGGTATTGCGCAGCATTTGATTGATTACACCGAATCCGACAGTTATGCGCGGGTCTTTGTGATCGGGTTACTGAACACCTTGCTGGTGTCGGTTATCGGTATCGTCCTGGCGACCATTCTGGGCTTTATCATCGGCGTGGCACGGCTCTCGTCGAACTGGATGATCAACAAGCTGGCGACGGTGTATGTCGAGATTTTTCGCAATATTCCTCCGCTACTGCAAATCCTGTTCTGGTACTTCGCGGTCTTTCTGACCATGCCGGGGCCACGTAATAGCCATAATTTTGCCGACACCTTTTATATGAGTAGCCGTGGCCTGAACATGCCAGCTGCCATTGGCTCCGAAGCATTCTGGCCGTTTGTGATCAGTGTGGTGCTGGCGATTGTGGCAGTGCTGGTGATGGCGCGTTGGGCCAATAAACGCTTTGAGGCCACCGGCGTACCGTTTCATAAATTCTGGGCTGGGTTGGGGTTGCTGCTGGTGATTCCTGGGGCATGCGCGCTGATTTTTGGCGCGCCAGTGCATTGGGAAATGCCCGAGCTTAAGGGCTTTAACTTTGTCGGTGGCTGGGTGCTGATCCCGGAACTGCTGGCGTTGACCATTGCATTGACGGTGTATACGGCGGCGTTTATTTCCGAAATCGTGCGCTCGGGCATCAAGTCGGTCAGCCATGGCCAGACCGAAGCGGCCCGCTCTCTGGGGCTGCGCCCCGGGCCGACGCTGCGCAAGGTCATCATTCCACAAGCCCTGCGGGTGATTATTCCGCCGCTGACCAGCCAATACCTCAACCTGGTGAAAAACTCGTCGCTGGCGGCGGGCATCGGGTATCCGGAAATGGTTTCACTGTTTGCCGGCACGGTCCTGAACCAGACCGGGCAAGCGATTGAGGTCATCGCCATCACCATGAGCGTTTACCTGGCGATCAGCATCAGCATTTCGCTGCTGATGAATTGGTACAACACGCGCATAGCGCTGATCGAGCGATGAGGACGCGACTATGACGACTCATGTTTTCAAACCTGACATGCCGCCGCCGGGTAACCGCATCGGCATCGTTGCTTGGGCTCGGGCCAATCTGTTTTCCAGTTGGCTCAATACCTTATTAACGCTGTTTGCCTTTTACCTGATCTGGCTGATTGTGCCGCCATTGCTGAGCTGGGCGATATTTGACGCCAATTGGGTTGGCAGCACCCGGGCCGACTGCACCAAGGATGGCGCCTGTTGGGTGTTCATCCAACAACGTTTTGGGCAGTTCATGTACGGCTATTACCCGCGTGAACTGCGCTGGCGTGTCGACCTGACCGTCTGGTTAGCCGTCATTGGTATCGCACCGCTGTTTATTGCGCGCTTCAAGCACAAGGCCATTTACGGCCTGAGCTTTTTGGTGGTGTACCCGATTCTGGCGTACAGCCTGTTGCACGGCGGCTACTGGGGGCTGAGCAACGTCGCGACCAGCCAATGGGGCGGCTTGATGCTGACCCTGGTGATTGCCACCGTGGGCATCGCGGGTGCGTTGCCGCTGGGCATCTTACTGGCGCTGGGACGACGTTCGAACATGCCGGCGATTCGCGTGGTGTGCGTGACCTTCATTGAGTTCTGGCGCGGCGTGCCGCTGATCACGGTGCTGTTTATGTCGTCGGTGATGCTGCCGTTGTTTCTGCCCGAGGGCATGAACTTCGACAAGCTGCTGCGGGCCTTGATTGGGGTGATTTTGTTCCAGTCGGCGTATGTGGCTGAAGTGGTGCGCGGTGGTTTGCAGGCCATCCCCAAAGGCCAGTACGAAGCAGCCGCCGCGATGGGGCTGGGCTATTGGCGCAGCATGGGGCTGGTGATCTTGCCGCAAGCCCTGAAGCTGGTGATCCCCGGCATCGTGAACACCTTTATTGCCCTGTTCAAGGACACCAGCTTGGTGATCATCATCGGCCTGTTTGATCTGCTCAATAGCGTCAAGCAAGCCGCTGCCGACCCGACCTGGCTCGGCATGGCGACCGAAGGCTATGTGTTTGCGGCCTTGGTGTTCTGGATTTTCTGTTTTGGTATGTCCCGCTACTCCATACATCTGGAGCGCAAGCTGGACACTGGCCACAAGCGTTAGTAGGAGTTGGATATGAGTGAAGCAATCAAAAAGCCTGCTAGCCCTGAAGGCATTATTCAGATGCAGGGCGTTAACAAGTGGTATGGCCAGTTTCACGTGCTCAAGGACATCAACCTGAACGTGCAACCAGGCGAACGGATTGTGTTGTGCGGGCCTTCGGGGTCGGGTAAATCGACCACCATTCGTTGCCTGAATCGCCTTGAAGAACACCAGCAAGGGCGCATTGTGGTCGATGGTGTGGAGTTGACCAACGACATCAAACAGATCGAAACCGTGCGCCGCGAAGTCGGCATGGTGTTTCAGCACTTCAACTTGTTCCCGCATTTGACCATTCTGCAAAACTGTACGTTGGCACCGATGTGGGTGCGCAAGATGCCCAAGCGCCAAGCCGAAGAAATCGCCATGCACTATTTGGAGCGCGTGCGTATTCCGGAGCAGGCACATAAGTTTCCGGGGCAGTTGTCCGGTGGTCAGCAACAGCGTGTGGCGATTGCCCGTGCACTGTGCATGAAACCCAAAATCATGCTGTTTGACGAACCGACCTCAGCGCTGGATCCGGAAATGGTGAAAGAAGTGCTCGATACTATGATTGGTTTGGCAGAAGACGGCATGACCATGCTCTGCGTGACCCACGAAATGGGCTTTGCCCGAACCGTGGCTAATCGCGTGATCTTTATGGACAAGGGTGAAATCGTCGAGCAAGCCGCACCGAATGACTTCTTCGATAACCCGCAAAACGACCGGACCAAACTGTTCCTGAATCAGATCTTGCATTGATGCCATAGGCTGCATCGCCTTGTAGGTGCGAGCTTTTAAAAATCAAAAGATCGCGAGCAATCGAGCGTCGATCGACTGCTTCTACAAGGGGTTAGCGGGCTTGTTCGCGCTGTTGTTGCTTTTGAACCAGCAGCGCGTTGATGTCTGCGCATTCGTTGATTGCCTGCAACTCCTGAACCAGTTCCGGGTGGCGGTCAAGCAAGCGCATCAGTACAAACAGCGGCTTGGGAGGCTCTACTTCGGCCCGCTCATAACGACTGAATGCATTGTGGCCGCCGCCTGACAGCCATTGCACGGCGCTTTTTTGAGTGAAATGCAATTTGCGTCGAATCCGTTTCATCTCGTCCGCCATGACCTGCTTGGCATCCTCGATCAGTTCATCACCCGCTTGGGCATAACGCTCAGCGCTGGGTGCATCGAATTCGACCTCAGCACATTCGCGGCATTCATGGCCCGCTAGGTTATGCACGCGGCGGGCCAATTGTTTGAAACTCACACTGAAATCGCGTCCCTTGAACGGGTGCATCGCGTCGGGCGCGCCACAGGTGTAGCAAGTATGTTTGCTCATCAGTCTTTTTCCTTGAAGGCAATTACTGGTGGCCCTCCACTGGGGCGATAAGTCACCTTGATATAGATGGCGAATCCGTAGGCTTGGGCGTGGTAGACGTCTTGCCAGACTTTAGGGTCTGCGTAAGTTGACATCGATTTGTACAGCGTCCGGCATTCTAAAGCGGCTATCACCCGCAACATTTGCGCGAGCGTTAAACCGAGGGTTCGTCCACCATCCAGTGCGCTTTTGGTAAACGCCACTGCACCCAGTCGGCGCACGTCACCCTGGATGCACTGAAGGTTGTAGTGAGGTGTTTTCTTTTCCATAAGAGGCTGCCTCGATATGCCTTAAATTACCCTTTAAGGGTTTTTTATTCAACGTTTTGTTAGTCGTTTAAGTGGGCCCTTTAATCTGTAGTTGATTGCTCTTGCGCAAGGCGCTAACTAACATGTCGGAAAATTCATCCTATGATTGGATGAAAAGGTGAATTACATGACAGACGTTTCCCCGCTGATAAAACGCTCGCTGGTCGATCAGGCCCTTGAGCAACTGCGCGCCCGTATCAACAGCGGTACTTGGGAGGTGGGTCAGCGCCTGCCGACCGAGCCCGAGTTGGCGACACAACTGAACATCAGCCGTAACACGGTGCGTGAGGCCATGCGGGTACTGGCGTTTGCCGGCTTGATTGATATTCGCCAGGGCGATGGCAGTTATCTGCGCGGGCGGATCGATCCGATGGACACGCTGCGGGCGCTGTCATCCTGTTCGCTGGAGCAGGGCCGCGAGTTGCGCCATATCCTGGAAGTCGAAGCCGTTGGGCTGGCGGCTTTGCGTCGCACCGATGAAGACTTGCGGCGCCTGCATGAGGCGCTCGACGTCAGTGGCGAGCATTATCACGGCGAACTCGATACCTATATTTGCTGTGACTTGCTGTTTCATCAGCGCTTGATTGACGCCGCGCACAATCCAGCCTTGAGCGAGTTGTACCGCTACAGCGCCAGTGTGTTTACCCATCATTTGCGCAACACCATGGACGTTCAGCCACGGCGCCAACGGGTGTTTGATCTGCACGTCGAATTGCTGGACGCCGTCGAACAACAAGACCCACAGCGGGCTATGACGCTTTGCCGGACGTTGATCAATGAACCTTGAACCGGAGAAGGCCATGAACCATCCCTCGACCGAAGCTGTTCGCCATTTGGACGAACTGGAAGAACTGCTGATCGACGCTGAAGCTGACGACGAACAGGTGCAACAGACGCCGCCGGTCGTATTGCGTCCATGGTTGCTGCTGTTAGGGCTGGTGCTGGTGGCTCTGAACCTTCGCCCAGCATTGTCGAGCGTGGCGCCGCTACTCGGCGAAGTGTCGGACCGCTTGGGATTGTCAGCCGCGCAAGCCGGTTTGCTGACCACATTGCCCGTGCTGTGCCTGGGGCTGTTTGCACCTTTGGCGCCTATTCTGGCTCGGCGTTTTGGGACTGAGCGGGTGGTACTTGGGATTCTTCTGTTACTGGGCGGGGCGATTGTGTTGCGCAGTTGCCTAGGCGAAGTAGGGCTGTTTGCCGGGAGTATTTTGGCGGGCGCCAGCATTGGGGTGATCGGCGTATTGGTGCCGGGTATTATCAAGCGCGATTTTGCCGGGCATGCTGGCACCATGACTGGCGTCTACACCATGGCGTTGTGTCTGGGAGCTGCACTGGCAGCGGGTGCAACAGTGCCGTTGAGCCATTACTTGGGTGACAGTTGGGCGTTAGGTCTGGGGTTTTGGGCGTTGCCTGCTGTATTGGCGGTCATTTTCTGGCTGCCGCAGGTGGGCAAGCGTCAAGGCGCGCATAACGTGTCCTACCGGGTGCGGGGCCTGCTACGTGATCCGCTGGCTTGGCAAGTGACCTTCTACATGGGCCTGCAATCTTCGTTGTCTTACATCGTTTTTGGTTGGTTGCCTTCAATCCTCATTGGCCGAGGCCTGACCCCGACTCAAGCCGGGCTGGTGATGTCGGGCTCGGTGATCGTGCAATTGGCCACGGCGTTGAGTGCCCCCTGGCTGGCGACGCGTGGCAAAGATCAACGACTGGCGATTGTGCTGGTCATGTGCATGACGTTGGCAGGCCTGTTTGGTTGTCTGTACGCCCCGTTGGATGGCTTGTGGGGCTGGGCGATTGTGTTGGGGCTGGGGCAAGGCGGGACGTTCAGCCTGGCGTTAACCTTGATTGTGCTGCGTTCACGCGATGCCCATGTGGCTGCCAACTTGTCGGGCATGGCTCAAGGGATTGGCTACACCGTGGCCTCGCTGGGGCCGCTGGCTGTGGGTGTGGTGCATGAAGTGACGGGCGGCTGGAATGCGGTGGGCTGGATTTTTGCGGTGATTGGCCTGTGCGCCATCGTTGCCGGTCTTGGTGCCGGACGGGCATTGTATGTGAACGTGCAGAGCGAGAAGATTTAAAGCGCATAGTGTTTCGGCTCATTGCAGATTATCGTGCAGGGATTAATAACCGCACGGACCTCGCCATGAGCCAAGACCATCACGCGTTGATTACTCGCTTTTACCAGGCTTTTCAGCAGTTGGATGCACACGCCATGGGCGAGTGTTACACCGACGACGTACTGTTCAGCGATCCGGTTTTTGGCGAACTGCGTGGCCACGAAGCCACCGATATGTGGCGCATGCTGACGTCACGCGCCAAGGACTTCAGCCTGACGTTTGATCAGGTTCAGGCTGACACGCAGCGCGGCAGTGCGCATTGGGTTGCGACCTATTTGTTCAGCCAGACCGGGAATATCGTGATCAACGATATTCAGGCCCGCTTTGTGTTTCGTGACGGCAAAATTTGCGAGCACCACGACCACTTCGACTTGTGGCGTTGGTCGCGTCAGGCGTTGGGCACCAAAGGGGTATTGCTGGGATGGACGCCGCTTGTGCAAAACGCCATTCGGGCTCAGGCAAAAAAAGGCCTCAAAGCCTTTCAGGCTGGGCGTTAAGGATTAACTGTGACGGGCGTAAGTGAATCCTCAGAGGCCACGGTTCAAGGGGCCAAACCCTGGTTTGTGTATTTAGTGCGTGCGGCCAATGGTTCGCTGTATTGCGGGATCAGTGATGACCCGGCGCGACGTTTTACAAAGCATCAGACCGGTAAGGGCGCGCGTTTCTTCGCTTCAAGCCCTGCCGTTGCCTTGGTTTATGTCGAGTCTTGGCCGGACAAACGTGAAGCGTTGCGTCAGGAACGGCTGATTAAAAAACTTAAAAAAAGCGCTAAAGAGTGCCTGGTGCAAAGCCAAGGTGCTCAGTACTCAGTACTCAGTACTCAGAACTGAACTAACCGGGTTTTCAATTGCGCTATGCTGCGGGCTCACATACGTCTGGCGGATTATTGAATGTCTGAGTTGATTCTTCATCATTACGCAACGTCTCCTTTCGCCCATAAAGCTCGCCTGTTGCTGGGCTTCAAAGGGCTTTCGTGGCACTCAGTTCACATCCCGGCGATGATGCCAAAACCTGATTTGATGGCCTTGACCGGTGGTTATCGCAAAACACCGGTGCTGCAAGTGGGGGCGGATATTTATTGCGACACGGCGTTGATTGCCCGGCGCTTGGAGCAAGAAAAATCGGCGCCGGTATTGTTTCCTCTCGGCAAAGAAATGGTGGTGAGTGCGTTTGCGGCGTGGGCTGACTCGGTGGTGTTTCAGCACGCAGTGAGTTTGGTCTTTCAGCCTGAATCGGTGGCTGTGCGTTTTGCCAGACTGCCGCCAGAAGGGGTCAAGGCATTCATGGCTGATCGCGCGGGATTGTTTAGCGGTGGCAGTGCGACCCGTTTGCCGCTGGAACAAGCCAAGTTGCAATGGCCAGTGATCATGGCGCGACTCGAGCAGCAATTGCAGCACGAGCAGGGTGACTACTTGTTTGGTGAAGCTTCGGTTGCCGACTTTGCGCTGGCACACCCGCTGTGGTTCCTGAAAGCCACGCCGGTCACGGCGCCGCTAGTGGATACGTATCCCGCGGTGGCAGCTTGGTTGGCGCGGGTGCTGGATGTTGGTCAGGGCACACCGATCGACATGACCGCCGAGCAAGCGCTGGACGTTGCCAAACATGCTGAACCCGTTGATTTACCAAAATTTGATACGCAGTGCGGGTTGGCTCAAGGTCAGCGCGTGACCGTTTCTGCGACCGACTATGGAGTAGATCCGGTTGAAGGTGAATTGGTGCACGTAGGGTCAGAAGAAATTGTAGTGCGCCGTGAAGACCCGCGAGTCGGGATTGTGCATGTGCACTTTCCACGGATCGGCTTTCGCATTGAAGGGTGATATTTTTCACCAGAGCGACAGCAGACCTTGTAGGCGCGAGCGTGCTTGCGATCTTTTGATCTTTTAAAAGATTGCGAGCACGCTCGCGCCTACAGCTGGTCCTACCTAGCGCGTAAGTGAGCAGCAGTGTTTAGCGCCGCCAAGATAGCATCCGGGTTGAAATCCCGGAGCAATGTGCCATTCACGTCCAGTATCGGAATCCCGCGGCCACCCAGCGCCTCATAGGCCTGACGGGCGGCGGGATCCTTGTCGATATCAAACTCTTTGAACGGTATGCCTTTCTGATCCAGAAAGCGCCGTGTCGCCTTGCAGTAGCCGCACCACTCGGTGGCATACAGCACCACCCGGGCGCTGGCTCGGGTTTGCTCGGGCACAGCGTCTGAGGGGTTGAGCAGCCGCTCGATCTTGCCCCAGTTCTGAAAAACGACCACAACCACCAGAACAAACAGGACTTTCTTCAGGATGCCGTGCAGCATTATTTGTTGCGCTTGAGCTGGTCGAGCAGTTGGGTCGGCAGGCCTTTGATGACGAGCGTACCGGCTTCTTCGTCAAATTCCACCTTGGAGCCCAGCAGGTGAGCTTCAAAGCTGATAGACAAGCCCTCAGCGCGCCCTGTGAAGCGGCGGAACTGGTTCAGGGTGCGTTTATCTGCCGGGATTTCAGGCGACAAGCCATAGTCCTTATTGCGGATGTGGTCGTAAAACGCTTTTGGGCGCTCTTCGTCGATCAGTTCGGACAACGCTTCCAGCCCCATCGGTTCACCGATCTTGGCCTGGCTGCTGGCGTAATCGACCAAGGTCTTGGTTTTTTCGCGGGCAGATTCTTCGGGCAGATCTTCGCTTTCAACAAAGTCACTGAAGGCTTTGAGCAGCGTGCGGGTTTCGCCAGGGCCGTCGACGCCTTCCTGGCAGCCGATAAAGTCGCGGAAGTACTCAGAGACCTTTTTGCCGTTCTTGCCTTTGATAAAAGAAATGTACTGCTTGGACTGCTTGTTGTTCTGCCACTCGGAGAGGTTGATGCGCGCGGCCAGGTGCAATTGCCCCAGATCCAAGTGGCGTGAAGGCGTTACGTCCAGTTGCGAGTTAACTGCCACGCCGTCGCTGTGGTGCAGCAGCGCGATGGCCAGGTAGTCGGTCATGCCTTGCTGGTAATGCGCAAACAGTACGTGACCGCCCACCGACAGGTTGGATTCTTCCATCAGCTTTTGCAGGTGTTCCACGGCTACACGGCTGAAGGCGGTGAAATCGGTGCCGCCATCTAGGTATTCCTTGAGCCAACCGCTGAAGGGATGCGCGCCGGACTCAGCATGGAAAAAGCCCCACGCTTTACCTTGTTTGGCGTTATAGCTTTCGTTCAGGTCTGCGAGCATGTTCTCGATGGCCTGGGACTCGGCCAATTCGGAGTCTCGAGCGTGGAGAACAGCGGGCGTACCGTCGGGTTTTTTATCAATTAAATGGACGATGCAATGACGGATCGGCATGGGCTTCTCGGCGAATAATGAGCGGGGAGGGCGCGCGCCCGGAAAAGCGCCAAGTGTACCGCACCTGAGGCCCAGAGCAGTCTTCGTACCGTGTTTAGGGCGGTGATGGACGGGGTAGAGGGTTTTTTTACGCTTTTAAGGCGATAAAGCTGACCAAATGGCTAGGTAGAGGCGGATATTTGGCCGTCTCTGTGCTAGTTTTGCCCGGTCTTGCGCTGGGTAACGGCGTAAAGCATGCATTCAGCCTGTGTCAGGTCGAACCAAACTCCGTTTTAGCACTCTACATCCGCGATTCGTCGTGAAAGCAAACGGGCGTGCCAGACCCACGATTTCTGGCTCGATAGCTGACCTTGCACTTTGCAAACCAAATGAATTTGATAGGGAAGGAACATCTCAATGGCTATTACTAAAGACCAACTGATCGCTGATCTGGCTGAAGCTGTAGACGCACCGAAAACTACCGTGCGTGCTCTGCTGGACCAACTGGGTCAAATCGTTGCTGATCAGCTGGAAAATGGCGGCGAAATCACTCTGCCAGGTATTGGCAAACTGAAAGTGACTGAGCGTCCTGCCCGTACTGGCCGTAACCCTTCGACTGGCGCTGCCATCGAAATCGCTGCCAAAAAAGTTATCAAGCTCGTTGTGGCTAAAGGCCTGACTGACGCTGTTAACAAGTAAGAACGCATTAAAAAAACCGCGCCTCGGAGTGATCCGAAGCGCGGTTTTTTTATGGGCGCAGCGAAGCTGCGAGTTGCAAGCGAGAAGCTTCAAGCTACAAGTAAAAGCAGACTGCTTTTAACTTGAGGCGTGCCGCTTGAAGCTTGTAGCTCGAATTCACTTCGCCCAGTTCTTTTCGCGCCACATCTGCTGCTGGTCTTTGTCGTGGAAGGTCCAAGCTACAAAGCGGCTTTGCTTGTTGCCTTGGGACATTTCGACGACCTGACTTTCACGCGCACCGGCTTTTTTCAGTGCTGTTTGAATGGCCGGTAAGTTGGAGGCCTTGGACACTAGCACGCTGAACCACAGCACCTGACGGCCAACCTGTACGCTTTCACGTATCAATTGGGTCACAAAGCGTTGCTCGCCGCCTTCGCACCACAATTCGGCCGCCTGGCCACCAAAGTTCAGCACCGGCAGTTTGCGCTTGGGATCAGCCTTGCCCAGCGCGCGCCATTTGCGCTCGCTGCCGCGCGTGGCTTCGTCCAGCGAGGCGTGGAACGGCGGGGTGCACATCGTCAGGTCGAAACGTTCGCTGCTTTCTAAGATGTCCAGCAGGATCTTCTGAGGATTAGGTTGCAGGCGCAGACTGATGGCTTTGTTCAGGCTGTTTGACTGCACAATTGCCTTGGCGGCTTTAACCGCTGTCGGATCGACTTCAGTGCCGAGGAACTGCCAGCGGTATTCGCTGTGGCCGATCAGCGGGTAGACGCAGTTGGCACCCATGCCGATGTCCAGCACGCGCACGTTTGAGCCGCGCGGAATCTCGCCATCGTTCATGTTGGCTAGCAAATCAGCCAGAAAGTGTACGTAATCGGCGCGGCCAGGGACCGGCGGGCACAGGTAGTCAGCCGGAATGTCCCAGTGCGCAATCCCGTAGAACGCCTTGAGCAGGGCGCGGTTGAATACGCGCACAGCACTTGGGTTGGCGAAGTCGATGCTCTCTTTGCCGTACGGGTTGATGATCACAAACTCGGCCAGCTCAGGGCAGACCGAAATCAGTTGTGCAAAGTCGTAACGGCCCTGATGGCGGTTGCGCGGGTGCAGGCTGGGCTTTACGCGCGGTTCGACCGGCGTGCTCTCGCTGGCGGTCTTAGGTTTGTGGCGTGTGGCTTTGGACGTACGTGGGGTTGTCATGTTCAATTCATTCCACAAAAGCAATCGCGGGCAAGGCCGCCCCAGCAGGGTTAAGCCCTGCGGGAGCGTCCTTGCCCGCGATCAGGTGCGCAGCGTTTTTACAGGCTGGAAATCCGCGCGTGCTGGTCAGCCAATTTGCTCAAGGCCTGTTCGGCCTCGGCCAATTTGGCGCGTTCCTTGTCGATGACTTCAGCCGGAGCCTTGTCAACGAACGCGGCGTTCGACAGTTTTCCGCCTACGCGGGCCACTTCGCCGTGCAAGCGCTGGATTTCCTTGTCCAGGCGCGCCAACTCTGCATCTTTGTCGATCAGGCCCGCCATTGGCACCAGCACTTCCATCTCGCCAACCAGAGCGGTAGCGGACAGTGGAGCTTCGGCGCCATCTTGCAGCACGGTGATCGATTCGAGTTTAGCCAGCTTTTTCAGCAAGGCATCGTTCTCGGTCAAACGGCGCTGGTCTTCGCTGCTGACGTTTTTCAGGTACAGCTGTAACGGTTTGCCCGGGCCGATGTTCATTTCGCCACGGATGTTACGCGTGCCGAGCATCAAGCCCTTCAGCCATTCGATGTCGTCTTCGGCAGCCTGGTCGATGCGCGCTTCGTTTGCCACTGGCCACGGTTGCAGCATGATGGTCTTGCCTTCAACCCCGGCCAGCGGCGCGATGCGCTGCCAGATTTCTTCGGTGATGAACGGCATGAACGGGTGCGCCAAGCGCAAGGCTACTTCTAGAACGCGAACCAGCGTGCGGCGAGTGCCGCGCTGGCGTTCAACCGGCGCGTTTTCGTCCCACAGCACAGGCTTGGACAGTTCCAGGTACCAGTCGCAATACTGGTTCCAGATGAACTCGTACAGGGCTTGTGCAGCCAGGTCGAAGCGGAACTGGTCGAGGTGACGGGTCACTTCGGCTTCGGTGCGTTGCAACTGCGAGATGATCCAGCGATCAGCCAGCGACAGTTCGTAGGCTTCGCCGTTTTGGCCGCAGTCTTCGCCCTTGTCCAGCACGTAACGTGCGGCGTTCCAGATCTTGTTGCAGAAGTTGCGATAGCCTTCAACACGGCCCATGTCGAACTTGATGTCGCGGCCGGTGGAGGCCAGCGAGCAGAACGTGAAGCGCAGGGCGTCGGTGCCGTAGCTGGCGATGCCGTCTGCGAATTCGTCACGGGTCTGCTTCTCGATCTTCTTCAGCAGTTTTGGCTGCATCAGGCCGCTGGTGCGTTTGGCCACCAGGTCTTCGAGTTCGATACCGTCGATGATGTCTAGCGGGTCCAGGACGTTGCCCTTGGACTTGGACATCTTCTGGCCCTGACCGTCACGTACCAGACCATGCACATACACGGTCTTGAACGGAACTTGCGGGGTGCCGTCTTCGTTCTTCACCAAGTGCATGGTGAGCATGATCATCCGGGCAACCCAGAAGAAAATGATGTCGAAACCGGTGACCAGCACGTCAGTGGAGTGGAAAGTCTTCAGCGCTTCGGTCTTTTGTGGCCAGCCCAAGGTGGAGAATGTCCATAGGCCGGAGCTGAACCAGGTGTCTAGTACGTCGTTGTCTTGCTGCAACGCAACATCTGGCCCCAGGTTGTGCTTGGCGCGTACTTCGGCTTCGTCGCGGCCTACGTAGACCTTGCCCGACTCGTCGTACCAGGCCGGAATCCGGTGGCCCCACCACAGTTGACGGCTGATGCACCAGTCTTGGATGTCGCGCATCCACGAGAAATACATGTTTTCGTACTGTTTTGGAACGAACGCAATACGGCCGTCTTCGACAGCGGCGATGGCAGGTTCTGCCAGCGGTTTGGTCGATACGTACCACTGGTCGGTCAGCCACGGCTCAATGACGGTGCCCGAGCGGTCGCCCTTCGGTACTTTCAGAGCGTGGTCGTCGACGCTGACCAGCAGCCCGGCTTCATCAAAGTCGGCAACGATTTGCTTGCGCGCCTCGAAGCGGTCCAAGCCCGCGTATTTGGCTGGCAGGGTACCGTCGACGGACTCATTCAGCGTGCCATCAAGGTTGAACACCTGAGCGGCAGGCAAAACGGCTGCGTTTTTGTCGAAGATGTTCAGCAACGGCAGGTTGTGGCGCTTGCCGACTTCGTAGTCGTTGAAATCGTGAGCCGGGGTGATTTTCACACAGCCGGTGCCGAATTCAGGGTCGCAGTAGTCGTCCGCGATGATCGGGATGCGGCGGCCAATCAACGGCAGCTCAACGAATTTGCCGATCAGGGCTTTATAGCGTTCGTCTTCTGGGTTTACCGCGACAGCAGCGTCACCGAGCATGGTTTCTGGACGGGTCGTTGCAACGACTAGGTAGTCCAGACCTTCAGCGGTCTTGGCGCCGTCAGCTAGCGGGTAGCGCAGGTTCCACAGGAAACCTTTCTCGTCGTGGTTTTCCACTTCAAGATCGGAAATAGCGGTGTGCAGTTTGGTGTCCCAGTTAACTAGGCGCTTGCCGCGATAGATCAGGCCGTCTTCGTGCAGGCGTACAAAGGCTTCTTTCACCGCGTCCGACAGGCCGTCGTCCATGGTGAAGCGCTCGCGGCTCCAGTCTACGGACGAACCCAGACGACGGATCTGACGGCTGATGTTGCCGCCTGATTGCTCTTTCCATTCCCAGATTTTGTCGAGGAATTTTTCGCGACCCAAGTCGTGGCGGTTCAGACCTTGTGCTTCGATCTGACGCTCAACCAGCATTTGGGTGGCGATACCGGCATGGTCGGTGCCCGGCTGCCACAGGGTATTGCGACCCTGCATGCGGCGGAAACGGATCAAGGCGTCCATGATCGCGTTGTTAAAACCGTGACCCATGTGCAGGCTGCCGGTGACGTTCGGCGGCGGGATCATGATGGTGTACGGGTCACCCGCGCCTTGCGGGGCAAAATAATTCTCTTCTTCCCAGGTTTTGTACCAGGAAGTTTCAATGGCGTGCGGCTGGTAGGTCTTATCCATGCGCGGCGGGACCCTATTGGCATTAATTCAGGAAAGCCGGGAAGTATAGCCTTCGGCAGCTGCAAGTTTCTAGCTGCAAGCTACAAGGAGGAGCAAGTGCTGCGGGGCGCGCAACCCCTCTTGCAGCTTGAGGCTTGGCGCTTGCAGCTGCTTTATGCAACCTCTCTTGCCGCTTGAAACTTAACGCTTGCCGCTGCTGCTCTACCGCTGCGCCAGCAGGCGTTCCATGTGTGCATCAAGGCGGCGCTTGATCTCGGTTTCTATGTGGGGGGCGAAGTCGTTGATCACGTCTTGCATGATCGCTTGCGCTGCCGTGCGCAGTTCTTTGTCCAAGTGCACTAAGAGTGCGTCCGGGGCTTTTTCAGTGGTGGGCGCTGGGGCAATGCCGACCAATGGTATTTGTGCAGGTTCGGATTCGGGCTCGACCGTGTCGTCGATGACATCCGACAGCAACGGAATCTGTGCGCCACCATCGCCCACCATCTCAGTCAATAGCGGCGGTTGCAGGCCGTCATCGCCGAGCAGTTGGCGAATCGACTCGAGATCGTCAAGCAGGTGTGCGGCTTTTTGCGGCGAGTTGGAGGTATCCATCGTGTGCTCAGAGTCGTTGTAACTTGTGGTCTTGCAGAGGATAGCCGTGTTCACGGTAGAAGCGGAAACTCTCCCGTGCGGCCAGTCGAACGGCGGGGTCTTCGACCACAACCTCGGCCACGCGGGCGAAGCGTTTGAAGAATTCGGGAACTTTAAGGTCCAGGTTGATCAGTAAGTCCTGATGGCTGGCCGGAGCATCGGTGAGGCCCATGACAATCACACCATCCGGTTGGTCTTCTGTGTTGCTGTGGGGCACGAAGCTTTCGCCTTTGAAGCGCCATAGGCGTTCATCCAGGTCTTGGCGTTGCGCCGCGTCGCTGCAATGCAGGTACACACGATGCCCAAGGCGCCAGGCTTTTTCAGTGAGTTTGCAGGCGAAGTCCAGCCGCGCCGAGGGTTCTGCGCTGGGTAGGATGTAAAAGTCGACCTTGGTCAGCTCTTCATTTAATTCTGAGGTCATTACGGTTCCTGAATCGGGGCAGCGCCGCCCTTAAGCAGCGCCGCCATCGATTGTCAGTTTCAAGCGTTGGCGCGGTCTAGCAGGTACTGCGTCAGCAGAGGCACAGGGCGGCCACTGGCGCCTTTGTCCTTGCCGCCGCTGACCCATGCGGTGCCAGCGATGTCTAGGTGAGCCCAGTGGTAGGCCTTGGCAAAGCGCGACAAGAAGCAACCTGCGGTGATAGCGCCGCCTTTAGGGCCGCCAATGTTGGCCATGTCGGCAAACGGGCTGTCCAGTTGCTCTTGGTATTCGTCGAACAACGGCAATTGCCAGGCGCGGTCGTCAGCTTGTTTGCCGGCTTCCAGCAGTTGGCCGATCAGTTCGTCGTTGTTGCCCATCAGGCCCGAGGTGTGGGCGCCCAGAGCGACCATGCATGCGCCGGTCAGGGTGGCAATGTCGATCACCGCCTGTGGCTTGAAGCGTTCTGCGTAGGTCAGGGCATCGCACAGCACCAGACGGCCTTCGGCGTCGGTGTTGAGGATTTCAACTGTTTGACCGCTCATGGTGGTCACGATGTCGCCCGGACGGGCTGCGCCGCCGCTTGGCATGTTCTCGGCACACGCCAGGATGCACACCAGGTTGATCGGCAGTTTGAGCTCAAGGACTGCCCGCAAGGTGCCGAACACGCTGGCTGCACCGCCCATGTCGTACTTCATTTCATCCATGCCAGCGCCCGGCTTGAGGCTGATGCCGCCGGTGTCGAAGGTGATGCCTTTGCCGACCAGTACAAACGGTTTCTCGGATTTCTTGCCGCCTGCGTAGTTCATCACGATCAGGCGTGGCGGCTGGTCGCTGCCCTGGCCGACCGCGTAGAACGCGCCCATGCCTAGTTCCTTGATTTTCTTCTCGTCAAGAATCTCGACCTTAAGGCCTTTGAATTCCTTGCCCAGTTCCTTGGCTTGTTCGGCCAGGAAAACCGGGTGGCAGATGTTTGGCGGCAGGTTGCCCAGGTCGCGGGTGAACGACATGCCGCTGGCAATGGCGTGTGCATGGGTCACTGCGCGCTGGACTTCGGCCTGGGCTGCCTTGATGGTCAACAAGGTGATTTTCTTCAGGGCGCGAGGTTCGGCTTTCTGGCTTTTGAAGCGGTCGAAGGTGTATTCGCCGTCGATCAAGGTTTCAGCCAACAAACGGGTTTTGCTGTAGCTGTCGCGACCTTTGACTACCAATTCGTCGAGTGCGAACACGGCATCGCTGCCACCCAGACCTTTCAGTACGCTCAGCGCGCCGCTGATGATCTTGCGCAAAGGGCGGTCGCCCAGTGCTTCGTCTTTGCCCGTGCCGAGCAACAGCACGCGTTCGGCTTTGAGGTTTGGCAGGTTGTGCAGCAACAGGCTTTGGCCGGTTTTTCCAGCGATGTCGCCACGCTTGAGCACGGCGGTTATGGCGCCACCGGTGAGCTCGTCGATGGCTTTAGCAGTAGGGCCGAGTTTGCGGCCTTCGCTGATGGCAACCACGAGAGTGGCCGTTTTCAACGTTTCTGGGCTGACGCTTTTTACAACCAGTTCCATGTCCGGGTCCCTGAATCAAATGGTCAACGTGCGCACAAACGGTGTTGTTTGCTTGCTTAAAAGATGAAGCGCTTCACCTGTGGTTCAGGCGGGCGTCAAGGCGGGCAGTTTGAACCTCGTCGGCCGAGCCTGACAACCCTCGATCAGCGCTTTAAAGCCTTGGGTTAGCATGCGCAGTGACAGGCGCGGTCATTCACAGGATAATGCGCCATCTTTTTAAACGGCTAGGCTCATCTGCATGAGCGTGTGCCGACTCGTTATGCCGTTTGTTTGGCCGCCTTAGCCTGACGACCCCTGGAGTGTCTGGTTTGATCGTCTTCCGTTATCTATCCCGCGAAGTCCTGCTTACATTGAGCGCTGTCAGCGCTGTGCTGCTGGTCATCATCATGAGCGGTCGCTTCATCAAATATCTGGCTCAGGCTGCCTCTGGCGCTCTGGATCCAAGCTCGTTGTTCATCATCATGGGCTTTCGTCTGCCAGGTTTTATGCAACTGATCCTCCCTTTGGGGCTGTTTCTGGGCATTCTTCTGTCGTACGGGCGCATGTACCTCGAGAGCGAAATGACAGTGTTGTCGGCTACGGGCATGAGTCAGCAGCGCTTGCTGGGCATTACCCTGTTCCCGGCCACTATTGTGGCGCTGATCGTTGCTTGGTTGAGCCTAAGCCTTGCGCCACAGGGGGCGACGCAGTTTCAACTGCTGTTGAACAAGCAAGATGCCCTGACCGAGTTCGATACCCTGGAGCCGGGTCGTTTTCAGACCTTGAACGATGGCTCGCGTGTGACCTATACCGAAGAGCTGACGAATGACCGCTCTCATTTGGGTGGGGTGTTTATCAGTCAAAAGAACCTCGGCCAAGATGCCAAGGACCGCAGTATTTCGATTCTGGTCGCCGCAAAAGGGCGTCAGGAAGTGCGTCCGGACGGCAGTCGCTGGTTGATTCTGGACGACGGCTACCGCTATGACGGTAACCCAGGGTTGGCGGACTATCGCGCCATCAAGTACGACACTTATGGCGTGCTGCTGCCTAAGCCTGAAGTCAGCAATGAAGTGACAGATCGTGACGCGATGCCCACCAGCAGTCTTATGGGCAGTACCGACGTACGCGCGATTGCTGAATTGCAGTGGCGTATTTCCATGCCGCTGCTGGTCTTTATCGTGACGTTGATTGCCGTCCCGCTGTCTCGCGTCAACCCGCGGCAGGGGCGCTTCCTCAAACTGTTGCCTGCCATTCTTCTCTATTTGGGTTATGTGACCGCTTTGATCCTGGTACGTGGGGCCCTTGAAAAAGGCAACATTTCACCGACGCTGGGTCTGTGGTGGGTACATGGCCTGTTCTTGATCATTGGCCTGCTGTTGTTTTACTGGGAGCCGTTGCGCTTGAAATTGGCGAGTCGCCGCAGCGTGAAGGAGCTGGCTCATGGTTAAGCTCGATCGCTATATTGGCAAAAGTGTGTTTTTGGCGATCTTGGCCGTATCCGGGATTATTTTAGGGTTGGCGTCGCTGTTCGCATTCATCGATGAGATGAAGAACATCTCCAGCAGCTACACCATGATGGATGTGCTCAGTTTTGTAGTGCTCACAGCTCCGCGACGCCTCTATGAGATGTTGCCGGTGGCGGCACTGATTGGCTGTCTGATTGGCTTGGGCAGCCTAGCGAGCAATAGTGAATTGACCATCATGCGTGCGGCAGGTGTGTCCACCAGTCGTATCGTCTGGGCGGTCATGAAGCCCATGCTGGTCTTGATGCTGGCCGGTATTCTGATTGGGGAATACCTAGCGCCTGCCACTGAATCTGTGGCTCAAGCTAACCGTGCCTTGGCGCAGGGCGGCGGTGATGCGCAAAGCTCCAAGCATGGTATGTGGCACCGTGAAGGTGATGAGTTCATCCACATCAACGCGGTGCAGCCTGATGGCAAATTGCTGGGCGTGACCCGTTATCGCTTCGATAAAGAGCGTCATCTGCTGTCCGCGAGTTTTGCCAAGAAGGCCACCTTCGAACAGGATCACTGGCAATTGGGCGAAGTGGCGACCACGGTTTTCCATGACCGCAGCACTGAAGTCATTAACACGCCCGAGGAGCGCTGGGACGTTTCCTTGAGTCCAGAATTGCTCAGTACCGTGGTCATGGCGCCAGATGCACTGTCGATCTCCGGGCTGTGGGGCTACATCCACTACTTGAAAGATCAGGGTCTGAGTAACGGCCGCTACTGGCTGGCATTTTGGGTCAAGGTGTTGCAGCCACTGGTGACTGCGGCGCTTGTCTTGATGGCGATTTCTTTCATCTTCGGGCCGTTGCGTTCTGTTACTTTGGGGCAGCGAGTATTTACCGGTGTGCTGGTGGGGTTTGCGTTCAAAATCGCCCAGGACCTGCTGGGGCCAGCCAGTTTGGTGTTTGGCTTCTCGCCGTTGTTTGCGGTGCTACTGCCAGCAGGTATCTGTGCCTTGGCCGGGACCTGGCTGTTGCGTCGAGCCGGCTGATCAACTGCCGTTTAGCTGATCAAAGGCCTCTATCTCAGGATAGGGGCTTTTTTGTGGGAGGCCATTGGCCTGTGAACGTGACGCTTGGCTCAGGGATCAGGTACAATTCCCGGCTATTTTTCGGCGGGCAGTCTGCCTGCGACTTTTTTTGAGTGTTGACCCGTGAGTGATTTGAGTCATATCCGCAATTTCTCCATCATCGCCCACATTGACCATGGCAAGTCGACGCTGGCCGATCGTTTCATTCAGATGTGCGGTGGTCTGACTGCCCGCGAAATGGAAGCCCAAGTACTGGATTCCATGGACCTGGAGCGTGAGCGTGGGATTACCATTAAGGCCCACAGCGTAACCTTGTACTACACGGCCAAAGACGGCATTACTTACCAGCTGAACTTTATTGACACCCCCGGCCACGTTGACTTCACCTATGAAGTCAGCCGTTCTCTGGCCGCCTGTGAAGGTGCGCTGCTGGTGGTCGATGCAGGGCAGGGCGTAGAAGCCCAGTCCGTAGCCAACTGCTACACCGCTATCGAGCAAGGCCTTGAAGTGATGCCGGTCTTGAACAAGATCGACCTGCCACAGGCTGATCCGGACCGTGTCAAAGAAGAAATCGAAAAGATCATTGGCATCGACGCCACTGATGCCGTGACCTGCAGTGCCAAGACCGGTCTGGGTGTAGACGAGGTGCTCGAGCGCCTAGTGCACACCATTCCTGCGCCAACCGGCAACATCGAAGATCCGCTACAAGCGTTGATCATCGACTCCTGGTTCGACAATTATCTGGGCGTTGTGTCCCTGGTTCGCGTGCGCCACGGCCGTGTGAAAAAGGGCGACAAAATCCTGGTTAAATCCACCGGCAAGGTTCACTTGGTGGACAGCGTCGGCGTATTCAACCCGAAGCACACTGCCACCGCCGACCTTAAAGCCGGTGAAGTAGGCTTCATCATTGCGGGTATCAAGGACATTCATGGCGCGCCAGTGGGCGACACCCTGACTTTGAGTTCGACCCCTGATGTGGACGTGCTGCCAGGTTTCAAACGCATTCAGCCACAGGTATACGCGGGTCTGTTCCCGGTCAGCTCCGATGATTTCGAAGATTTCCGTGACGCTCTGCAAAAGCTGACGCTCAACGACTCGTCGCTGCAATACACGCCAGAAAGTTCTGACGCACTGGGCTTCGGCTTCCGTTGCGGCTTCTTGGGCATGTTGCACATGGAAATCATCCAGGAGCGCCTAGAGCGCGAGTACGACCTGGACCTGATCACCACAGCGCCGACCGTAATTTTTGAGCTGGTGCTCAAGAGCGGTGAAACCATTTATGTCGACAACCCGTCCAAGCTGCCGGACCTGTCGGCGATCGAAGATATGCGCGAGCCGATCGTGCGTGCCAACATCCTTGTGCCTCAAGAGCATCTGGGCAACGTCATAACCCTGTGTATTGAAAAACGTGGCGTACAACACGACATGTTGTTCCTGGGTACCCAGGTACAAGTGACCTACGATTTGCCGATGAACGAAGTGGTTCTGGACTTCTTCGACCGTCTCAAATCCACCAGTCGCGGCTATGCTTCGCTCGATTACCACTTCGATCGTTATCAGTCGGCTAATCTGGTGAAGCTGGATGTGCTGATCAACGGTGACAAGGTCGATGCCCTGGCCCTTATCGTGCACAAGGAAAACGCGCACTACAAAGGTCGGCAGTTGACCGAGAAGATGAAAGAACTGATTCCGCGCCAGATGTTCGACGTCGCGATCCAAGCCGCCATTGGCGGACAGATCATTGCGCGAACCTCTGTCAAGGCACTCAGAAAGAACGTACTGGCCAAATGCTACGGTGGTGACGTTAGCCGTAAGCGCAAGCTGTTGGAAAAGCAAAAGGCCGGTAAAAAACGCATGAAGCAAGTAGGTAACGTGGAAATTCCACAAGAAGCCTTCCTTGCGGTGCTCAGGTTGGATAGCTAGGTCCTATGTCACTAAATTTCCCGCTGTTGCTGGTCATTGCTGTTGCCGTCTGCGGTTTGCTGGCGCTGCTCGATTTGGTCTTCCTGGCACCGCGCCGGCGCAAGGCCATTGCCAACTATCAAGCCACTGTTCCAGCGGCTGATATGCAGGTAATCGAAAAGCTCAACAAAGAGCCGTTGCTGGTTGAATACGGCAAGTCGTTCTTCCCGGTGTTGTTCATTGTGCTGGTGCTGCGTTCGTTTCTGGTTGAGCCGTTCCAGATTCCGTCCGGCTCGATGAAACCGACACTGGATGTGGGCGACTTCATTTTGGTGAACAAGTTTTCGTACGGGATCCGCCTGCCGGTGGTCGATACGAAAATCATCGAAGTGGGTGATCCGCAGCGCGGGGATGTGATGGTCTTTCGCTACCCAAGCGACCCGACAGTCAACTACATCAAGCGTGTAGTGGGCCTGCCGGGCGACAAGATTCGCTACACCAGCGACAAGCATTTGTACGTCAATGGTCAACGGGTTGCCGAGCAACTGGTCGGCGCCGAGCCCGGCACATTGGGCAGCGCCGAGTTGTACAAAGAGAAGCTGGGCGAAGTCGAGCACATGATCCGCAAGGAAATGAGCCGCTACCGCGCGCCGCCTGATAACGAGTGGACAGTTCCGGCTGGTCACTACTTCATGATGGGCGACAACCGCGACAATTCGAACGACAGCCGTTACTGGGATGATCCGAACATTCCCAAAGACGAGTTGGGCATGGTTCCCGACAAGAACATTGTCGGCAAGGCCTTCGCTGTTTGGATGAGCTGGCCAGAACCCAAAATGAGTCACCTGCCGAATTTCTCGCGGGTGGGTCTGATCAAGTAGCCAAGACGGCGCTGTTAATAACAGCGCCGAATGCTTTTCAGGCGCCCCCATAAATGGGGCGTTTGACGGTTCTTACGACCGTCTGCCGTCTCAGGCAGGTTGGTCAACTGTATTCAGGATGTGGATTTGAACAAAGCGTTAAGTGTGACGGCGGCGAACAGCCTGTTCCCTGTCCATTTGCTATGCGATAAACGAGCATCACTGATCCCTAATATCGGTCCGGTGGTGACATTCGGCCACGAACTCAGCGTGGGTAAATCGTGAGTTTTTCTTTAAATCGTTTAGAGCGTCAGCTCGGCTATACCTTCAAGGACCAGGAACTGATGGTTCTGGCCCTGACACACCGCAGTTTTGCGGGTCGCAATAACGAGCGCCTAGAGTTCCTGGGTGACGCTATCCTTAACTTTGTTGCCGGTGAGGCGTTGTTTGATCGCTTCCCGTTGGCCCGTGAAGGCCAGTTGTCGCGCTTGCGCGCGCGCTTGGTGAAGGGCGAAACCTTGGCCGTATTGGCCCGTGGTTTTGAGTTGGGCGAGTATTTACGTCTGGGTTCGGGCGAGTTGAAGAGCGGCGGTTTTCGTCGCGAGTCGATCCTGGCTGATGCGCTTGAAGCGCTGATTGGCGCCATTTATCTGGATGCGGGCATGGAAACTGCTCGTGACCGTGTATTGGCTTGGCTGACGAGCGAGTTCGAGACCCTGACCCTGGTCGATACCAATAAAGATCCAAAGACCCGCCTGCAAGAGTTCTTGCAGTCGCGCGCCTGTGATCTGCCGCGTTACGAAGTGGTGGATATTCAAGGTGAACCGCATTGCCGCACATTCTTCGTTGAGTGCGAGATTGCCCTATTGAATGAAAAAAGCCGGGGCCAGGGTGTGAGCCGTCGTATTGCCGAACAGGTAGCGGCCGCCGCAGCACTGATTGCCCTTGGCGTGGAGAATGGCCATGACTGATTCAACTGAAACTCGCTGTGGCTATGTCGCCATTGTTGGTCGACCAAACGTGGGTAAATCCACACTCCTGAACCACATCTTGGGTCAAAAGCTGGCGATCACCTCGCGTAAGCCGCAGACCACCCGCCACAACATGCTGGGCATCAAGACCGAAGGCAACGTGCAAGCGGTCTATGTTGATACTCCGGGCATGCACAAGGGCGGTGAAAAGGCGCTGAACCGCTACATGAACAAAACCGCCTCGGCAGCGTTGAAAGACGTCGACGTGGTGATCTTTGTCGTGGATCGCACTAAGTGGACTGACGAAGATCAGATGGTACTTGAGCGCGTTCAGTACGTGACCGGCCCATTGATCGTTGCGCTGAACAAGACCGACCGTATCGAAGACAAGGCTGAGCTGATGCCGCACCTGAGCTGGCTTCAGGAGCAACTGCCGAACGCCCAGATCATCCCGATCTCTGCTCAGCATGGCCAC
Organism: Pseudomonas psychrophila HA-4; assembly: GCF_000282975.1. GTDB lineage: Bacteria > Pseudomonadota > Gammaproteobacteria > Pseudomonadales > Pseudomonadaceae > Aquipseudomonas > Aquipseudomonas psychrophila_A. The sequence continues at coordinate 27,444 of NZ_ALJC01000135.1, forward strand.
AACCTCGATGCCCTTGAGCGTGTGATTGCTGAGCATCTGCCGGAGAATGAACACTTCTTCCCGGAAGATCAGATCACTGACCGCAGCAGCCGCTTCCTGGCCGCTGAGTTGGTACGTGAAAAGATCATGCGTCAAATGGGTGCGGAGTTGCCGTACCAGATCACTGTTGAGATCGAAGAGTTCAAGCAGCAGGGTAAGACCTTGCACATTCACGCGCTGATTCTAGTTGAGCGTGATGGCCAGAAAAAAATCATCATTGGCGACAAGGGCGAGCGCATCAAGCGCATCGGTACCGAAGCGCGCAAAGACATGGAGCTGCTGTTCGACTCCAAAATCATGCTTAACCTGTGGGTCAAGGTTAAAGGCGGCTGGTCCGACGACGAACGCGCCCTGCGTTCGCTGGGCTATGGCGACCTGTAACGGGTCGTAATATCCCCTGTAGGAGCGGGCTTGCTCGCGATAGCATCAACTCGGTATGCCTGACGTGCCGAGGTGTTTGTATCGCGAGCAAGCCCGCTCCCACTTTGGTCTGTCGCTGTTTTCGCGGGCGGTGTTAGCCACCAGAGATACCTGACTCCCATGTCCAGCAAAACCATCGTCCCCCAACTCGCTTACGTCCTACACAGTCGCCCTTATCGTGAAACCAGTGCGCTGGTGGATTTCATCACGCCTCAAGGTCGGTTGCGCGCTGTGCTGCGCAGTGCGCGGGGTAAGGCGGGCAGTCTGGCTCGACCTTTTGTGCCACTGGAAATCGAATTCCACGGCCGTGGTGAGTTGAAAAACGTCGGCCGCATGGAAAGCGCAGGTATCTCCACCTGGCTCAATGGCGAAGCCCTGTTCAGCGGGCTCTACCTCAACGAGTTGCTGGTTCGCCTGCTACCTGCCGAAGACCCGCACCCCGCCGTGTTCGATCACTATGCTGCCACGCTATTGGCGCTGGCTGAAGGGCGACCGTTAGAGCCTTTGTTGCGTGCTTTCGAATGGCGTCTATTGGATGATCTGGGCTATAGCTTTTCGTTGACCCAAGACATTCACGGCGAACCGGTTGAAGCCGATGGCTTATACCGCTTACAAGTAGATGCGGGGCTTGAGCGCGTCTGGCTCTTGCAGCCGGGCTTGTTCAAAGGGGCGGAGTTGCAGGCCATGTCTGAGGCGGACTGGACGGCTGCCGGTGCTTTATCGGCGGCCAAACGCCTGATGCGCCAGGCTTTGGCGGTTCATCTGGCCGGTAAGCCATTGGCCAGTCGTGAGTTGTTTCGCAAGCCCTGAATAGATCGGTATGCTGTGCGCCGAATCTTCAGCTCTTCAGGAGAGCCCACGTGACCACAAGCAATCGCATTCTTCTCGGCGTGAATATCGACCACGTAGCCACGTTGCGTCAGGCGCGCGGCACGCGTTACCCGGATCCGGTCAAGGCGGCTCTGGACGCGGAGGAGGCGGGCGCCGATGGCATTACCGTGCACCTGCGCGAAGACCGTCGTCACATTCAAGAGCGCGATGTATTGCTGCTTAAGGACGTGCTGCAAACGCGCATGAACTTCGAGATGGGTGTGACCGAAGAGATGATGGTGTTTGCCGAGCGTATTCGCCCTGCACATGTCTGCCTGGTACCGGAAACCCGTCAAGAACTCACCACCGAAGGCGGTCTGGACGTTGCCGGGCAAGAAGCGCGGATCAAGGCTGCGGTTGAGCGACTGGCTAAAATCGGCTGTGAGGTCTCGCTGTTTATCGACGCCGATGAACGTCAGATCGAAGCTTCGCGCCGTGTTGGCGCCCCCGCCATCGAACTGCATACCGGTCGTTATGCCGATGCCCTGACCCCGACTGAAGTCGCCGAAGAGCTGAAGCGAGTGGCGGATGGTGTGGCTTTTGGTCTGGGGCAGGGGCTTATTGTTAACGCCGGCCATGGTCTGCACTACCACAACGTCGAAGCCGTGGCGGCGATCAAGGGCATCAACGAATTGAACATTGGCCATGCGTTGGTGGCGCATGCACTGTTCGTCGGCTTCAAGTCGGCCGTTTCCGAGATGAAAGCCCTGATTCTGGCGGCCTCAAAAGCCTAAGACATATTCCAAACCTGTAGGAGCGAGC
>NZ_ALJC01000136.1 GCF_000282975.1 Pseudomonas psychrophila HA-4
AACCCCCCGCGTTTTTGCTTATGGGGACTTTAAATGACAGCCACTCATCACATTGCCCAGCGCGTCATGGTGCTCTACACCGGCGGCACCATTGGCATGCAAGCCAGCGCCAACGGCCTTGCCCCTGCATCGGGCTTTGAAGCGCGCATGAGCGCCCACCTGGCCAGCCAACCGCAGCTGCACGTACCACAGTGGCGTTTTCGCGAAATGAGCCCGCTGATCGACAGCGCCAACATGACGCCCGCCTACTGGCTGCGCCTACGTGCAGCAATCATCGAAGCCATCGAACAGGATGGCTGCGACTCGGTATTGGTCCTGCACGGCACAGATACGTTGGCCTACAGCGCCGCCGCCATGTGCTTCCAGCTCTTAGGCTTGCAAGCCCCTGTGTTGTTTACCGGCTCCATGCTGCCTGCGGGCGTGCCCGATAGCGATGCCTGGCCAAATGTCAGCGGTGCGTTAAGTGCTTTGGGCCAGGGCCAGCCTCACGGTGTGCAACTGTACTTCCACGGTGAACTGCTGGCCCCGACGCGTTGCGCGAAAGTGCGCAGCTTCGGCCACCACCCATTTGTTGCGCTCAAACGTAACGGTGGCGGCGCAAAGGCCGAATCCTTACCGCTCGCCCTGACTTATCAACAGCCCAAGCAAGAAGCCAGCGTCGGTGTATTGCCATTGGTGCCGGGGATCGGCGCCGCACAATTGGATGCCATTCTGAGCAGCGGTATTCAGGCCTTGGTGCTGGAGTGTTTCGGCAGCGGCACCGGCCCCAGCGACAACCCGGCGTTCCTGTCTAGCCTGCAACAGGCGTACGAAAAAGACATCGTGGTCGTCGCCATTACCCAATGCCACGAAGGCGGTGTGGAGCTGGACGTGTACGAAGCAGGCAGCCGCTTGCGGGGGGTTGGCGTGCTCTCGGGTGGCGGCATGACCCGCGAAGCAGCGTTCGGCAAATTGAATGCATTGCTGGGCTCTGGCTTGCCAGTGGCTGATGTTCGCCGTTTGGTCGAATTAGACCTATGTGGTGAACTGGCTTAACGCCCCCGGCACACAACTTGCTCGCTCCCTGCACCTCCACGCAGGAAGCGAGCATGCTGCATTCACACCTCACCACGCTCAATGCGGTTTCGCTGGTGCTCAGCACCTTCGAGGCTGAAGGCTTGCCCAGCGAAGCGCTGCTAGCGGGCAGCGGCATACGGGCAGCGGACTTGAGCCGCGCAGACATACGCATCACCACCAGTCAGGAAATGCGCGTATGCGCTAATGCCGTGGCGTTGCGGCGTGAAATTGGCCTGGAACTGGGCCGCCGCATGCATGTGTCGTCCTACGGCATGCTGGGTTATGCACTACTCACCAGTGCCACCTTAGGTGACGCTTTGCGCTTTGCCATCCGCTACCCGGCACTGCTGGGAACACTGTTTGAGCTGAGTTTGGCCGTCGAAGGCGATCAGGTCTGGTTCCGCGCTGACCAGTACCACGAAGACCCGCAGTTGGCCGTGTTCAATGCGCAATTGTGCATGGTGTCCCTCAAAGTTATTTGCGAAGACCTGATCGGCCAATCGCTGTCGTTAGCGGCCGCACGCTTTGCGCACAGCAAACCGGACTACCACGCGCGCTACGAACACACCTTCAATTGCCCGCGCCTGTTTGATGCACCCGACAACGCGTTCGCCTTTGCCAAACAGTGGCTTGATCACCCGCTGCCGCTGGCCGATGCCATCACCCACCAGGCCATGGCTGAACGCTGCCGCAAACAAAACCTAGAGTTCACGGGTCGCCAAACCTGGTTATCGCGCATCCGCCAACTGCTCGCCGCCCAACTGCATGCCGCACCGGGGCTCGAAGGCCTGGCCGAACAACTGAACTGCTCGCCGCGCACCTTGCGCCGCCACCTGCATGACGCCGGCTGCAGCTATCAAGGGCTGCTCGACGAACTGCGCTTTGAGCGCGCCAAGCTGTTGCTTCACGAGACCGAATGGCCGATTTATCGAATTGCAGACACCCTGGGTTTCAGCGAAACAGCGAGCTTTCGCCATGCGTTCGTGCGCTGGAGCGGTGTGTCACCGAGCCAATTTCGGGCATAAACGCCCTGAAAAAGGGCGAATTTCGGACAGCTATTTCGGCCACATTAATCTCCTTTTGGCCGCTCCTGCCGTTCTCTGAAACATCCTGCGCCGCAAAACTGTAGGCCACCGATCAAGCCTACGGAGAATAAGAAAATGCTGACTATCTATTCTGATGATCACCATCTGCATCATGGCCGCTGTGAGTTGATCGACGGGCAATTGCTGCCTTGCTTCGAAATGCCCTCGCGTGCAGACCATATTCTGCAACGGGTACAAACCCGCGAACTCGGCCCCGTGCAAGCCCCGCATGACTTCGGCCGTGGCCCGATCCAGCGTATTCACAGCGCGGCCTACCTGGACTTTTTTCAGGGTGCTTGGGACCGCTGGACCGAACATGGCCGCGATGGCGACTTACTCCCCTACACCTGGCCGGCTCGTACACTGCGCGCCGTTTTGCCGACCACCCTGCACGGCCAACTCGGCTACTACAGCTTTGATGGTGGCGCTCCGATTACAGCAGGCACATGGCGCGCAGCCTACAGCGCGGCACAAGTGGCGCTGACCGCGCAGGCCGCCATCCAGAACGGCGCTCATAGCGCATTTGCGCTGTGCCGTCCGCCGGGCCATCACGCGGCCAGCGATTTGATGGGCGGCTATTGCTACCTCAACAACGCCGCCATTGCCACACAAGCCTTCCTCGATCAGGGTCGCAGCAAGGTCGCCATCCTCGACGTGGACTACCACCACGGCAACGGCACGCAGTCGATTTTTTATGATCGTAATGACGTGCTGTTCACCTCGATTCACGGCCATCCCGAGGCGGAGTTCCCGTTTTTTCTGGGCTACGACGATGAACTCGGGGAAGGGGCGGGCGAAGGCTTCAACTTCAACTACCCGCTGGCTGCCGGCTCAGCCTGGGATCGCTGGAGCGCGGCGCTTGAGCAGGCCTGCGCCGAGATCGAGCGCTACGACGCCGACGTCATCGTGGTTTCGCTGGGGGTCGATACCTTCAAGAACGATCCGATCTCGCAGTTCAAACTCGACAGCCCGGACTACCTGCTCATGGGCGAGCGTATTGCGCGCCTGGGCAAACCGACGCTGTTCGTGATGGAAGGTGGCTACGCGGTAGAAGAAATCGGCGTGAACGCGGTCAACGTGCTGGAGGGGTTTTTAAACATTACCAAGGGGTAAAAAAAGTGGAAGCAACGGCCTTGATGCCTTTTTTATTCAAGGCCTAGTTATACGTAGCAGTTGCCGAGCTTCGCGAGGCTACGTCCGGCTGCGTAGCAGTCGTAAATAGGCTATCTCGATGTTTCAATTAAATCGGGCTCTCAGGGTTTACGATCGCTACGCAATCGGACGTAGCCTCGCAGAGCTCGGCAACTGCTACGGGGCTTTATGCCACGTACATTCATCGCCACACGTTTCTCAATCGCCCTAATGCCGCTTTGATGTCAGCCTCCGGCACCGCCGCAAAACCCAGCACCAGCCCAGCACGTTTATCCACAGGCTCAACCGAGTCGTCCAACCAATAGCGGCTCAACCCATTGACCTCAACGCCTGCCTGATGAGCCTGCGCCAGCAAGGTTTGTTCGCGCTCAAAGCTTGTGACGGGCACGGTCAAGTGCAAGCCCGCCACCACGCACGGTGCCGCGCCCAATCCAGGAATGTCGGTCGGCCAATGCGCCAGCAAGGCATTGCGCCGCGCCAGTGCAGCGCGGCGCATGCGGCGGATATGCCGCTGAAAATGCCCTGCCGCCATGAACTCAGCCATCACCACTTGCGTGCTCACCTCCGAGTGGCGCATGTCCAACGCACGTCGCTGAGCAAATGGCTCCATCAATGCGGGCGGCAAGACCATATAACCCAGGCGCAACGCCGGGAATGCCACCTTGCCGAACGTGCCCACGTAAATCACCCGGCCCTGACGGTCCAATGCCGCCAGCGGCGCCAATGGCGCACCCGAATAACGGTACTCGCCATCGTAGTCGTCTTCGACAATCCAGCCCTGTTCACGCTCGGCCCACGCCAGCAACTCAAGGCGCCGAGCCAGGCTCATCGTCACGCCTGTCGGGTACTGATGCGAAGGGGTCACATAGGCCAGCCTGCAATCGTTTAACCCCGCCAGCGCCGCACAATCCATGCCTTCCTGATCGACCGCCACACCCTGTACATGAGCCCCCGCAATCGCAAAGGCTTGAGCCGCCGCACGGTAGCCTGGATTTTCCACAGCAACCCCTCGCCCAGGCTCTACCAGCAGCTGTGCACAAAGGCTAATTCCTTGCTGTGCGCCACTGGTGATCAAAATTTGCTCAGCCGTGCACGACAAACCACGCGAGGTGCGTAAATAGACGGCAATCAATTCTCTCAGCCGTTGCTCGCCTGCCGGGTCGCCATAGCTCAGATAATGTAAATCCGGCTTGCGCCAAAATGCCGCCTGGAGCTTGCTCCAGACCTCAAATGGGAACAAATCATAGGCCGGAACCCCCACCCGAAACGCCCGTGGTGCCCCCTTGGCTGGCAACGGTAATGGGTGCTGAACAACCCTCCCCAACGCCGAGCTGTGGATAACTTTACTGGATGTAATTACAGGTAAATCACCCAGTTTTGTGGATAACCCTGTGGGTAAGCTTGTTGAAAACCCTGTGGATAACTTGGTGGACAACTTTTTCAGCGGCAATGCCTTTTCGGGCAATTGAGCCACATACGTCCCATCCCCTACCCGCCCCTCGATAAAACCCTCGGCATAGAGCTGATCGTAAGCGCGAACCACGCTGTTACGCGAAACCCCAAGTGCTGCCGCCAAGTCACGACTGGCTGGCAGCCGCGAGCCACTGTTGAGCCGACCGTCGAGCACCCTTTGGCGCAGCGCCTGATACAGCTGAGCGCTCAAACCTTTTTTAGGGTCCAGCTCGATTCCGGCCGGATTGAAAGCAATGGATAACGCAGAATCAGGCATGGATTGGACCTATAAAAATGACCTGTATTGGCTCTTACAACGAACCAATAGCCTGCCTAGGATGCAGCCATACGCCAAGGAAAATTTCTATGTACGTGCCCCGCGACTTTGCAGAAAACGACATCAGCACCTTGCATAAACAGATGCAAGCCGCGGCCCTGCCCGTGCTGATCACCCACGGCAGCCAAGGCCTGCTCGCCAGCCATGTTCCGTTACTGCTCAACCCGGACGAAGGCGCCCATGGCACGTTGTACGGGCACCTGGCGCGGGTAAATCCACATTGGCAGGCATTGGCTGAAGGAGCCGAGGCGCTGGTAATTTTTGCCGGAGAACAGGCCTACATCAGTCCATCGTTCTACCCGAGCAAAGCGGTAGACGGTAAATCCGTGCCCACCTGGAACTACCTCGCCGTTCACGCGTACGGCCAAGCCGAGGTATTCGATGACCCTGAACGCCTGCTCGCACTGGTCAGCCGACTGAGCAACCAACACGAAGCCAATCGGCCCGAACCGTGGGCAGTCAGCGATGCTCCACGCGATTACATCGACAGCATGCTCAAGGCCATTGTGGGTTTCAGCATTCCCGTCTCGCGGCTTATCGGCAAACGCAAACTCAGCCAAAACCGCAGCGCTGCCGACCAGATCGGTGTGCGCGACGGCCTGTTGGCCACCAACCACTCAAACGACCACGCACTCGCCCACTTAATGGCTAAGGAATAGCAACATGGCTCAGCAACTGCAGATCAAACCCGCCACCGCCGCCGATCACGACCAATGGCTGCCGCTCTGGCAGGCGTACCTGACGTTCTACAAAACCCAATTACCGGCCGAGGTCAGCGAGTCGACGTGGCAGCGTTTTCTCGACCCGGCCGAACCGACTAACTTGGCTATTGCTTGGCAAGGCGACAAGGCCGTGGGCATCGTGCAGTTCGTTTATCACCGCACCAACTGGAGCATCGGTGATGGCTGCTACCTTCAAGACCTGTTTGTCAGCCCCGAGGTGCGCGGCACAGGTGCCGGTCGCCTGTTGATCGAGCACGTTTATGCCCAAGCCCGCGACAAACAGTGCTCTAAAGTCCACTGGTTGACCCAGGAAACCAACGCCACCGCGATCCAACTTTACGAGCGCATTGCCGAACGCCCTGGCTTTATCCAGTTTCGCAAAGCCTTGTCATAAATAAGGAGCCCGTAATGCCTCAATCTCTAGAACACTGGCAGCCCGCCGAGCGCCCGCACAATCAGGTACTTGAGGGGCGTTACATTCGTCTGGAAAAGCTCGACCCACAGCGTCATGGCGACGATTTATGGCTAGCCTTAGAAGGGCCTGAAGGCGATCCCAAACTCTGGGACTACATGGCCTACGGCCCTTTCGCAGAACGCGCGCAATTTAACGAGTGGCTCAACGGCAATGCCGCCAGCCTCGACCCTTACTTCTACACCGTCATCGACCAAGCCAATGGTCAGGCACAAGGCCTGCTCAGCCTGATGTCCATCGTGCCCGAGCACGGGCGCATCGAGATCGGCCACGTGACCTTCGGCGCTCCCATGCAGCGCTCGCCGAAAAGTACCGAAGCCGCCTACTTGCTGGCCAAGGAATCCTTTGCACTGGGCAATCGTCGCCTGGAGTGGAAGTGCAACAACGAGAACGCCAGATCGAAACGTACAGCAGTACGATTAGGGTACACATACGAAGGCGTTTTTCGCCAACATATGGTAGCTAAAGGCAAAAATCGTGATACCACGTGGTACAGCATTATCGGTACGGAATGGCCCGCTATCGCGACAGGCTTCGAAAAATGGCTGGCACTGGATAACCAGCCAAAAAGCGGCCAAATCAAGACGCTTGAAGAATGCAGAGCTTTAACTGATTAAATTTTGATCAATACGCCCAACAAGGACTGTTGGGCGTTTTTTGTACAGAAGGGACTTAAAAACGTTTAGGTCGACGAACCACACCCATCTGCAAGCCAAAGGGCTTGAAGACTGCATTCAGGGATTTGAGCGTGGGATTGCCTTCGTCGCTCTCGATTTGGATCAAAGTGCGAACCGAAATTTTGCACATTCCAGCAAACCGAGTTTGCTGCAGCGTGGTGACATCAACCCTCAACCGCCTCACCGCCTCGCCTAAGGTGATCTTGCCGTGGGCCAAATCAGCCTCAATGTTCTCGATCTTCAGCTGGCGTACATCAATGCTCAGGGTCATTTCAGCCCCCATTCTTGTAAGCGTTTATCCAGATGTTTAAGCGCAATTTGCGGGTGATTCATCGTGAGGTCAGGCAAGCCACTGCCGCTAAGCACGTCAGGCAACGCCAATAATTGCAGAGCATCGTGACGCAAGCGCTCAAAGGCCAAGTCTGGCGCAATAACCGCGCTCAACGACTCACAGGCTGCTCGCCAATTGATCTGCCCAGCGTTCTCAATACCCGCCCCCCACTTGGTGGTACGGGTAATGCCTTCATCGTCCATCACCATGGGCGCCAAGTCGTAGATCGGCGCCAAACGAAATGAGCCCGCATCACGAATGATCGCGGTATTACGACCGTGGTTATCGCTATTGCCCAAGATTTTATTCAATAGATCCCGACGCAAATATTCAGCCACCAGATCTGGGATTTGCGCCTGCTGCCCCGCCTGCCCCCACAACGCTGCCAACAACTCGAGCACTTCAAGGTGGCTCATGTCACTGCCAGCCTCAGTCACTTGGGCTAATGAGTAAACCGACTCCACCGCCAGTCGCTCGACACCCTGAGCCGTAACCCTGCGATCAAAGCGCTGCATCCACAGACTCGGTTTACGCCCTTCTTCCAAAGCCAAACCCTGGGCCGGGACGGTTTCAATACCCAACGTTTGCAGCGCCCGGTAGTACAGGTATTCACTGCGCAGAATGGTTTGATCACGCTCGAGCGCTTGATTGCGGGAGAACTTGATAAACCAGTGCTGCTTAACATCCGCATCGGCAAGCGTGGCATCCGGGTACAACAATCCATCAGCGGCCTCAGCCATTAAGAGCTTGGGGGATTCCCCGCCCGCCCCTGTCGCCCCGCCAATGGCAGCACCTTGCTCATGAGCGTACTCAAGAAAATCATTGTCGCGGTCAATCACTGCCTGTCGGGAGAAACCAATGGGCGCGGTGACGTCCAGCCGCTCATACGACTCTTTTATTCGAAGATGACCAATAGGGGCCAGCGTGCTGCGACCCAGTAAAAAAAGATCAATTGCCAGACCGTCCGGCTTTTCACGACCTATTTGCCGAGTCAGAATTTTTTTAGCGGCACCTGCGGGTGCAATGTCATGCACAAAAGCCGGCGCTTCTTTGGTGTGCCGGGCTTCCCAATCAAGCGGTACACGTGCACTCACCGAGGCTGAGAAACAGCTATCAATGGCGTGCAGGCTTTCGACTAAATAATCCTGCTTGTACCCAAAGCGACAAGGCCCTTTCAGGCCTTTTTCCGGCTCAGGAAAAGCCAGTGTCATAGCATCCTGCCACTGGCCAGCACGATAGAGCTGAAGGGTTAACTGGAACATGCTTCCACCTGCAATTTAATGCACTTCGAACAAGACAAATGCAGCGATAACTGCAATATAGTGCAGTTATCGCGATGAAGCCTCTCTGAAAGTGCAATTAATTGCAGAATAAATGAATCAGTTTAAATAAATCTGCATTAAAACGCAGAAGCCTTGTAGCAGTTGTCGAGCTTCGCGAGGCTACGTCCGGCGGCGCAGCCGTCGCAAATGGGCTATCTCAGACCAACAGCCAGATTAGGTTCTCGGGGTTTACGATCGCCTCTCAATCGGCCGCAGCCTCGCGGAGCTCGACAGTTGCTACAAGCTGCTTTAGTGCGTCGTCAAACCGTCCAGCGATTTGTCTACGTAGGCCCGAGCCAGGTCGACGAGGTGCAATACCGACAACACCAGATCGCGCTGAGCGCCGCTCAAACTATTGCCCGCCTCACTCACTGAGGCGCCCGCGCAGCGCAACAGCCCTGACGCTTCGACCAGCGCCGCTTCAAGGCTAACGCTGTCGCAGATGCTGTACGTGGCGGTTTTCGCGGGCGAAGGCGCAGGAGGAATGAGCAGGTAGTGATTTAACGCGCGATCCGCAGCGGCTCGGTCCAATAACAGGTCGGCGCTCGCATCCGTATCGAGGGCGGTTACAGGCGGGTCGGGAACTATTTTTTTCATGACGATGACTCCTAGTGGGTTGAAGGAGCTGTCACTGATCGCGACTAAACGATGGGGTGGCAGCCGCACGCAGGTTAGTCGACCGGCACACTAGGAAACCCGGCGCGCCCAAAGGCGCCCTGCGCACGGCCACCATAAAGCTGAGGCCGAAAAAAAGCGCCTCGCAGAGGTGGCGCATTGCGCCTAGTGAGAACCGGGCGACTAAACCCGATCGCTGATGTGCAGCGACGGGCCGAGACTAGACCCCGATTTTGGCTGGCGCAAGCGATGCGGATTTTCTCGGAAGTTTCTACGGATTGAAAGGGAAACGTCGTACGAAATGCCTGATTTCACCCCCGCATAGGAGCGAGGTCAAATCTCGGGTAAAAAAAGGGGAGCACATGCTCCCCCGAGGTTTAAAGCGTTTGGATCAAAGGTGGTATCAGGCTTCGATTTCGATCAGGATTTCGCCCGGGTTGACGCGGTCACCTTTGATGACGTGGATGGTGATGATTTTGCCCGCGATGGCGGCCTGTACTTCGGTCTCCATTTTCATGGCTTCGGTGATCAGTACCGATTGACCGGCCTTGACGATGTCACCCACGCTGACCAACACGTCGACGATATTGCCCGGCATGGCGGTGCTGACATGCCCCGGCTCGCTGGCTTGTTTGCGCTTGCTGGCAGATCCGCCCACGAATTCGTTGAGTGGCTCGAACACCACTTCTTCCGGCATGCCGTCGATGGACAAGTAGAAGTGACGCTTGCCTTCGGATTTGACGCCGACACCGGTGATGTCGACGCGGTAGCTTTCGCCGTGTACGTCGATCACGAATTCGGTCGGTACGCCCTCGCCGCCCGCCTTGCTCACGCCACCCGCCTCAGGAATCGGCAGCAGCACTTCTGGGGCCAGGGTGCCCGCCGCACGCTCTTCTAAGAACTTACGACCGATGTCCGGGAACATGGCGAAGGTCAGGACGTCTTCTTCTGACGTGGCCAGTGCGCCAATGTCGGCACGCAGTTTGACCATTTCGGGCTTCAGCAGGTCAGCTGGTCGTACGTCGATCAGTTCTTCGTTGCCAATGGCCTGACGGCGCAGTTGTTCGTTCACAACGCCCGGCGCTTTGCCGTAGCCGCCTTGCAGGTACAGCTTCACTTCGTTGGTGATGGTTTTGTAACGCTCACCCGCCAGCACGTTAAAGAACGCCTGCGTGCCCACGATTTGCGAGGTCGGCGTCACCAGCGGCGGGAAGCCCAGGTCTTCACGTACACGCGGGATCTCGGCCAGCACTTCGCTCATGCGGTTCAGGGCACCTTGCTCTTTGAGCTGGTTGGCTAGGTTGGAGATCATCCCGCCCGGCACTTGGTTAACTTGTACGCGGGTGTCGACGGCGGTGAATTCGCTTTCGAACTGGTGGTACTTCTTACGCACGGCGTAGAAGTACAGGCCAATTTCCTGCAACAGCGCCAGGTCGATGCCGGTGTCGTATTCGCTGCCTTTAAGGGCTGCAACCATAGACTCGGTGCCCGGGTGGCTGGTGCCCCACGCAAAGCTGGAGATGGCGGTGTCGATGTGATCGGCGCCGTTCTCGATGGCCTTGAGCTGGCACATGCTCGCCAGACCAGCCGTGTCGTGGGAGTGGATAAAAATCGGCAGGCTGATTTCAGCTTTCAGCGCTTTAACCAAGTCGCCCGTGGCGAACGGCGTCAGCAGGCCAGCCATGTCTTTGATCGCAATCGAGTCGCAACCCATGGCTTCCATTTGCTTGGCCTGAGCCACAAACGCCTCAACGGTGTGCACCGGGCTGGTGGTGTAGGCGATGGTGCCTTGAGCGTGTTTGCCAGCGGCTTTTACAGCCTCGATGGCCACGCGCAGGTTACGCACGTCGTTCATGGCATCGAAGATGCGGAACACATCGATGCCGTTGACGGCGGCCTTGGCGACGAACGCTTTAACCACGTCGTCGCTGTAATGGCGGTAGCCCAGCAGGTTTTGACCGCGCAGCAGCATTTGCAGACGGGTGTTAGGCAGTGCCGCACGCAGTTGGCGCAGACGCTCCCACGGGTCTTCTTTCAGAAAACGCACACAGGCATCAAAGGTCGCGCCGCCCCACACTTCCAGCGACCAGTAGCCGACTTTGTCGAGCTTGTCGCAGATGGGCAGCATGTCTTCGGTACGCATGCGGGTGGCCAGCAGCGACTGGTGGGCGTCGCGCAGGATGGTGTCGGTGACGAAAATCTTTTTAGACATTGTTTTATTCCTTACAGGCCTGCGTGGGCGGCGATGGCGGCGGCAATGGCCAGGGCCAGCTCTTCGGGTTTGCGCTTAATCGAGTAGTTGGTCAGTTCTGGGTGGCTTTCTACGAAGCTGGTGTTGAACTGGCCACTACGGAATTCCGGGTTACGCAGGATTTCCTGGTAATACGCGGCGGTGGTTTTAACCCCTTGCAGACGCATGTCGTCGAGGGCGCGCAAACCACGGTCCATCGCTTCTTCCCACGTTAGCGCCCACACCACCAGTTTCAGACACATGGAGTCGTAATACGGTGGGATGGTGTAGCCGGTATAGATCGCCGTGTCGGTACGCACGCCAGGCCCGCCGGGCGCGTAGTAACGGGTGATCTTGCCGAAGCTCGGCAGGAAGTTGTTTTTCGGGTCTTCGGCGTTGATCCGAAATTGCAGGGCAAAGCCACGGTGCTGAATGTCTTCTTGTTTGATAGACAGCGGCAGGCCGGAGGCGATGCGGATTTGTTCGCGAACAATGTCGATGCCGGTAATTTCTTCGGTGATGGTGTGTTCCACCTGCACCCGGGTGTTCATCTCCATGAAGTACACCTCGCCCTCGGCGAGCAGGAACTCCACAGTACCGGCGTTTTCGTAACCCACGGCCTTGGCTGCGCGCACCGACAGGTCGCCGATGTAGGCGCGCTGCTCAGGGGTCAGTTGAGGGCTTGGGGCGATTTCGATGAGCTTTTGGTTGCGACGCTGGATCGAGCAGTCGCGCTCAAATAAATGCACCACGTTGCCGAAGCTGTCACCCAGGATCTGCGCCTCGATGTGCTTAGGGTTCACGATGCATTTTTCGAGGAACACTTCAGCCGAACCAAATGCTTTGGTGGCTTCGGAGATCACGCGTGGAAAGGCTTGTTCCAGTTCTTCACGGCTGTTGCAGCGACGAATACCGCGACCGCCGCCGCCCGAGGTGGCTTTGAGCATGACGGGGTAGCCAATGCGCTCGCCTTCGAGCAGCGCCTCGTGGATGTCAGCCACGTTGCCTTCAGTGCCCGGCGTTACCGGCACACCGGCTTTGATCATGCTGCGGCGAGCTTCTGTCTTGTCGCCCATGCGGCGAATGACTTCAGCGGCTGGGCCGATGAACTTGATGCCGCGTTCGGCGCAAATATCCGCCAGCTCAGCGTTTTCTGACAAGAAACCGTAGCCCGGATGCAAAGCATCACAGCCGGTTTCAACCGCCAGGTTCACCAGCTTGCGCGGGTTTAAGTAACCGGCCAGCGGATCTTCACCAATGCTGTGCGCTTCGTCGGCACGCTTAACATGCAATGCATGACGGTCAGCGTCGGAATAGACCGCTACGGAGCGAATGCCCATCTCGGCGCAGGCTCGCACGATGCGGACGGCAATTTCTCCGCGGTTGGCGATCAGGATCTTTTTTATCACTTGGATTTTTCCTTAAAGCCCATGGAACAAACGACCTGCTAGACCAGGTCAGCACGTGTCCAAATGTGTCTGAACCGTTGCGTTGTCACACTAGCCCTCCGCATGAATAAACAAAAATCAATATTTCTTGGGTCATGCATAAGTAAAGACTTATAGTCGAGCGACCTACTTCGCTGAGTATTATTTATAAAATGCGTAAGTCATTGATGCGTATCACCTTTAGACAACTTCAAGTGTTCAACGAAGTCTGTGATTTGCGCTCTTACAGCCGTGCAGCAGAAGAAATGTCGCTGACGCAACCCGCCGTAAGTCTACAAATTCGGCAGTTGGAAGAGCTGATTGGCCAGCCTTTGTTCGAGTATGTGAGCAAGAAGCTGTACATGACCGAGGCAGCTGAAGCTCTTAAGCTGGCCAGCCGAGACATTTTTGGGCGTCTCGAAAACCTCGATATGCAACTGTCGGACATGCTGGGCTCGCTGCAGGGCCAGTTGAAGTTGGCCATCGAATCGAGCGCGAAATATTTTGTTCCGCACCTGTTTGCCGCTTTCAAGCGCCAGCACCCCGAAGTTAATTTGCAACTCACGGTGGTCAATCGTGCGCAGGCCGTGCGCAGGCTTTCGGACAACCGCGATGACCTGGTGATCATGTCGATGGTGCCGCAAGACATGGGCCTGGAATTTTTGCCGTTTTTGAATAACCCCATCGTCGCCGTCGCGCCCACCGACCACCCGCTGTGCGAGCGCGGCCCGCTACGTTTGCAGGACCTAGAGCCGTATACCTTGCTGATGCGCGAGCAAGGTTCGGGGACGCGCATGGCGTGCGAGGAGTATTTCAAAGAGAAGCGCGTGCATTTCGATCAAACGCTAGAAGTGTCGTCCAACGAATCTCAACGTGAATGTGCAGTGGCCGGGTTGGGCGTGGCGCTGTTAACGCGCCACGCCGTCAGCCTAGAGCTGGCGACCGGCCTGCTGCGCGAGCTACCGGTCGAAGAGTTGCCGCTGTATCGCAGTTGGTGCGTGGTGCAGGCCAAGGCTAAGCGCCTGTCACCGGTAGCGCATGCGTTTCTGGGATTTATCCGCAGTGAACGCCAACAAATCAGCGCCCTGGTTGAGCGTTTCGACGGCCACTTACCGATGCCGCCTGCCAATAATTGATGGCGCCGAGGTCTGGGTAGTCGGCTGTTTCCAGGCGCAGTTGGCGCTGGTCCGTAAGGTCTTCAATCGCACGACGAAAGGCCATGCGACGCTGGTCTTCTTGTTGACGGCGGGTCTTGACGGCGCTGTTGCGTTCTTCGTAAGGCTGAGCCATTTCGAGTCTCCCAAGGCGTGTACGGGAGTTTTACGATGGACTTTGTTTATGACGACTTGGCGAACGTGCAGTGACAGGAGGATGAACGGTGACGACCTGTAGGAGCCAACTGTCTTTCGCTTTCCTCGACCAACGCGCATA
>NZ_ALJC01000137.1 GCF_000282975.1 Pseudomonas psychrophila HA-4
CCCTCACTGTAGAAACCGGTACATCCTTTACACATCTGACCGGGTACCTTGTTTACACATTTACAGGCTTGATACGCGTTTGGCACCGCGTTCAAGTCTGCCTAAAGGGTACGTGCAAAGGTACAGATCCCACGTATCATCATCCACTTCTTTGAGCGCTACTTGCTCGCCTATCAGGGCCTCACCCAAGAAAATATGGGAGCCCTTCCATTTGATTTCTCCGTTGCTGCGCACTCGTCGGATATCGACATCGCTGTCGTACTCCGCTGCCGGCACATAGCCGGGATAAATTCTTGGAGAGGGGCTGTACAGGTCGGATGGCACTTTCATTCCCAGCGCCGTATGGGGCCTGTAGTGGTTGAAATCGTGCACAAAGTCTTCAAAAACTAATTGCTGGCGCATCAGATTATCGGCCGCAGGTTTGAGCACCGCGGCCTTTAAGGTCCGGTGCATCCGTTCGTGTCGACCGTTCTGATCTGGGCGCCCCGGCTTGATTGTCTCGGGATAAATACCGAGGCGGATAAACCACACCGACAGACTTGATAGTCGTGCCAAGCCGGTTGATGCGAACGGTGAGCCATTGTCGGTTCGTATCACGTCAGGCATCCCATATTCTCTGAACGCCCACTCAAAGCCTTGGCGTGTGGGCTCCCCATGTGTGCCTGGAAGCGCTTTACACAGCAGCAGGTAGCGGCTGGCATGATCTGTAATGGTCAAGGGATAGCACCAACGATCATCCTTGGTTCTGAACTGACCTTTGAAGTCGGCGCACCAGGTCTGGTTGGGTTCATTGGCTTCGCGCAATTTGGCCGCGCCGTGAGGACGGGGATGAGCACGTTTGCGCGTAGATACCAATCCGGCTTTCTTTAGCCATGCTCCAGCGGTGCTGGCGGCAGGCCAGGCAATCTCAGGCTCTGCATTGCGCAAGCGATGGATTAATTGTTTGGGGCCACGATCCAGATGCTCGTTTTTCTTTTCGAGCAGCCTGCTGATGATTTCGTCGCTGGTCTGATGCGGACAGTGATGAGGCTTGCTGGACAGATCTTTAAGGCCGTCTGGCCCCTTGGCATCGTATCGGGCAATCCATTTATCCACCGTGGGGCGACTGATGCTGTGGCGGCGGCTCAATTGGCTTTTGCTATAGCTGCCGCTAAGCCAGTCACTAATCAATTTAACTCGCTTGTCCATTACTGACTCTTGTTTCCAGGGCATGGTCAGTACCTCCTGACCATGATTAATACCTGTAAACAATGTCCCCGGTCTAAAACGTAAAGGACGTACCCGGTTTCTACCCACCC
>NZ_ALJC01000138.1 GCF_000282975.1 Pseudomonas psychrophila HA-4
CGTAAAGGACGTACCCGGTTTCTACCCACCCTAGCCCTCTCCCGGAGGGAGAAGGAACTCTACCGAGGTGCTTTCAGGTTCAGCGCAATGCTTTCAGACCATAAAAAGTCTACAGCCACACCCGATCAAGCTCCCTCTACCTCCGGGAGAGGGCTGGGGTGAGGGGCTTTGGGGTTCATTCTTTCCCAGGCTTGATGATGCCGTGCTCGCGCAGTTTGTTGGCAATGGTGGTATGCGACACACCCAGCCGCTTACCCAGCAAACGGCTGCTCGAGTGTTCGGCGTACAACTGTTCCAGCACGGCCTTTTCGAAGCGCCCGACGATCTGATCCAGCCCGCCTTCCATCGAAAACTCGCCCAGCGGCTGTCGCACGCCATAGTCCGGCAAACGGATGTGTTCGGCCTTGACGACCCCGCCATCACATAACGACACCGCCTGAAACAACACGTTTTCCAATTGCCGCACGTTACCCGGCCAATGGTAGTGGCTCAGCCGGTCCATGGCCGCCGATGCCAGGCGCGGCAACGCGCAGCCAATCTGCCGACTGGCCTGATCCAGAAAGTGTTCAACCAAAGGTTCCAGGCCATCCAGACAATCACGCAGCGGTGGAATATGCAGCGAGAGCACGTTGAGCCGGTGGTACAGGTCCTGACGAAACTCGCCACGGGCACACAGTTCGGACAAGTCGACTTGGGTGGCGCACATCACTCGCACATCGAGGTAAACCTCTTCGTCGCTGCCCACCCGCCGAAAGCAACCGTCCTGCAAGAACCGCAGCAATTTGACTTGCAAGCGCGGACTCATTTCCCCAACACCATCGAGAAATAAGGTGCCGCCCGAGGTCAGTTCCAACAAGCCCAACTTGCCTTCGGCCCGCGCACCTTCAAACGCTCCCGGCCCGTAACCGAACAGCTCGGTTTCAGCCATCGACTCGGGTAAGCCTGCGCAGTTGAGTGCCATCAGCGGTGATTGCCCGCGCGGGCTGGCCAAGTGGCAGGCCCGTGCCAGCAACTCTTTGCCGGTGCCGGTTTCACCTTCTATTAATAGCGGCGCATCCAGAGGCGCCATGCGCCGGGCCTCACGCACCACGGCCGCCATGACTTTCGAGCTTTGGAAGATACTGTCGAAGCCTCGCAGCTCTTGTTTGCGCACGTTGTAAATCTGCTCACCGAGGCGGTCAGCTCGGTGCAGCGTGAGCACCGCACCGGCCATGGCCTCGCTTTCGTCGTGTTCCAGTTGTAACGGCGCAATGTCAGCCAGAAACACATGGCCCTTGATTTTGACCCGCAGGCCGTTGATCCGCGACTTGTTGGCCCGCACCAACTCCGGCAGGTCGAAATCTTCGGCGTAACGCGACAGGGCAATCCCCGGCACCTCATCAACCCGCACCCCGAGCAACTGCGCGGCCGCACGGTTGGCCGCGACAATCGAGCCACTCATGTCAATCGACAGCACCGGAAATTCCAGCGCGCCAAGCAAGGCATTGAGTTCCATGTGCCTGCGTTCGCTGGGCATTAACCCTACGCGCTTGACCCCGAAAACCCCGGCAATGGTTTCAAATTTCGGGCGCAGCGCCTGAAATTGCAGGTTGATCAGGTTGGGGCAGTACAGATAGATCGCATTGCCCTGATCGCCCCCTACCTCGCCCCGCTTGACGTTGATGCCGTAGGCAACCAGCAGGTTAAGAATGTCGCGCAAGATGCCAATCCGGTTTTGGCAGTGGACTTTGATACGCATGGTGCAAGGCTCGCTACTACGGGGATGTTTTTTTGCTAGGGAAAGCATTTCGCTGTCACGATTTTGTGACGATTTTGCAGTCACCCACTCAAGAATGACAGTCCAATCGCCCTTCCGTAACGAATTATTTACGAAACGCACACGCCATCCTTGCAATAGAAACGTTTGCCCGGCTGTACCCCACAGGCACTTGAGGTATCACTTAAGGCAATGAACACCCGCCGCCACTTCAGAAAAATAACAATGATTGCCCCGCGGAGAGCCCCATGAAACAAACGAAATACGTCGCCCGTGAGCCGGATGCCAATGGCTTTATCGACTACACACCCGAGGAACACGGGGTGTGGAACACGCTGATCACCCGACAGTTGAAACTGCTGGAAGGCCGCGCCTGCCCTGAGTACATGCAAGGCATCGAAAAACTCGGCCTGCCCCATGACCGCATCCCGCAGTTGAGCGAGATCAATCAGGTACTGGGCGAAACCACCGGCTGGCAAGTTGCCCGGGTTCCGGCACTGATTCCCTTCGAGACTTTTTTTGAATTGCTCGCCAACAAACAATTCCCGGTGGCGACGTTTATTCGCACCCCCGAAGAGCTGGATTACCTGCAAGAGCCTGACATTTTTCACGAGATTTTCGGCCATTGCCCACTGCTGACCAACCCATGGTTCGCAGAGTTCACCCACACCTACGGTAAGCTCGGCCTGCAAGCCACCAAGGAGGAGCGCGTGTACTTGGCCCGCCTGTATTGGATGACCATTGAGTTTGGGCTGGTGGATACGCCACAAGGCAAACGCATCTATGGCGGCGGAATTCTTTCATCGCCTAAAGAAACGGTTTACAGCTTGTCGTCAGAGCCTGAACATCAGGCCTTCGATCCGCTGGAAGCCATGCGTACGCCGTATCGAATTGATATTTTGCAGCCGCTGTATTTTGTCCTACCGGACTTGAAGCGACTGTTTGACTTGGCCCACGAAGACATTATGGGCATGGTCGAAAAAGGCATGGCGATGGGGCTGCACGCACCCAAGTTCGCGCCAAAACCGAAAGCAGCCTGACCCTTAATCTTTCCAGACCAATAAAAATCGATTTCAGGAATACACCATGAGCACATTGAACCAAGCCCACTGCGAAGCCTGCCGCGCCGACGCTCCACAGGTCAGTGACGAAGAGTTGCCGATTCTGATCAAGCAGATCCCAGACTGGAACATCGAAGTTCGCGACGGCGTCATGCAGCTGGAAAAGGTTTTTCTGTTCAAGAACTTCAAACACGCACTGGCTTTTACCAACGCCGTGGGTGAGATCTCTGAGGCTGAAGGCCATCACCCGGGCCTGCTCACCGAATGGGGCAAAGTGACCGTGACCTGGTGGAGCCACTCGATCAAGGGCCTGCACCGCAACGACTTCATCATGGCCGCACGTACCGATGAAGTGGCTAAAACCGCCGAGGGCCGCAAGTAATGCACTTCGCAGCCATCGGCCGGGTGCCGGGCGACCCGATTCTGGGGTTGATCGACGCCTACAATCAGGACAGCAACCCGAACAAGTTCGACTTGGGTGTTGGCGTCTATAAGGACCCCAATGGCCTTACACCCATTTTGCAGTCGGTCAAGCAGGCCGAACAACGATTGGTAGATCAGCAACAAACCAAAACCTACATCGGCGGCCACGGCGACAGCAGTTTTGGTGCGCTTATCAGCCAACTGGTACTGGGTGCCGACTCAGCGCTGCTCGCCGCCCAGCGTGCGGGAGCCACACAAACTCCGGGCGGCACCGGCGCACTGCGCCTGGCTGCTGACTTTATCGCGCAGTGCCTGCCGGGGCGCGGGATCTGGCTGAGCGATCCGACTTGGCCAATCCACGAAAGTATTTTCGCGGCCGCAGGTCTGAAGGTCAGCCACTACCCATACGTGGGCAGCGACAACACGCTCAGCGTCGCTGCCATGCTGCAAGCCCTTGAGCAAGTGCCCAAAGGTGACGTGGTGTTGCTGCACGCGTGCTGCCATAACCCAACCGGTTTCGACCTGTCACAGGCTGATTGGCTGCAGGTGCTGGACGTGGTGCGGCGCCGCGAGTTGCTGCCGCTGATCGACTTTGCCTACCAAGGCTTTGGAGACGGGCTGGAAGCGGATGCGTGGTCGACCCGACTGTTCGCCCGCGAACTGCCGGAAGTGCTGATCACCAGTTCGTGCTCGAAGAACTTCGGCCTGTACCGCGAGCGTGTCGGTGCCTTGATCGTGTGTGCAAACGACGCAGAAAAACTCAAGGATGTGCGCAGCCAACTGGCCCATGTGGCCCGTAACCTGTGGTCTAACCCACCCGATCATGGCGCTGCGGTGGTGGCAGCTATCCTCGGTGATCCCCAGCTCAAAGCGCTGTGGGCCGACGAAGTAGAAGCCATGCGCAGCCGCATCGCGCAACTGCGCGCAGGCCTGGTAGAGGCACTGGCACCGTTCGGGCTGGCAGAGCACTTTGCCCATATCAACGAGCAACGCGGGATGTTTTCTTACACCGGCCTGACGGCAGAACAAGTTCAGTTGCTGCGTGAGAAGCACAGCGTGTACATGGTCGGCTCGGGGCGCGCAAACATGGCCGGCGTGGATGGCACCCGCCTAAACCTGCTGGCCAAAGCGATTGCGCAGGTGTGCACCGACTAAGTCACAACTGTGTAGCTGCTGCCGCAGCCTGCGGCAGCGGCTACAGGTTGGAATCATGAAAAATTCGCCACAATCCCCGCCAGACGTAATAAAAAGACAAATTGTCACACTCCCTCCTGTATCCTGCCCAAGCTTTTTAAAAGCGCGGATTTACCCAGCGATTTAAAAACACACCTTACGAGGAGCGCGACGATGCACGAAATCCCAAACCTCCCCTTCCCAAGTCTGCATGAACCTCAGCAGCCAACCCCGCAACACACCAGTGGCGAAAACCCCGCACTGGACGAGGCCACTGAGAGCCTCAAAGCCGACAGCGAAGACTGACCGGCTGACTCAGGCGGTGCGAAAAGCTTCTGGTTTTTCATACCGCCTGACACAATCGCCCCCTATCTCTCCCTGGATTGCAGCGTGACCGACACCTTTAGCGACACCCAGGCCAGCGTGCTGATCGGCACCGCCGAAAAAATGATCGACCTTTGGCAGCGTCTCAGTCCAGAAAAACAGGCTCTGCTTCTCAAACGCTTTGGCACCCAAGAAAACGCTCTGGCTGCTTTAATCGCGACACAATTGGTTGCACCGTTGTAATCTGCACCGAACCGCTTCCCGCAGGACCCTTACCCCATGCCTGAAACACAGCGCCCTATGGCAATCACGCTGCAAGTGGTTTCCATCGTTCTGTTTACCTTTATCGGCTATTTGAATATCGGCATCCCGCTGGCCGTATTGCCCGGCTACGTTCACAACCA
The DNA here is from genome assembly GCF_000282975.1 of Pseudomonas psychrophila HA-4. GTDB lineage: Bacteria > Pseudomonadota > Gammaproteobacteria > Pseudomonadales > Pseudomonadaceae > Aquipseudomonas > Aquipseudomonas psychrophila_A. Next base: position 5,142 of record NZ_ALJC01000138.1, read on the forward strand.
CCTTGGCTATGGCACCGTCATCGCCGGGCTAGTGATCAGCGTGCAATACCTGGCCACGTTACTCAGCCGCCCCTATGCCAGCCGCATCATCGACAACAGCGGCAGCAAGCGCGCAGTGATGTATGGCCTGGCGGGCTGCGGCCTGAGTGGTGTGCTGATGTTAGCGTCCAGCTGGCTGTCGGCCACCCCCGCCCTAAGCCTCACGAGCTTACTAATTGGTCGCCTGGTACTGGGCAGCGCAGAAAGCCTGATCGGCTCGGGCTGCATTGGCTGGGGCATTGGTCGAGTTGGCGCCGCCAACACCGCAAAAGTGATTTCCTGGAACGGCATCGCCAGCTACGGCGCCATCGCCATTGGCGCGCCACTGGGCGTGATCATGGTCGAGCACTTGGGCATGTGGAGCATGGGCGTCAGCATCATGGCACTGGCCGCGCTGGGCTTAGCACTGGCTTGGCCAAAACAGGCAGCGCCAATTGTCAGCGGCGTGCGCTTGCCGTTTCTACACGTACTGGGCCGCGTCTTGCCCCACGGCACTGGCTTGGCACTGGGCTCCATTGGTTTTGGCACCATCGCCACCTTTATCACCCTGTACTACGCCACCAATCACTGGGAAAACGCCGCGCTGTGCCTTAGCTTGTTTGGCGCCAGCTTCATCAGCGCGCGACTGCTGTTTGGCAACCTGATCAATCGTATTGGCGGCTTTCGGGTGGCCATTGTCTGCCTCAGCGTCGAGACCCTTGGCTTGCTGTTGCTGTGGCTGGCACCTAGCCCGCAACTGGCATTGGCGGGCGCAGCTCTGAGCGGCTTTGGGTTTTCACTGGTGTTTCCGGCGCTGGGGGTTGAGGCGGTCAACCTGGTGCCCGCCTCCAGCCGAGGGGCTGCCGTGGGTGCGTATTCGCTGTTTATCGACCTGTCACTGGGCATCACTGGGCCACTAGTGGGCGCCGTCGCGGCAGGTTTTGGCTTTGCCTCGATCTTTTTGTTTGCGGCATTGGCAGCGTTTAGTGGTTTGTTGCTGAGCGTTTATTTGTACCGGCAGGCGAAACGCTTGCGGCCTGACTAAGTCTTGTGGGGGCACGCTTACTCCCACGTCATCTTTCGCCCCTTCTAAAAATCTACCTTGCCACGCCCGGCCTTGATGTTGCCGCGCTTGGTCTTGGTTTCGAGGCGGCGCTTTTTTGAGCCCAGCGTCGGCTTGGTCGGACGACGCTTTTTCTCGATTTTGGTCGCGCTCACAATCAACTCAGCCAACCGCTCCAGCGCGTCCGCCCGGTTCTGCTCTTGGGTGCGGTATTGCTGAGCCTTAATAATCAGCACGCCGTCACTGGTGATCCGACTGTCACGCAGCGCCAGTAGCCGCTCTTTGTAAAAAGGCGGCAAGGACGAGTTGGGGATGTCAAAGCGCACATGTATGGCGCTTGAGACTTTATTGACGTTCTGCCCGCCCGCGCCTTGAGCACGAATGGCCGTGAGTTCGATTTCGTCATCGGGGATATGAACGTTGTTGGAGATCACCAGCATTAAAAAGGTCCGTTATCAGGGCGTGCAGGATACCCCACAAACAGCAAACCCGGCGCAATGGCCGGGTTTGTGGTTTACCAATCAGCTTATTTGGCTGAACTGTAAGTCGCAGACTGCACCTGCTTTGGGTTCTTGCCTTTGAACCAGTAGCACAGTCCCATAAAGACTACCCACACCGGAATCGCAAACACCGAGACCCGAATACCCGGGATCATCAGCATGATCACCAGAATGAACGCCACGAACGCCAGGCAGATGAAGTTGCCATACGGGTACCACAGCGCCTTAAACAAGGGCGTTTGTGCGGTTTTGTTCATGTGCTGGCGAAACTTGAAGTGCGAGAAACTAATCATTGCCCAGTTAATGACCAACGTGGCCACGACCAGCGACATCAGCAGTTCCAGCGCATCGTGCGGCATCAGGTAGTTGAGCAACACGGCAATCACAGTGACCGCCGCCGAAGCGAGGATCGCGTTGACTGGCACCCCGCGTTTGTCGATCTTAGCCAGCGCTTTCGGGGCATCGCCCTGCTGCGCCATGCCCAGCAGCATGCGGCTGTTGCAATACGTGCCGCTGTTGTACACCGACAGCGCCGCAGTCAGGACCACGAAGTTGAGGATGTGCGCAGCAGTGTTGCTGCCTAGCATCGAGAACACTTGCACGAACGGGCTGCTGCTGTAGCTGTCGCCACCGGCATTCAGGGTTTCAAGCAGCGAGTCCCACGGGGTCAACGACAGCAGAACCACCAGCGCACCGATGTAGAAAATCAGGATGCGGTAGATCACTTGGTTGATCGCTTTAGGGATCACAGTGCGCGGCTTGTCGGCTTCTGCCGCGGTGAAACCGAGCATTTCCAGACCGCCGAACGAGAACATGATGAAAGCCATGGCCATCACCAGACCGGTGATCCCGTGCGGGAAGAACCCACCGTGCTCCCACAAGTTAGTGACCGAGGCCTGAGGGCCGCCGCTGCCGCTGACCAGCAAGTAGCTGCCTAGGGCGATCATGCCGACAATCGCCACCACCTTGATGATCGCGAACCAGAATTCGGCTTCGCCAAACACTTTGACGTTGGTCAGGTTGATCACGTTAATAAGAATGAAGAAGGCCGCAGCCGAGGCCCAGGTCGGGATCTCTGGCCACCAGTAATGCACGTATTTACCGACGGCAGTGAGTTCTGACATGCCGACCAGAATGTACAGCACCCAGCAGTTCCAGCCCGACATGAAGCCAGCAAAGCCGCCCCAGTACTTGTGGGCAAAGTGGCTGAAGGAGCCGGCGACAGGTTCTTCAACGATCATTTCGCCGAGCTGGCGCATGATCAGAAAGGCTATAAAGCCGCAGATTGCATAGCCCAAGATCATCGATGGGCCGGCTGATTTCAGTACCCCGGCAGAGCCGAGGAACAGGCCAGTACCGATCGCACCACCCAGGGCAATCAGCTGAATATGACGATTTTTCAGGCCGCGTTTAAGCTCGCCCGAATGCGAGGTTTGTCCACTCATTAAAAGGGTTCCACACAAGGTTTGATGTGATTCAGTGCGTTGTAACGTGAGCACCAGAGGCAGTGATCGAAGGGTCTACAACACAAATCAAACCCCAGCGCAGGCGCCAGGAATCCAAGGTTGTTTCACGAGTCATGCGTCACCTGTTTGTTTTTATCTGTGACGGAATCGAACCCGCAACGCTTGTGGCGATGCGGAATTAACAAGGCGGGTTAGCCTCGATTTATTGGCCAATCAGCACATCGCCGAGCGGCGCAAAATGCGCGGGTACGCAATTGAGTCACAGTTAAAACGTGGCGCATTGTACACCCGCTCGTAGGCAAGTTCTCATCACACCGCCGTTTGCAACACGAAACAAGCCAGGTTTTGCGCAGAAATGGTGCGCAATGGCTTTTATTCGGAAAGTTATCTTTACATGAGTGCCAACACAGGCAGTTAGACCCGATAACCTGTTGATTTTGTAGAGATAGCTTTACGGGCCGTAAAGAAATATTTCCACCTTTAATGCTATTGCTCGCTCCTAGAGGAGACATGTGCGGTTTATGGGCACAAAAAAACGCCAACCCCTTGTGAGGGTTGGCGTTTTTTATGACAGCGCCGAGTGTTTACTGCGGCTTGCGACGACCGAAGCCTGGACGCTGACCAGAACCGGCCGGTGCGCCACGACGCTTGCCTGACGGCGCATCTTCAACCAGCTTTGGGCCCGAACGGGTTGGCTTGGTTGGACGCTTGTTGACTTCGCTAGGACGCTCGGCCACTGGTGCACCACGGCCCGCAGGTACGCGGTCGGTGCGACCGGCTGGCTTGCGGGCAGGACGGGCCGCTTCATCACGGGCCGGGCGACCTGGACGCTCGCCTTCGATGTGCGGCTGACGTGCTGGACGCGGTGCCAATGGCGCACCTTCGGCTGGACGCAGAACACGTGCAACACGGTCTGCACGTGCCACAGGGCGCGACGACTTACGCTGCATACGCTCAAGTTTGTCTTTGCTCTTGGCGTTCATCTCAGGCATGGCAACCGGCGTAAGGCCGACTTCAGCGCTGAGGATGTCGACTTCGTACTGGCTCATTTCGCGCCAGCGGCCCATCGGCAGGTCGGAGTTGAGGAACACCGGACCGAAACGTACGCGCTTCAGGCGGCTAACCACCAAGCCTTGGGATTCCCACAAGCGACGTACTTCACGATTGCGGCCTTCCATCACTACGCAGTGGTACCAATGGTTGAAACCTTCGCCGCCCGGTGCTTGTTTGATGTCGGTGAAACGCGCCGGGCCGTCTTCCAGCACAACGCCCGCCTTGAGGCGCTCGATCATCTCGTCATCCACTTCGCCACGCACACGTACCGCGTATTCACGGTCCATTTCGTAGGAAGGGTGCATCAGGCGGTTAGCCAGCTCACCATCGGTGGTGAACATCAGCAAACCGGTGGTGTTGATGTCGAGACGGCCGATATTGATCCAGCGGCCTTCTTTTGGACGCGGCAATTTGTCGAACACGGTCGGACGGCCTTCAGGGTCGTCACGGGTGCAGATTTCGCCGTCGGGTTTGTTGTACATGATCACGCGGCGCACCGATTCGGCGGCCTCTTCACGCTTGATCACCTTGCCATCGATGGAGATGGCGTCATGCAGGTCTACGCGCAAACCTAGGGTTGCATCCTTGCCATTGACCTTAATTCGGCCTTGGCTGATCCAACTCTCTACGTCGCGTCGCGAACCCACACCAATACGGGCGAGAACTTTTTGCAGTTTTTCGCCTGCTGGGCCAATTTCTTGGCTGTCTTTAGGGTCTAGATCACTCATCTGGGCACCTCCCGGTGTGTCGATTCAGGCGATGCCTGAGGTGTTAAAAATAGGCCTTGGGGCTCGAACGAGCGCCGCGGGGTCGCGAATCATACGCGGATGTTGGGCATTACGCATCAATGCATCGTCATGAAGTGTCTGGCTTACTTCTTTTTCCGCCGACCGGTGGCTTTCAGGGCCAATAAACGCAGAGACGATTCGGCCAGAACGGTGCGTTTTTCTTCCTTGTCGAGTTTCTTCCAGGCTTTGATTTCGCGCTTGCTACGCCCACAACCGATGCAAATGTCATCGGTAAACTTGCAAACGTCGATGCAGGGGTCTTTGGTTGAACTCATGGTTACGGCCTTCCAGTGCACTTGTGGGAGTGCGTCAGTCTTCCTGTTCGCGGCGTTCTTGTTCGATGGCTTCGGCCAAGGCCCGGGCTTCGAGTTCTTCGTCACTTAACGTTGGCCTGGCCTCGAGTGCCGCCACGGCAGCCCGCAACCGCTGACGCGCCAACTCGGCAGCGCTGATCCTCGGCTCTGGCTCTTCACTTGCAGCTTGTAGCTCATCGCTAGCAACTGCGTCACCGTCACTTGCAGCTTGCAGCTCTTCGCTAGCAACTGCGTCCACGTCACTTGCAACTGCGCCTTGCGCGCCGTCACGAAGCAGGTCTTCAAAGTCAGTTTTAAGACCTTCCTCCATGGTGTCCAGTTCCACCAGCAGGGTGCGGAAGCTGGTTTCATCTTTTGGCTCTTCAGGTTCAGCACTTTCATCGGCCAGGGCTTGTAGGTGTGCAGGCACCGGGGCATCGTCGAAGTCGAGAATCGGGTCAGGCTCCAGCTCACGCAACTCGGCCAATGGCGGCAAATCGTCGAGATTTTTCAGGTTGAAATGATCCAGAAAGGCTTTGGTGGTCGCAAACATCGCCGGTTTGCCCGGCACATCGCGGTAGCCCACCACACGAATCCACTCACGCTCGAGGAGGGTTTTGACGATGTGGCTGTTTACCGCCACGCCCCGCACGTCTTCGATCTCGCCACGGGTAATCGGCTGGCGATAAGCAATCAATGCCATGGTTTCGAGCATGGCCCGCGAGTAACGCTGCGGGCGTTCTTCCCACAGTCGCCCGATCCAGGGGGAAAACTTTTCACGAATTTGCAGGCGATAACCCGACGCGACTTCCTTTAGCTCAAAGGCCCGCCCATCGCAGGATTTGCGCAGCAGTTCGAGGGCTTTTTTGAACACGGGCGGCTCAGGCCGCTCGCCCTCTTCAAACAGTTCAAACAAGCGCTCAAGGCTTTGCGGCTTTCCAGAGGCCAATAAAAAAGCCTCCAGCAAGGGGGCCAGTTCGCGGGGTTCAGTCAGGTTCATGGTTTCAGCTCTTTATTCGGCTCGCGCACGCACGTGGATTGCCGCGAAGGGCTCATTTTGCACCAACTCGACCAGCGACTCTTTGACCAGTTCCAAAATAGCCATAAAGGTCACGACCACGCCAAGACGACCTTCTTCGGCAGTAAACAGTTCGACAAACGGCACAAAACCGCCGCCTTTGAGGCGCTCCAACACGTCACTCATGCGCTCACGGGTCGACAACGCTTCACGACTGACCTGGTGGCTTTCGAACATGTCGGTGCGGCGCAGTACTTCGGCCATGGACATCAGCAGTTCTTCCAGCGCGACATCCGGCACTAGCTTACGCGCACGGGCCTCGGGGGCATCGAGTTTGGGCACAATGACGTCGCGCCCTACCCGGCTCAAGCCGTCAATACCTTCAGCAGCCGCCTTGAATCGCTCGTATTGTTGCAGGCGGCGAATCAGTTCGGCACGCGGGTCGCCTTCTTCCTCTTCGATTTCGGCGGAACGCGGCAACAGCATGCGCGACTTGATTTCGGCCAGCATGGCGGCCATCACCAAATACTCGGCGGCCAGTTCCAGGCGCACGGTCTTCATCAGCTCGACATAGCCCATGTACTGGCGAGTAATTTCCGCCACGGGAATGTCGAGAATATCGATGTTCTGCTTGCGGATCAGGTACAGCAATAAGTCGAGCGGGCCTTCAAAGGCGTCAAGAAATACCTCCAGTGCATCCGGCGGGATGTACAGGTCCATCGGCATTTCGATAACAGCTTGGCCATAAACCATGGCGAACGGCAGTTCTTGCTGGGCGCCGGCCTGGGCATCAACAGCGTCTACTATTTCTACGTCAGACATCAGGCCTCGACCATAAACGGCGTCGGATCACCACAGCCCACCCGTACCACTTCGGGCTCGTCATCGACCAAGCTGATGACGGTCGAGGCTTTATGACCGCCAAAACCACCATCAATGATCAAGTCGACCTGTTTTTCGAGCGCATCGCGAATCTCGTATGGGTCTTCCATCGGCTCGGTTTCACCCGGCAGGATCAATGTCACGCTCATCAGCGGTTCATTCAATTCAGCCAGCAACGCCAGGGCAATCGGGTGCTGCGGCACTCGCATACCAATGGTGCGGCGCTTGGGGTGCAGCAACAAACGCGGCACTTCACGGGTGGCATTGAGAATGAAGGTGTAAGGCCCCGGCGTATGGGCCTTAAGCAAACGAAACACGCCTGTATCCACCTTGGCAAACAAACCCAATTGCGACAGATCGCTGCACATCAAGGTGAAGTTGTGCTTGTCGTCTAGGCCACGCAGGCGCTTGATGCGCTCAATCGCGCCCTTGTCACCCATCTGACAACCCACGGCGTAAGACGAGTCTGTAGGGTAAATGACGACTCCGCCCTTACGAATAATCTCGACTGCCTGTTTTATCAGGCGTGGCTGCGGGTTCTCCGGATGAATCTGGAAAAATTGACTCACGTTAGGTTCCTGTTCAGACGGTGACAGCAGGCTGGTCATATTTGAATCGACACCACAATGGTGGCAGATCTTCCGGGATGGGACGGTACTCGCCGATCTCGGACCAACCTCCAGGGCCATGAAAATCACTGCCGGCACTCACCAGCAGACCGAACTCACGCGCCAGAATCGCCAAGCTGCCCACCTGATCGGCAGGCTGATAGCCGTTAACGACCTCAATTGCGTGACCCCCAGCTTGAATATAGTCGCCAATCAGCCGACGTCGCTTGCTGCGGGTGAAATCGTAATGCGAAGGATGCGCCAGACTGACCCAGGCACCAGCAGCACGCAGCGTGCCCACGGTGTCTTCAAGGCTAGGCCAATGCTGTTTAACGTCGCCCAGTTTGCCTGCGCCCAGCCATTTACGGAACGCTTCGGCGCGGTCTTTGACATACCCGGCCTGTACCAGATAATCGGCAAAATGCGGGCGGGCCGGCGCGTTGCCGCTGTCACCCAGCCCTTGCTGGATGGCCCGAGCACCGTCCAGAGCCCCAGGCATACCTTTAAGGGCCAACTTACGGCTTATTTCTTCAGCCCGTAGCCAGCGCCCGTCATGCAGTTTGGCAATCGCGTCGAGCAGTGCCGGGGCGTTGAGGTCAAAACCATAACCCAGGACATGAATCGTCGCCCCACCCCAGGTACAGGACAATTCGATGCCGTTTATCAACGTCATGTTCAAGGCCTGCGCCGCTGCGCGGGCTTCTTCAAGGCCCTCAAGTGTATCGTGATCGGTCAGGGCCAGGACTCGCACACCTTTCTCGAACGCACGCGCAACCAACGCCGCTGGCGCCAACGCGCCATCAGAGGCTGTGCTATGGCAATGCAAGTCTATTTCCACGGGGATTTAATAACCTCTAGCTGACGCTTTCGCTGTCATTGATGTTTGTTATTATGCCGCCACATCCTGCTTCTGGCTGCCACTGTGAAACAATTCATCGACTTCATCCCGCTGTTACTGTTTTTCATCGTCTACAAAATCGAGCCACGCATCGTCGATATCGCCGGGCATAGCCTGACGGTCGGGGGCATCTACAGCGCTACGGCGATGTTGATCGTCAGCTCCCTGGTGGTATACGGCATTCTGTTTTTCAAACAGCGCAAGCTCGAAAAGAGCCAATGGCTGACCCTGATCGCCTGCCTAGTTTTTGGCAGCCTGACCCTGGCCTTCCACAGCGAAACCTTCCTTAAGTGGAAAGCGCCCGTGGTGAACTGGCTGTTTGCCCTGGCATTTGCCGGTAGCCACTTCATCGGCGACAAGCTGCTGATCAAACGCATCATGGGCCATGCATTGACCCTTCCCGATGCCGTATGGACCCGCCTGAACGTGGCCTGGATCGGCTTTTTCTTGTTCTGCGGCGCGGCCAACCTGTTCGTCGCGTTCACCTACCAGAGCATTTGGGTCGACTTCAAAGTATTCGGCAGCCTGGGCATGACAGTGCTGTTCCTGATTGCTCAGGGCATTTACCTGTCGCGCCACCTGCATGACACCGATTCTGCACCGACCAACACCAAATCCGAGGACTGACATGCTCTACGCAATCATTTCTACAGACGTTGAAAACTCACTCGAAAAACGCCTGAGCGTACGCCCGGCACACCTTGAGCGTTTGACTCAACTTAAGAACGAAGGCCGTCTGGTATTGGCTGGCCCGCACCCGGCCATCGACAGCAACGATCCTGGCGCTGCCGGCTTTACCGGTAGCCTGGTGGTTGCCGAGTTCGAGTCGCTGAGCGCAGCCCAAGCCTGGGCCGACGTGGACCCTTACGTTGGCGCGGGTGTGTACGCCAATGTGATCGTAAAGCCGTTCAAGCAAGTCCTGCCTTAATCCGGGCTATCTTTGCCAGTGACCGCCATAGATAGTGGTCGTCACTGGCTAAACATTGAGTGAGACATGAGCGACCTGTTACTGATAGATGATGACCAGGAGTTGTGTGAACTCCTGAGCAGTTGGTTAAGCCAGGAAGGCTTTCAGGTACGCGCTTGCCACGATGGCCTGAGCGCCCGCAAGGCGCTGCTCGATTCCAGCCCCGATGCCGTGGTGCTGGATGTGATGCTGCCAGATGGCAGCGGTCTGGAGTTGCTCAAGCAACTGCGCCACGACCACCCAGACTTGCCGGTGCTGATGCTGTCAGCTCGCGGCGAACCGCTGGACCGAATTCTGGGGCTTGAACTGGGCGCCGATGATTACCTGGCCAAACCCTGCGACCCCCGCGAACTGACTGCACGCTTGCGTGCCGTATTGCGACGCAGCCACCCAACAGCGGTGTCCAGCCAAATGGAACTGGGCGACCTGTGCTTCAGTCCGGTGCGCGGTGTTGTCACCATCAATGAACACGACATTGTGCTGACCGTGTCTGAAAGCCGCTTACTTGAAGCATTACTGCGTCAGCCAGGCGAGCCGCTGGACAAACAGGAACTCGCGCAGATTGCCCTAGGCCGCAAGTTGACCCTGTACGACCGCAGCCTCGACATGCACGTCAGCAACCTGCGTAAAAAGATAGGCCCGCACCCCGATGGCCGCCCGCGCATTGTTGCTTTGCGCAGCCGCGGCTATTTTTATAGCGCTTAAGACTGGCCCGAACGTTGTAGCCGCTGCAGCAGGCTGCGATCTGGCGCGTAGCGGCAGTGCTTTTTGATGGTTTGTGTACATATCCGTTGGGTGTATTAAGGCTTTTTACGGGTTTCGCCCTCACGGCGGCTAACACAAAATGTGTAGCCCGGAGGTACAACTGCGCTTTGGGTCTAAAAAATATCCCTGTCGCCACGCGATTGCCTAGTCGACTCAAAAGCCCATCACAGCAGGCCGAACGCAGGCGCTGTTATGGGGGTCGA
>NZ_ALJC01000139.1 GCF_000282975.1 Pseudomonas psychrophila HA-4
AATTCCACGATAGCCATAGATTCCCACCTTTAAAATGTGGGGTTCATGGATCGCTTACGTTCGTGACACACCCCAGTACAAAATCTTCACGCGGTTACGGGCTTTGTTGAGAAATACGAAAAGCACGGGATCGAATACCGCCACTTTGATGTCCAGCTCGACCAAGGTAGCAAGACCATCGATGGATTTTTGGAAGTCCACGGGCTTGGGGTAGAGATACACTTTTTCGACTTTGGCGTCGGGTCGAATCATGAGGTGCTGGCTCCGGAAAGGAATCGGGAGCACAGCATCAGATATCAAGTTTTAGCTTGGAATGTGGGGTTTGTGGAGCGCTTACTTTTGAGGAGGCAGCAACTTGTTGATAAGGGCAGCTTTAAGTTCGAATGAATAGTTAGACATTACAGCTCTCTTTAACATCCCTAACCCATCGTTTTGATAAATCAACTGAGACGTCAACTAGCCTGACACCGGGAGGGGGAGAGATGCGCCTGTAATACGGGAAAATAACCTTAAAAATGCGTTATTCAAAGGTGAAACGATGAATTAACAATAGGAAAAGTCAGCTTTCTGACGCAGCCAGCTTTTTCTGAGCCTCTACCAAAGAGGGCATCAAAAAAACTGACTACTTCAGACCTTCCAGTTGAGGCGTGGGCAATTTTATAATTACAAACCATACTGCTAAGTTAAAAATTGCTTTTTTGCATGCTCATGCAATCAAAAATATTTGTTAAAGACGCGCACAAATAATTAGACTTGCTGTCGAAATCTATTTTTTTCTGAATATGAAACTAAAAAAACCATTGGCAGCACATACATAATTGTCGATCCCGCTATCGGCTGGGAAATCAAAGCCGTGATCAACAACGGCGCACAAATCAGCATCTTTAGTAGTGCAGACCGATTTATTTTCCAGCGCCATCCTGACAACATTAATACCTGCAATAGAAATCCAAATATTCCTATTTGTCCTATAGCAGCAACAAGGGTGATCCCGGCATTAGCTTCTAACCCACTGAATAGCCCGCTACCCAACGGATAATCTCCGAGCGCATTCAAGCCGTTTGACATCGCCTCTGTACGATCAGTAACCGAAGTACCATGCGTGTCTTGCTTTGCCGCCAGACCAATGTATGGGGCATATAGAAAGGCAGGAAAAACCACAAGCGAAAGTGCAAAAACAAAGAAAAACTTGACAAAAACCCCCTTGATGCGCATTACAAATATCGCACCCACAGTCATTAGCAAAAGCAAAACACCAAGCGATGAAAAGGCTGCGAACGCACCAATTGCTGCACCCAGCATCACAAGCTTTGACCTTCGGGTATAGTATTCGTAAGCGATGCAAAAACAACACACTGCCTGATATATACCGGCCTCACGAAAAAAACCGTTAAATCGCATCAGTTCTACATCACCGGATGTGTATTTAGCGTACAACATGGAGAATGGAAAATATAAAGACCCAGTGCGCATGTTGTCATCAAGCATAACAGCTTCATACCCTGCTACTCTTATATGGGTAATGAAAAGCTTTTCAAATCCTATTAGTGAACCCAACACTATCGTTAAGCCGCAAGATGCACCAATCAGCGCTATGATGGTGCAAAGGAACCTAAAAAACCGCTTATTTTCTTCTACTTGTATTAATATCAATCCATAGCATAAAAACACTACTATTGACGACACGAACTCTTTAATCAAAAACTCTATATTTGAACGACCAGCTAATCCAACCGGAATCTCATACAACCAGAACAAGATGAATAACACTAAATACCTACCCATTTCTTCCTTACCGCCATGCGCAGTCTTGAAAGAAGCACGATTGAGCAGCAAAAAATGCAGTGCACACAACACAACTGCAACTACCAGCGAAATCCCCTGAAAACTTTGACCAAGCGCTCCAGGACGCATCAAAAATAAATTCAAGACAAGACAAGGTACTACGAACCTTACAAGATGCAATCTACGCATGCCATTCCCTTTAAAAGTGACGACCTGCCAAGCCTATTGGCAAGATGTATACTACCGATATATAGATAGCGATTGCAATCATACAATCCTAATGCCCCGAATTGCTAATACATTTAGCTAAAAAGCAACTATTTACTATGCAGCCAATTTCTTGGATTGGTGATCGGCATGTGTTGGCCAACTGCTCCCCTTGCTTTAACGTCCTCTGATCTCACTACCATTCCAGGATGATTGAGGATGAGTACGCTCGACAAAGCCTCGCCGAGCGGACGAGCGCATATACTACTTTTACTAGTGGAGGGATTAATTCGCAAAGCTACCAGCTACACCACCGACAGTATTTAAACGGCCAAAACACCATCTGGAGGCCGGAATTGAGAGACTAAAAAATCGACTTCCCAGCGTTCAGCAGGTGAGTCGCAAAGCTGCTCCGCTTATGTGAACAACATTGCAGTTTCGACTGAGCTTTTTCAAGGCTATTTTTATTTGTCAGCACTCCATTACGCGCTATTGACAACTCTAGTCCTTACTAATAACCGCAACCCTGTCGAGGATCTACCATGCATCAACCTATTTTTCAATACCAGGACATTCTTGAAGGGTTACGCAAGCGAGCGCGCTAGGCTACGATTGATTTTAACCAAAAGCCCGGCGTCATACCGCCGCCCTTAGCGCCGCCGATCGTTGTGAAACAGAGCGATAATAGCACGCTCTCCCTCATCAATAGCGCCACCGGCGTGGCCTAGCCCAGCGTTTCGGGCACAACAATGCTATCGGATGAGCCCTCGTGCTTGAGGCCAAGGCTAAGTATTTCGGTATCGAGCACTTCGGCCGAGAGCTGAGAATTCTGGCTTAAGATTTTGCGTATTAATGCCGTTACTTCGCTAGGTGCTCGTCAATGAACCGCGCCACAGCTACGGCATGGGTGCATCCGAGGTCATGCCCAGCCTCAGGAAATACTTCTAGCTGGGCGTTTGGTATCAATTGAGCCAGCAACTGGCCAACTCGTACAGGGCTGATCGGGTCCGCGCCGCCCCAGAGCAGAATCACCGGCATGCGCAGTTCGTGTAGGCGCGCAGAGAGGTCAGTGTGATCGTCCAGAAACCAGCGCAGCAGGTTCGGGTTGTGTGTTTCAAACTCCGTACGCCAATCCTCAGCACCCAAGTCTGAGAGGATCATGCGGCCCGAGGGCTTCTGCGACCGGATGCCAGAATTGGCTGTTACCGGAGGCACCGGAAAGGAAAAGGATTTTTTCAGGGGATATAGTCACTGCTCAGTCCTTGAGTCGGAGATAAAACAACGTTGCTGGGAAAATTTATCACTATCAGTGGAGTGATTCACACCTTAGCGCATGGGAATGCACGCGCCGGGGGCCAAAAACACACAACCCGTCGTGGCAAAGGCTAACCAAATAAAGATCCAGCCTAAGAGCAGATAACATCGACCTTCAACATATATTCAAAACAGCGCCAGGACCCACTCCCCTCCCAAATAACCACTACCCAATAATCGCAAATGAAAGAGCTCTGCCTGAGAGCACAAACCAGGCAGAGCAATTTGCGAACAAAAATTAATGAGTAATTACCATCTCATCAATATGATGCAGCAGCGTCCCCTCGTAAAAGATACTCACACCTGTGACATTTGACTCACCAGCAACCTTGTAGGTTACTGATTTATCCGTTAACACGTCCAAACCTATGTCCTGGGGAACCGTGAACTTAAGGTCCAACCTCAGGTCGTAAGATTTGTCCTGAACTGGACTAACTTCAAGACTTAGCAAAACCGCTGAATGAGGGACAGTTACAACACCCTCTACCTGAAAAAAGTAATCATGGGGCATACGGTTAATCTGAGCCTTCCAATTTTTAGTTTCAATGTTCACAATCAATAATCCTTTTGATAGTTAATTCGACGTTTATTTGATTACCACGCAACAAACATGCGTCATCACCCCAATCAAAGCAACTTAAAATCGGTATTTAAACGTAAGGATGTCTTTCCGAAAAACAATCTAACAACTAATCTAAATTTAAACTTTATTTCCACCTAAGCTGTTATCCCCTTACTCCCATTACATCCCCCTGCCCGGTAGCTTCACGGGCTGTGAGCTGGTCTATGCGTCGCTGGTGTTGCCTCGAACAACCAACGTGTCAAGAAATGATTAAGCCAACGATGAAGTCTGGGCACCCGTTTATAGCTGTTGATAGACACAACCACGTAGAGCAATGCTGATCACATTTCGCTAAATTTCATTCCTAGAAAACGGGGGCGCAAGTGTTCCAGCCAGTGATGTGCAATCGATGCAGCCCTCGAAATGAAATAGTTTCGGAACTCCAACCCCTAAAGTTTCGGAACTCCTAGCTTTTCTGGAAAAACAAAAAAGCCCCGTAGACGTTAATCTACGGGGCTTTGAATGTGGAGGCCGAAGCCGGAATCGAACCGGCGTGGGCGGATTTGCAATCCGCTGCATAACCATTTTGCTATTCGGCCATTGCGCTTGGCATCTCTTTCGAAACATCAAATGCAAAGAAAATTGCGATATTTTCGCTACAACCTTTTGATTCTTCAGTGATTCAGGTAGTTACCCCTGAGCTGATGGCGCGCATTATGTACTAGAAGAATGAAGCTGGCAACCCCCTGAATTCTAATAATTTTTAGTTAATGACTGGCAGCCGTGGCTCTCTTATCCGTCTCTATATGCTGCCTGCGCTTGAGGCAACCTTCTTGGTAGGTCGCCAAGAATCCGCTATGGCGATTTTTCAGGGAGTGCAGATGCTCAGTTTACGATCGCTGCGCAATCGGACGTCGCTTCGAGCCTCGAAAGCGGCTACAGGTTTCGCTACCGCCGTGTTGACCCTCTCCGTCTGCGACAGCTCCTACAGCCTATATCCATAAATACGGGGCCGCATCCAACGTCCTACTGGCAATAGGATTTGTGCCTGCGCGACAGAGAGACTTAGCTGACTTCAATCCCGGAGGTGCTCACGTACAGTCTCGCCGCCGTTAACGAACGGACTGACCTATCTCTTGGAGCTTTACGATGAAAAAAATATGGATGACTGCCGCTGTTGCCGCAGTAGTTTTGGCCACCAGCGGTTGCATGAGCCACAACGTTAGCCAACCAAACGCTCCTATCGCCGGTTCTGTAACTGCCGATTTGAAAGCGAACATTGAAGTTGGTGACGTAATTACTGGCCAATCATCCTCGGACATTCTGTTCGGCGTGTTGAAAATCAGTGGTGACAGCGAGTTTGCAGACGGCGTGTCTTACGGCGGCCCAACTCCGGCTTTCAGCCTGCCAGATCCAGTGTCAGCAACCAAAGCTGCTGCCGCATATAAAGCAGTCAAGAGTTCGGGGGCAGATTTGATCGTTGCGCCACGTTATGCGGTGTCGGTTGAAGACTATTTCATCTTCAAGAAGGTGAACGTGACGGTGACTGGCAACAAAGGCATGATCAAAACCATCCGCTAAGCCACGTGAAGCGCCAGATGTGCTATTTGGCTTATACCGCTCGGGCTGATTCCCCAGTCAGCACATACCCTGCTCAGGCAGTTTTGCCTAATAAACGACCTGAACAGCGAGCCCACCGCTGATAGCCGTCTGGTTAGGCGGGACCCATGTCCCGCCACTTGTACTCAAATCACCACGTTACGGATAAAGCGAACCACCTCATCTCCCTTGTTGTGGTACGAATGCGGCGTATTGCTGGCGTACATGTAGAACTCCCCTGCATTGAACTGTAACGACTTGTCGTCGAAGACCAGGGTCAAGCAGCCTGCAAACACATACAACTGTTCACTCCAGCCTTCCGCATCAGCTTGCGAGTGATACTCGTCGCCCGGCTCCAGCGTCCACTCCCATAACTCAACTTCTTTGCACGCGACCGCCTTGGCCAGCAATACAGCCTTGCTTCCCGCTGTAGTCCCCGCCCACGCCAATTCGTTGATGCGGCTAGGGTCAACAGAACCCGGCGCTTGGATCAAGTCACTGAACGCGACATCCAAAGCCTCCGCGACACGGTCAAGGGTACTCAAGCTGACATTTTTCTCGCCGGCTTCGATTGCAACCAGCATTCGTCTACTGACCCCCGACAAGTCGGACAAGGCACTTTGGCTGAGGTGCGCGAGCAGCCTCAGACGACGTACGTTCTGACTGACATGCTGCAAGACCGAAGCACGTTGCGATGCGCCGCGCTGTGACACGTCAGATTGAGAATTTTCATTGGGCACTATATTGCTCACTCCATGGGACTGCGCAGTATACTGCTCAGCTTTGGCGCATTGTGCGTCTCTCCTCTTGTGGCGTGCAAGGTTATGACGACATTGAAATCTTCCAAGTTCGGGTCTTTGAGGTCTCGTTTCAGCAAAGCGGAATGTGTGCTGGTCCTGATCACGATGGTCTGGGGCGTTACCTTTCTGTTAGTCCAGCATGCGCTTACGGCCAGCGGGCCAATGTTTTTTGTGGGGCTGCGCTTTGCCGCTGCCGCGATTATCGTGGCGTTGTTTTCGCTTCGAAGCTTGCGCGGCATTACTAGGTTCGAGCTCAAAGCCGGTTTTTTCATTGGCGTGGCCATCATGCTCGGTTATGGCCTGCAAACCATTGGCCTGCAAACCATACCCAGCAGCCAATCAGCCTTTATTACCGCCCTGTATGTGCCCTTCGTGCCGTTGTTGCAGTGGTTGATTATGGGGCGCAGACCAGGATTGATGCCGAGCATTGGTATCGTCATGGCGTTTACCGGTTTGATGCTGCTGTCTGGGCCTAATGGCGCATCGCTGGATTTTAGCGATGGTGAGATCGCGACCCTGATCAGTGCGATTGCCATAGCGGCAGAAATAATCCTGATTGGCGCCTATGCTGGCAAGGTCGATGTGCGACGCGTGACCGTGGTTCAACTGAGCACGGCGTCGATTTTGTCATTTTTGATGGTAGTGCCAACGGGTGAAGCCATTCCCGATTTTTCATGGCTGTTACTGGCCAGCGCGGTCGGGCTGGGGGCCGCCAGTGCCATGATTCAAGTTGCGATGAACTGGGCGCAAAAAAGTGTTTCTCCTACGCGTGCGACGCTCATTTATGCCGGCGAACCGGTATGGGCCGGGATCGCCGGGCGTCTTGCCGGCGAGCGTTTACCCGCAATTGCCTTGCTTGGCGCAGCATTGATTGTTGCAGCGGTGATCGTGAGTGAGTTAAAAACAAAGGGTAAAGCGTCCAGTGAGGCTGATGAGAAGCAAGGTAACCAAGCCTGCGACTGATGCCATAGCACAAATGCCTCGCAGAAACTGGCGAGGCACTAAGGTTGCTGTCTTGGGATCTGCGCTGTTCGACTCGGTCTGAATAGAGTCAGAAGTTCACAGCCTGAGACAGCTCCCACAGTGTGCGACGCTGGCTACAAAGACCGGTATTACCCATACGGGAGTGCTCATATAAAAGATGGCAATGGGCTGCTCTGTTAATGATTTGCACACATTTTGTAGGATTCATCTACAGATCCGCTGTTGGTGATCCACAAGTCGCCACGTATGATCGCTCACAAACTCCTGCAGATTAGAAGCCTATGTCCCTGATAGTTCTACTGCTTCTGCCCTTTGTCGGCAGCTGTCTGGCGGCTGTTTTGCCGCACAACGCACGTAACAGTGAATCACTGCTAGCCGGTCTGATTGCTCTGATCGGCACCGTTCAAGTTGCCATGCTCTATCCGCAAATCGCCCACGGCGGCGTGATTCGTGAAGAGTTTATGTGGCTGCCTAGTCTCGGCCTCAATTTCGTCCTGCGTATGGACGGGTTTGCTTGGCTGTTCTCGATTTTGGTACTGGGCATAGGCGCCTTGGTTTCTCTGTACGCCCGTTATTACATGTCACCCGAAGATCCGGTGCCGCGGTTTTTCTCTTTTTTCCTGGCCTTTATGGGCGCGATGCTGGGACTGGTGATCTCGGGCAACTTGATCCAGATTGTTTTTTTCTGGGAACTGACCAGCCTCTTCTCGTTCTTGCTGATCGGCTATTGGCACCACCGCTCTGATGCCCGACGCGGCGCCTATATGGCGCTGATGGTCACAGGAACGGGCGGCTTGTGCCTGCTGGCAGGAGTGATGCTGCTTGGCCATGTTGTCGGCAGCTACGATTTAGACGTCGTGCTCGCCGCAGGCGATCAAATCCGAGCTCACAGCCTGTACCCCATTTTGTTACCGCTGATTCTGATCGGCGCGCTCAGTAAAAGTGCACAGTTCCCGTTTCATTTCTGGCTGCCCCACGCCATGGCGGCGCCCACGCCCGTGTCTGCCTACCTGCACTCGGCGACCATGGTCAAGGCCGGGGTTTTCCTGATGGCGCGGCTCTGGCCTTCGCTGTCCGGCAGCGAAGAGTGGTTTTGGATTGTCAGCGGCGCTGGGGCCTGCACCTTGGTGCTGGGCGCGTACTGCGCGATGTTCCAAAACGATCTCAAAGGCCTGCTGGCCTATTCGACCATCAGCCATCTTGGGCTGATTACCCTGCTGCTGGGCCTTAACAGCCCGTTGGCGGCTGTGGCTGCGGTGTTCCACATCCTCAACCACGCCACCTTCAAGGCCTCGCTGTTCATGGCCGCCGGGATCATCGACCACGAAACCGGCACGCGGGATATTCGCAAGCTCAGCGGGCTGTTCAAGCTAATGCCGTACACCGCCACGCTGGCAATGGTGGCCAGTGCTTCGATGGCCGGTGTGCCGCTGCTTAACGGTTTCTTGTCCAAAGAGATGTTCTTTGCCGAAACCGTGTTCATCAACTCCACGGCTTGGGTTGAAATCGCCCTGCCCGTGATCGCGACCATTGCCGGTACATTCAGCGTGGCCTACGCGCTGCGCTTCACGGTCGATGTGTTCTTTGGCCCACCCGCCACCGACCTGCCGCACACCCCGCACGAGCCACCGCGCTGGATGCGTGCTCCGGTTGAACTGCTGGTGTTCACGTGCTTGATGGTCGGGATCTTCCCGGCCCACACGGTTGGCCCTCTGCTCGCCGCTGCCGCACAACCGGTGGTGGGGGGCGTACTGCCTGAATACAGTCTGGCCATCTGGCACGGCCTGAATGCGCCAATGATCATGAGCCTGATCGCCATGTCCGGCGGTATCGTGCTGTATGTGCTGCTGCGCAAGCAGCTCAAGCTCCATCGTTTCCCATTTCCGCCGCTGATTCAGTACTTCAACGGCAAGCGCTTCTTTGAGCGCAGCCTGGTGGTGATCATGCGTTCGGCGCGGCGCATTGAACGACGCATCAGCACACAACGCCTGCAAACCCAGCTATTTTTGCTGGTGCTGGCCGCCGTGATTGCCGGGCTGATCCCCATGCTCTATAGCGGCTTGAGCTGGGGCGACAGGCCGAACATTCCGGGCTCGATTGTGTTCGTGACCCTGTGGCTGCTGGCGATTGCCTGTGCACTGGGCGCGGCGTGGCAAGCCAAGTATCACCGTCTGGCTGCATTGACCATGGTCAGTGTCTGCGGGCTGATGACCTGCGTAACCTTTGTCTGGTTCTCGGCTCCCGATCTGGCCCTGACCCAATTGGTGGTTGAAGTCGTGACTACTGTCCTAATTCTGCTGGGCCTGCGTTGGCTGCCACGGCGGATCGAAGAAGTCTCACCACTGCCTGGCACCCTGACCAAAGCGCGGATTCGTCGTCTGCGCGACTTACTATTGTCGACCGCGGTCGGCGGCGGCATGGCGGTGTTGTCGTATGCCATGCTGACCCGGCAAACCCCCAACCACATTTCCTCGTTCTTCCTCAGCCGGGCCTTGCCAGAAGGCGGCGGCACCAATGTGGTGAATGTGATGCTGGTGGACTTCAGGGGCTTTGATACCTTGGGCGAAATCACCGTATTGGCCGCAGTGGCCCTGACGGTGTTTGCCTTGCTGCGCCGCTTCCGCCCCCCCAAAGAAAGCATGCAATTGCCTGCTCAGCAGCGCCTGCTGGCCAAAGACGTGGTCACCGACTTGGTCAACCCACGCAGCGCCAGTGATACCGCGCTGGGCTTTATGATGGTGCCTGCTGTGCTGGTGCGGCTGCTGCTGCCGATTGCCTTTATGGTCTCTATGTACCTGTTTATGCGCGGCCACAACCAGCCGGGCGGCGGCTTCGTTGCAGGTCTGGTGATGTCAGTGGCGTTCATTCTGCAATACATGGTGGCAGGCACGCAGTGGGTCGAGGCGCAAATGAGCCTGCGTCCGCTGCGTTGGATGGGCACCGGGTTGCTGTGTGCAACCTTAACCGGTCTGGGCTCGCTGCTATGGGGCTACCCATTCCTGACGACTCATACCGCCCACTTCAGTTTGCCGGTGCTGGGTGATATTCACGTGGCCAGTGCGCTGTTCTTCGACATTGGCGTGTTCGCCGTTGTGGTTGGCGCCACGCTGCTGATTCTCACAGCGCTGGCTCACCAATCCGTTCGGGCCCATCGTCCCGCCCTCCAATCCAAGACGGGAGCTGCCTGATGGAAGAAGTTATCGCTATCGCTATCGGGGTGCTCGCCGCCTCTGGTACCTGGCTGATCCTGCGCCCTCGGACCTTTCAAGTGGTGATGGGCCTGTGCTTACTGTCGTACGGGGTCAACCTGTTCATTTTCAGCATGGGCAGCCTGTTTATCGGTAAAGAGCCGGTGATAAAAGCGGGCGTGCCCCAAGACTTGCTTAATTACACTGACCCATTGCCGCAGGCATTGGTGTTGACCGCAATCGTCATCAGTTTTGCAATGACCGCGCTGTTCTTGGTGGTTTTGCTGGCCTCCCGAGGCCTGACCGGTACCGACCATGTGGATGGCCGGGAGCCTAAAGAATGAATCTGATGCCGCATCTGATTGTCGCGCCTATCCTGCTTCCGCTACTGACCGCTGCCTGCATGCTGTTGCTGGGTGAAAAACATCGTCCACTCAAAGCCCGGATCAACCTGGTATCGACCCTGATCGGCCTGATCATCTCGGTGTTATTGCTGATCTGGACGCAAAACCAAAGCAGCCCGGCCTCGATTGGCGTGTACTTGCCGAGCAACTGGCAAGTGCCGTTCGGTATTGTGCTGGTGGTTGATCGCCTGTCAGCGCTGATGTTGGTACTGACAGGGATTATTGCCTTCTGCGCGCTGCTATTCGCCATGGCCCGCTGGGACCGCGCCGGTGCCAGCTTTCATGCGCTGTTCCAGATCCAGTTAATGGGCTTGTACGGCGCCTTCCTGACCGCCGACCTGTTTAACCTATTCGTGTTCTTCGAGGTATTGCTGGCTGCGTCCTACGGGCTGATGCTGCACGGCTCGGGCAAGGCTCGGGTCTCGGCGGGCTTGCACTACATCTCGATCAACCTGCTGGCCTCGTCCCTGTTCCTGATTGGCGCGGCATTGATCTACGGCGTCACCGGCACCCTGAACATGGCCGACTTGGCCTTTAAAATTCCGCTGGTACCAGAAGCTGACCGAGGCCTGCTGCATGCCGGCGCGGCGATTCTGGCCATCGCTTTCCTGGCCAAAGCGGGTATGTGGCCGCTGAACTTCTGGCTGGTGCCCGCCTACTCCTCAGCCAGTGCCCCGGTGGCCGCGCTGTTCGCAATCATGACCAAAGTCGGGATCTACACCGTACTTCGGCTATGGACACTGCTGTTCTCGGGCCAGGCCGGGGCGTCCGCCTACTTTGCCGGTGACTGGCTGATCTACGGCGGCATGGCCACTATTGTCTGCGCCGCCATTGCCATCCTTGCCGCGCAGCGACTGGAACGCATGGCCAGCCTGAGCATTCTGGTGTCGGCTGGCATTCTGTTGTCAGCCGTGGGTTTCGCCCAACCCAACCTGACGGCTGCGGCGCTGTTCTATCTGGTCAGCTCCACCTTGGCGTTGAGTGCCTTGTTCCTGCTGGCAGAGTTGATTGAGCGTTCACGCTCATCCAGCGATGTGCTGATCGAGGAGGATGCCGAAACACTGCCGACGTTGATCGAGCCACCCCCACGTGGAACCAACCTGGACGACGAACAAAAAGTCGTGGTCGGACAGATCATTCCGTGGGCGATGGCATTTCTGGGGCTGAGTTTTATTGCCTGTGCCCTGCTGATTATCGGGATGCCGCCGTTGTCGGGGTTTATTGGCAAACTCAGCTTGCTCAATGCGCTGCTTAACCCAGCGGGGCTAGGCAATGACATCAACGCGCCCATCTCGACGGCCGCTTGGTGCCTGCTGGCACTGCTAATTCTCTCTGGGCTGGCATCTCTGATCGCGTTTTCGCGCATGGGTATCCAGCGCTTCTGGACACCGCTGGAGCGATCATCCCCCATCCTGCGACGCATTGAATGTGTGCCCATCGTGTTACTGCTCGGGCTTTGTGTGGTGTTAACCATCAAGGCTGAGCCGGTGTTGCGTTATACCCAAGCCGCGGCTGACACCCTCAATAATCCTGAGCGTTACGTGATGGCGGTGATGGGCGCACGACCGGTGCCAAGCCCTGAAGCCAAGGCTGCCATGCTGGAGGTTCAGCCATGAAGCGCCTATTCCCTGCTCCGTGGTTGTCCCTAGCGCTGTGGGTTCTGTGGCTGCTGCTCAATTTGTCGCTCAGCGCAGGCAACCTGTTGCTCGGCGCGGCATTGGGCTTTTTGGCCCCGATCATGTTTGCGCCACTGCGGCCCTTGCCGATTAAAATCAGCCGCCCTGGCGTGATCATCAAGCTGTTCTTTTTGGTTGGGCGTGACGTTATCGCCTCCAATATTGCCGTGGCCTGGGGCGTACTGAATGCTGGCAAACGCCCGCCACGTTCAAAGTTCATCAAAATACCGCTCGACCTGCGCGATGCCAACGGCCTAGCAGCTTTGTCGATGATCACCACCGTGGTGCCCGGCACCATCTGGTCTGAGCTGGCACTGGATCGCAGCGTGCTGCTGTTGCACGTCTTCGACCTGGATGACGAAGCGCAGTTTATCGAGCACTTCAAAACCGCTTACGAGCGCCCTTTGATGGAGATCTTTGAATGAGTGCCCTGCTCTCCGGTGCCATTTTGATCAGCCTGTTTTTCTTCAGCCTGGCAATGGTGCTCACCGTGATTCGGCTGTTCAAGGGCCCTTCCGCCCAAGACCGGGTTCTGGCACTGGACTACCTGTACATCGTGGCCATGCTGATCATGTTGGTACTGGGTATTCGCTATGCCAGTGATACCTACTTCGAAGCCGCCTTGCTGATCGCCCTGTTTGGCTTTGTCGGTTCGTTTGCGCTGGCTAAATTCCTGCTGCGTGGCGAGGTGATCGAATGAATTCCGTCAGCGAATTGTCGCTTTGGATTGAAATACCGGTGGCAGTACTACTGGTGCTCAGCAGCCTGTTTGCTTTTTTCGGTGCTGTGGGGCTGCTGCGACTCAAGAGTTTTTTTCAGCGCATGCACCCGCCAGCACTGGCTTCAACCCTGGGTGCCTGGTGCGTGGCGTTGGCTTCAATTTTGTACTTCTCAGCCCTTAAATCGACACCGATTTTGCACGCGTGGCTGATTCCGATTTTGCTCGCGATCACCGTGCCGGTGACGACCTTGCTGCTGGCCCGTACGTCGTTATTTCGTAAACGAATGGCGGGGGAAGATGTGCCGGCAGAAGTCAGCAGTGGTGGGCACAGTGAGGGCGGTTCTTAAATTTCTTCTTGCCTGAACCTCGTAGCAACTAGCTGCTACGAGGTACTAGGCGACTTTACATCCAGCCCAACCAGCTCCAATACGTCGCGCCAAACAGCAGCATCAGCAAATACCCCACCGCAGTGACGATCAGCCCGACCTTGGCGAATTGTTTGGCCGTGAAGGTTTGGGTGCCCAAGCACACCATGTTTTGCGGGGCGTTGATCGGCAAGATAAAGCCATAGCTCACCACAAACCCCAGCAGCATGGTCATGCCCAGCCGGTTGAATTCACCCGGCAAGGTTTGCAGCACGGCGATTAAAATCGGCAGTAACGCCGACGTCAGTGCGGTGGCGCTGGCAAAGCCCAAGTGGATCAAAATCAGAAACGCCCCCAGAATCGCGAAGATCCCCAGCGGCCCGACTTGGTCCAGCCCAGTGTTATGCACCACTTGCCCACCCAGCCATTGCCCGGCTTGGGTGGTGAGCAAGGCAGTTCCCAAACTGATCCCGACCCCAAACACAATGACCGTGCCCCACGGGATGCGCGACTGCACGTCTTTCCACGTCATGACCCCAAAACGCGGTAGCAGTAAAAATACCAGCCCGGCGTAGGTGGTCGACGTGGTGTCAAAGCTGTGCAATTTGCCTTCAGTGGCCCATGCCAGCAACAGCGCAAGGGACACGCCCATCAAACGTTTCTGCGGCCCGGTCATGGGACCCAATTCAGCCAGCGATTTTTCCACCGCTTCTTTGCCGCCCGGAATGCTGTCGCTTTCCGGCGGGAGCAGTTTGAGCACCACGAACAGCAGCACTGCCGACATGATGATGGCCCACGGCGCGCCTGCAATCAGCCAATCGAGCCAGTTCACCCGCTCGCCCAGCATCTTGTCCATAAAGCCAACGGTCAGCAGGTTTTGCGCGGCGGCGGTTTGAATCCCGACGTTCCAGATGCTGGTGCCCTGCGCCACCACAATCATGATCCCGGCGGCAATGTTGGAGCGTTTGTCGACGCCGAACGCCAGGATCACCCCCATCATGATCGGCACAACACAGGCGCTACGGGCGGTCGCGCTTGGCACCACCAAACTCAGCAAAATAGTGACAGCAATCGCCCCCAGCAGGATGCGCCGGGTGCTGGTGCCAATCCGAGACAGAGTGACCAACGCGATGCGCCGGTCCAGCCCGGTATGGGTCATAGCTGCCGCAATAAACAACGCCCCGGCCACCAGTGCCAGCGCGGCATTGGAGAACCCGGTCAGGGCCATGGTGATCCCGGCGTTAGTGCCGTAAAGCTTCGAAGGGTCTTGCAGGGTAGGCGCCATGCCAATCAAAAACGCCATCAATGACGTGATCATGATGGCGCTGGCTTCGTATGACACAGCCTCGGTGATCCACACCACCACCGCAAATGCCAGAATCGCCAGCATGCGGTGCCCAGCGACCGGCAAGTCGGCAGGCAATGGCATCATCAGCACACCCACCATCACCAGAACAGCGACGACTAGGCCTATGGGTAACTTTAATTTCTCCGCCGCAGGCGTCGGGGTAGTTGCAGGCGCGTTCACGGACTTCTCCTTATGCTTGAAATCGGATGCAGCATAGGTCAAGGACGGGGGTTTCGCGTTGATGCTTGTCAGATGTTATTGCCTTAGAAGCACCCTCACCGTTGCTCTCTCCCTCAGGGAAAGGTGAGGGTCGCTCTGCTTAGCGGATTTTGTAGTGAAAGGTATTACGCACCCCCGGCACTGTTACTGCCTGGCCATCGACCATGCGCGGTTGGTAGCGGAATGTCGCCGCCGCCACCAATGAAGGTCGGATAAACGCCGGGTGGCACTCGCCGACTACTTTGGGATTGTCGACCTTGCCCTGCGGGGTGACCGAGTATTCAACCGTACAGTCGCCTTCTATGCCTTTGTCCAACGCGCGTTGCGGGTAGTCAGGGGCTTCTTTGCTGATCGGCAAGTATTGGCGCACATCCGCCGCCGCAGCCGCCTGCTGGGCACGCCGGGCGTTATCCGCTGCCACGCGTGCTTGCTGCGCGGCCGCTTCGGCCTGCGCGTGCTGACGCTGCATCTCGGCCTGTTCCGCCTGTTGCCGGGCAACCTGTTGTTGCTCTTGCTTGAGTTGCTTCTGCTCCTCTACCCGCTTGCGCGCCAACGCGGCCTGTTCCAGCTTGCGTGCTTGTATTTGCGGGTCCGGTTTGACCACGTCAGGCTTTGCTTCAACCACCGGCGGCGCAACCACCACCGGCAGCGGTGCGGGTTCGGGCGGCGCAGCCACCGGCTCGGCGGGCATCATGACCAGCCGGGTTTTGAGGGTCGACGGCGCGGGAACGGCCACTTCATGCTCCATGCTCCAACCCAGCACCAAAAAGGCAATCACCGCGCTGTGCAGGGCAACCGTGACTGCCACCGCCTGGCTGTTGTGCCACAACGTGGTCCATGGCACAGACCGCGCGGCCATCTGTGGCGCGTGCATCACCGCGGTACTCATTGTGGGGCCTCTGTCACCAACCCCAGGTTGGTCACGCCACCTTGCTGCAAAGCAGCCATGGCCTTGACCACGCTGCCATACCCGGCCTCGCTGTCGGCGCGAATGAAAACCTGAGTGTCACCGTTTTGTGCAGTCACCTGGCCGATCTTGGCTTGCAGTTCTTCAAGGCTGACGGCGCTGTCGGTCTGGTTTTTGGTGTCCAGTTCGCTGCCCACGTTCCAGTAGTACCCGCCCTCGGCCTTGACCGACAGGGTGAGGATTTTCTGCTGGGTGTCATTGGCCAACGCTTCACTGGCGACTTTGGGCAACTCGATCTTCACGCCTTGCGTCAGCATCGGCGCGGTCACCATAAAGATCACCAGCAGTACCAGCATCACGTCGATGTAAGGCACTACGTTCATTTCGGCCTTGGGCCCGTGTTTGCGTTGTGGTCGAGCGAGCATGTTCAAACTCCCTTAAGCAGCCGCAGCCATGTTCCGCGAACCCGCGTGCAAACCACGGTACAGGCGCATTTGGACTTCGTTGCCGAGGCTGTAATAGCGGGTCAGCAAGGTTTGGCCGCGGGCCGAGAAGCGGTTATAGGCAATGACTGCCGGAATCGCGGCAAACAAGCCGATGGCCGTGGCAATCAGGGCTTCAGCAATGCCGGGGGCAACGGTCGAAAGCGTGGCCTGCTGCACCTGCGACAAGCCGATAAAGGAGTTCATGATCCCCCAGACGGTGCCAAACAGGCCGATGTATGGGCTCACCGAACCCACGGTGGCGAGAAATTGCAGGCCTTTTTCCAGGCGCACTTCCTGTTCGCTGATGGCCACATACAGTGAGCGTTCGATGCCTTGCATCACGCCATCGGCGTCAATGCTCGGCTGCTGTTTGAGTTGCGCGTATTCGCTGTAGGCGGCGACAAATACCTGTTCGGCACCCGCGTCTTCGCGGGTCGAATCACGGGTCTCGCGGTACAGCGCGTTCAAATCACCCTGCGCCCGAAAACGCTGGGTGAAGCTGTCGATGTCATGTTCACTGCGGCGCAGGATGGCACTGCGGCGAATAATCAAAAACCAGCTCAGCAACGAGGCGGCGAGCAAAATCAGCATCACGCCTTGTACCAGCAGGCTGGCTTCGCTGATCAGACCCCAGAGGGTCATGTGTTCCATAGTTGCTTGCATGGTGTAACTCCTGTTGGATTGCTCGTGGGAGCGGCCGCAGGCTGCGATCTTTTAAACACTCGCAGCGTTGCGCAGCGCCTACGTTTAGTGATTAGAGACACATCCGTATGACTGGGTTATGGCAAGTGCAGCGCCTTGGCCACTTCACTCCACGGGACGTATTTGAAGTTTTGGGCTTGCTCGGGCATGCGTTTGCGCCCGTCCTGCACCACCAGCATGCCGTTGCTCCAAGGGCCACCAAGGTTGGCCGAGGTCACGTCAAGGCCATCCGTTTGCGAGGCGCCATCAATGCCCGCCTCAGCATTTACACCCACCCGAAAGGCGCCACGCAGAGCAAACGGCGGCTCGGCATCGACCACCACATAGCTGTCATTGCCTTGGCTGGAGATCACCAGGTAGTTGTCTTTTTCGGTCTGATACAGCGCCAGCCCTTCAATGTCGTCATGCACCGGATCACCGACCTTGATCACGCTGGTCAGG
The DNA here is from genome assembly GCF_000282975.1 of Pseudomonas psychrophila HA-4. Lineage (GTDB taxonomy): Bacteria > Pseudomonadota > Gammaproteobacteria > Pseudomonadales > Pseudomonadaceae > Aquipseudomonas > Aquipseudomonas psychrophila_A. The sequence goes on from NZ_ALJC01000139.1 coordinate 17,708, forward strand.
GTTGTCGGCTGGTCAGGACGCGCATCGACCGCCCACACCGCGACGTCTTCTTCACCGATAAACAGGCGCTGGCGCTGGTCATCGGCGACACAGCCTTCAGGCTGGGTTTCAACCTTGAACTGGCGTACCAGTTCGCCCTCTACACGTTCACCCTTGGCGAACAGGCGATGCTGCAAAAACGTACCGTCCTTGTCGTTGGCAAAACTGTAAATCTCACCCGTCGGCGCCTTGAACAGGCACAGGCCATAGATGTCTTTGACCGGCGTGGCAATCTCGCCCACGATTTTCAACACGCCTGTCGCCCGATCAATGCTGAACACACTCAGGCTGTTGTGATCGCGATTGGTCGCCACCGCCAGGTCAACGGTGTTAGCCCCCAAAACAAAGCCCGGGCGCACATCAACGTTGTTCAGGCGCCCCACCGGCAACTGCTGCACACGCTTACCCTGTAAGTCGTACACCTCAAGCCCTTGCTGCTTGTTGGTGCCCAGTACGCGGCTCAACGCGGGTTGTTGGGGGTGAACCCAAATAGCCGGATCATCCGCCGCATCGCCCTGACTCATGACGATATCGGTCTGCACAACGGGTTTTACCACCGGCAATACGGGCGGTAGGTTTACCGGCGCGGCTTTCCAGTCCAGCGTGCCTTCAAACAGGCGATTGCTGGCGCCGTCTTGTACCAACACATCAAGCCCTTTCGGGGTTTCACGCAGCGCCAGATGCTCAGGTTCTGTGACGCCTTTAAGCGTCAGGCTAGCGACGGGCGACCAGCGCTTACCTTGTTGTTGATAGAGGTTTAACTGACCAGCCTTGGGATCAAGCCCCAGCATTCCGCCCGGCACCAGCGCCATGGCCCCAGCCGCTTTTTTCACATTGCCGAACGGCTCGACGATGGCCACCGGCACGCGCAACGTCTCGGCTTCAGGATGCGCTGGGTACGTCCACCAGCCAACATTCTGCTCGTTGACGAACAGTTGCTGCGAAGCATCATCCACTTGGCAAAACTTCGCTTCAGGCGGCAACGGCAAGCTGCGCACCTTGTGCGGGGTCGCCAAACGTTTGTTGTCGGCGGCGACCAGCCATTGCTCGCCCTTGCCTTCTTCGCCCACCGTAAACAGGTACATGTTGCTCGCGGAGTCGCGGTACAGGCACACGCCGTTAACCGCATAGTCACGCGTCGGCAGGTACATCGGTGCCTGCCATTCATGGGTTTTTGGGTCCAGGCTGAACAGTGCAACTTGCTGCGTGTTCTTGTCGTGACTGGCGACCAGCACCTTGTCACCCAGGGCGCGGCTGTCTAGGCCCGAGAACGAGCCCGCCACTTGGCTAAGCGTTTTGCCTTGCGGGTCGAGCAACAGCAACCCGTCGCGCTTGCTCACGGCCAGACGATCATCCCCTGCCCCCGTCGGTAAGTAACTCAGCGCCTGAGCCTTGGTCGTGCCCCAGGGGTGCAGGGTTGGAGCAGTGATTTCAGCGCCAGCCTGCACCCCGCCTGCGGCAAGACACACGAGTAAAGGCAACAGCCGGGGTTTGCGTTTGAACAAAAAGGTCATGGTTATACAGCCCGTTGAAGTCTTCATTAAGGTGCACACAAACCCGTAGCAGTTGCCGGAGGCTGCGTCCGATTGCGAAGCGATCGTAAATCCCGAGAACCCGTTCTATCTGAAAGTCCGCGATTCCCGATTTACGACGACTTCGTCGCCGGACGTAGCCTTCGGCAACTGCTAGGTGCGCGTTTTAGGTCGAGATTAGAAATGGGTGAAGGTCAGCCCTACGGAGTAGGTCGGGCCGTACTCTTCGTACTGGTTGTTGTAACGGCTGTTGCCGCTGTACACGAAGTACGGCTGATCGGTTAGGTTCTGCGCATCAAAGGTGACGTGCAGGTTTTTGCTCAGCGCGTAGCGGGCGCTGAAGTCAACAAAGGTCTGTGAACCCACATGTGTGTCGTGCGCCTTGTCGTTGATCCCGGACAACTCGTACAAGTAGTCCGACTTGTAGTTGGCCGACACACGCACGCTGAGTTTGTCGTCCTCCCAGCCGAGCATCAGGTTGCCGACCGTGTTGGACTGGCTCGGCAAGTCGATGTCGCGCTTGATCGTGCTGCCCGAGGCCGCGTCATAGCCTTTGATGCTGGCGTTGGAGCGGCTAAACGTGGTGTTCGCGCCCAGAATCACGCCATTGAAAGGCGCTGGTAGCCAGTCGAATTTCTGCGAGTAGGCCAGTTCCAGGCCATAGAGCTTGGCGCTGTCACCGTTGGCATAGGAGTGCGCCTCGGTGAAGGTGCTCCAGGCACCCGTGCCGGCCAGATCGTTGTTGTAGACGAAGTTTTTGATGTCTTTGTAGAAGAGGAACGCCGACACCGTACCGGCCTGCCCCATGAAGTGCTCAATGCCCAGGTCGAAGTTGCTCGACTCCAGCGGCTTGAGGTTCGGGTTACCGAATTCGGCCTTGTTATCTTCAATCACAAAGCCGGGTGCCAATTGGCCAAAGGTTGGACGCACCACAGCGTTGGTCCAGGCAGCGCGCACTTGGGTGTTTTTTGCCAACTGATAACGCGCATGCAGCCCCGGCAGCCAGTGGTGATAATCGCGCTTGGTGTCTTGCGACTCGTACACGCCGTTGCGCACGCCAGTACCTTTGGCTTCGAACTCTGTGCCCTCGTAACGCAGCCCGGCGATAAAGCGCCAATCGTCGATATCAACGGTGTTCATCATGTAGCCCGAGTTGATGTCTTCACGCATGGTGAAGTCATTGACCCGCGAATCTTGCTCGTTATAGAACTGATCGCGGTTCAAACCGCCAATCAAGTCCTTGATGGCACCCGCACTGATGCCCGGGCCGTAACGGCCAAGCGAGTAATCCAGATTGCCCTTGTCGAACTGGGTCAAATTAAGCTGAGCATCGCTGAAGCCCTGCTTCGAAAAGTTCTTGTAACTCCAGACCTCGGTGTCGTTGTCTTTGTTGCGACGGCTGACCTTGCCGCCAAATTTGATTTGCGAGGCATACCCTTGTATGTCGTAGTCACGCGCCAGATCGAGGCGGATGTTCTTCTCTGTGTCCTTGGTGTTCTCTTGCTTGACGTCCACTTTGTCGAGCGTGTAATTGGCCGGGTCATAAAAGCCCTCACCAATGATCGGGCGCGGCTTTTTCGAGTCATAGAAACCGCTGTTCGCGAAACTCGAATTGCTTTTGAAGGTAGCCCCGGCAATACCCGCCGGGCTGTCTTCGCTGGACTCGCTGTAGCCAGCCTGCCCGCTCAAAGTCCAGAGCCCCATGGTGCGCTCACCACCGAACACGTACGACTGGATGTCCTGGGTTTCTTCGCGTTGCTTGAGTTTGCGCTTGCCCTTGGCCTTGCCTACTTCACCTACGGCTTGCGGCTTAGAAAACTCCACGGCGTCGGAGTTACGGATTTCGCTGTCCTTGAAGCGGCTGTACAGCGTGCGCAGATACAGCGTGGTGTCATCATCTGGCTTGTAATCGAAGTTCACACCGCCGCCCGTGCGCTCACGGGTGATGTCGTATACACGCTGTTCAAAGCTGTTGAGTTTGGCGCCGTCGGTAAAGTCCCAGGCGCCGCCGGTTTCGACGTTATCCGAACCAAAATCACGCTTGTTCCAGCTCAGGGCCGCCGCGACGCCGAAGTTGTCGATGCCATCACCCACGCTGAAACGATCACTGATTGCGCCCGAGACTTTAGGGCTGGTCTGGTGGGTGTTCTTGTTGTAACCCGCCTGGGTGCTCCCGGTGTAGAACAGGCCTTCGTGATCGAAGGCCGAGAGGCTTTGCACATCCACCGTGCCGCCCAGCGAGTTGGCGTCCATGTCTGGGGTCAGGGTTTTGATCACCGACAATGACTGCACCAGCTCGGCTGGCAACACATCCAACGCCACGGCGCGGCGTTTGCTTTCGGGGGACGGCACCAGCGTACCGTTGATGGTCACACTGTTAAGGTCCGGGCCCAGGCCCCGCACGCTGACGAAACGGCCTTCGCCCTGATCGCGTTCAATGCTGATGCCGGGCAAGCGCTGTACCGCTTCGGCAACGTTAACGTCGGGCAACTGCGCCACGCCATCGGCGTGTACCACGCTTTCAATGTTGTCCGACTTGCGTTGTTGCTTGAGCGCCTTGTCCAGGCTGGCAGCCTGCCCAACCACCTCAACATGCTCGGTGACACCAGCGGTCGATAACTCGGCGGCGCTCAGGCGCTCGCTGGCAATCGCCATGGCCAATGCACTGAACGTGAAGCTCACCCACTGCGCCTTGCTCCGACACTTGTACATGCTTGCTCTCCCCCAGATTGGCCCCACAGGTCAGGCAAATGGCCCGACAACGTGGAAGCGAACGCTAGGGTTGCTCAATGACAGTGCTGTTACAGCGTTTGGCGCAAACCCCGGAAATAGAGGCTTTTAGGGGGGTAATGAGTGCTGGATGAGCTGATTTGACCTGAATCAGCCCAACGCACGGTAGGAGCGAGTGTCGACCGGCTGCTCCTACAGTGCGTATCGCACGATTTTTGGCAAGACACCTGAGCTGATTCGACCCTTGCACCTCGTAACATGACTGTCACAGCGCTCTGTTTTGCTGGCCAGCATTACGCTTGGGCAGACCCGACATGACGTGGCTAAACATCCTTAAACATCATCGCTGGAAACTCGGCCTGCTATTGGTTGCAGCCAATATCGGCGTGTTGCTCAACCTGGCATTCGGTACGCCCAAAGCCTTTAACGAGTGGCAATGGCTGGACATCATCGGCGAAGGCGGCACCTCGCTGTTTGTGCTGCTGTGGCTGTTTCTGGTGCTTAAAAGCCGCCCCACGGGCCGGGTTACCAACTACCTGTCGATCGGTCTGTGCTGCATCTTCTTTTCATGGTGGATGGACGTCCTCGACGAATTTATCCGCCTGCCCAAACACCTGGGTTGGAATCACTGGCTGGAGTCGGGACCGATGCCTGTGGGCATGGTTCTACTGACCATCGGCCTGTACCACTGGCATCGCGAGCAGCAGGCCATCAATCAGCAAATGGAAAAACGCGAACGGACATTTCGCGAACATCGCCTGTTCGACAAATTGACCCCACTGGGTGGGGCCGACTACCTCAAGCACCAAGTCGGCGACTGCATGGCGCAGAGCCGCGAGCAAGAACAACCGCTGTCGTTGCTGGCGCTGGATATCGACGACTTTTCGCTCGTCAACCAGCACTACGGCCACGCGGAAGGCGACGCCCTATTGCAGGCTTTGAGCCAATTGCTGCTGCTCAACCTGCGGCGTCATGACCTGCTCTGCCGACTGGCCGGTGACCGTTTTGTGGTGCTGCTGCCCAACACCGGCGAGAGCCAAGCCCGATTGCTGGCGCTGGAGTTGCAACAAGCGGTGCAAAGCCTTGCCCATAAAACCCGACAACATGGTGAGCGGGTGTGTTTATCCGCCAGCACGGCGGTGGTGATGGCCTTCGATGAAGCACCCGATGAACTGCTCAAACGCCTGAACCTGGCCTTGGCCCGCGCCAAGCCACCCCGGAGTAAACGGGCATGACACTCAGCAGCCACTGGTACGAAGCCGATACGCGTTTTATACCCGGGCATTACCAACCCGCCACGTTGATTGATCTGGCGTTGTCACGAGGCATCGACAGCCATCGATTACTGCGTGGCACCGGGCTGTTTTACGACGACATCGTGGCCGGGGGCACCCGCCTCAGTGCGCAGCAGTTCTTTAGTCTGATCGCCAATGCCCAGCGCTTGCTCGACGCCGATGACAGCAGCTTCTTGTTTGGCCAGCGCTTGCTGCCAGGCCATTACGGCCCTGCCAGCCATGCGCTGCAACAGGCGCAGAACCTGCATCAGGCACTGGAAACCGTCATCCACCACCGGGCTTTGCTAAGCCCCTTGCTGACCCCACGCCTGCTGCTGGATGACAAATACGCCTACGTGTACTGGCTCGACAGTTGCGGTGCGCAAGAGCAATTGCGTTTTGTGCAAGAGGCCAGCATGACGGCCTTCAAGGCCATGAGTCAGTGGCTCAGCGGCGAACGCCTGCCGTGGGAATGCTGTTTGAGTTACCCCGAGCCGCGTTATGTGGAGCAGTACTGGGTGCATCTGGGCGAAAACACCCAGTTCAACTGCCAACTCGACCTGATGCGCTTACCCCGTGAATACCTGACGCATGCGTGGCCCAATGCTTCGGCGATTGCCCGGCAAGTGGCGCACCAACAGGCGCAAAGCCAACTGCACGACCTTGGGTTCAGCGCCAGCCTACTGGACCGGCTTTACGTGCACCTGCGCGACCACGCACAACGCGCGCCGGGGCTTGAGGAAGTGGCGCAGCATTTTTCGATGAGCCAGGCCACCCTCAAACGCAAACTGAGCAAACACGGCACGCACTTCCAAGCCCAGCAGGACCAAGCCCGCAAGCATGTGGCGCTGTACCTGTACCAGATCAAGGGCTTGAGCAACGACGCGGTGGCGGAGTATTTGAACTTCAACGACCCGGCCAACTTTCGTCGTGCACTGAAACGCTGGACCGGGTGCACACCGAATTTGATCCGGCAATTTTTGCGGGTCTAACCCCCTCTACGAGACTCTATGGTGTGCAGCAAGCCGATTTCGTAGCAGTTGCCGAGCCTGAGAGGCTACGCCCGATTGCGAAGCGATCGTAAATCCTAAGTGCAGGGTTTAACTGACACACCGCAGTGCATGATTTTACGACTGCTGTGCAGCCTCTCAGGCTCGGCAGCTGCTACGCGTTCGCGAACCATTACGCCAGCGCCCGCAGCTTGGCCAATTCCTCAACGCTCAACGGGATACCTGCCTCCAATGATTTGGCGCGTTCAATGAAGCGCCGGTCACCCGGCATGCGTTCGAGGCCCACCGCGTGCATCTGACGGACCAGCTCACCACTGCGCTGGGCGAAGCTGTTGCCACCCGATTTGCTCGGGTCGATGACAATCAGCAATTGGCCCGTCCATGGGGTTTGCGCGCCAGGGTGTTTTTTCCAGTCGAATTCGAACGAGAAATTGCCGCCTGTCAGCGCCGCCGCCAGCAGTTCAACCATCATCGACAAGGCCGAACCTTTGTGGCCACCAAATGGCAGCAAAGCGCCACCATCGAGGATTTCTTTCGGATTTTCGGTCGGCTCGCCATGTTTGTCGACGCCCATGCCCGCGGGCAGTGAATGGCCTTTGCGGGCTGCGATTTGCACATCGCCATGGGCAATGGCACTGGTGGCTAAGTCGAATACGATCGGGTTGCCGTCAGCACGTGGCGCAGCAAAGGCAATCGGGTTGGTGCCGAACAACGGTTTTTGCGCGCCATGCGGCACCACGCACGTCATGCTGTTGACCACGCTCAAGGCCACTAAGCCTTGTTCGGCGAACGGCTCAACATCGGGCCACAACGCCGCAAAGTGGTGCGAGTTGCGAATCGCCAGCACCGCGATCCCGGCACTGCGGGCTTTTTCGACCAGCAGTTCACGCGCCGCAGCCAGTGCCGGTTGCGCAAAACCATTGGCCGCATCCACGCGGATAAAACCCGACGCCACGTCTTCGACCTGCGGGATGGCTTGCCCATCCACCCAGTTGCTCGCCAACGACGCCAAATACCCCGGAATACGAAACACCCCGTGGCTGTAGGAGCCATCGCGCTGAGCCCGGGCGCAGTTGTCGGCCAGTACCTGGGCCACGGCATTTGAGGTGCCATGACGCTCGAAAATCTGTTGCAGCAAAACGGTCAGTTCACTGAGGGACAGCGACTCGGTGGCCGATGTGGAGGTAACGGGCTGGGACATGCTGCGCTCCGATTTCGTTGTTTTTGTCGATGTGCAAGGGCGAGGCCAACTATCCAGCGATGACAGTTCTCTGTCAATTCTTGACTTAATGACAGAAAACATTCACTTTCTGCAACGTGCTGAAACAAGAACAGGAAGCAGCCGTGAGTCAGTCGATTAAACAACGCCTTGAAAGCAGTCTGTCAACCGCCGCGCCTTCGGGTCGGGCGATTGCCAGTTACATGCTGGCGAACCTCTACGAACTGCCGTTTCAGACCGCTGCTGACATTGCCAGCAAGCTGGGTGTCAGTGAGTCCAGTGTTGGGCGCTTCTGCCGCGCGCTGGGTTACAGCCACTTCAAAGAACTCAAAAACGATCTCAAAGACGACCTCGGCGATGGCCCGTGGCTGGTCGGTGATCGCCTGCAAGAATTTCGTCAACAATCGAGCCAAAGCCCGCAGGCCTTGCCGCGCAGTTTTGAGCTAGAAGTCGCCGCCTTGGTCAAGGTGTACGAATACAGCCTGACGCCCGAATGGCAAACCGTCAGTCAGCGCCTAGCCACTCGGCGCAAAGTGTTTGTGGCGGGCTTCCAGACCGAGCGCGGGATCGCCGCCTCCATGGTGCATTTGCTGCAATACCTGCGCGATGGCGTGCAATTGGTCGATGGTGCCGCCGGGCATTACGCCGACGTGCTGCTATGCCCCGCGCAAGAGTGCGCGCTGGTGGTGTTCGAAGCCCGCCGTTATTCGCGCCACGCCCAGCAACTGTGCCGCAAAGCACGCGAGGCAGGCATTGCGGTCACGCTGGTGACCGATACCTTCTGCGACTGGGCCGAGCAGTGCGCCGATGAAGTGTTTCGCGTACCGACCGAATTCAATCTGTTCTGGGAGTCCACCGCAGCCATGCTGTCGCTGGTTCACCTGCTGATTAACGAAGTGTGCAAACAACTGGGGCCTGACGTAGAGAAGCGTCTTGAGGCGACCGCGACCTTACACAATGAGTTCGTGGGGTACACATCCTCACCCGGATCAAAACAATAAACGAGGTGCTAGATGAACAACGTCCTTCGCTTTGCCAGTGCATGTGCAATGGTTTTCGCTGTCGCGTCCTACGCTCAGGCCGACAAACTGACAATCGCCACGGAAGGCGCCTACCCTCCGTTTAACTACGTTGACTCGGACAATAAGCTGCACGGCTTTGACGTCGATATCACCGAAGAGCTGTGCAAGCGCATGGGCGCTGAATGCACGATCGTGGCCCAGGACTGGGACGGCATCATCGCGGGCCTGATGGCCAAAAAATACGACGCCATTGTGGCCTCGATGATCGTGAACGATGAGCGCAAAAAGAAAATCGCGTTCACTAATCACTACTACCGTACCCCGCTGTCCATCGCCGTGGCTAAGGACTCGCCGATTACCGATGCGCAGTCCGACTTCAAAGGCAAAACCGTGGGCGCGCAGAGCGCAGCGACCCAAAGCCTGTATGCCGAAGCGCATTACAAGGATGCAGATCTGAAGCTGTACCCGACCCTGGACGAAGCCAATAGCGAATTGGCGAATGAACGGGTTGACGTGGTGATCGCCGACAAATTCCCGCTGCTGGAATGGGTTAATAAAACCGGCAAAGACTGCTGCAAAATCATTGGCGACGTCGACGGCACCTTGGCTGACGCGGCCATTGCCGTGCGTCAGAACGACAATGCACTGCGCGAGCGTTTCAACAAGGCGCTGGACGAAATAGTTGCCGACGGCACCTATAAAAAGATCTCCAGTAAGTACTTCGACTTCGACATTTACTAAGTCGCTCGCCCTCTGCTGAGGGCTTCCCTGCCAATGACCCGGCCCTGCGCATCGTGTGTGCGCAGCGGCTGAATTTCGCCTTTTTTTGACCGGGGACTCGAGCATGCTCGACCAACTATCACTGCTTTCTTTCGCCAGTGGCGGCTGGGGCTCGGCGTTGCTTGCCGGGTCCTTGGTGACCATTGCCCTGGCCTTGAGCTGCCTGCCGATCGGCTTGCCACTGGGGCTTGTCGTGGCCGTCGCAGCACGCTCCAAAAACCGCTGGATGCGGGCATGGGCCACGACGTTTTCAACGGTCTTTCGCGGCCTGCCGGAACTGTTGACGCTGCTGATCATTTATTACGGCTGCCAGATCGCGGCGCAAAAGATCCTCGCCCTCATGGGGTTTGACGTTCAGTTCACGATCAATACCTTTGTTGCTGCGATGATCGCTTTCAGTCTGGTGTTTGCGGCCTTTTCCAGCGAGATCTGGCTGGGTGCTTTTAAAACCATTCCCAAGGGTCAGTTTGAGGCCGCCTCGGCGCTGGGCCTGTCCAAATTCCCCACCTTTCGCAAGGTTGTGCTGCCACAACTGGCGCGCATCGCCCTGCCCGGCCTGTCGAACAACTGGTTGTCGCTGCTTAAAGACACGTCACTGGTATCGACCATCGCCCTCGTCGACCTGATGCGCCAAACCAACTTGGCCGTCAGCGTGACCAAAGACCCGATGCTGTTCTACACCGTGGCCTGCTTTATCTACCTGTTTTTCTCTGCGATTTCCGGGCGCTTGTTTGCCTTTCTGGAACGCTACTTCAACCGCCATATACGGAGCGTGCAGCCATGAGCCTGGCGGATCTGCAAAACATGATTCTCAGCCCCGAACTGCTTGAGCGCTATGGCCCGCGCTTTATCGACGGGCTGCTGGTAACCGCCAAACTGGTGGCGATTTCGTTCACCCTCGGCGCACTGCTCGGCCTGCTGATTGCACTGGGGCGTTTGTCCGGCAACCGCTTTTTGCGCAATTTTACGGGCGCATACGTGTACTTTTTCCGGGGCTCGCCGTTGCTGGCTCAGTTGTTCTTGCTCTATTACGGCCTCGGCTCTTTCAAAAGCTTTTGGCAAGATATCGGCTTGTGGTGGTTTTTCCGCGATGCCTGGCTCTGCACCCTGCTGGCTTTCACCCTGAACACCGCCGCCTATCAGGCTGAGATTCTGCGCGGCAGCATCCTGTCTGTGGCTCAAGGCCAGCGTGAAGCGTGCAAGGCGCTCAACCTGTCACGCTGGACCACCTTTCGCAAAGTGGTCCTGCCGCAATCGCTGTTGGTGGCCATCGGACCACTGGGCAACGAGCTGATCCTGATGATCAAGGCCAGCGCCATCGCCTCTCTGGTGACCATTTACGACCTAATGGGCGTGACCAAAATGGTGTTCGCTCGCAGTTTCGACTTCCAGGTGTACCTCTGGGCCGCCGTGCTCTACCTGCTGATCGTCGAGATCGTACGTCGCAGCCTCAAATTTATCGAAGGCCGCCTCAGCCGCCATTTGCAGTAAGCCCACTTTTTCGGGCTGCTAAACGGCCCTCGTTTTAAGGATTTATGTATGCATTGCGACACTCTCGTTCTGGGGGCTGGCATTGTCGGCGTCAGTACCGCGTTGCAACTCCAGGCCCGCGGACGCAACGTGGTGTTGCTCGACCGCGACCAGCCCGGCAGTGGCACCAGCCATGGCAACGCCGGGTTAATCGAGCGCGCCAGCGTTATCCCTTACTCGTTCCCGCGTGAAATCTCACGGCTGCTGCGCTACGGGCTTAATCAACAACCCGACGTGCGCTACAGCCTCAAGCACCTGCCTAAAGCCGGGGCCTGGCTGATGAAATACTGGCAGCAATCGGGCAGCAAGGGCTTGGCCAAAGCCACCCAGGCCATGCTGCCGCTGATTGAAAAGTGCGTCAGCGAACACGACTTGCTGGCAGAACCGGCCGGTATGACTGGACTGATTCAGGACAGCGGCTGGATCGAGGTGTATCGCACTCAGGCTGACTTCGACAAAGCCCAGCGCGATGCGGCAGCCCTGAGCGAATTCAAACTCAACTACCGGGTGCTCGACCAACAGCAAGTGCACGCGCTGGAACCGGGCTTGCATGGCGATGTGCTGGGCGGCATTCATTGGCTGGACCCAAAAACCGTCAGCGACCCAGGCGGCCTGACCCGCGGTTACGCCGCGCTGTTTATCAAGCGCGGCGGCACGTTTGTCATTGGCGATGCCACCCGCCTGCGGGCGAGTGCCGGGCAATGGCAGGTGGAGAGCCAAAAAGGCTTAATCACCGCCAATGAGGCCGTGGTCACACTCGGCCCGCAGGCGCGGGATATTTTCGAGCCGTTGGGGTATCGGATTCCGCTGGCGATCAAGCGCGGCTACCACATGCACTACGCCGCCAAAGACGGTCACACCATGCAACATCCGATTCTCGATTCGATTGGCGGTTATGTGTTGGCGCCGATGGTTGGCGGTATTCGCCTGACCACTGGAATCGAATTCGCAGACAGTGATGACCCGATCAACGAAATCCAACTGCGCCGCTGCGAAGAGCGCGCCCAGCGCCTGTATCCGCTGGGTCCGCGCGTTGATGCCGAGCCCTGGCTGGGTCGTCGCCCGTGCCTGCCGGACATGTGCCCGGTGATAGGCCCGGCCAGCCGCCACAAAGGTTTGTGGTTCAACTTTGGCCACGCGCATCACGGCCTGACACTGGGTCCGGTCTGCGGGCGCCTGTTAGCCGAAATGATGACGGGCGAATACCCGTTCACCGACCCTACGCCCTACAGCGCCGAGCGCTTTTACTGATCTCTGGAGACACACTATGCACGCTCAACCTGCTTACGTTCATAACCCTGTGTCGCCAGTGACAGACACTCGCAAGGTGGTGGTGGACATCGCTGGTCTGAACAAGTACTACAGCGCGTTTCATGTACTAAAAGGCATCGACCTTAAGGTGCGTGAAGGCGAACGTATCGTGCTCTGCGGCCCGTCTGGCTCGGGCAAGTCGACCTTGATTCGCTGCATCAACCGCCTGGAAATCGCCGAAAAAGGCAGGATTCTGGTCAACAACACCGACCTGTCAGAAGCCACCCGTGACGCCGCCAAAGTACGCAGCGAAATCGGCATGGTGTTCCAACATTTCAACCTGTTCCCGCACATGAGCGTGCTCGATAACTGCATCCTCGCCCCCATGTCAGTCCGTGGGCTGCCTCGCAAAAAGGCGGTGGAACTGGCGCAGCACTTCTTGGAAAAGGTCGGCATTGCAAGCCAAGCAGACAAATACCCGAGCCAACTTTCAGGCGGCCAACAGCAGCGCGTGGCCATTGCCCGAGCATTGTGCATGGAGCCAAAAATCATGTTGTTCGATGAGCCCACCTCGGCGCTAGACCCGGAAATGGTCAGCGAAGTGCTCGATGTGATGGTCAAACTGGCGGGCAGCGGCATGACCATGCTCTGCGTGACCCACGAAATGGGCTTTGCTCGTCAGGTGGCGGAGCGGGTGTTGTTTTTGGACGGCGGCATGATCATCGAAGATTCGCCACCCGAAGACTTCTTTAACGCCCCGAAAAGCCCACGAGCCAAAGCGTTTCTCGCACAAATCGTGCACTGATCCTCTGCAGCCGCTTTATTGACAAGGGTCTGAGCGAGCTTGCTCACGATCTTTTGATCTTGAAGGTCAGAAGATCGCGAGCGTTCGATGGGTTTACAACTCGGCAGCTAATCGCGACCCCTGGTTGATGGCGCGTTTGGCGTCCAGTTCAGCCGCGACGTCGGCACCGCCAATCAAGTGCACGTTCTGCCCGGCCGCCAACAGGCCATCTTGCAGTTCGCGCAGCGGGTCTTGACCGGCGCAAATGACGATGTTGTCGACGGCCAACAACTGCGGCTCGCCTTCGCCAACACGAATGTGCAACCCGTCATTGTCGATGCTCAGGTAGTCAACGCTGTTGAGCATTTGCACGTGTTTGTTTTTCAAGCCGGTGCGGTGGATCCAGCCGGTGGTTTTGCCCAGTCCGTCTCCCACCTTGGTTTTTTTACGCTGCAACAAAAACACCTGCCGCGCTGGCGCATGCACTTCAGGCTTGATTCCGGCAACGCCACCACGGGCTTCGAGGTGGGTATCAATGCCCCACTCGCGCCAGAAGGCTTCTCGGTCCAGGCTGGTGGCCACGCCCTGTTGCACCAGGAACTCGGACACGTCAAAACCGATGCCGCCCGCACCAATGACGGCGACGCTGGCGCCCACGGGCTTGCGCCCAAGGATCACGTCCAGGTAGCTCAGCACTTTAGGGTGGTCGATGCCCGGGATCGCCGGGGTGCGCGGCGCAATACCGGTGGCTAGGATGATTTCGTCAAACTCTCCCGCCACCAATTGCTGTACGTCTACGCGCGTGTTGAGTTGCAATTCAACGCCAGTGGTTTGCAGCTTACGGGTGAAGTAACGCAGGGTTTCGAAGAACTCTTCCTTGCCTGGCACGCGCTTGGCCACGTTGAACTGGCCGCCAATTTCACTGGCTGAATCAAACAGCGTGACCTGATGCCCACGCTCAGCCGCCACCGTCGCCGCCGACAATCCGGCAGGACCGGCGCCGACCACAGCGATTTTCTTCACCGCGATGGTCGGCAGGTAATTGAGCACCGTTTCATGGCAAGCACGCGGGTTAACCAGGCAACTGGTCAGTTTGCCGCCAAAGGTGTGGTCCAAACACGCTTGGTTGCAGCCGATGCAGGTGTTGATTTCATCGCTGCGCCCAGCCGCCGCTTTGTTGACGAACTCGGGATCAGCCAGGAACGGCCGCGCCATGGACACCATGTCGGCGTCGCCCTCGGCCAGAATCTGTTCGGCGATTTGCGGGGTATTGATGCGGTTGGTGGTGATCAGCGGCACGTTGACCGAGCCGCGCAGCTTGGCGGTGACTTTGCTGAAGGCTCCGCGTGGCACTTTGGTGGCGATGGTCGGAATACGCGCTTCGTGCCAGCCAATGCCGGTGTTGATCAAGGTCGCACCGGCCTGCTCCACAGCCTTGGCCAGTTGCACAATTTCTTCCCAGACGCTGCCACCTGCCACCAGATCGAGCATCGACAGGCGATAAATAATAATGAAATTCGGGCCTACCGCTTCACGCACCCGGCGCACGATTTCAATCGGCAGACGCATACGGTTTTCGTAGCTGCCACCCCAGCGGTCGGTGCGATGGTTAGTCTGCGCGGCAAGGAACTGGTTAATGAAATACCCTTCGGAGCCCATGATCTCGACGCCGTCATAACCGGCGCTTTGAGACAGTTTGGCGCAGGTCACGAAGTCGCTGATCTGCTTCTCGATACCGGCTTCATCCAGCTCTTTGGGGGTAAAGGGGTTGATCGGCGCCTGAATCGCGCTAGGCGCCACTTGGCGCGGGCTGTAGGCATAGCGCCCAGCGTGAAGGATCTGCAGGCAGATCTTGCCACCCGCATCGTGCACAGCGCGGGTCACCACTAGGTGCTTTTCGGCTTCTTCAGCCGTGCTCAGTTTGGCGGCACCGCTGTACACGCCGCCTTCATCGTTGGGCGCAATACCGCCTGTGACCATCAGTCCAACACCGCCTTTTGCCCGTTCGGCAAAGTACGCTGCCATGCGCTCAAAGCCACCGGGTTGCTCTTCAAGCCCCGTGTGCATCGAGCCCATTAGGCTGCGGTTGCGCAAGGTGGTAAAACCCAAATCCAGCGGGGCCATTAAATGCGGGTAGTGAGTGGCGGTCATCAGGATGCTCCGGAACAGGCAAAATCACGGTATGCGGGGCGTTCTTTGGCGCCCCGTCGTTTATGTCTGGCACAGTAAAGACACAATCTGACGCACTCAATGACTCAAACTTACAAATTAATAACCTAAATGAGCACCCCCTCTTGGCAAGCCTTGCCTAGCGACCTACCCTAGTCCTCGAATTCTGCCCACGGTTACCGCTTTATTTCTCATGCGTAAATTATTTGGCTGCACCTTACTGATCGCACTTGTCGCTTCTGCCGCTGGCTATGGGTACTGGGCTGAACATCGCGAGGTCGGTCACTACTTGTCTGATCTGCGTATCAAACTGGCTGTCAACGATGGCGCTGATCAAGGCCGTGGCAATTTGCTGGGTATCGAACCCGATCTGTCACCGCGAGACTTTCAAAGCCTGGCGCTGGTGCATTTAAAGCTTTGCGCTTACCTAAACAGCGCCCGCAATGATGGGCTGCTCAACGATAAAACCATCGTTGTGCTGCCTGAGCACATTGGCACCTGGCTGATGTTTCGCGGCGAAAAAGACGAGCTGTACCAGGCCGCCAATTTGAATGACGCCATGCGCATGCTGGCCATGAGCAACCCGCTGGCCTTCGCCAATGCCTGGTTACGGGCAGACGGTGACAACCGCACCAACGATGCACACCTGCGCATGAAAGCCCGGCACATGGCGAGCGATTATCAAAGCCTGTTTGGCGGGCTGGCCAAGGAGTTCGGGGTGACATTGGTGGCGGGCAGTATCGCCCTGCCCGACCCGCGCATTGAAAATGGTAAGTTGTTGCCGGGCAATGGCCCGCTGTACAACAGCAGCCTGGTGTTTGGCCGCGACGGCGCATTGCTTGGCACCCCTCAGCGCCAGTTGCTACCCACTTACGAAGAACAAAGCTATATCCAACCAAGCCCGGACCATCAGCTAAATGTGGTCGATACTCCGGCCGGACGGCTGGGCATTTTGATCGGCAGCGACAGCTGGTACCCCGAGAACTATCAAACCCTCAATGAAAAAGGCGCGCAGTTGATTGCCGTGCCTGCCTTCATCATGGGCAAGAAAACGTGGGAGCAGCCTTGGGGCGGCTATAAGAGCGTTTCTACGCCCAGCGAAATCAGCCTCAAACCCGGCGAAGTAACCGAAGGCGAAGCCTGGCACCGCCTAACACTAATCAGTCGCGTGCCCAGCAGCACTGCCGAAGCGGGTGTGACTGTGTTCCTGCGCGGCAAGTTCTGGGACAAACGCAGCGCCGGGCAGGGTTTTATTAGCCGCAACGGTCAAACCAGCGCCGACACGTCCGGCACTGGCGCTCAACTGCTGAACGTGTGGCTGTAACGCCGTGAAACCGCTGCCAATGCGTCTGGGCGACCTTTCTGTAGGATTTGTTGAATGCCTGGCGGACGCCGTGCGCAGCCATGGACAAGATCCCCTGCCCTTGCTTGCCCAATTCGGTCTCGACCCGGCCAGACTCGCCCAACCTTCGGCCCGCTTATCGATCCCGCGTTACATGCGCTTGGGGCATGCGGCAATCGCGCTGACGGGGGATTCGGCACTCGGTTTGCGCATGGGCCAGTTGAGCCGCTTGCCGCAGGCTGGGCTGGCGGGTGTGACCGCAGCCCAAGCGCCGACGG
>NZ_ALJC01000140.1 GCF_000282975.1 Pseudomonas psychrophila HA-4
CCGCCCGCCCGCAGCGATTTACGGTTTTCCGGGCGCATCACTGCGCCCCCACCAGTCGCCAACACCACGCCATCGGCCTCACAGAGTTCGGCAATCATTGCCTCCTCGCGATCACGAAAACCCGGCTCGCCTTCTTTATCGAAGATCCACGGGATATTGGCACCGGTGCGCACTTCAATTTCCTTATCGGAATCTTTGAACGGCAGGTGCAGCTCTTTGGCCAGCAAACGTCCGATGGTGCTTTTACCAGCCCCCATGGGCCCAACAAGAATCAAATTTCGCACAGAATCAATGACTCACAGCAATCGCCTGGTTGTTCATGATACGCGGAGTCAAGAACACCAGCAGCTCGGATTTTTTTTCCAGGACAAGGTCTTTACGGAAAAGTCGGCCAACATACGGCAGATCGCCCAAAAATGGCACTTTATCTACCACATTGCTTTGAGTATTTGAGAACACACCGCCGATTACGATGGTTTCACCGTCCTTGACCAGCACCTTGGCCTTCACTTCGTTCTTTTTGATCGGCGGCACGTTGTTGACCATATTCATGTAGTCCGGCTCATCCTTGGTGACCACCACCTCCATAATCACGCTGCTGTCCGGGGTGATTTGCGGGGTCACCTCTAGCGACAGCGAGGCCTCCTTGAACGACACCGACGTGGCGCCGCTAGAGCTTGACTCTTGATAGGGGATTTCGGTGCCTTTAAGGATCTTGGCGGTTTCTTTGTCGGAGGTGACCACTTTGGGCTGAGAGATGATTTCACCGTTGCCGGTTTTTTCCATCGCACTCAGTTCCAGGTCCAGCAAGACATTGTTGGAGATAAAAGCAATGCCCAGCCCCGAGGTATTGCTCTTGACCCCCATGTCGACAAAGGGCGCACTCAGAGTGCCCGGCTCAGCCCCCGCCTCAGTCGCCGGGACGATACCGCCTGCGCTCCATTTGCCCCCCGTGTTCAAGGCACCACCCCAGCGCACGCCCAGATTACGTTCAAAGTCGACACCCACTTCTACGATGCGGGCCTCGATCATCACCTGACGTACCGGCACATCCAGTTGCGCCACGATGCGCCGCAACTCGTCCAACTGCGCACCGGACTGAAACGCGATGATGTTGTTGGTGCGCTCGTCCACCGTGATTGAGCCCCGCGCACCCTCGCTGGCCTGACCATCCGTCACGGACTGGAACAACTTGGCGATGTCGGCCGCTTTGGCGTAATTGACCTGCACCAACTCGCGCCGCAAGGGCGCCAGTTCGGCCAATTGCTGGCGCGCCTCCAGTTCATATCGCTCACGAGCGGCTATTTCTTCGGACGGGGCGATCAGCAGTACGTTGCCTTCGAGACGCTTGCCTAGGTCTTTGCTTTTAAGCACCAGGTCCAGCGCCTGATCCCACGGCACGTCCTGCAAGTTGAGGGTAATACTGCCTTGCACGGCGTCGCTGACCACCAGGTTGAACTGCGTAAAATCGGCCAACAACTGAAGCACCGTGCGGACTTCAATGGCTTGAAAGTTCAGCGACACTTTCTCCCCGGTATACACCGGGTTCGGCGCAGTAATACTTGGGTTTACAAAAGCCGAGTGCTGGACGACAGCCAACACTGACGGCGAATTCAGCGCACTCCATAGCGCCAGTCCGCAGACCGGGAAAATCCTTTTCATGGGGTATATCCGTTAAGACTGTTGCTTCAAAGGGATGTTCAGGGAGCGCTCCAGCCAACCGCCCTGACCATCTGAAATCACTTCAAACACTTCAACGTGTGCGGGGTCAATAAAAGCCACCTGACCGTTATTGCGCCCCAAGTAATCGCCAACTTTAAGGCGATGGACAATACCGTTAGCACGCAGCAAGGCGCTGGGCCCTTGGTCATTGGAAAACGTACCGACCATCTCGAATTGCTCAAGATCCAGCCCCTCCAGAAACTGCCGGGGCCGGTCCATGTCTAGCTCATCAGCCACCAGCAGGCTGACCTGCCAGCTGCCCGAGCCTGCGTCGCGTACAACCTGAAAAGGGCTGCGCAACGCGCCCGCTTCATAAGCAACCACACGGGCAGGCTCAACGCCGGGAACTGCCGCGATCAAGGTCTGCGGGACGGGTGCGGTTGCCTGCAAATACGCGTGCAATTGCGCGGTGCTTTGCGCGTTATCGCAGCCCGCAAGTATTGCGATCAACCCAAGACTAAACAGCCGAAAGACAACACTCATGGGATCAATCCTTGATCGTGGGCGCGGTAAGTCTTGGCCAGCAATGTCATGCGCAGTTGGCCGTCCCCCGTGTCATTGAGCGGCGCAAGGGCAAAGTCATGCAGGGTGACGATGCGCGGCAGGCTCGCCAAGCTACTGACGAAAAGCCCAAGGTCGTGATACCCGCCGATCAGCACCAACTTCAAGGGCAATTCGGCATAAAACGGCTGAAGCACCTCGGGCGACCACTGAATGTGCTCAATCAACAAGCCGCTAGTCAGAGCAATGCGGGACACCTCATCCAGCAGGCCGGGCACTTGCGCCTGACCGGGCAGTTGCTTCAACGCACCACTGAATGACGTTTCGAGCTCGTGCACATGCATCAACCAAGCGTCCAGGCCTGCTGCCTGGGTGGCTTTAGAAGCAAATTCGGTTTTTAGCGTGACCTCAACGCCGCGCTGTTGCGCAAGCCGGTTGATCGGTGACTGCAATTGCAACCCGTAACCCACAATCAGCAGCACGCCCACCAAAAGCAGCGCCACCAAGGCTTTAAACCTAAGCGACCACCAACCAACACGCTCGAAGTCTAGGTCTCGCAGTTCGAACTGGCCCAAGCGGGCTAGCCATTGAGCCGCGCTCACAGTTGGCCGCCGCTGCGGACATGCCGGGTTTGGCGCACAGTCATTTCAAATAACCGCTCCGGCCCCTCTGCATGGATGGGCCCCGCTTGCACGTCAATCAGCACGGGCGTTTCGAGCCAATGCGAGGCATCGAGGTTGCGCATCAGCTCCGCGACAAGCTTATTGGACTGAGCCACCCCGGTAATCACAAGCGTCTGGTCCGTCATTTTCACATCAGTGAAATACACGCCTTGGGGCAGGCTGCGCGCCAGTTGCTGCAAAATGATTCCGCTGTCAGAGCGATTACCCTGAAGCGTCTCGATGGTCTGCATGCGTTCGAGCAACTGCTCTCGGCGCACTTTCAACTGATCGATCTGCTCGGCACGACCATCCAGTTGCACCATGGCACTTCGGATCAAATCATTGCGCGCCAACTGACGCTCAACCGCCCGGTCAATAAAGTGGTCAATCACAAACAACCCACCTACCGCCATCGCTGATAGCGCGAGCAATACGATCACAAAACGCTTACGTCGTTTTTCTCGCAACAATGCGCGCCACGGCAGTAAGTTGATGCTTGCCATTAATCAAACCCCCTTAAGGCCAGACCGCAGGCAGTCAACAACAGAGGAGCATCGCAAAGCAAGGCTTGAGGTGTTAGCAAAGGATTAATACGCATGAGCGCAAACGGGTTGGCCGCCTGCGTAGGCAGGCCAAGTTGAGCCTCCAGCCACGTACTCAGGCCGCTGCGTGAGGCCGCCGCGCCAGACAGCACGAGCGATGCAAGGGGCTCGACAAACGGTTCAAGGCCGCGCCGGATGTGTTGCAGCGCAATGCTGTTGAATGCTTCATCCGCAAGCGCATCGCAACCAAACAGCAGTTCTCGGTAATACAGCAACTGCCCCTCCCGCACAACGCTCAACACCGTCGTATGGGGGGCAAAATCGACCACCGCCACCGCGCCAGGTGTCTGCAAACCTGTGGCACAAGGCGCCAGCGCCTCAAGCGCACGTTCCAACGCGTGAGCGTGCACTGCAATCACCCGCGCCTTGAGCCCGGCGTGGCTCAACACCGCCTCGTACCAATCAAGCGTCTGTTGACGACACGTCACCAGCAATACGTTCAACCGTTCAGGATTGTTCGGCACACAGCCCACAACCTCAAAGTCCAGCGCTAGCTCATCCAGTGCATACGGAATGTATTGCTCGGCCTCTAGGCGCACGTAAAGTTCTAGGTCGTCATCGCTCAGGCCAGCGTCCAACTCAAGATTTTTACAGATGATCTGCGTGTCAGGCACTGCCACCACCGCATCGCGTGCCACTACCGAAGCCGTGCCAAGTGCTTTTACCAATGCCTGCCCGGCACTTTTCGGATCGACACGGGTCAGATCGTCCATGAGCACGGCAGCTAATGGCTCAATGCCATAGCTCTCCAACTGGAAGGTGCCGTGAGAACGGCTTAACTCGACTACTTTTATCGCGTGCAAACCGATGTCGACCCCCAGATACCGCTGGCGGGCGTTGCGAAAATATCCGGACACTGTGGTTTTCCCTAATGCAATCCGTGACTTACGGAGGGTAAATAATGAGTTCCGTTCATAACCCGTTCTGACATGCGGTCCCTGACGCTTGCGGCCGAAAAATGCTTATAATGCCGGGCGTTTTTTTCCGCACCGTCGACCCTGCATAACTGCGCACTACCCTGACGTGCACACCCATTTCTTAATCTGGAAATCCAAAAGCCTTGATTCGTCTGCTGAAGTTTTTCGGGTGGTCTTTCGTTGCCGTGTTCTGCGGGCTCTTGCTCGCGCTTAGCGGCGCGTATCTCTATCTTAGTCCTGGCTTGCCGTCCGTAGAGTCGTTGAGAAGCATCCAGTTGCAGATTCCTTTGCGGGTCTACACCAGCGACGGCAAATTGATTGCAGAGTTTGGCGAAATGCGCCGCTCTCCGATCAAGTTCGCCGACATTCCACCCAATTTCATCAATGCTTTGCTCTCGGCAGAGGATGACAACTTCGCCAATCATTACGGGGTCGACCCCAGTAGCCTGATGCGCGCCGCGACCCAGTTGGTAAAAAGCGGACACATACAATCGGGTGGCAGCACCATCACGATGCAGGTGGCGAAGAACTATTTCCTGACCAGTGAGCGGAGCTTTTCCCGCAAAACCAACGAAATCCTGTTGGCCCTGGAAATTGAACGCGAACTGACCAAGGACGAAATCCTTGAGCTGTACGTGAACAAGATTTACCTCGGCAACCGTGCTTACGGCATCGAGTCCGCGGCGCAGGTCTACTACGGCAAATCGATCCGTGACCTGAGCCTGGCGCAGATGGCAATGATTGCTGGCCTGCCCAAAGCCCCTTCGCGCTTTAACCCGTTGGCCAACCCAGTGCGCAGTAAAGAACGCCGCGACTGGATCCTGGGCCGTATGTACAAGCTGGGCAAAATCGATCAGGCCAGCTACGAAGCCGCCATTGCCGAGCCGGTCGATGCCAGCTACCACGTGCAAAGCCCAGAAGTGAACGCGCCTTACATCGCCGAAATGGCCCGCGCCGAGATGGTCGGTCGTTATGGCAGCGAGGCGTACACCGAAGGTTACCGGGTGACCACCACCGTACCGAGCGACCTGCAAGCACTGGCTAACACGTCGGTTGAAGACGGCCTGATCGCCTACGACCAGCGCCACGGCTATCGCGGCCCAGAATCGCGCTTTGCGGGCAAAACCCAAGCGGTCTGGACTCAAGAACTCGCCAAACAGCGGCCTATCAGCGGGCTTGAGCCTGCCATCGTGACCCAGGTCGACAAAGACGGCCTGCAAGTACTGACCCGTAATGGCGGAGCTCATGTCCCGTGGGACAGCATGAAATGGGCCCGCAAGTTCCTCAACACCAACAGCATGGGTCCACTGCCCAAGCAGCCTTCAGACGTGGCGCAAGTGGGCGATTTGATTCGCGTACAGCCGCAAAAAGATGGCGCCCTCAAATTTAGCCAAGTGCCAAACGTGCAAGGCGCGCTGGTATCGCTTGCCCCGGACAACGGCGCCATTCGCGCACTGGTCGGTGGTTTCGCCTTTGAGCAAAGTAACTACAACCGGGCGATGCAAGCCAAGCGTCAGCCAGGCTCCAGCTTCAAACCGTTCGTCTACAGCGCGGCACTGGACAACGGCTACACCGCCGCCACATTGGTGAACGACGCCCCGATCGTGTTTGTCGACGAGTACCTGGACAAAGTCTGGCGCCCGAAAAACGACACCAACACCTTCCTCGGCCCAATCCGTCTGCGCGAGGCGCTGTACAAGTCGCGCAACCTAGTGTCGATCCGCTTACTGCAAAGCTTGGGCGTTGACCGCACCATCGACTACATCAGCAAGTTCGGCTTTAACAAGCAAGACCTGCCGCGCAACCTGTCACTGGCCTTGGGCACTGCCACCCTGACCCCGATGGAAATCGCCACCGGCTGGAGCACCTTTGCCAACGGCGGTTACAAAATCACGCCGTACCTGATCGATAAAATCGAAAGCCGCAATGGCGAGACCCTGTTCGTGGCCAACCCGCCAAGCGTGCCGAAAAACGCCAGCAAAGACGTGCCTCCAGAGGCCGCAGCGCTGACCATCGACACCATCAACGCCGCACCCGGCCTGCCGACCACCGAAACCCAAGCGGTCGCTGAACGCATCGTTGACGGGCGCACCACTTACATCCTCACCAGCATGTTGCAAGACGTGATCAAACTCGGCACCGGCCGTCGCGCTTTGGCGCTGGGCCGCACTGACCTGGCGGGCAAAACCGGTACCACCAACGAATCGAAAGATGCGTGGTTCTCGGGTTACAACGCCGATTACGTGACCACCGTATGGACTGGTTTCGACCAACCCGAAAGCCTCGGGCGTCGTGAATACGGCGGCACCGTGGCCTTGCCGATCTGGATGAGCTACATGGGCGGCGCGCTCAAAGGTAAGCCTGCACACACCCAGACTGAGCCCGAAGGCATCCTCAGCCTGCGCATCGACCCTGTCAGCGGGCGCATCGCATCACCTGGCACACCGGGCGCCTACTTTGAACTGTTCAAAAGCGAAGACACACCGCCGACCAACAGCGAGCTGGGCAATGGCG
Organism: Pseudomonas psychrophila HA-4; assembly: GCF_000282975.1. Classification (GTDB taxonomy): domain Bacteria; phylum Pseudomonadota; class Gammaproteobacteria; order Pseudomonadales; family Pseudomonadaceae; genus Aquipseudomonas; species Aquipseudomonas psychrophila_A. The sequence continues at coordinate 6,919 of NZ_ALJC01000140.1, forward strand.
TAGCACCGGGCAGCCCACTGCCAGCAGATGACGGGGCGCCGATCGATCTCTTCTGACGAAAAGAGCGGCGAGGGGTTAGCTGCAAGCGGCAAGTGAGAGGCGGTTTTGCGCTTACTTGTGGCTTGTGGCTAGCGGTTCACCGCTACGGCAAATCAAGAATGTCCCCCAAGTAGGGCGCACCCACCACGTGCAGGCCCAACGAGGCATCCAGTTCGGCCATTGAAAGCCCCTTGGGTGCCATGGCCAATTGCTCGACGCGGGTGCTGTCGCTATTGGCCAGCCAGCGCTCGATGCTCTGGGCCAAGCCTTCGGCGTCTGCAGTGCAATTACCATACACATCTGCCGGCTGCACCACTTGATGGTGCAACGTGTTCAACCGATGGCGGGTCGTTTTTATCTTTGAGGCTTCCTTGAGCAGCGAATTAATCGCCGAGAGCGTCGTAACGGCGCGCGGCGTTATTTCATGAGTCACCTCGCTGAGCTTGTCTTTCAACTGCGCCTCAATGCGCGCCAACACTTCATCCATCCACTCCATCTCTCGACCACTCACCCGTGAACGCTTGTTAGCCAGCGCCTCTTGCCAACGCCGAAGCGTCGCCCAACTGTGCGGCACATAGCTGGCGATAACCGAGTGATCTCCCGCGTCCATCACTTGCTGGATAAAGCTCCCTCGGGCTGGCAGCCCCTCGTGCTGCGCAATGGCGAGGGTGCACGCAGCGTGCTGGGCCAACGTCTCGCAGCCCGGTGCCCACAAGATATGTGACACCTCACCGTCACCGAAATCCACCGGCATAAAGTGTTGAAGCTGCCCGTGGTGCGCATAAGGCTCGCCATCCACATTGACGATGCTGGTGAGATAAGCAGCGAATTGGGCCGGCACTTGTCGATAACGGATACCAACACCAGGCATCGGCTCGCCCGGTTTAGTCTTCATCCAGGGCGCAGGCACGCTCGGCACTGGGTCGTTGTGATTGACCATGCGGTGATGTGCCAAAGACTCGGCTGCCTGGACGAAAGTTGCATCCCCAGCACGCGGCGCGCCGTAGGTGTGGAGCAGGATGTTGTAACCCTCGGGTTTGCTTCGCAACATTTGCGACAGTATTAAAGCGATAGCACCGCCCAGACTGTGGCCACAGATCAGAATTTTTTGGCCTGCGTAGAACTTATCGAGGTATTTGGTCGCGAAGTCATTGGCTTTCTTGGCCGCGCCATAAAACCCACGATGAACTGCGCCTTTGCCTTCTTCAAAAGGCACCTGAAATCCATCGGTATCGCGAAGGACATCGACCCCCTCACTGGTGCCACGGATAGCGATCAAGATGATCTCATCGCTATGAGTCGCGAAAGCCTGTGTATCCGTATCGACGGTTTCACCTCGGTCATCCAAAAAATGGACTTTTACTGGACTTTCCTGATCAGGCCCCTTCTGAGGTTGATTTACGGGGTATAGCGCTGGATCAAAAGGCACAATTTCAAAACGCCTGGAATACGCCACATCTTCATATAGCGGGTAGTACGCCTGGGCCTGATCGGCATCGACTCGCCCGAGTTGTTTGTACTTGGCCAAGGCGTCACCAAACCAGTTACCCGAACTCGGGACCTGCTTAAAGCTGACGCTGGCCTGGTGAATGGGGTGTTTGCTCGGCGCCTGCCCAAAGGGGCAGTAACTTAATGTGGCCATCAACGCCAATTGATACAGGTTGAGCGCACAAAATTGTGGGTCGGTCGAGAACAGCGGGCGCAACGCACGCAGAGGTCGCACTTGCAGGATGCTGTGTCGGCTACCGAATAGACAGAGGCCCCGCGGGCTGTGCTTGACCATCAACTTGCGGATGCCTTCGGAAGGCGGGTAATGACATTCCACTACAGAAGGCAAGTGTGAGACGTGCTCAACCAAATGCCGGACTTCGATTTGGTAGAAATCTGTGTTCGTAAGCAGTAGTGCAGGGTTATTCGACGTGCGGCTACCGTCTTTATTGAAGTAACGGGTGTGTTCGGCTCTGACTTGAAGTTCAGTTATTTTTAGGGGGTAATGCGTCCGCTCTTGCAACATTTTATAGGTTTTATTAATACCCGTATAAACCTCATTCATTATTAGCGCGATCGGTCCGGCAAAATGATTCTCAACCTTCCCAACACCCGCCATATCAAGGTACCCCTTATATTCGACCCCCTCAAAGTCAACCACTTTAAAAGCCAACCCCGCATAAGGCTTGCCTGCGCCAAATTCATCTACTACTTGAAAAGTAGACGTCTTACCTTGAACAGGACACGAAAACATCCGACCTCTTAGATCGATACTGTTAACACTATTATTCATTACCATTATTAAACCTCCTTTACTTTGTACAGCCTGGATAAATAGAACACCTCGCACCATCAGGCATTATGAAATCACTAAAGTCTTTTTTATTCCCATTGCAGAACGCATATTGATCTTCGAAGCCATCACCCATACAGCGCTTCCAACCATTAGGCACATTTACCCAAGTATCCCCTATAGAGGGAGTCTCTTTCTCAGCCAAATTTATTTTCATCTTCACTGTCTTACCCGGGAGTTGATCCAGGGTATAAACCGCTACAGGCCCACCAGGAGTAGGAGGTTGATTAATATTAATATCTTTACAGTTCAGCAACTTTATAAGCCGTCTATT
>NZ_ALJC01000141.1 GCF_000282975.1 Pseudomonas psychrophila HA-4
GACAGCCACCTGCAAATCGACGGCCAGCGTGAAGAAACCATCACTGGCAACAGCGTCTCGGTGCTCAAGGGCGAAGACCAACGCACCGTGACCGGGGATCGCAAAGTGCAACTCAACGCCAACGACTTTCGCCTCGTGGGCGTCAGCAGCCACACCACCGTGGGTGTGGCGATGGCTGTCGAGGCCGGCATGGAAGTCACGGTCAAGGCCGGCGCCCATGTGGTGTTGTCGGCCGGCGCCTGCATCTCGCTGATGGCCGGCGGCCAACACCTGCTTGTGAGTGCGACCGGGATTTACGTCAGTTCACCGATCTTACTCGGCGGCGTGCCGATACCGGGGACGGCGGCGTTACCTGCCATCACCTCAGACGTCGCGCCGCTGACAGCCGCCGTGCTCACCCCCACCCAAATCAACAGCCTCAAGCGCAACGCACCTTTCTGCGAAGAGTGCGAAAAATGCAAAGGAGGCGTGTGTGATATCTGAATTCCTCAACCCACAGCAATGGCTGACAGATAACCCGCTGCGTCCCGGCGAACGCCTGTACGCCGTGATCAGTTCAGCAAGCGATGCCGACCCGCTCGCCGCCTGCCGTCAACGGGGCGGGATCGAGCCCCCCATCGCGCTGTGGGCCGAAACGCCTTATGCCGATTGGCTGCCCGTCATGCCTTATTTGCTGAGCCTGACGCCTGACAGCGGATGTCTACAGTGGGTCGCCGAAACCGACGCTGACGATTGGGGTTGGCTGGCCGTGTCAACGGCCGCCCCTGAGCACATTGCCGCACATCTGCGCGGCCTGACCCTCGTCCTGATGCCCGCCAACGAAGCCGTGTTTTTGAGGTTTTGGGACGGCCGCCACTGGCTGCCCATCCTTCAGCACTTGGGCACTGCGGCCAGCGATGTTCTACCGGTGTTTGATCGTTACTGGGTCAACGGCCAGCCCGTGGTGGTAGGCCAGGGTGCAGCGCTGCCGGCTCAACCATTCCCTTGGTGGGAAGTCCCCCAAGACCTGCTCAACACCTTGGCCGAAAAGGATTTCAACACCGTGATCGACAACTTGATGCAGTGGCTTAAAGAAACGCAGGCCGAGCTGTACGCATCGATGAGCGAGTCCCGCCTGCGGCAAAAGGTTGAGCATTTCGTGCAGCGCTCATCGCCTTCACAACATAAAGACAGCGGGCTTTTGCTGGCTCATGTGCAGCAAGAGGCTTACCCATGATCCCCATTATTCTGGGCAGCATGTATCTGTCCATCAGTGCCACCCAGCCTGACCTCAAGGAGGTTCTGAACGAACTGACACATTGCCTTGAAGGCTACCGGGACCATGCTGACGCTTGGTACGGCGGCATGCTCGACGTAGAACAACAGTTTCGTGTCGGCAATGAAGTGATCACACGCGACAAGGACAGCAGAGCGCCGGTGGTGTTTTATGCCCAATGTCAGCGGGACGCCAAGCTGACCTTGGTCCACGCCTTCGAAGCCGCGCGTTTCGTGCCCATTGGTAATACCCGCGTGCGTTTGGTGCCTGAGGGTGGCGGCCCAGAAATCGACACCTTCATTGATGCCTCCGGTATCAAGCGGGTCGAGGGTTGCCTGCCCAACCAGAAATACCAAATTACCTTTTACCCGCAGATCACGCCCGAACAGATCGATGCCTTTTACGACTCCTACAAGACCGTGCTCAACGATCTCAGCAGTTGGCTCGGCACCCAGTGGGACACTGAATATTTATCACGCTGGCAAGCCCATCAACAGGCCGATGTACTGGGCCGCTTCAGCATGGAAATACACGCCCAGTGGGACGGCCTGATCAATGCGCTGCTGGCCGTGTGGGATGACATCACCGGCTTCTTCACATTGATAAGCCACCCGCAAGAGAACTACGAAAAGCTAAAAAAATTCCTCACCGAAGAACAATTCAACCTGCTGTTGAATGCCTCCCAAGAGTCTCTGGAAACAGCGTTATTGATTGCCAGTGATGAGCTAATGATGTGGTGCTACTTTTCGGCCATGATTGCCTGGCTGAAGCTTTTACCGCCGCCCATTCGCAGCGAAATACAGGCGCAGCTCACCAGCGGAGTGCTGATCGCTATCGTGTTGGCAGTGGTGACGCGTGGTATTAGCCCTGCCATACGCCTCGCCCTCAAGGGCGCCAACAAGGCCGTCGAAGCTACCAAAGCGATGGCACTGCTAGAGGACTTTGTCGAGCTGCTGATGCGCACCAGCAAAGCGCGCTCCGCCCCTCATGCCGTGGCAGGCAAACCCATTTTGCTACAGGGTGAAGGTCGCCTAAATTCAGGGTTGAAGGCTGACCTAGACATAAAACCGCAGAACGAACTAGGCGCTGCCAAAAGCATTCCTGACGGCACCGTACTGGCTCGCAGCAAACCCCAAGCAAAAACCTCCTTGGAACTCGTCCAGCACGTCGACGACGCCCCCGCTCAATCCAGAACCCCCAACGACCACGCTGCCGAATCGGCCAAAGATACCCAAACCAACGGCTGCCCGGTGTCGATGGTCACCGGCGAAGAACTCCTCACCCTGACCGATGGCGTGCTCGACGGCGCATTGCCACTGGAGTGGACGCGCCTGTACCGCACCAGCGCGGTCGACATAAACGGCGACTTGGGATTCGGTTGGAGCCACACCCTGTCCCATCGCCTGCAACGTGATGGCGACGAACTGCTATGGACCGATCACGAAAACCGCCAGACCCGCTTTCCGCAGCCCAGCGCCCAACGCCCGGCCATCACCAATAGCCTGGCCAAGGCCGCGATTTACCTGGGCGACAAAGACGAACTGATCCTCGCTCAAGCCGGTAAAAACAGCCGCTTCTACCACTTCAAAGACCTGCAACTGTCCGCCATCAGCGACGCCTACGGCAATCGCCTGAAAATCACCTACAAGGACGGCCGCCTGCACCGCATCGACAACGGCGCACATCGCGCCTTGCTGTTGCGCTATGCCCACGGTCGCCTGTGCGCGGTGGACTACCAGCAATACGATGAAAGCCGTGAATTTGCCGAGCGCTCAAACGATCACCACGCCAAACACCGCGTGCACCTTGAACGCTGGACCACCCTGCACACGCAGGTCACCTACCGCTACAACGACGCAGGCCAACTGATCAGTGCCAGCAACGCGCTGCAAGAAACCGAGCACTACCGTTACGACGCGCAACACGTCATTCAAGAACGCCAACTGGCCGGTGGCGCGGCGTTTTACTGGCAATGGCAACACGCGGGCAAGCAGGCACGTTGCATTCGTCACTGGGCCAATTTTGGGCAGATGGACGCCACGTACGAATGGGATGACAACGGCGCCGTCACCGTCAAAAACCGTGACGGCAGTCAGCAAATCTACGTGCACGACGACAACGCCCGGCTGGTTAGGCAAATCGACCCCGACGGCGCAGAACACCACAAAGCCTACGACGACAAAGGCCGCCTGATCGCCGAAAAGGACCCGCTCGGCGCTGTCACTGAATACCAGTACAACGAAGCCGGGCAACTCACCGCGCTGATTCC
>NZ_ALJC01000142.1 GCF_000282975.1 Pseudomonas psychrophila HA-4
AACCCCACATTTTAAAGGTGGGAATCTATGGCTATCGTGGAATTTGCAGCGTGCAGTTCCACGGCAGCAAGGCCTCGAAGTCTTCTACGCTCGAGGCTTGTGGCAGGCGCTCAAGTGCGTGGCGCAGCCACGCATAGGGCTCCTGGCCGTTGGCTTTAGCCGTCTCGACCAAACTGTAAAGCTGAGCGCTGGCCATCGCGCCTTTGGGTGTGTCGCTGAACAGCCAGTTCTTGCGTCCGATAACGAAGGGCCTGATCGCACGCTCTGCCGCATTGTTGTCGATCGGCAAGTAACCGGCTTCGGTGTAGCGCACCAGCTTGATCCAGTTGCTAGCCAAGTAGCTGATGGCTTTACCCAGTGCATTTTGCGCCGTCACTTGTGGCTGGGTTTTCTCCAGCCATGTTTGCAACTGCGCCAACACCGGCAGGCTGTTTTGCTGTCGGCATTCGTGACGATGTTCATCGCCGACTTCTTTTAAATCTCGCTCGATACCGTACAGCTTGTTAATCAGATTCAGGGCGATATCGGCACGCCCGGTTTTGCCTTTCGGCTGCACCTTTTGCGCCTCGACAAACTTGCGTCGCGCATGAGCCCAACAGCCTAAACGTTCGACACCGGATTGCGCGCCCAAGGCGTTATAACCCGCGTAATCATCGGTCATCAGGTAGCCGCGATAACCTTCGAGCAGGCGCGACGGAACCTCCTGCGCCCGGCTGGTCGAGTAGTCAAAAAGGATCACAGGCTGATTCGGCGGCCCGCCGGTTTGCACCCACATCCAGGATTGGCTGCTCGGTTCTCGATCAGGTTCTTTCAGTACTTGCACACGCGTTTCGTCGCAGTGGATGACGCGACTTTCCAGCAGTCGATCCCGCATCAAGTTGAGCAAGGGTTGCAGGTGTTCGCCGCACTGGATAACCCAGCGCGCCAAGGTTTGCCGTGGAATATTGACGCCGTGGCGACCGAGTACTTTTTCGAAGCGATGCAGTGGCAGGCCATCGACGTATTTGGTCGTCAGCAACATCGCCAAAACGCTGGGGCTGGCCATGCTCTTTTCGATCAGTTGCGCCGGCTTGTCGGCCGTGACCAGCGCGGTTTCACAGCCACGGCAGGCGTAGATCTTGCGCACATGTTTGATCACGCGGATTTGCATCGGCACGATCTCGAGCTGCTCACTGACTTCCTCGCCAATGCTGTGTTTACGGCAACCGCAGGCGCAGGTCAGCTCGTGATCGGGCAGTTCGTGAATGACTTCGATGCGCGGAAGATCGTCGGGCAGAGGCTTGCGTTTGCCCCGTCGCTTGGTCGCAGCGACGACCTCTTCTTCAACCGTTTCGTCGACAGACTCGGCCACGCTTTCAGCTTCGTTGAACAAGGCCATTTGCGGAGTCGTGGGATCGGCGGTCTGCTCTGACTTTCGCCCGAAAAGGCGCTGACGCAACAGCGCGTTTTCCTCTTCAAGATGAACGATCTTGCCCTTATCAGACTCGCGCTCACTGAGCATTTGCTCAAGCAGTTGCTTGAGCAAAACAGGGTCGTCAGGAAGGTCTTTGGGCATGGAAATCATGCCCTGGATTATACCGAATCAGGCGACGAATCGAGGCGTTAAAACTTGATGCGGACGGTTGCGCCACAAATCAAAACCGTCCAATAACCAGTTGAGTTCTTGAACCGTCAGCACGATGGCCTCATCCGAACAATCCGGCGATGTTTTGAAGCGCTCGGACTCCAGCCGCTTTAGCCAAAGGCAGAAGCCGTTGCGCTCCCAGTACAAAATCTTCACTCGGTTTCGAGGCTTGTTGAGGAACACGAAAAGCACCGGGTCAAACACCGCGACCTTGATGTCCAGTTCGACCAGGGCGGCAAGGCCGTCGATGGATTTTCGGAAGTCGACGGGTTTGGGGTACAGATAGACTTTTTCGACTTTTGCGTCGGGACGCATCATGAGGGGCTGGCTCCAGAAAAGAATCG
>NZ_ALJC01000143.1 GCF_000282975.1 Pseudomonas psychrophila HA-4
AACACCCTCGGCATTCCCCCCTTAAAAGGCGCGTCACCCACGCCCCATATTTGGATCTTCCCGCCAACCAAAAACGCCGACACCATCATCGTCAACCCGATCTACCCGCCGGATTACAAGGACTTCATTCTTGTGTTCCCGGCTGATTCGGGGGTCTTGCCGCTTTATATTGTTTTGAATGTGCCGGGGCACAAATACTATCCAACTCCAAAAGGCCCTTTAATCGCCTTTCCTGATGCAATCCGTGGGCGTTCAAAAACATCCCTTCAGGGGGGTGGTGGACTTCGTCCAAGATGGAATGACCCATCAGGCGATTTTTATGAGTGGGACAGACAGCATGGAGCGTTAGAGAAATACAACAAGCGCGGGAAGCATTTGGGTGAATTTGATCCAAATACTGGCGAACAAACAAAACCTGCTGATAAGACCCGGAGGGTTGAACCATGATTTTTTTAATAATGGGTTTTCAGGAAGATAAAGACGACATAGTTTACGAAAAAAAAATCGATCTATGCGTTTCTGAGTTAATGCCTATTATGCATTGGGCTGAAAGTACTGATTGTATCGGCGCGGATTTTCCACTCTCACCCGATCAAGCAGCGCATATCGCGTCGCTTGCCTTAATAGAACTTCCGAATAATTTAGACTTGTACCTTGCGCATTATGCAAGCTAAGAATTTAAATGTTGGAACTGTCGCACGCAGCAGGGGAGTTTAGCCATGAAATACGTAGTAGAGGCCTTTGACAAAACAACTGAGCTACTGGCTTTCGAGGTTGCAATACCTGCGTGCTACGACATCGAAGTAAAGAAAATTATGGAATGGACAACTGAGCAGCAGGGGCGGGAAGGATACGACCTCAGGGCTGATCAACTAATAGCCCTAAGCAAACTGGTGGGCAAGCCATTCGACTACCAAGTTTCATTTAACTATAAACGTTAGCGCTTTATGACATGCCGGGTAGGCCGGCATGTTGTTTACTTCAAGCGCTACGGTGCGTCACGCCTCAGTAACTGATCGACAAAATACTCGCCTGATACGACGCGACAAACAGGTCGAAATCGCCTTCTTCTACCTTTTCAGTCTCGGCTTGTTCATGCAGTGACTGGCGGGCTTTTTCTTCGAAGGCGGCTTGGTCTTCGGCGCTCAGCGGTTCGCTGCGAAAGTACTCGGCGTGGGCCTGGCTCTGGCGCATGGAGAACTGGGCGAAGCTTTCTTTGTGTTCGATCATGCTGGCCAGGACTTTGGCTGATGGGGTCAGCGAGACGTTCTGGACCTTGGCGAACTGTTCGTCCAGCGCTTTGCTGTGGGCGTCACCGCCGTGGCTTTGGTCGAGCAGCGCGGCCAGAGGCGCGATTTTTTCCAGCAGTTCTGCCGCCCATTCCTTCAGGTCGACCGCTTGGCCATCGCGCTGCAATTGCAGCCCCGGACGACGACCTTCCTTGACCACGCTCAGGAAGTTGGACGTGCAATGACCGCATTCGATGTTCTCAAATTGCGGGCTGTCTTGCAGCGCGCAATACAGCAGGAAGGCATCCAGGAAGCGAGCTTCCGGCAAGTCGATGCCGACCGGCATGAACGGGTTGATGTCGAGTAAACGGACTTCAACGTACTGCACCCCACGCGAGACCAATGCCTGGATCGGACGCTCGCCGGTGTAGGTCACCCGCTTGGGGCGTATGTTGGAGTAGTACTCGTTTTCAATTTGCAGGATGTTGGTGTTCAGTTGCACCCATTCGCCATCTTTGTGCGTGCCGATTTCAACATACGGCGCGTATGGCGTGGCCACAGCCTTACGCAAGCTGTCGGTGTAGCTGTCGAGGTTGTTGTAGCACGGCGTAAGGCCGGCCTGGGCGTTGCTCTGGTAACCCAAGTCGCTCATGCGCAGGCTGGTGGCATACGGCAGGTAGAGCGTGTCGGCGTCCAGTTGCTCCAACTGGTGCGAACGGCCACGCAAGAAGCCAGCATCCAGCGCAGGCGAAGCGCCGAATAGGTACATCAGCAACCAGCTGTAGCGACGGAAGTTACGAATCAGCGCGATGTAGGCGTCTGATTGGTAATCGCGGTCGGTGCCGACAAAACCTTCAGCTTGCTTGAGTACAGGCCACAGGGCTTCGGGCAGGGAAAAGTTGTAGTGGATCCCGGCGATGCACTGCATGGTCTTGCCGTAACGCAGGGCCAGGCCTTTGCGGTACACGTACTTGAGCTGGCCGATGTTGGAGGTGCCGTAATAGGCAATCGGGATGTCTTCTTCGGCCGGCAACGGACACGGCATCGAAGGGCTCCACAGGTACTCGTTGCCGAGTTTGCTGTAGGCAAAACGATGAATCTTGTCGAGGCTGGCCAGCGTGTCCGCAGGGTCGGGCAGGGCCGGGGTAATAAACTCCAGCAGCGACTCGGAATAGTCAGTGGTGATTTGGTCGTTGGTCAGGGCCGAACCCAGCTCTTCGGGGTGCGGTGTCTGCGCCAGGCGTGCATCGCCCGTGACGCGCAGGCATTCGCGCTCGATACCGTGCAGGCACTGCTCGAGCAGAGTGAGGTTGGCGCGCTCGCCGAGCAGAGCCAGGCGGCGGTTGAGAAGTTCGCTCAAGTTGGATTCCTTCACGCGTCAGTCGCCCCAATATGGGGGTGGTCAGGACGGTCTACAAGGGTGAAGTTGAAACTGGCGTGGTCGCCTGGCTTTGTCGGTATTGCTGGGCTTCGTCCCTGTTCCGGTTTTTGGCGCTCCAAGCGCATTTCGGCACTGCGTGTGCAGTGCCGAAATTAACTCAAATGACCTAATGACCGCTACAGGAGAGCGAACGTGCCTTGCGCTTTTGCGACCAGTTTGTCGCCTTGCATCACGTCAGCTTCGACGACAAACGTACGTCGGCCCGGGTGAATGACGTTGGCGATGCACAGCACTTCGCCTTCCGACACTGACCTCAAGTAGTTAATTTTGCACTCGATGGTCACGCTTTGTCGGTCAAAACCATGGGCGCCGGAGCAGGCCAGGCCCATGGTGATGTCGACCAAGCTGAATAAAACCCCGCCGTGCATTTTGCCGCCGCGATTGCGCAGGTGGGGCTCCAGGCTAAGCGCAACCTGCGCTTTGCCGTCTTCCACAGACTGCACGCGGCAGCCAATCAAGTGGCTGAAGGCGCTTTCGGCTAAGCCGTCGGGGATCGCCATTAGCGTTTCTTCAACTGTTTAGCGTTGGCAAACAGCGAAGCCATCGCGTTGTTGCTCGGCGCAGCGGCAACAGTTTCTTTGCGTGGAGCGGTGTTTTGCTGACGCGGGGCTGAGCCTGGGCGTGCGCCGCGAGCACCGTCGATTTTCTCGCCGGGGGTATCGCTCATGCGCATCGACAGGCCAACGCGTTTGCGTGGGATGTCAATTTCCATGACTTTGACCTTAACCACATCACCGGCTTTAACCGCTTCACGCGGGTCTTTGATGAACTTCTCGGACAATGCCGAGATGTGCACCAAGCCATCCTGGTGTACACCGATATCGACGAAAGCACCGAAGTTGGTCACGTTGGTCACGACGCCTTCGAGGATCATGCCCAGTTGCAGGTCTTTGAGGTCTTCGACGCCTTCTTGGAACTCGGCGGTTTTGAACTCTGGACGCGGGTCACGGCCCGGTTTTTCAAGTTCTTGCAGAATGTCGGTAACGGTCGGCAGGCCGAAGGTTTCGTCGGTGAATTTCTTCGGATCCAGGCGCTTTAGAAAGCCCGCGTCGCCGATCAGCGAGCGAATGTCGCGCTCGGTGTCCGAGGCAATACGTTTCACCAGCGGGTAGGCTTCCGGGTGAACGGCCGAGGCGTCGAGCGGGTTGTCGCCGTTCATTACGCGCAAGAAACCGGCAGCCTGTTCGAAGGTTTTTTCGCCCAAGCGGCTGACTTTTTTCAGCGCCGCGCGGGTTTTGAACGCACCGTTTTCATCGCGATGGCTCACGATGTTTTGCGCCAAGGTGGCATTGAGGCCGGAGATGCGGGCCAGCAGCGCCACCGAGGCGGTGTTCACGTCTACGCCTACGGCGTTTACGCAGTCTTCAACCACTGCGTCCAGGCCGCGTGCCAGTTTGAGCTGGGACACGTCGTGCTGGTATTGGCCGACACCAATCGACTTCGGATCGATTTTTACCAGCTCGGCCAGTGGGTCTTGCAGGCGGCGGGCAATCGATACCGCACCACGGATCGACACGTCGAGGTCTGGGAATTCTTTGGCTGCCAGTTCAGACGCCGAGTACACCGAAGCGCCCGCCTCAGAGACCATCACTTTGGTGACTTTCAGCGCTGGGTATTTTTTGATCAGGTCAATCACCAGCTTGTCGCTTTCGCGGCTCGCGGTACCGTTGCCGATGGCGACCAGTTCAACCGAGTGTTTGGCGCACAGGGCGGCCATGACGGCGATGGTCTGGTCCCACTTGTTGTGTGGCACGTGCGGGTACACGGTGGCGTGTTCGAGCAGTTTGCCAGTGGCATCAACTACAGCGATTTTGCAGCCGGTGCGCAGGCCCGGGTCCAGACCCAAAGTGGCACGCGGGCCAGCAGGTGCGGCCAGCAGCAGGTCGTGCAGGTTGTGGGCGAACACGTTGATGGCTTCGGTTTCGGCCGCGTCTCGCAGTTCACCCAGCAGGTCGGTTTCGAGGTGGGTGTAGAGCTTGACCTTCCAGGTCCAGCGCACCACTTCAGCGAGCCATTTGTCTGCCGGGCGGTTTTGATTTTCCAGGCCGAAGCGCTGGGCAATCATCATTTCGCCAGGGTGCATGCTGCCCGGTAGTTCTTCACCCACCTTGAGCGAAGAGCTGAGAATACCTTCGTTGCGGCCACGGAAAATGGCCAGTGCGCGGTGCGACGGCATGCTTTTGAGCGGCTCGTCGTGTTCGAAATAATCGCGGAACTTGGCGCCTTCTTCTTCTTTGCCCGCAATAACTCGGGCGCTGAGGGTGGCTTCCTGCTTCAAGAAGCTGCGCAGTTTATCCAGCAGGCTGGCGTCTTCAGCGAAGCGCTCCATGAGGATGTACTTGGCGCCATCCAGAGCGGCCTTGATGTCTGCGAAGCCTTTTTCGGCGTCAACAAAGCGGGCGGCTTCGGTTTCCGGGCTCAGGCTAGGGTCGTTGAACAGGCCGTCGGCCAGCTCACCGAGGCCAGCTTCAAGGGCGATCTGGCCCTTGGTGCGACGTTTTTGCTTGTAGGGCAGGTACAAGTCTTCGAGGCGGGTCTTGGTGTCGGCGAGTTTGATGTCGCGTGCCAACTCAGGGGTCAATTTGCCTTGTTCTTCGATGCTGGCGAGGATGCTAATGCGCCGTTCGTCGAGTTCACGCAAGTAGCGTAGGCGTTCTTCCAGGTGACGTAATTGGGTGTCATCCAGGCTGCCTGTCACTTCCTTACGGTAGCGAGAGATGAAGGGTACGGTGGAGCCTTCATCCAGAAGAGCGACGGCCGCTTCGACCTGCTGCGGGCGCACGCCAAGTTCTTCGGCAATGCGGCTGTTGATGCTGTCCATAAACCACCTGACAAATTGTGATGCAGCCTCGCAGGCCTGTTCTGTAAGGCTTGCGAGGCTGGTTGAGCGGCCCGGAGGGCGCCGCTACTGGGCCAAAAGGGCAGCCTGTTGACCCGTGAAATCAGCACATTACGCCAGCCGTTGAAAAAATAAATGCGGGCGCAATGTTTGAAAATCCGAGGTTGCCTGACACAAAAGGCGGCGCATTATAACCAGCGTTCCCGGATTCAGGGGATTGCACGCTGTGTCCGCTATGAACTGTGTACTAGCCGCGCAGGAAAAATCTGCTAACAATGCACACGATGCGTATAAGAGCAGCTAAGCCATAATGCGCGCCGAGATCACAGGAGCATCTAATGAGCAGCATTGCACAACCGGCTGAAGGCGAAAAAATTCTCATCGTTGATGACGATCCAGGGCTGAGCAGCTTGCTGGAACGTTTCTTCGTCAGCAAGGGCTACCGCGCCCGTGCCGTGCCGAACGTCGAGCAAATGGACCGTTTGCTGGCTCGTGAGGTATTTAACCTTGTGGTACTGGACCTGATGCTACCCGGCGAAGACGGACTATCTGCGTGCCGCCGCTTGCGTGCCGCGGGTAATCGGGTGCCGATCATCATGCTCACCGCCAAAGGTGACGAACTCAGCCGCATCAAAGGCCTGGAGCTTGGCGCTGATGATTACCTGGCCAAACCTTTCAACCCTGATGAACTGATGGCGCGCGTGCGCGCCGTGTTGCGTCGTCAGGCAGCCCCAGTGCCAGGCGCACCGGGCAGCGAAGACGAAAGCGTTACCTTTGGTGATTACGAGTTGTCATTAGCCACCCGCGAACTTAAGCGTGGTGATGAAGTGCACATGCTCACCACCGGTGAGTTTGCAGTGCTTAAAGCCTTGGTCATGCACGCTCGCGAGCCTTTGACCCGCGACAAGCTGATGAACCTGGCCCGTGGCCGTGAATGGGATGCACTGGAGCGTTCTATCGACGTTCAAATCTCCCGTCTGCGCCGCATGATCGAACCCGATCCTTCCAAGCCACGCTATATCCAGACTGTCTGGGGCGTGGGTTATGTGTTCGTGCCAGATGGCAACGCAACCAAGTGATGGGTCATTTGTAGGAGCGAGTCACGCAGTTGCCTTCGGGTAGCCCAGTGACTCGCGATCCATTTTCTTGCGGGTCTTGGTACTCGCTCCTGCAAAGTGTAAACACCGTTTATGAAAACCCCTCTGTGGTTCCCGCAAAGTTTCTTCTCCCGCACGCTCTGGCTGGTGCTCATCGTTGTGCTGTTCTCCAAGGCACTGACGCTGGTTTACCTGTTGATGAACGAAGACATGCTGGTCGACCGCCAATACAGTCACGGCGTGGGCTTGGTATTGCGCGCCTATTGGGCGGCCGATGAAGAAAACAGGGAAAAAATTGCTGATGCGGCAACGCTGACCCGCGTGGTGGGCGGTGGCGTGCCCGAAGGCGAGCAACACTGGCCTTACAGTGAGATTTACGAGCGTCAGATGCAGGCCGAACTGGGTGCCGACACTGAAGTTCGTTTACGCATGCATTCACCTCCGGCGTTATGGGTCCGCGCCCCGAGTCTGGGCGATGGTTGGCTGAAAGTGCCGTTGTATCCGCACCCGCTGCGTGGGCAGAAAATATGGAGCGTGCTGGGGTGGTTCCTGGCCATTGGGTTGTTATCTACCGCGTCCGCGTGGATTTTCGTCAGCCAACTCAATCAGCCACTCAAGCGTTTGGTCTATGCGGCTAGGCAGTTAGGACAGGGGCGCAGTGTGCGTTTGCCGATCAGTGATACACCGAGCGAAATGACGGAGGTGTACAGCGCTTTTAACCAAATGGCTGAAGACGTGGAACAGGCAGGCCGCGAACGTGAGTTGATGCTCGCTGGCGTGTCCCATGATTTACGAACCCCGCTGACCCGCCTGCGCTTGTCACTGGAATTGATGGGCAACCACAGCGACCTGACAGACGACATGGTGCGCGACATTGAAGACATGGACGCCATTCTTGACCAGTTTTTGGCGTTTATTCGGGACGGTCGCGATGAACCGGTCGAGGAAGTTGACCTGTGTGAATTGATCCGCGAAGTCGTAGCGCCCTATAACCAAAACGAAGAACAAGTGCGCTTGCGCCTACAGCCGATTCAGCCGTTTGCATTGCGTCGGGTCTCGATGAAACGTTTGCTTAATAACTTGATCGGCAACGCCTTGCACCATGCTGGCGATGACGTTGAAGTGGCGGCCTATGTGTCTGGAGATACCAGTGCGCCTTACGTGGTGCTGAGTGTGTTGGATCGGGGTGCGGGCATTGACCCCTCCGAGCTTGAAGACATCTTCAACCCGTTCATTCGCGGTGACCGCGCTCGCGGCGGCAAGGGGACAGGCTTGGGGCTGGCGATCGTTAAACGCATCGCCTCCATGCACGGCGGCAATGTTGAACTGCGTAACCGTGCGGGGGGTGGGCTTGAGGCAAGAGTGCGACTGCCACTGGGCCTGATGTTGCCAAGAGGAGCAGTTTAGGCGCTGTAGCGAGCTGCAAACGGCAAACTTTTAGCGGCAAGTAAAGGCAAAAGCAGATCTGCCTTTTCCTTTACTTGCCGCTTGTAGCTAAAAGCTTGCTGCTGCTTTTATCCCTTCCCTTTAGTCCGCGTCATGTGCGGGCTGCTGTTTTTTTCTAGATGCTGAATGATGATCCCCGCCACGTCCTTGCCAGTCGTGGTTTCAATACCTTCAAGCCCTGGCGATGAGTTGACCTCCAGCACCAGCGGGCCGTGATTGGAACGCAAAATATCGACCCCCGCCACGCTCAACCCCATGACTTTGGCCGCACGAATGGCTGTCATGCGTTCTTCTGGGGTGATTTTGATCAGGCTGGCGCTACCGCCACGGTGCAGGTTGGAACGGAATTCCCCCGGCTTGGCCTGGCGCTTCATGGCCGCGATCACCTTGTCACCCACCACGAAGCAGCGAATATCAGCGCCGCCGGCTTCCTTGATGTATTCCTGCACCATGATGTTTTGTTTGAGTCCCATGAAGGCCTCAATCACCGACTCGGCCGCCGTGGCGGTTTCGCACAGCACCACGCCAATGCCTTGCGTGCCTTCCAGCACTTTAATCACCAGCGGCGCGCCGTTAACCATTTCGATCAAGTCAGGAATGTCATCCGGCGAGTGCGCAAAACCAGTCACCGGCAAGCCCAGCCCTCGACGCGACAGCAGTTGCAGCGAACGTAACTTGTCCCGCGAGCGGGCAATGGCAACCGATTCATTGAGCGGGAATACGCCCATCATTTCGAACTGGCGCAACACCGCACAGCCGTAGAACGTCACGGAGGCGCCAATACGCGGGATTACTGCGTCAAAGCCTTCCAACGGCTTGCCGCGATAGTGGATCTGCGGCTTATGACTGGCAATGTTCATATAGGCGCGCAAGGTATCGATCACTACCATTTGATGGCCTCGTTCGGTCCCGGCTTCAACCAGACGACGAGTGGAATACAGACGCGGGTTGCGCGACAGCACAGCGATCTTCATGCAGCACCTGTGACAGAGGTAGTAGTGACCGGGAACACCGGCTTGTCTTGTACGTATTTCAGCCCCGGATTAACGACCAATTGGCCATCGACCAGCGCTTTGGAGCCAAGCAACAGGCGGTAACGCATCGATTTGCGGCAGGCGAGGGTAAACTCCACAGGCCATACCCGATCCCCCAGCGCCAGGCCGGTACGAATTACATAGCGAACTTGCGTGTGGCCGTTAGAGCTTTTAATGGTTTTTATCGCCACCAGTGGCGCTTCACAACGGCGATGACGCAGTTGTACCAGCGTGCCCAAATGGGCATTAAAACGTACCCACTCGACACCGTCGCGCTCAAATGGCTCGATTTCAGTGGCGTGCAAACTGGAGGTACTGGCACCGGTGTCGATTTTCGCTCGCAGGCCTGCAACTCCCAGATCAGGGAGCGCCACCCACTCGCGCAGACCGACAACGGTCAAATGATCAAAAGTCTTCAATATAAGTAACCAGCGATTAACGTATTCAGGCCGCAGGGCGGAACCTGCAGATAAAGCCATCGACGAGTGTCGATTTGATGCTTACACACGGTGTTTACGCAGAATATCCGGTAAATGCGACAGTTTTCTACGTGTACCCTGTGTGATGTTTTTTAGCCGCAGTCTTTCCGCAGGTGGGCATTCTATCGGGCAGGTTCCATCCTTTGCTCATCAAAAGTAGTAGTACAGTTCTGAGTATTTAAACGAAGAGGTGCTCCAATGTCGCAGAAACAAGCAGAGGACGACAAAATCCGTTTGGATAAGTGGCTATGGGCTGCACGATTTTACAAAACCCGAGCGTTGGCCAAGGCAGCGATTGAAAGCGGCAAAGTTCACTGCCGGGGCGAGCGCTGCAAGCCGAGCAAGGAGCCGCGCGTTGGGGACGAGCTGCAAATCCGGGTGGGGCTTGAGGAGCGCACTGTGGAAGTCAAAGCCCTGTCAGTCGTGCGTCGCGGCGCTCCAGAAGCGCAAACGCTGTACAACGAAACCGAACAAAGCATCGCCAAGCGCGAAAACGCGGCCGCTCTGCGCAAGGCTGGGGCGATGGGGATCAGTACCGATGGCAAACCGACTAAAAAGCAACGCCGTCAGTTGCATCAGTTTCATGAAGTGAGCGAC
Organism: Pseudomonas psychrophila HA-4; assembly: GCF_000282975.1. Taxonomy (GTDB): domain Bacteria; phylum Pseudomonadota; class Gammaproteobacteria; order Pseudomonadales; family Pseudomonadaceae; genus Aquipseudomonas; species Aquipseudomonas psychrophila_A. The sequence continues at coordinate 10,163 of NZ_ALJC01000143.1, forward strand.
GTGGAGTGAGACGTTTAGGTTTTTTCGCAGGCCGTATGTCGCGTCTGCGGGCGCATGACTTGTATCCGTACATGTATGGCGCCATATACGTTCATTAGCTTGTGGCCTGTCAGCGTATTGCCAATGCGCCGTATCAAAGACCCGAACACATTTAGTAACTAATTCAGAACCTATTCTTATGTCCGATCTACTTAAAAAAGATGCCACACAACGCTTTATGTTCGACACCAGCGATGCCCGTGGCGAGCTGGCTTCGCTGGAGCATAGCTACGCTGACGTGTTGGCCAAACATGCTTATCCGCAGCCGGTTCAGCAGTTGTTGGGCGAGTTGATGGCCGCCGCTGCATTGTTAGTGGGCAACCAGAAAATTGATGGTTTGCTGAGCTTGCAAGCCCGTTCCGAAGGCCCGGTACCGTTGCTGATGATCGAGTGCACCAGCGAGCGTGAAATCCGCGGTCTGGCTCGTTTTGACGCTGACAGCATTGCGCCGGACGCTACATTGGCCGACCTGCTGCCTAATGGTGTGCTGGCCATTACGGTTGACCCCAAGGTTGGCAAGCGCTACCAGGGCATCGTTGACCTTAACGGTGAAACCCTGGCTGACTGCTTCACCAACTACTTCGTCATGTCTGAGCAAGTACCGACCCGTTTTTGGTTGGTCGCTGATGGCCTGCGTGCACGTGGCATGTTCTTGCAACAACTGCCTGCTGACGTCATCGACGATGAAGACGAGCGTGTCGACAGCTGGGAAAAACTGCTGATGCTGGGCGATACGCTCAAGGCAGAAGAGCTGCTGGGGTTGGACAACGAAACCATTCTGCATCGCCTGTACCACGAGGAAACAGTGCGGCTGTTCGACCATGAAGCCGTTGAGTTCAAATGCAGCTGCTCGCGTGAGCGTTCCGGCAATGCTTTGACTAGCCTGGGCCATCAAGATGCGCTCGATCTGGTCTCTGAACACGGAGGTCACATCGAGATTGATTGCCAGTTCTGCAATCAGCGGTACCTCTTTGATGCGGCCGATGTGGACCAATTATTCTCCGGTGCGGGGGTTCATTCGCCTTCCGGCACTCACCACTAAAACGTTTCAGCGCAGGTGAAACACCTGTCAAATACTGTTCTTGCGCGGTTCTGACAGGTGGACCCTACTTTTTGTGGGCATTTCTGGCATAATCCGGCCCACTTTTTTCGCGGTAGTAGTGCAAATTTTTCTACTACAAAACGTTTGGCGCACTCGGCCAATGGCCGACGGGGAACCTCATGACGCAAGCTAATAACGCCGTGTACACCGATCTGAGCATCAACGATCTGGTTAAAGAAGCCCTGAACCGTGGTGAAGGCGAGCTTGCCGACAGCGGCGCACTGGTTGTTAAAACGGGCCACCGCACGGGCCGTTCACCAGCTGACCGCTTCATTGTTGAAGAGCCGACCACCCAGGACGCAATCGCTTGGGGCCCGATCAACCGCAAGTTCCCGGCTGACAAGTTCGACGCTCTGTGGGACCGTGTTGCCGCTTACCTGGGCGAACGCGAGCGTTTCGTTTCCTTCGTTCATGTAGGTTCTGATCCGGCGCACTACCTGCCAGTTAAGATGACCACCGAGACTGCATGGCACAACCTGTTTGGCCGTTGCCTGTTCATCAACCCTGAACAGTACAACCCAGCGGGCAAAGACGAGTGGCAAGTTATCAACGCACCGAACTTCGTGTGCGAGCCAGAGCGTGATGGCACCAACTCCGACGGTTGCGTGATCATCAACTTTGCAGCCAAAAAAGTACTGATCGCAGGCATGCGTTACGCCGGCGAAATGAAAAAAGCCCTGTTCTCGGTTCAGAACTTCCTGCTGCCAGCGGTTGACGTTCTGCCGATGCATTGTGCTGCCAACATGGGCGAAGAGGGCGACGTGACCCTGTTCTTCGGCCTGTCGGGCACCGGTAAAACCACCTTGTCGGCTGACGAAAGCCGTTACCTGATCGGTGACGATGAACACGGCTGGGGCGTGGGCGTTGTGTTCAACATCGAAGGCGGTTGCTATGCCAAGTGCATCGACCTGTCCGAGAAAAACGAGCCGGTGATCTGGAAAGCCATCCAGCACGGCGCGGTACTGGAAAACGTTGTTATTGATCCAGTCACCAAAAAAGCTGACTACGCAGACGACAGCCTGACGCAGAACAGCCGCGCGGCATACCCGCGTGAACTGATTGAAAAACGCGCACCGAAAAACCTCGGTGGCGAGCCAAACGCTGTGATCTTCCTGACCTGCGACCTGACTGGCGTTCTGCCACCGGTGTCGATCCTCAGCGAAGAACAAGCGGCTTACCACTTCCTGTCGGGTTATACCGCACTGGTTGGTTCGACTGAAATGGGGTCGGGCAGCGGCATCAAGTCGACGTTCTCCACCTGCTTTGGCGCGCCATTCTTCCCGCGTCCAGCTGGCGAATACGCAGAATTGCTGATCAAGCGCATCCGTGGTTTCGGCTCCAAGGTTTACCTGGTTAACACCGGCTGGACTGGCGGCGGCTACGGCGTTGGCAAGCGTTTCAACATCCCGACCACGCGTGGCGTGATTGCAGCGATCCAGAGCGGTGCTCTGATCGGCGCAGAAACCGAGCACCTAGACACCATCAACCTCGACGTGCCATTGGCCGTGCCGGGCGTTGACACTGTTCTGCTGAACCCACGCAACACGTGGGCTGACCAAGCCGCCTACGACGAAGCCGCCAAAGCCTTGGCTGGTCTGTTCGTTGAGAACTTCAAAAAGTTCGACGTAAGCGACGCGATCAAAGCGGCTGGCCCGAAGCTGTAAGCATTCGGTCAACGTACTGACCCACAAAAAAACCGCCTGAAAGGGCGGTTTTTTTGTGCCTGTGATTCAAGCTTCCAGGGTTTGCGTATCCCAATGCCCAGCCTGAATCGCCTCATACAGCATGCCGATCGTCAGCGGCACCTTGGTGCCCCGGCCTTTGGCATTGCGTTTGAAGTGCGGATCGTTGCCAGCAGGCTGAAAATAGCGATACGCATCGTAATCGGCCAGCTCCAGCCCGAAGCGCTCCTCAAGGGTTTCCATCACATGCTGAGCGTCACTGCCGTTGCAGCCAAGGTCGAGGTTGATCGACGTCTTGAGGCTAATGGTTTTGTGCTCTGGCAGGCCGATTTCTTCATGCAGCAACTGCATCAGCTCGCGCAGGGTGGGCGTGTCCGGGAGATTGGTGGCGAGCTTCATCGTGGGTTTCCATGAACTGGTGGATACAGAGCATTGTTTATATTGAACACTCTTAAAAGTGTCTTTAGAGATTCTATTAGGAGTGCTATTTTCGGTGCTTGTTGAGCGATGTCCAGTTCAGTTGCCTTGGGCAGTGCTGGCTGGCGTAGCGCAACGGAAGTCGTCCTATGTGACTCCGATGACTACAGGTATACCGGACATTTCATCCCAATCTCACAGATATGAGGCCATATCATGACATTCGCCATGCTCGCTAAAGTTGCAGCATCTGTCACCGATCTAAAAAAAGACCCTATGGGCACTTACCGTGAAAGCGGGGGAGACCCATTGGTCATTCTCAATCGTAACGAGCCTGCCTTTTATATTCTTTCGCCAGAGCGCTACGAGTTGCTGCTGGAGATGATTGACGATGCCGAATTGGCAAGACTGATCAACGAACGGCGTGGCAATCCCACTATCAAGGTCGATATCGATGAGCTCATCGCAACTGCCGAAAAAGAGTGAAGTACCGGCAGATACGATCAAGCTCTATGCGCTTGAATTTGTAATTGAAGCAAAAAGAGAACTGTCCAAACTCGATAAAGTAATTCAAATCCAATTGCTGAAAAAACTCAAATCACGCTTGTCATCACCAAGGGTCCCTGCTGCCAAGCTCAGCAATATGCCTGACTGTTACAAGATCAAACTGCGCGCCAGCGGCGTGAGGCTGGTGTATGAAGTGATTGATAACAGGTTGGTGGTTCTAGTGCTTGGAGTAGGCAAGCGTGATGACAATGCCGCCTACATAGCCGCCAAAAAGCGCCTTATGTAAATCGCGGTGGCCATTAAGGCGTTTGCGTCAGTCCCTGTATCATCCCCTCTTAATTTGCCCCCGACCTTTTCTCGATTCGCCGCAAACCCTGGGTTACGGTTCAGCACTTTGCAGCGGTCAACGGAGTGACAGTGATGTACGACACCCTGGAACAGGTTTTCGGTTATCCACAGTTTCGCGCAGGCCAAGAGGCGGCGATCAGCGCGGTGTTGGCCGGGCGTTCGGCGGCGGCGATTTTCCCCACCGGGTCGGGCAAGTCGTTGTGTTACCAATTGCCCGCTTTGTTGCTGCCGCACCTCACCCTGGTGGTATCGCCGCTGTTGGCCCTGATGCAGGACCAATTGGCCTTTTTACAGCGCCACGGGATCGCCGCTGCCAGTATCGACTCGGCGCAAAGCCGCGATGAGGTCAGTGCCGTTATGGCGCGGGCCAAAGCGGGCGAATTGAAGATTCTGATGATTTCGGTCGAGCGTCTAAAAAACGAGCGCTTCCGTAATTTTTTGCAGCAGGTGCCGATTTCGTTGCTGGTGGTCGATGAGGCGCACTGTATTTCCGAGTGGGGGCATAACTTTCGCCCGGATTACTTGAAGCTGCCGGACTACCAGCGCCAGTTCAACATCCCGCAAGCGCTGCTGTTGACGGCCACTGCGACGCCCAATGTGATCGCCGACATGCAACGCAAATTTGCGATTGCCGAGTCGGATGTGATCACCACCGGTTTTTACCGCGCCAATCTTAATCTGTGGGTCGAGCCAGTGACCGGCGCGGCAAAGCGTGAGCGATTGGTGCAGTGGATGGGCGCGCGCATTGGCCAGCCGAGCATCGTGTACGTCACGCTGCAAAAAACCGCCGAGTTGATCGCTCAGCACCTCAACCAGCACGGGATCAGCGCCAACGCCTATCATGCGGGTCTGCCTCACGAGCAACGTGAGGCCATCCAGCGTCAGTTCATGGGTGGGCAGCTCAATTGCATCGTTGCCACCATCGCTTTCGGCATGGGCATCGACAAGAGCGACATCCGTAACGTGGTGCATTTTGACCTGCCCAAATCGGTCGAAAACTACAGCCAGGAAATCGGCCGTGCCGGGCGCGATGGCGCGTCATCCGACTGCTTGGTGCTGGCTAACCGCGACAGCCTTAACGTGTTGGAAAACTTTGTATACGGCGACACGCCAGAGCTGCAAGGCATTCGCTGTGTGCTGGATGAACTAAGTGCGGCGATTCCTGAAGGCCAGTGGGAATTCATGCTGTTACCGCTGTCTGATCAAAGCAATATCCGGCAACTGCCGCTCAAAACCTTATTGGTGCAACTGGAGCTACGCGGCCTTATCGCGCCGCGTTACGCCTATTTCGCCGAGTACCGTTTCAAGTATTTGATTGAACCCGAGGCGTTGCTGGCCAAGTTTGAGGGCGAGCGCCAACACTTCGTTTCGTCGATCATTCAGACGTCCCCGCGCGCTAGAACCTGGGCCACGGTGAATTTCGACACGTTGTACAAACAGCATCAAGCAGACCGCAATCGAGTGGTCAAAGCGCTGGATTACTTTCAGGAAAAGGGCTGGGTCGAGCTTGAAAGCAAGCAGATGACCGAGGTCTACCACCTGTTGGTCACAGACGTTGATGTGCAAGCCTTGAGCCTTGAGCTGCATCACTACTTCACCGCCCATGAGCGCGGCGAGATCGAGCGCATTCATGCGATGTTGGCGTTGTTCGCCAGCACTACCTGCCTGAGTTATCGACTGGCGCAGTACTTTGGTGATGAGCAGGCGCCGCAGCAGTGCGGGCATTGTTCGGTGTGTGCGGGGCAGGTCGCGCAGTTGCCCGAGCCGCCCGCGCTGGTGCCGCTTGTGGATAAAAACTTCGAAGCGCTGTGTACTGCATTTATCCACAGGCATGAGGCATACACGGGAAGTTATCCCCCGCCGGAACGCCTGACCCGATTTCTGTGCGGGATCAGCGTGCCGTTATTCACCAAAATCAAGGCGCGGACGATTCCGGGGTTTGGGGCATTGGAAAATTACCCCTACGCTCAAGTGCGCGACTGGGCCGCGCAACACATGCCCCGCTTATAGCCGCGAGCTTGCTCGCGATTTTTTGATCTTAAAAGAGATCGTGAGCAAAGGAGCATGAACTACCCCAACAACTCACGCAGCACACGGGTGAAGTCGCGGCGACTCATGTCTTCATCAGCATGGCGGCCATCGCGCACTACCCATTGGCCGTTAACGATCACATCGCGCACCTGACGATCACCGCCCGCAAACAACCAGCGGTTGAGAATTGCGTCGTCCTGCGCCGTGGCCAGGTACGGGTCGTTGCCGTCGAGCACCAGCCAGTCTGCGCGTTGGCCCACGGCTAAGCCTGCCACCGCATGCCCCATCGCCTGTGCGCCACCGGCCAAGGCTGCGTCGTACAACGTACGCCCTACCATCGGCTGATCGCTGCGGTACATTCGGTTACGGCGCTGGTCACGTAGACGCTGGCCGTATTCCAGCCAGCGCAGCTCTTCGACCACGCTCAACGACACGTGGCTGTCTGAGCCGATGCCCATGCGCCCGCCCTGAGCGAGGTAGTCCACGGCCGGAAAAATGCCGTCACCCAAGTTGGCTTCTGTGGTCAGGCAAAGCCCGGCCACCGCCTTGCTTTGGGCCATACGCTGCACTTCATCGGCATTGGCGTGAGTGGCGTGTACCAAGCACCATCGGGCATCGACTTCAACATTGTCATACAGCCATTGGATAGGGCGCTTGCCACTCCAGCTCAGGCAGTCGTCGACTTCTTTTTGCTGCTCTGCGATGTGGATATGCACCGGGCACGTTGTGTCGCTGGCGCGCAGCACTTCGTAGATTTGTTCAGGTGTAACGGCCCGCAACGAGTGAAAGCACAGGCCCAGTTGTTGAGCAGGTTGTTGCGCCAGCACAGGCGTTAACTGCTGCTGCAAGGTCAGATAGCGCTCGGTGCTGTTGATAAAGCGGCGTTGGCCGTCGTTCGGCGTTTGGCCGCCAAAACCGGAATGGCTGTAGAGCACCGGCAATAGGGTCAGGCCAATGCCGGTCGAGCGGGCGGCCTCGCTGATGCGCAGCGCCAGCTCTGCGGGGTTGGCATAAGGCTGGCCCGAAAGGTCGTGGTGCACGTAATGGAATTCAGCGACCGAGGTGTAACCGGCCTTGAGCATTTCGATGTACAACTGACGGGCGATGACACCGAGTTGCTCGGGGCCAATCTTGCCCACTAGCCGATACATCAGGTCGCGCCACGTCCAAAAGCTGTCATTGGGGTTGCCCGCCACTTCGGCCAAGCCGGCCATGGCGCGCTGAAATGCGTGCGAGTGCAGATTCGGCATGCCCGGCAACAACGGTCCGTTCAGACGCTGGGCGCCCTGAGCGTCGGAATCGTCTTCAATTCGGGTCAGATAGCCATCGGCTCCGACCTCGATGCGGACATTGGCAGCCCAGCCTGTGGGTAACAGCGCACGTTCGGCAAAGAACACGGACATCGGTACGGCACCCCATTGTTTGAAATTTGTATATACATATACAGACGTTTGCCTGCTCGGTAAACTCCGGCAAGCTACGCCCCCACACCTCATGAACAAGGATTGCCTGTGTCGACTCCGCCTGTCGTGCCCCCGCTGGCCGCCCACATGGGCGACAGTCCAGCCCCGCTTTATGCCCGCGTAAAGCAGATGATCACCCAGCAAATTCGGAGCGGAAACTGGCCGCCGCACTACCGCGTGCCCTCCGAAAGCGAGCTAGTCACTCAGTTGGGCTTTAGCCGCATGACCATCAACCGGGCGCTGCGTGAGATGACTGCCGACGGTTTGCTGGTACGCATGCAGGGTGTCGGCACGTTTGTGGCCGAGCCCAAAACCCAGTCTGCGCTGTTTGAAGTCAACAACATCGCTGACGAAATCGCCGCCCGCGGACACAAGCACACGTGCAACGTGATCAGCCTGGGCGAAGAGCTGGCCGGCTCCGAACGCGCTGCCGTGCTCGACATGCGCGAAGGGCAGAAAGTCTTTCACTCGCTGATCGTGCATTACGAAAACGGGATTGCCGTGCAAATTGAGGACCGTTTCGTCAATGCCCAAGTGGCGCCGGACTACCTTAAGCAAGACTTCACCCTGCAAACGCCTTACGCCTACCTGTCTCAGGTCGCTCCACTGACCGAAGGCGAGCACGTGGTTGAAGCCATTCTGGCTGATCCCCAAGAGTGCAAGTTGCTGCAAATTGAACCTAGCGAGCCGTGCCTACTGATACGCCGCCGCACATGGTCGGGCCGCCAGCCTGTGACCGCTGCGCGCTTGATCCACCCGGGCTCCCGTCATCGCCTGGAAGGACGTTTCAGCAAATGAGTGAACTCACCGTTTTACGTGCAGCCGATTACCCGCGCATGCCGTGGAAAAACGGCGGTGGCAGCACCGAAGAAATCACCCGCGACGCAGGCGAAGGCCTGGATGGCTTTGGCTGGCGCCTGTCGATTGCTGACATTGGCGAGTCGGGTGGTTTCTCGCGCTTTGACGGCTACCAGCGGGTAATCAGCGTGCTGCAAGGTGCGGGCATGCACCTGAGCGTTGATGATGTGCGCAGTCGGGCCTTGTTACCTTTTGACGCTTTCGCTTTTAAAGGCGAGAGCGCTGTCAGTTGCACCTTGATCGACGGGTCGATTCGCGATTTCAACCTGATCTACGCCCCGGATCGTTACAGCGCACGCGTGCAGTGGCTGGACGTGGGCGGCCGGTTCTACAGTTCGGCGCAGACGTTATTAATCTTCAGCGCCGATGGGCAGGTTGGCGTGGAACTGGGTAATACGGCTCACGAACAACTGGGCCTTTACGACTGCCTGCAACTGAACGGTAATCGTGAGCTGCTGGAAATTGCGGTCACAGGCCGCATCTGCGTGATTGAATTAAGCGCAATCTAAAGCCCCCCGGGATCCGGCACCTCCTACGAAAAGCAGTGACTGATCCCGCGCCCCATCGTGTTACCTAACGCCCCAAAAAGGCGCAAATCGCCCTTCCGGTAACATCCCCGAACACCGCCGTCGTCTTGATGAAGAAACCTCCTACGCGCTTCTTCACCTTTATCTCTGGGCCTTAGCGCCCTGCTCAACACAATTTCATGGAAACCACTCCCACGTTGGCCGTTAACTTGCATATGCTTGTATGTACAAGTACATAAGTGTGCATCTGTCTAATGCTGAGGAGTTACCCGTGACTTCAACTACCCCTAAATCGCCTTCTGCTTTCACCCGTCACCGTGAGGGTGAAATCCGCGCTGCCCGTGGCACCCAACTCACGGCCAAAAGCTGGATGACCGAAGCCCCGTTGCGGATGTTGATGAACAACCTCGACCCGCAGGTTGCCGAGAACCCGACTGAGCTGGTGGTGTATGGCGGTATTGGACGTGCAGCGCGTAACTGGGAGTGCTACGACAAAATCGTCGAAAGCCTGACCAACCTCAATGACGACGAAACCCTGTTGGTGCAATCGGGCAAGCCGGTCGGCGTGTTCAAAACCCACAGCAACGCGCCACGGGTGCTGATCGCCAACTCCAACTTGGTACCGCATTGGGCCACATGGGAGCACTTCAACGAACTCGACGCCAAAGGCTTGGCCATGTATGGCCAGATGACCGCCGGCAGTTGGATCTACATCGGTAGCCAAGGCATCGTTCAGGGCACCTACGAAACGTTTGTAGAGGCCGGTCGCCAGCACTACAACGCCAGCTTGGTCGGCAAATGGGTGTTGACCGCAGGCTTAGGCGGCATGGGCGGGGCTCAACCGTTGGCCGCCACCCTGGCTGGCGCCTGTTCGCTGAACATCGAATGCCAGCAAAGCCGCATCGATTTCCGTCTGGCCACCCGCTACGTTGACGAGCAAGCCACCGATCTTGATGACGCACTGGCCCGCATCGCTAAATACACTGCCGAAGGCAAAGCGATTTCCATCGCCCTGTGCGGCAACGCCGCTGAACTGCTGCCAGAAATGGTGCGCCGTGGCGTGCGCCCGGACATGGTCACCGACCAGACCAGCGCCCACGACCCACTCAATGGCTACCTGCCAAAAGGCTGGACCTGGGAGCAGTACCGCGACCGCGCCCTGACCGATCCGGCGGGTGTGGTTAAAGCCGCCAAAGCGTCGATGGGCGAACACGTTGAAGCCATGCTGGCATTCCAGAAGGCTGGCATTCCCACCTTCGACTACGGCAACAACATCCGTCAGATGGCCAAAGAAGTGGGGGTCGACAACGCATTCGACTTCCCAGGCTTTGTTCCGGCGTATATCCGCCCCTTGTTCTGTCGGGGTGTAGGCCCGTTCCGTTGGGTGGCGCTGTCGGGTGATCCCGAAGACATCTACAAAACCGACGCTAAAGTTAAAGAACTGATCGCAGACGACGCCCACCTGCATAACTGGCTGGACATGGCGCGCGAGCGCATCAGCTTCCAGGGCTTGCCGGCTCGTATTTGCTGGGTAGGGCTGGGCCAGCGCGCCAAGCTCGGTCTGGCGTTCAACGAAATGGTCCGCAGTGGTGAGCTGAAAGCGCCGATTGTGATTGGTCGTGACCACCTGGACTCCGGCTCGGTGTCGAGCCCGAACCGTGAAACCGAATCGATGCAAGACGGCTCGGACGCAGTCTCCGACTGGCCACTGCTCAATGCCTTGCTCAACACCGCGAGCGGCGCGACCTGGGTGTCGTTGCACCACGGCGGCGGCGTCGGCATGGGCTTCTCGCAGCACTCGGGGATGGTGATTGTGTGCGACGGCACCGATGAAGCGGCAGAACGCATTGCCCGCGTGCTGCACAACGACCCGGCCACCGGCGTGATGCGCCATGCCGATGCGGGTTACGACATCGCCATCGACTGTGCAAACGAGCAGGGTCTGAACCTGCCGATGATCAACGGTTAATTGAACAACGCTGTAGCCGCTGCGGGCTCGATCGCAGCCTGTGGCAGCGACTACACCATCAGTTTTCATCATTTCGGTTACACGCGTGAAGGAGTATTAACGTGCTTGAGTTAAACCTGATCCCCGGCCAACTGAGCCTTGCCCAACTGCGTGACATCTATCAGCAGCCAGTCACCCTGAGCCTGGACGAAAGTGCGTCGGCGCAGATTGATGCCAGTGTGGCGTGCGTTGAGCAGATTTTGGTCGAGAACCGCACAACCTATGGCATCAATACCGGCTTCGGTTTGTTGGCGTCGACCAAGATTGCCAGCGAAGACCTAGAGAACCTTCAGCGATCCTTGGTGTTGTCTCACGCGGCCGGTATCGGCGAGCCGCTGAGCGACGACCTGGTGCGTTTGATCATGGTGCTCAAGGTCAACAGCCTGAGCCGTGGCTTCTCGGGTATTCGCCGGGTTGTCATCGACGCGTTGATCGCGCTGATCAATGCGCAGGTCTACCCGCACATTCCTCTCAAAGGCTCGGTAGGCGCCTCGGGCGACTTAGCACCGCTGGCGCACATGTCGCTCGTGCTGTTGGGCGAAGGTAAAGCACGCTACAACGGTGAGTGGCTGGATGCCGTTGCGGCCCTGAAACAAGCGGGTCTAGAGCCGCTGACGTTGGCCGCCAAAGAAGGTCTGGCTTTGCTCAACGGCACGCAAGTGTCGACGGCCTATGCGTTGCGCGGCCTGTTTGAAGGCGAAGACTTGTTCGCTGCCGCAATGGCGTGCGGTGGCCTGACCGTTGAAGCGGTATTGGGCTCCCGCTCGCCCTTTGACCCGCGTATCCATGCCGCACGCGGCCAGCGTGGGCAAATCGACGCCGCCGCGATTTATCGCGACCTGTTGGGCACCAGCAGCGAGGTGTCGGAGTCGCACAAAAACTGCGACAAGGTACAAGACCCGTACTCTCTGCGCTGCCAGCCGCAAGTGATGGGCGCCTGCTTGACCCAGTTCCGTCAGGCGGCTGAAGTGCTGGCCATTGAGGCCAATGCCGTCTCGGATAACCCGTTGGTATTTGCCGAGCAAGGTGATGTGATCTCCGGGGGTAACTTTCACGCCGAACCCGTTGCGATGGCGGCGGACAACATGGCGTTGGCGATTGCCGAAATAGGCTCGCTGAGTGAGCGCCGTATTTCGCTGATGATGGACAAACATATGTCGCAGCTGCCGCCGTTCCTGGTAGCCAATGGCGGCGTCAACTCGGGCTTCATGATCGCGCAAGTGACAGCCGCTGCATTGGCCAGCGAAAACAAAGCGTTGGCGCATCCGCACAGCGTTGACAGCATCCCGACCTCGGCCAACCAGGAAGACCACGTTTCCATGGCCCCTGCGGCAGGCAAGCGTCTTTGGGAAATGGCTGAGAACACACGCGGCGTCTTGGCTGTTGAATGGCTGGCTGCGTGCCAGGGGCTGGATTTGCGCGACGGTTTGAAAACCTCGGCCAAACTCGAAATCGCCCGCGCTGCTCTGCGCAGCAAAGTCGCTTTCTATGAGAAAGATCGCTTCTTCGCCCCTGACATTGAAGCGGCCATTCAACTGTTGGCCTCGCGGTGCTTAAACACACTGGTGCCTGCTCAGGTTCTCCCCAGTCTGTAACCACCCAAACGCAGAGCGCACCCTGGGGTGCGCTCTGTGTACCTGTTTTCGCTGACAAAAATAATTAAGGACGCGAAATGCAAAATCAGACTCAAGGTTTGAAGCGCGGGCTATCGGCTCGTCACATCCGTTTTATGGCGCTGGGATCAGCGATCGGAACGGGTCTTTTTTATGGTTCCGCTGCTGCAATCCAAATGGCGGGTCCTGCTGTGTTACTCGCCTACCTGATCGGGGGCGCTGCTGTTTTTATGGTGATGCGTGCGCTGGGCGAAATGGCTGTGCGCGACCCCGTAGCTGGCTCGTTCGGCCATTACGCCAGCACCTATTTGGGGCCAATGTCCGGTTTTATTCTCGGCTGGACCTATGCCTTTGAAATGATCATCGTGTGTTTGGCCGATATCACCGCATTCGGTATTTATATGGGGTTCTGGTTCCCCGATGTGGCTCGCTGGATCTGGGTGTTGGGCATCGTACTGCTCATCGGCGGATTGAACCTGTGCAGCGTTAAAGTCTTCGGCGAAATGGAATTCTGGCTGTCGTTGCTTAAAGTGGCGGCCATTGTGGCAATGATTTTGGCCGGTTTTGGCATCATGCTGTTTGGCATCGGCACGTCCGGTACTGACGCGGCAGCCACAGGCATCAGTAATCTGTGGGCCTATGGCGGCTTTATGCCCAACGGGATTGGCGGTTTGATCGCTTCGTTTGCGGTCGTGATGTTCGCGTTCGGCGGTATTGAAATCATCGGTATTACTGCCGGTGAAGCCAAAGACCCACACCGTGTGATCCCCAAGGCGATCAACGCGGTGCCGTTACGCATCCTCTTGTTTTACGTGCTGACATTGTTCGTATTGATGGCCATTTACCCGTGGACTCAGATCGGCAGCCAAGGCAGTCCGTTTGTGCAAATCTTCGACAGTCTAGGCATTAGCTCGGCAGCGACCGTGCTGAACATCGTGGTGATCTCGGCCGCGGTATCGGCCATCAACAGCGACATCTTCGGCGCTGGCCGCATGATGTATGGTCTGGCCCAGCAAGGTCAGGCGCCAAAAGGCTTTGCCAAAATATCCCGCCACGGCGTGCCGTGGATGACCGTCCTGGTGATGGGCGCGACGTTGTTGGGCGGTGTGGTGCTGAACTACTTGATCCCGAAGGACATCTTCCTGGTCATCGCCTCTATTGCGACCTTCGCGACGGTGTGGGTATGGCTGATGATTCTGGTAACTCACGTTGCCATGCGCCGTTCAATGACCCGCGAACAAGTGGCCGCGCTTAAGTTTCCTGTGCCTTTTTGGCCGTATGCGCCTATTGCCGCCATCGTATTCATGGTGTTCATCTTTGGCGTGCTGGGTTACTTCCCTGAAACCCAAGCGGCGCTAATGGTGGGTGCCGTCTGGATTGTGTTGCTGATAGTGGCTTATTTGCTGTGGGTAAAACCCACCGCAGGGCGCGCGCTTGAGGTCGCCTCCAAGGTTTCCTGAGTGTTTGATTATTGACGGAGTGAGTGGATGAAAACGCTTTGGCAGCACTGCAACGTTGCAACCATGGCCAATGGCGCGTACTCGATCATCGAAGATGCGGCCATCGTGACCCGCGATGAATACATCGAGTGGGTCGGCCCTCGTCTGCATCTGCCACAAGGCGAGTACGATCAGAGCGTTTGCCTTGAGGGCGCGTGGGTCACGCCGGGGTTGATCGATTGCCACACCCACACAGTGTTTGGTGGTAATCGTAGTGGCGAGTTCGAACAGCGCCTGCAAGGTGTGAGTTATGCCGACATCGCCGCTGCGGGTGGCGGGATTGCCAGCACCGTGCGTGCGACCCGCGCCGCCAGTGAAGACGAACTGTTCGCCAGTGCCCGTCAGCGTTTGCTGTGTTTGCTGCGCGATGGCGTGACCAGCGTAGAGATCAAGTCTGGCTACGGCCTAAGCCTTGAGAGTGAACGAAAAATTCTGCGGGTGATTCGTCGCCTGGGCGAAGAACTGCCGGTCACTGTGCGCAGCACCTGCCTGGCGGCGCACGCCTTGCCGCCGGAATACAAGGATCGCGCCGACGACTACGTCGAACACATCTGCACTGAGATGCTGCCTGCGTTGGCAGCCGAAGGGCTGGTGGATGCGGTGGATGCCTTCTGCGAATACCTGGCGTTTTCGCCGCAGCAAGTCGAACGGGTGTTCCAAGTGGCGCAGCAGTTGGGGTTGCCGGTCAAGTTGCACGCCGAACAATTGTCCTCGTTGCACGGCTCAAGCCTGGCGGCGCGTTATCAGGCGTTGTCGGCGGATCACCTGGAATTCATGACCGAAGAAGACGCCATCGCCATGGCTCAGTCCGGGACCGTAGCGGTGTTGTTGCCGGGCGCGTTCTACTTTTTGCGTGAAACCCAACTGCCGCCGATGGAGGCCCTGCGCAAGCACAAAGTCAAAATCGCCATCGCCAGCGACCTCAATCCGGGCACCTCGCCGGGTTTGTCGCTGCGCCTGATGCTGAACATGGCCTGCACCTTGTTTCGCATGACCCCCGAGGAAGCCTTGGCGGGCGTCACCTTGCACGCGGCCACGGCCTTGGGCATGGGCGAAACTCACGGCTCACTGGAACCTGGCAAAGTGGCTGATTTTGTAGCCTGGAACATAGATCGCCCGGCAGACCTCGCGTACTGGCTGGGCGGTGATCTGGACAAACGCGTCGTGCGCAATGGCGTAGACGTCACGTTTTAGGAGAAAAGGCAGTGGATAAGGTACTGACATTCAAACAGGGGCGAGTGCCCTTGCTGATCAGCATGCCCCACGCGGGTATAAAACTGACGCCAGCGGTTGAGGCCGGGCTGATTCCTGAGGCGCAAAGCTTGCCGGACACTGACTGGCACATCCCGCGTCTATACGCATTTGCCGCTGAGTTGGGGGCCAGCACGTTAGCGGCGGAGTATTCGCGGTTTGTGATCGACCTCAATCGCCCCGAAGACGACGCCCCGCTGTACGCGGGCGCGACCACCGGGTTATTCCCGGCCACCCTGTTTGACGGCGTGCCGTTGTTTCGCGAAGGGCAAGTGCCGACTGCGCAAGCACGAGCGACCTACCTGAAAACCATCTGGCAGCCCTACCACCGGACCTTGCAGCAAGAGCTAAAACGTCTCAAAGAAGAGTTTGGCTATGCGCTGCTGTTTGACGCGCACTCTATTCGCTCGCACGTGCCGCACCTGTTTGAAGGACGCTTGCCGGACTTCAATCTCGGGACGTTCAATGGCGCCAGTTGCGATCCGCAACTGGCGAGTGACCTTGAAGCCCTCTGCGCCGAGCACCCGGCTTACAGCCATGTCCTGAACGGGCGTTTCAAGGGTGGCCACATCACCCGGCATTACGGCAGCCCTGTGGATAACATCCATGCCGTGCAACTGGAGCTGGCGCAGTGCAACTACATGGAAGAGCTTGAGCCATTTAACTACCGCGAGGACCTGGCGGCACCGACGCAGGTGGTGCTTGAGCAGTTGCTGACGCGGATGATTGCGTGGGGGCAAGAGCGGTATGCCAAACGCTGAAAATCAAAAACACCCTCACCCTAACCCTCTCCATCCGGGAGAGGGTTGGGGTGAGGGTCTAGGGAGCGCATGCGGTCTAGATCACCATCCGCTTTAACCCCATGCTCATTCCGCCAATCGGGTTTATGATGCCAATCGGCACCATTTTTTGAAGTCCTCATCTGGGATGACCTCAACCCTCCCGCGGAGTGTGTAATGCAGACCTTGTTCCCGCAGATCAAACCCTACGCCCGGCACGATCTCGCTGTTGATGGGCCGCATGTACTTTATGTCGATGAAAGTGGCACACCCGACGGTTTGCCGGTGGTGTTTGTCCACGGGGGGCCGGGGTCGGGCTGTGATGCCAACAGCCGCTGCTATTTTGACCCGGGCGTGTACCGCATCATCACCTTCGATCAGCGCGGTTGCGGGCGTTCAACCCCGCACGCCAGCCTTGATAACAATACGACGTGGGATCTGGTGGCAGATATGGAGCGGATTCGTCTGTTCCTAGGCATCGACAAATGGGTGCTGTTTGGCGGCTCGTGGGGTTCTACCCTGTCGCTGGCCTATGCGCAAAGCCATCCAGACCGGGTACACGGCCTGATTCTGCGGGGCATCTTCTTAGCGCGTCCGCAAGAGATCGAATGGTTCTACCAAGCGGGCGCCAGTCGAATCTTCCCGGACTATTGGCAGGACTATATCGCGCCGATTCCGCCGGAAGAGCGCGACGATCTGCTCACCGCCTTCCATAAGCGCTTGACCGGCAATGACCAGATCGCACAAATGCACGCGGCCAAGGCTTGGTCGACGTGGGAAGGCCGCACGGCGACGCTGCGTCCCAACCCGCAAGTGGTTGAGCGTTTTTGCGACCCGCATCGCGCCTTGTCGATTGCCCGTATCGAATGCCATTACTTCACCAACAGTGCCTTTCTTGAGCCTAATCAACTGATCCGTGACATGCATAAGATCGCCCATTTGCCAGCGGTGATCGTGCATGGCCGCTACGACGTGATTTGCCCGCTGGATAACGCCTGGGAACTGCACCAGAACTGGCCAGGCAGCGAACTGCAAGTGATCCGCGATGCGGGGCACGCAGCCTCTGAAACCGGTATTACCGATGCACTGGTGCGCGCAACCGAGCAAATGGCGAGCAGCCTGCTCAACCTGCAGCCCGACGAAGCATGAGGGGCTTGTTGCAGCGTGTCAGTGGCGCGCGGGTCGAAGTGGGCGGTGAGGTTGTAGGCGCAATTGATCAGGGTTTGTTGGTACTGGTGGCCGTCGAACCTGGGGACACGCAAGCCCATGTGGCCAAGTTGTTGCACAAGTTGCTCAATTACCGGGTGTTCAGCGATGCGGACGGCAAAATGAACCTGTCGCTAGCCGATGTCGGCGGCGGATTGTTGCTGGTGTCGCAATTCACGCTGGCGGCTGACACTAAAAGCGGGTTGCGGCCAAGTTTTTCCACGGCGGCACCTCCTGCGTTAGCCGAAACACTGTTCAAGCACTTGCTGGAGGAGGCCAAGCGGCTTCACCCGAGGGTCGAAACCGGGCGTTTTGGCGCCGACATGCAGGTGCATTTGGTCAATGATGGCCCTGTGACATTCTTGTTACACATCTAAAACCTTGAAAAACCGAGTTTTCGTCTGAAAACAGGGGGGGGTAGCGATAAATACTTGCTGAGAGTAGATGCGTTGTAACGCGGCCTACTAGATAATCCCGCGCTAACATAGACACTAATCCGACGTGCTTGGGGAATCATTCTTCCCTTTTACGGTCGGAACAGTGCTCGCCAACCCGGCATGTAGAACGCTGGCCGTTGGTTTCATCATCTGTTTTCGGCGAGGTTTGCTCGTGATTGTTAGTCCATTTAATGCACCAAAAATGTCTGCCAAGCGGTTGCGTAACGCACTGGTGACGGGCTCCGCGCTCTTTTGCTTGTTCGGTGCGGGTCAACTGTGGGCATTCAGTCTGGATGACGTGGCGGCGCAGGCTAAAACCCTGGCCGAGCAGAAATACCAAGCGCCACGCAGCAACTTGCCAAATGAGTTCCGCGACATGAAGTTCGCGGACTACCAGAAAATTCAGTTCAAGCGTGAAAAAGCCCAGTGGGCCGGGGACAAGACCCCGTTCAAACTGTCCTTCTATCACCAGGGCATGCATTTCGACACCCCGGTGAAAATCAACGAAGTGACCGCCGACAAGGTCGAAGAGATCAAGTACGACGCGAGTCGCTTTGATTTTGGTGACGTCAAATTTGACCCTAAAGCCACCGAGAACCTCGGCTGGGCGGGTTTTCGCGTGTTGTACCCAATCAACAAAGCGGACAAGCAAGACGAAATCATGACCATGCTGGGCGCGAGCTACTTCCGCGTGATCGGCAAGGGCCAGACCTACGGCTTATCGGCGCGTGGCATGGCGATTGATACCGCGTTGCCATCGGGTGAAGAGTTCCCGCGTTTCACCGAGTTCTGGGTTGAACGTCCAAAGCCTAACGACAAACACCTGGTGATCTTCGCCTTGCTGGATTCGCCGCGTGCGACCGGCGCATATCGCTTTATCCTGCGTCCTGGCGTTGACACTGTCGTCGACGTGAAAGCGCAAATGTTCCTGCGTGACAAAGTAGGCAAGCTGGGCATCGCTCCGCTGACCAGCATGTACCTGTTCGGCGCTAACCAGCCGTCCAAAGTGCTTAACTACCGCCGCGAACTGCACGATTCGTCGGGCCTGGCGATTCATGCCGGCAACGGCGAGTGGGTCTGGCGTCCGCTGAACAACCCGAAACACTTGGCCGTGAGCAACTTTGCCGTTGAAAACCCGCGTGGTTTTGGCTTGCTGCAACGTGGCCGTGACTTCAGCCACTACGAAGACCTCGACGACCGTTACGACAAACGCCCAAGCGCGTGGATCGAGCCACAGGGTGATTGGGGTAAAGGGACTGTCGACCTAGTCGAAATTCCGACTGCTGACGAGACCAACGACAACATCGTTGCGTTCTGGAGCCCGGGCACGTTGCCAGAGCCAGGCAAACCGTTTGACTATGCCTACCGCCTGCACTGGACCTTGGACGAAGCTGCACTGCACCCGACTGACAGCGCGTGGGTTAAACAAACCTTACGTTCGACTGGCGACGTCAAGCAATCCAACCTGATTCGTCAGCCTGACGGCAGCGTGGCCTACCTGATTGACTTCGAAGGTCCGTCGCTGGAAAAACTGCCAGCTGATGCGCCTGTTCGTAGCCAAGTGAGCGTGGGTGACAACGCTGATCTGGTTGAAAACAACCTTCGCTACAACCCGGAAACCAAAGGCTGGCGCTTGACCTTGCGCCTGAAAGTCAAAGACCCGAGCAAGTCCACCGAGCTGCGTGCTGCGTTGGTTCAAGACGTTGAGCAAGCCCCTGCAACCGTGGCTAAGGCTGAGAAAATTGCAGCCAAGGTGCACGAGAAGAAAGAGGCCAAAGAGCACAAAGACGATAAAGCCAAGGACGCCAAGGGTGCTAAAGCTCCAGCAACCGAAGCTGCCCCTGCCACGCCAGAGCCGGTGAAGACTGAAAAAGTGTTGACCGAGACCTGGAGCTACCAGTTGCCAGCCGATGAGTAATGCTCACACTCAGCCAGTCTCGCTTGACGAGTACCTGGCGCACTTGCCACTGAGCGAGGCGCAGCGCGCCGACTTGGCGAACTGCACCTCGTTCGCCGAGCTGCATGAACGTCTGTCAGCGCGCACTGACGTCGATGCTGCCGAGGCCGCTCAGGCGTCGGTCGGCACGCGCCTGAATCTCACAACGGCTGCCGAACTCGAGGAAGCAGAAATGCTCGCTCTCGACGCCAGTGGCCGGGTGGTGCTCAAGGCCACGCCGCCGATTCGTCGCACCAAAGTGGTGCCCGAGCCGTGGCGTACCAATATTCTGGTTCGTGGGTGGCGCCGTCTGACTGGCCGTACCAACCCGCCTGCGCCGAAAATTGACGAGCGCGTGCTGCCTAAGGCTCGCTGGCGGACGGTGGGTTCTATCCGCCGTTACATCCTGCTGATTCTGATGCTCGGTCAAACCATCGTCGCTGGCTGGTACATGAAGGGCATCATGCCGTACCAGGGCTGGTCGTTCGTTGATCTGGACGAAGTGCTGCATCAACCTCTGATGCAGACCGCGCAGCAAGTGCTGCCGTATGCCTTGCAAACCAGCATCCTGATTTTGTTCGGGATCTTGTTTTGCTGGGTTTCAGCGGGGTTTTGGACCGCCCTCATGGGCTTCCTTGAGCTGCTGACCGGGCACGACAAATACCGCATTTCCGGCGCTAGCGCTGGCAATGAGCCGATCCCGGAGCAGGCACGTACTGCGCTGGTGATGCCGATCTGTAACGAAGACGTAACCCGTGTGTTTGCGGGCCTGCGGGCAACCTACGAATCGGTAGCGGCAACGGGTGACCTGGATCGCTTCGACTTCTTCGTCCTCAGTGACAGTAACGACCCTGATATTTGCGTCGCCGAGCAACAGGCTTGGTTGGATGTATGCCGCGAAACAGAAGGCTTCGGGCGGATTTTCTATCGCCGTCGTCGCCGTCGTGTAAAGCGTAAAAGCGGCAACCTCGACGACTTCTGCCGTCGCTGGGGCGGCGATTACAAGTACATGGTGGTGCTCGATGCCGACAGCGTCATGAGCGGCGAATGCCTGACCAGCCTGGTGCGCTTGATGGAAGCCACGCCAGACGCAGGCATCATCCAGACCGCGCCCCGAGCGTCGGGCATGGACACCTTGTATGCCCGCATGCAGCAGTTTGCAACGCGGGTCTACGGGCCGTTGTTCACCGCTGGCCTGCACTTCTGGCAGTTGGGTGAATCCCACTACTGGGGCCACAACGCGATCATCCGCATGAAGCCGTTTATCGAGCACTGCGCCTTGGCGCCGTTGCCGGGCAAGGGTGCATTTGCGGGCGCGATCCTGTCTCACGACTTCGTCGAAGCCGCGTTGATGCGCCGTGCAGGTTGGGGCGTGTGGATTGCCTACGATCTGCCGGGCAGCTACGAAGAGCTGCCGCCTAACTTGCTGGACGAACTCAAGCGTGACCGTCGCTGGTGCCACGGTAACTTGATGAACTTCCGCCTGTTCCTGGTTAAAGGCATGCACCCGGTGCACCGTGCGGTGTTCCTGACCGGCGTGATGTCGTACCTTTCGGCGCCCTTGTGGTTCTTCTTCTTGCTGCTGTCGACGGCCTTGCTGGCAGTCAACACGCTGATGGAACCGCAGTACTTCATGGAGCCTCGCCAGCTGTATCCACTGTGGCCTCAATGGCACCCGGACAAAGCAGTTGCGCTGTTCTCGACCACCATCGTGTTGCTGTTCTTGCCTAAGTTGCTGAGCATCATCCTGATCTGGGCCAAAGGCGCAAAACAGTTCGGTGGCAAGTTCAAGGTCACGTTGTCGATGCTGCTCGAAATGCTCTTTTCGATGCTGCTGGCACCCGTGCGTATGATCTTCCACACTCGCTTCGTGCTGGCCGCCTTCCTGGGCTGGGCCGCGACCTGGAACTCGCCACAACGTGACGACGACTCCACGCCGTGGAGCGAAGCGGTGCGTCGCCATGGTCCGCAAACCCTGCTGGGTGCAGCTTGGGCTGCCTTGGTGTTGTGGTTGAATCCGAGCTTCCTGTGGTGGCTGGTACCGATTGTCGGGTCTTTGATGCTGTCGATTCCGGTGTCGGTGATCTCCAGCCGGGTTAAGTTGGGCCTCAAATCCCGTGACGAAAGCCTGTTCCTGATCCCTGAGGAATACGCACCGCCGCGTGAGTTGTCGGCTACCGCTGAATACACCCACGAGAACCGCTACCACGCGCTCAACGATGGTTTTGTGCGTGCTGTGGTCGATCCACAGCAGAACGCCCTGGCCTGTGCCTTGGCGACCTCGCGCCACCGTGAAGCCGAGCCGATTGAATGGCTGCGTACCGAGCGGGTACGTCAGGCGCTCAAGGTTGGCCCGCAAGGTCTGAACAACAACGAGCGTATGGCGTTGTTGAGCGATCCTGTGGCGCTGGCACGCCTGCACGCGTTGGTGTGGAGCGAAGGTCACGAAGACTGGCTTAACGCTTGGCGTGAAACCGTGGCGTCGCAGCCCCACGCGCCTTCGTTGCCGTTGCAACCTGCGGCGTGATCTGACGTGAGAAACCCGCTTCTGCTTTTGTAGAAGCGGGTTTGCTCGTGATGGCGTCACCTTGGCCTTTCTGATACACCGCGTCGCCTGCATCGCGAGCAAGCCCACTCCCACTGGTTTTCGATCTATCTCCCCCGCCGGTCGTGCTTTTCTCTCTCAAAACTCGTCTCCTAACCTTCTGTGAGTTAGCATCCGTCTCCGAATGGGTGAGTGCCCGGCTTTATTGGCTTTATGAATCGAGCCCGCCGCAGGCCAACACCTTTATTGAGTAGGTTGAGGGGAGTGGATGATGAAGAAGTTTGTCTCGAAACTGCTGTGCGGCGTCGCTGCATTATTGGCGGTGAGCGCAGCCCATGCAGGCGCCATTGACGACGCGGTCAAGCGCGGCACATTGAAAGTGGGTATGGACCCGACTTACATGCCCTTCGAAATGACCAACAAACGTGGTCAGATCATTGGGTTTGAAGTCGACCTGCTCAAAGCCATGGCCAAGTCCATGGGCGTCAAGCTGGAGCTGGTATCCACCGCCTATGACGGCATCATCCCGGCCCTGATGACCAACAAGTTCGACATGATCGGCAGTGGCATGACCCTGACTCAGGAACGCAACCTGCGCCTGAACTTCAGCGAACCCTTCATCGTGGTCGGCCAGACCCTGCTGATTCGCAAGGAACTGGCAGACAAGATCAAGTCGTACAAAGACCTTAACGACCCGCAATACCGCCTGACCTCGAAAATCGGCACGACGGGTGAAATCGTTGCACGCAAACTCATGTCCAAAGCCCAGTACCATGGCTACGACAACGAGCCAGAAGCCGTGCTTGACGTGGTTAACGGCAAAGCTGATGCGTTTATCTACGACGCGCCTTACAACGTTGTGGCGGTTAACAAGTTCGGTAACGGCAAGCTGGAGTTCATCGACAAGCCGTTCACCTACGAGCCGTTGGCCTTTGGTCTGAAGAAAGGCGACTACGACAGCATTAACTTCATTAACAACTTCCTGCACCAGATCCACGAAGACGGCACCTACGATCGCATCCATGACAAGTGGTTTAAAGACACCACTTGGCTCAAAGACATGGAATAAGCGCGATTCCCTGCCGTAGTCGCTGCCGAAGGCTGCGAAGGGTTGCGCAGCAACCCGTTTTTTTGAAGTCTCCACGGACTTCTTCGCAGCCTGCGGCAGCGACTACGGTAATTGTTCGTGCTGCCCTCTACGGAAATATTGCAAAGTGATCAAACAGAAAAAAGCCCAGTGGCCCTGGCACGTACTGACCGTGCTGATACTCATCGGTCTGGCAGGTGCGTTGTATTACGCCACCTCGCTGATGTCTTACGAGTGGCGCTGGAATCGAGTCCCGCAGTACTTCGCCTATCAGGCCGAAGAAGCTCAACGGGCCGCTGAAACATCGACCGTGATTGAAGTAGTACGCAACGGCGGCAAGGCCGAGGTCGTGCTGCGCGGCGACGATGGCGCCGAACAGCGTCTGACCGTCGCTGACAACAGCCTGCAACTGGCTGAAGGCGACGATGTTGCCGAAGGCGATGTGATCGGTGTTAACCGCCATTGGGCCGCAGGGCCGCTGCTTCTGGGCTTATGGACCACCGTGTGGTTGTCACTGGTCTCTGGCGTGTTGGGCTTGATAATCGGGCTGGCCACTGGCCTGTGCCGACTGTCAAATAACCCAACCTTGCGCGACCTCTCGACCCTGTACGTCGAATTGGTGCGCGGGACGCCGCTGCTGGTACAGATTTTCATCTTCTACTTCTTTATTGGCACCGTACTCAACCTGTCCCGCGAATTTGCCGGTATTGCCGCCTTGTCGTTGTTCACCGGTGCGTATGTGGCCGAAATCGTTCGTTCGGGCGTGCAGTCCATCGCCCGAGGGCAAAGCGAAGCGGCACGCTCGCTGGGCTTGAATGCCAGCCAATCGATGCGCCACGTGGTACTGCCGCAAGCCTTCAAGCGGGTCCTGCCGCCTTTGGCCGGGCAATTTATCAGCTTGGTCAAAGACACCTCGCTGGTGTCGGTGATTGCCATTACCGAGCTGCTTAAAAGTGGCCGTGAAGTCATCACCACCTCGTTCTCGCCGTTCGAAATCCTGTTCTGCGTGGCGGGCCTGTACTTGTTGATTAACCTGCCGCTGTCGCATTTGGCCAGCCGGCTTGAGCGGAGGCTCGCGCAAAGTGATTGAAGTTCGCGAACTGGTAAAAGTCTTCGATACGCGCGGGCACATCGTGCGTGCAGTCGATAACGTGACCACTCAGGTTGCCAAGGGCGAAGTGTTGGTGGTGATCGGCCCGTCCGGTTCCGGCAAGTCGACCTTTCTGCGCTGCCTCAACGGCCTGGAAGAATTTGACTCAGGCTCGGTCAGCATCGATGGCGTGGATTTGGCCAACCCCAAAACGGACGTCAACGCTTACCGGCGAGAAGTCGGCATGGTGTTTCAGCATTTCAACCTGTTCCCGCACATGACCGTGCTCGAAAACCTGTGCCTGGCGCAGAAGGTCGTGCGCAAGCGTGGTAAAGCCGAGCGCGAGGCTAAGGCCCGTGAGCTGTTGGAAAAGGTCGGGATCGGGCAAAAGGCCAACGAATACCCCTCGCGCCTTTCGGGTGGTCAGCAACAGCGCGTGGCCATTGCCCGTGCGCTGGCGATGGACCCTAAGGTCATGCTGTTCGATGAGCCGACGTCGGCGCTCGACCCGGAGATGGTCGGCGAAGTGCTCGACGTGATGAAGACCTTGGCGCAGGAAGGCATGACCATGGTCTGCGTGACTCACGAAATGGGCTTTGCCCGAGAAGTCGCCAACCGTGTGCTGTTCTTCGATCACGGCAAATTGCTGGAAGACTCCGCCCCGGAGGACTTCTTCAACTCGCCAAAAGACCTGCGCGCCCAAGCGTTTTTGCGTCAGGTGTTGTAAGACCGCACCATGGCCAGAGCCGTCGCACACTCATCGTTGAGCGTCTGACGCGACTCTGGCTAGCTCCTAGCTATTTCTCTAACACGGCCTTATACGCTCTTCTCTCGAATATTGCGTGCTGAGTCAGAGGCTGATTCTTTTCGGTTAGAACCTCGGTTGTTAAGTTCACTCTCCAATTTGAATCGATTTGCGTTTTGCTGAATCTTTCGTGCTTGTTTTGAGCGGCTACCGCTCTGTGCATCAGAGGCTCTGAATACCTGTTTAGAGGTATGGCGCATATTAAACATAGATGCTGAACGCTTGATGGTGGGAGGTTTGATAACCCGAGCAGGCTTCGTCAGAAATTGACCAAAGCTATGCAAAGTGCTTGTTACGGTACCGACCGCAGCCCCTGCTGCCGACCCAATGGTTATCCCGAACAGGACATTACTCAAGGCTGGCGCGTCGGTGTTGTACAAAGTGTTTCTGGCGAGAAATGAAGTAGAGCCCATAAAAGCGCTTGCTTCAACAAGCGTATTTGAGACTTTTTTGAATTGGGTGCTATTGATGATGCGGTTGTTTGCAACAGCGCGTCTTAGGGGGCTTATTTTTTTGAACAGAGGGAATACATAACCTGTAGTGAAGTCCGCGATCGCCATGCCCAGCCATGCAAAGTTTTCAAACATTTGACCGCTTGGGTCGTAGCGATTCACCGGGTCCCCAGCGCAGTAGGCATAACAATTCAATCCGCCCTCTGCAAAAGGGCTCAAACGGTCCGCACTGTTGAATCGCATCACAACCGGGTTGTAAAACCGGTGGCCGTTACCAAGGGGGTAATGGCCAGTGACGGGGTCAGCGTGTTGACCATTGAAACCCAGGGTACTTGCAACGCTCTCTGAGCGGTGCCCGTAAGGTGCGTAGGCCGTGCGCCCGTCTTTGGTTTGCAAAACCGAGCCTTGATAGTCCGTCATGAGCGCACGCACATGTGTGATGTCGCCATCATGCAGTCGCTCGGCCAGCAGCACGTTGTCCGAGTGAACAATGTGCAGTTGGCGTGAGCCTTGAGTTTCAGTCATGAGCCGATTATTTAGGTAAAAACGGCGGGCCTGAGGCTTAGCGGCGGTTGCGACAGTCGTTAGTCGGTCCAGAGGGTCGTACGCGTAGTGGGTTACCGACGTTGTTGTGGGTGTTGTCACGGTCGTTCTACCAGCGATTTGGAGGAGAAACGAGTGTGTCGCGGCCCATTGTCGTCGTCTAGCTGGCAAAACTGTCAGGTAAACGACGAAATTTGTCGGGAAGTACTTAGACCTTGAAGCGTCCTACAAGCGTTTGTAAATGAGTCCCCAATCGCGCCAGCTCAATGCTCGACGCTGCGGTTTCTTCGCTGGCAGCGGCCGTTTGATCAGACACATCGCGTACGTTCAACACGCTACGGTTGATCTCTTCGGCCACGGCGCTCTGTTGTTCGGCCGCGGCCGCGATTTGCTGGTTCATGGCCTGGATGGCGGACACGGTGCGGGTGATGTTGCCCAAAGACTGACCTGCTCGACGAGTCAGGTCGACGCTGTTGTCGGTCAGGCTGCGGCTGCTGTCCATGCTGCTGGACACTTGCAAGGTGCCGCTTTGCAGGCCAGCAATCAGCTCTTCGATTTCTTCAGTGGATTGTTGCGTGCGCTGAGCAAGGCTGCGCACTTCATCGGCCACCACGGCAAAACCACGCCCGGCTTCACCGGCTCTGGCGGCTTCAATCGCGGCGTTCAGCGCCAGCAGGTTAGTTTGCTGGGCCACGGATTTGATCACGTCGAGTACGCTGCCAATCTTGTCGCTTTCACGCTTGAGATGGCTCATGGCCTCGGTGGAGTGACCGACCTCAACGGCCAGTTTTTCAATCTGTGCGATCGCTTGCGCAACCACGTTATCGCCTTCGCGAGCTTGCTGATCAGCGGCGGCAGCGGCTTCGGAAGCCTCTTCGGCATTGCGCGCGACTTCCTGCACCGTCGCGGCCATTTCATTCATGGCCGTGGCCACCTGATCAGTTTCAACTTTCTGGTTGTTGACCCCAGCGCTGGTCTGCTCGGTGACCGCTGAAAGCTCCTCGGCGGCACTGGCGATTTGGGTCACGCCCTCGCTGATCCCGCCAATCAACTCACGCAGGCCTTCGGTCATTCGTTGAATGGCGGTTTGCAGTTGGCCCAGTTCATCACGGCGATCGGTCTGGATGTTACGGGTCAGATCACCTGCGGCGACCAACTGAACGGTTTTAAGCGAGCGGTGCAGCGGGATAACGATCTGACGGGTAATGATCCACGCGGCGATGATTCCGATCACCAGCGCCAGCAGTGCGCAACCGGCCAATAGCACTTTGGCTTGCTGGCTGTCTTGGTCACGCTTGGCGGTTTGTATCGACGACAATTTTTGGCTGAGTTCGATCAGGTTATTGCCTTGTTCTTGCATGTGTTGCAACGCTTGCTCGTGTCCTACGCCGGTTTGGGCGAGGTCAGTAAAAGCCTTTCTGTACTCAGCCGCGGCCTTAAGTTGCTGATCGACCAGGGTCAAGTCTTCGGGTGTGGTTAATGCTTTGCGTGAGAGTCCCAGCGAGGTGTCCAGATCGTTCAGCCGCGCATTGACGTCGTGGTAGGCGGTATCGGTCTGGCTAATCTGATAATTGAGCCTTGCAATGCGCAAGTCTTTGGTCTGCCCGATGATCTGTGAAATGTTGGCCAGCTTGTCGCCTCGATCAATGACAGAAACTAAGCCATTCCAGCCAGTTGCAGCGATCAGCAGTGTTAGAACCAACACCAGGCCGAAGCCCAACCCGAGTTTACGATTGACGCTGATATTGCCGAGTAGTTGGGCTAGACGACGGTACATGGTGCAGCTCCTTTATTGACGCGGGTCGAGAGACGAAAAGCGGTCCATTGCTTTACGGCGTTTATGGATTAATAGCGCATCGGCGTCAGAGGAGAGAACTAAAGTACAGTCGTCGAATGTGTGACAGAGATCGCAGGAAGGCACCTCAACCACTGTAGGAGTGAGCTTGTTTTGCGATCTTTTGGTCGTTGAAAAGACCGCGAGGCAAGCTCTGCCTACAGGCGATTCTGGCGTTTAGAACAGGCGAGCGAGAAGGGCGGTGACGGCGGTTTCGACCCGCAGAATGCGGGCGCCGAGTTGCACCGGTTGCAGGCCGGCCTTGGCCAGCAGGTCGATTTCATAAGGAATCCAGCCACCCTCCGGGCCAATGGCCAAGGTCACTGCTTCGTTGAGGCCGCGCGGGCAGTCCGGGTAATCGCCGGGGTGGCCGACCAGACCTAGCGTGCCCTCGACCATGGTTGGCAGGCGGTCTTCGACAAACGGTTTAAAACGTTTTTCGATGATGATTTCAGGCAGAACGCTGTCACGGGCCTGCTCCAAGCCCAAAACAAGCTGCTCGCGAATCGCTTCAGGTTCCAGAAATGGCGTCTGCCAGAAACTTTTTTCAACCCGGTAACTGTTAACCAACACCACCTTGGGCACGCCCATCGACGCCACGGTTTGCAGCACCCGGCGCAGCATTTTCGGGCGCGGCAGGGCCAGCAGCAGGGTCAATGGCAGTTTTTGCGGCGGTGGCTGGTCGAGGCTTAAGATCACCAATTCGGCTTCTTTGGCCTCGAGGCGCACCAACTCGGCAGTGCCCATCAACCCGCCAATACGCCCCACCCGCAGGCTGTCGCCTACGGCTGCACGGTGTACGTCCTGCATGTGCGTCAAGCGCCGGTCGCGCAAGATAACGCGGTCGACAGCGATGAAGTCAGCCTCTTCGAGGAGCAGCAGGTTCACGCTTGAGGTGCTGGCGGTTGAGCGTTGGTGTCACTGTCAGCCGGTTCTTCGTCATCGCTGTGTTTGTTTTTGGTGATCAGGCTGCCAAACAAAATGCCGATTTCGAACAGCATCCACATCGGAATGGCCAGCAAGGTCTGCGAGAAGATGTCCGGCGGAGTCAAGATCATGCCGACCACGAAGCAGCCGATGATCACGTACGGGCGAATCTTGCGCAGGTATTTGACGTCGACGATGCCGATCCAGACCAGCAGCACCACCGCCACCGGAATTTCAAAGGCCACGCCAAAGGCGAAGAACAGGGTCATGACGAAATCAAGGTAGCTGCTGATGTCGGTCATCATCGCCACGCCTTCGGGGGTGGCGGCGGCGAAGAACTTGAACACCAGCGGGAACACCAAGAAGTACGCGAAGGCCATGCCGGCGTAGAACAGAAAGATGCTGGAGATCAGCAGCGGTACGGCAATGCGCTTTTCGTGCTTGTACAGGCCGGGCGCAATGAAGCCCCAGATCTGATGCAGGATCACCGGAATGGCAATAAACAGCGAGACCATCATGGTCAGCTTGAGCGGTGTGAGGAACGGTGAAGCCACGTCGGTGGCGATCATCGTGGCGCCCACCGGCAGGTATTCACGCAGCGGCGTGGAAACCAGGGTGTAGATCTGCTGCGTGAAGGAAAACAAGGCGACGAAGATCAGAAAAATCGCCGCAATACAGCGTAACAAGCGGGTGCGCAGCTCGGTCAGGTGCGAAACCAGCGGCATGGGCTGGTCGTGTTCTGGCTGCTCGTTTTTGGGGGATTCGCTCATGCGCTTAAGGGGCTCGCGGTGGCAGGGTTGGGTCGTGTGGCGCTGGCGGTTGAGGCGCAGGCTCGGACTCGGTCTTGCTCAAGCTGATCGGTGCGGCGCTGGCAGGCGCTGTAGGCGGCGGGGTTACAGGCGCAACCTCAGGCGCAATCACGGGCTCAGTCGGCACCACGGGCGGCACAGGCGGCTGGAGTGGGGCTAGGATCTTCTTGGCCTCCTCTTCCATCGACAAGATGTGTTCGTTGTGCAACTGGCGGCGTATTTCGTCTGCGCCGATTTCACGTTCAACTTCCTGTTTGATTGCATTGAAACTGCGTTTCAAGCGCCCGATCCAGAGGCCCGCCGTACGCGCAGCGCCTGGCAGGCGCTCGGGGCCAAGCACCAGCAGGGCCACCAGGCCGACGAGTAGCAGTTCACCGAAGCTGATACCGAACATTAGTTTTGGCTCACACGTCTTTACGGGTTGGCTCTTCGACTTTTTGTGCCTGCACGTCGATCGTGTGCGGCTCATTCAGGGGCGAAGTGGTGTGCGGAGTTGGCGCAGCAGTGGGCTGTGCAGGGGGAACCACAGGCTCTGCAGGTTTTTCATCGTCGTTCATGGCTTTGCGAAAGCCCTTGATTGATTCGCCCACGTCAGTGCCCAGGTTTTTCAGTTTTTTGGTGCCGAAGACCAGGACCACGACTACCAGAATGACGATCCAGTGTTTCCAGTCAAAAATGCCCATGCTGTGCTCCTTGTAAAAAGGGTTAGGCGGATGGCCGCGAGGCCTTTTCCACGTGTCCGGAGGTGCCGATGCGGCGTTCCAGTTCGTCCAGTACGGCCTGAGGATGCTGACCCAGTTGGGCGAGCATGATCATGCTGTGGAACCATAAGTCAGCTGTTTCATAAATCACATCGCTGCAATCACCACTGATGGCGGCATCTTTGGCGGCGAGGATGGTTTCGAGCGATTCTTCGCCGACCTTCTCCAGAATCTTGTTCAGGCCCTTGTGGTACAGGCTGGCGACATAGGAGCTGTCTGGCGAGGCGCCTTTGCGCTCTTCGAGTACTTGAGCGAGGCGGCTTAGGGTGTCAGTCATGAGAATGGCCTGCGTGGTAAATGGCGTTAGGGTCTTTAAGCACCGGATCAACGGTCTTCCACTCGGCGTTTTCGTACACGCGGTAGAAGCAGCTCTGACGGCCGGTATGGCAAGCGATGTCACCGATTTGCTCAACCATGAGGATGATGACGTCAGCGTCACAGTCCAGGCGCATTTCATGCAATTTTTGCACGTGGCCTGATTCTTCACCCTTGCGCCACAGCTTGCCACGCGAGCGTGACCAGTAAATGGCACGATTCTCGGCCGCCGTCAGGCTCAAGGCCTCTCGGTTCATCCAGGCCATCATTAGCACGCGCCCAGTTTTGTGGTCTTGGGCAATCGCCGGCACTAGGCCGTCGTTGTCCCATTTGATCTCGTCCAGCCAGTCTTTCATGTTTGACTCCGCCCTAGCGATTTCACAGTTTGCCAGCCTCACCCAAGAGTGGCTAGAACTCCCTGTAAGCGCTGTCGCAGACTGCGCCAGCATCTAAGCCCGGCGCACGATCAGATAAAGACCAATGGCCAGTAGAATCCCCGCTGGCCAATAGCCTGCCGTGTGCAGCGGTCCGATACTGGCAAGCAAGGCGCCTGCGGCTAAATGCCCGGCCCCAAGCAAGCGCAAGAACCAGCCATCTCTGGGTTCTTGCACCCTCAATTGCTGGTTTTTAGCGTGAGGTTGCGATAAACGCTCCAGCAAATCACGGGTCATACCGGCCAGATGCGGGATTTGCTCAACCTGGCTATGCAAGTTGCGCAGCAAGGTTTTAGGGCTCACGCGCTCGCGCATCCAACGCTCAAGGAACGGCTGCGCGGTGCTCCACAGGTCGAGGTCGGGGTATAACTGACGGCCAAGGCCTTCAATGTTGAGCAGGGTTTTTTGCAGTAAAACCAACTGCGGTTGGACTTCCATATTGAAGCGCCGAGCTGTCTGGAACAGGCGCATCAGTACCTGACCAAAGGAAATCTCTTTCAGCGGCTTTTCAAAAATCGGTTCGCACACCGTTCGAATCGCGGCTTCAAACTCGTTGAGTTTAGTGTTCGCGGGCACCCAGCCCGAATCGATGTGCAATTGCGCCACACGCCGGTAGTCACGCTTGAAGAAAGCGAACAGGTTGCGCGCCAGGTAGTCTTGGTCTTCGGGCGTCAGGCTGCCGACGATGCCGCAATCAATGGCGATGTACTGCGGGCTCCACGGGTTCACCGTGCTGACGAAGATGTTGCCGGGGTGCATGTCGGCATGGAAGAAGCTGTCACGGAACACTTGGGTAAAGAAGATTTCGACCCCGCGCTCTGCGAGCATCTTCATGTCGGTGCGCTGGTCGGCCAACGCTGCCAGGTCGGTGACTTGAATCCCGTAGATGCGCTCCATTACCAAGACTTTTGGGCGGCACCAATCCCAGTAAATCTGCGGCACGTAGAGCAGCGGCGAACCGTCGAAGTTGCGTTTGAGCTGGCTGGCGTTGGCCGCTTCGCGGAGCAAATCGAGTTCGTCGTAAATGGTCTTTTCGTAATCGCTGACCACGTCGACCGGGTGCAGTAGGCGGGCGTCTGCGCTCAAGCGCTCAGCGGTCTTGGCCAGAATGAATAGCCAGGCAAGATCGGAACCGATAATGGGTTTGAGGCCCGGGCGCACGACCTTGACCACCACTTCTTCGCCAGTTTTGAGCTTGGCTGAGTGAACCTGAGCGACCGAGGCCGAGGCCAGCGGTTGAATGTCAAAACGGCTGAAAACGTCGCTGATTGTGGCGCCGAGCTGCTCTTCGATCAGCTTGACCGCCACCTGCGGGTCAAACGGCGGCACGCGGTCTTGCAGCAGCATCAACTCGTCGGCGATGTCCGGGGGCAGCAAGTCGCGGCGAGTCGAGAGAATTTGCCCGAACTTGATGAAGATCGGTCCCAAATCTTGGAGTGCCAGGCGCAGGGCAGCCCCTCGACTCAGTTCCAGTTTTTTACGCGGGAACCAGCGCCACGGCAGCACGTAGCGCAGTGACAACATCCACCACGGCAACGGCAGGGCAAACAGCAGGTCATCCAGGCGGTAGCGAATAACGACGCGCTGGATGCGAAACAAACGGCGTATGGCAAGCAGCTTCATGCGTTATCGCTGGTATTGAGGGATCGGCTGAGACGCTCGAAGCGTGCCTCTAGGCGGTCCAGGTCGAGTTTGAGTTGGTCGAGTTCATCGAAACGCGCTTGCGCTTCATGTTCTCCAACCAAAGTGCGGGCTTCTTCGCTCAGGTACTCTGCCAGATTCTGATTGAGGCTGGCGAATCCGTGCTGATACCAGTTAGCGCGACTGCGCAGGTGGCCGCCGATCAGCGCCGTGGCCACCGGGCCTATCCAGTGCGAGAGCTCGTACTCCCAGTCCAACTCCAGGTCTTGCAGCACGGCAGCCAACTCCATCAGCGCTGCGCTGTCGCCTTCAAGCTCTACTTCAGGGCTATGCAAAATGGCGCTTTTGTCTTTGCTCAACGCCAGTCGCAGCAAGCTCGATGCAGGCGCACGCAAGGTGCAGTCAGCCTCGGCGGCCCATTGCGAGGCCAGCAGCAGGCCTTCATCGCTGGGCAAGATAAATAGCTGCAATGAGGGGCTTGTGCCTTGAACGGCAATCACCTTGCCAGTTAAAGGGCGCAAGCGCGCCATGGCGGTGCCGTCCAGGCGTAAAACCCGGTTGACGCCGCTTTCGACACTGGCGAGAAGGCCGCGCAGCAACATCAGGGTTTGATGCCGCGGTGCAGGGCGACGATGCCTGAGGTCATGTTGTGGTAGGTCACGCGGTCAAAACCGGCCTCGACCATCATCGACTTCAGCGTCTCTTGGTTGGGGTGCATGCGGATCGACTCAGCCAGGTAGCGATAGCTTTCCGGGTCGTTGAGGATCAGCTTGCCGACCATGGGCATAAAGGCGAACGAATAGGCGTCGTACACCTTGGACATCAGTGGGTTGGTAGGTTTTGAAAACTCCAAGACCAGCAAGCGGCCACCCGGCTTGAGCACACGCAGCATGGAGCGCAGCGCGTCTTCTTTATGGGTCACGTTACGCAGGCCAAAGGCAATGGTGACGCAATCGAAATGGTTGTCCGGGAACGGCAGCTTTTCGGCGTCGGCCTGAACGAACTCAATATTGCCTGCCACCCCTTTGTCCAGCAGGCGATCACGGCCGACTTTGAGCATCGATGCGTTGATGTCCGCTAGCACCACGTGACCGGTTGGGCCGACCAGATGCGAGAACTTGCGCGCTAGGTCGCCAGTACCGCCAGCAATGTCTAGCACCTTGTTGCCAGGGCGTACGCCAGATAACTCGATAGTGAAACGCTTCCACAGACGGTGCATGCCGCCCGACAGAACGTCGTTCATCAGGTCATATTTGCCGGCTACGGAGTGGAAAACCTCGGCGACTTTTTCCGCTTTTTGGCTTTCCGGCACGTTCTTGAAGCCGAAGTGGGTGGTGGGTTCGGCATCGCTGCCTTTGCGCTGATCAGTCATATCGCTGTCACCAGAAGAGAATGCTGGACATTCTAATCCCGGTGGCCGGCTTTGTCTTGGCCGGGGGCTGTTGAGGTTTGAATGTGGCCTTCACCCCGTATAGTGACGGCCTAATTTACTCGGAGTGAACCAATGGCTCGTATTAGCGTTGAACGGACCCATAGCCTGGGCCTTGAGGCAGCACGTGAAAAAGCTCAACCGCTGGTTGATAAGCTGGCCGGGCAGTATGGCCTGACCCCTAACTGGGCTGGCGACACGGTAAAACTGAAGCGTTCGGGGGTGAACGGCACCCTAGAAATTGGGGAGAAAACCATCAAGGTTGACGTTGAGCTGGGCCTGTTGATGTCACCGATGAGCGGCATGATTCAATCCGAAATTGAGCGCTCGTTGGACAAAGCCCTGGCGTGAAAGGGTGAATTAACGATGCGATAAATGGCGATGACAGGTGCTCTGCATCGCCATAAGGCTGTAGTGGCTGGATGTGTGATGCGGCCTTGAAACAAGGCGGTTTAGCGTCTAAACCTGATAGAGGTGAGCACGTTGTTCATCTTGATGATTCGACGCTTTAGCTCACAGGCGTCGCAACCGAACATTGAGGGGAACATGATGGCGGCTAAAAAACCGACAGTTAAAGAAAACAAAGCAGAAAGCAACACATGGGTAGGCAAGGTTGAAGAGTACTCGCGCAAAATCTGGCTAGCCGGTTTGGGCGTGTATTCGAAGATCGATACAGACGGCAGCAAGCTGTTTGATACCTTGGTCAAAGATGGCGAGAAAGCCGAAAAGCTGGCCAAGAGTGCAGGCAGTAAATTAGTTGAAGAGGCAAAGGCATCGACTTCTTCTGCGCGCTCACGTGTTGAGGATGTTAAAGACTTGGCGTTGGAAAAATGGAGCGAGTTCGAAGAGGCTTTCGACAAACGCCTGACTAGCGCTATATCCCGTCTGGGAGTTCCGAGCCGTGAAGAGGTGAAAACGCTGCACGCTCAAGTAGAAACGTTGACCAAACACATTGAAAAGTTGACCGCTGCTGCTGCAAAAGTAACCGCGACTAAAGCCGCCGCACCCGCGAGCAAGCGCGCGCCAGCCAAAGCGACGACCGCCAAGCCCGCCGTTAAGCCTGCTGCGGCCAAACCTGCTGCTGCCAAGCCCGCGGCCGCTAAACCAGCCGCCAAGCCAGCACCTGCTAAACCGACAGTCAACGCTGCGGCCAAGCCTGCGGCAAAACCAGCCGCTAAACCTGTCACTAAAGCCCCTGCCAAGGCAGCCGCAAAACCGGCAGCCAAGACAGCGGCCAAACCCGCCGCTAAAAAACCGGCAGCGGTCCAAAAACCAGCCGAAGTGAAGGCCCCGGAGCCAACCACCCCATCCTGAGTTGCACATCCCCAAACTGTAGGAGCTGCCGAAGGCAGCGATCTTTTGATCTTTAAAATCAAAAGATCGCAGCCTTCGTACCTCGGCAGCTCCTACAGCATCAGCTTTACAACTGACTCCGAAGGGTCGCGCGACTTGCCGGCCGCTTTGAGTTCGGCCAGATAGTCCTGCCACAACTCATCTTTGCGTACCCCCAGTTGGTACAGGTAGTCCCAGGTAAATAGGCCGCTGTCATGGCCGTCATCGAAGGTCAGTTTTACTGCGTATTGGCCTGCAGGCTCTATTTTGCTCAAGCCAACGTTAATCTTGCCGAATTGAAGAATCGGCTTGCCATGCCCCTGTACTTCCGCAGACGGGGAGTGCACGCGCAAAAGCTCAGCTGGCAGGTGGTATTCCTCGCCCGAGGCGTATTTAAGGGTCAGGATTTTTGAGGCTTTGTGCAGGTTGATGGCGCTGGGGATCATGGTCATAACCTTTTGGTCTTCACACAAACACAATAGCCGCTGCCGCAGGCTGCGACAGCGGCTACAGGTGCCCGGCTTACAAGATGTAGCGCGAGAGGTCTTCGTTCTCGGCCAGTTCGCCCAAGTGGCTATTCACGTAGTCGGCATCAATTCGAATAGGCTCTTCGTTCTGTGCGCTGGCGATGTCGCCGGCACTGAAAGATACCTCTTCAAGCAGACGCTCTAGCAGTGTGTGCAGGCGACGAGCACCGATGTTTTCGGTTTTCTCGTTAACCTGCCAAGCAATTTGCGCCAAACGTTTGATGCCTTCAGGCATGAACTCGATGTTCAGGCCTTCGGTTTTAAGCAGTTCGCGGTATTGCTCGGTCAACGAAGCGTGCGGCTCACTGAGGATGCGCTCGAAGTCTTCCGGGGTCAGCGCCTTGAGTTCGACACGGATCGGCAGACGGCCTTGCAGCTCAGGTACCAGGTCGCTTGGCTTGCTTAGGTGGAACGCACCAGATGCGATAAACAGGATGTGGTCAGTCTTGACCATGCCCAGCTTGGTGTTGACCGTGCAACCTTCGATCAACGGCAGCAGGTCACGTTGTACGCCCTCGCGGGAAACATCAGCGCCGCCCACGTTGCCGCGCTTGGCAACCTTGTCGATTTCGTCGATGAACACGATGCCGTGCTGCTCGACGGCCTCAAGCGCCTTGGCCTTGAGCTCTTCGTCGTTGACCAAGCGGCTGGCTTCTTCGTCACGTACCATTTTCAGGGCTTCTTTGACTTTCAGCTTGCGGCTCTTGCGCTTGCCTTTGCCCATGTTGGCAAACAGGCTTTGCAGCTGGTTGGTCATTTCTTCCATGCCAGGCGGCGCGGAAATATCGACGCCAGCAATGTCGGCTACTTCGATTTCGATTTCTTTGTCGTCCAACTGGCCTTCACGCAGGCGCTTGCGGAACAGTTGGCGGGTGTTGGAGTCCTGCGGTGCGGCGGCTTCTTCGCCAAACGTGCGGGCAGGCGGCAACAGCGCGTCGAGGATGCGCTCTTCAGCAGCGTCTTCGGCACGGTGACGGACTTTGACGATTTCTTGCTCACGCAGCAGTTTGATCGCAGCATCAGCCAGGTCGCGGATGATCGACTCAACATCGCGGCCGACATAGCCCACTTCGGTGAACTTGGTCGCTTCCACCTTGATGAACGGCGCGTTAGCCAGCTTGGCCAGTCGGCGAGCGATTTCGGTTTTACCGACACCGGTAGGGCCGATCATCAGAATGTTTTTGGGGGTTACTTCAACGCGCAGCTCTTCTGGTAGCTGCATCCGGCGCCAGCGGTTACGCAAAGCGATAGCGACGGCGCGTTTGGCGTCGTCTTGGCCGATGATGTGGCGATTCAGTTCGTGGACGATTTCGCGGGGAGTCATGGACATAGTAATTGGCGTTCCTCTAGCTGATTTAAGGTACACACAGGGGCCAGAGAACTGGCCCAGCAGGTGGCTTATTCAGCGAGGTCCTGCTCCTCAATAGTGATGTTGTGGTTGGTGAACACGCAGATGTCGCCAGCAATGCCGAGTGCGGTCTCAGCGATTTCGCGGGCCGACAGTTCGGTTTTCATCAGCAGGGCGCGGGCTGCCGCTTGGGCGAATGCACCGCCCGAACCCATTGCGATCAAGCCGTCTTCTGGCTCAACCACGTCACCGTTACCGGTGATGATCAGGGAGGCGTCTTTGTTGGCAACTGCCAGCATGGCTTCCAGACGGCTCAGCGAGCGGTCGGTACGCCATTCTTTGGCCAACTCGACAGCAGCGCGAACCAGATGGCCTTGGTGTTTTTCCAGTTGGCCTTCAAAGCGTTCGAACAAGGTAAATGCATCAGCAGTAGCACCGGCAAAACCGGCTATCACCTGGCCGTGGTACAGGCGACGGACTTTTTTCGCGTTGCCTTTCATCACGGTATTGCCAAGTGAAACCTGGCCGTCGCCAGCCATAACGACTTTGCCGTGGCGGCGAACTGAAACGATGGTGGTCAAGGGAGAGTCTCCACGCAGCGGGGCGAAAATGCCTGATGGAGATACATATGGGGGTTGTAGGTTTTTTTTCAACCGGGGGGAGGGAATGCAGATGAATGGAATTGAGATTTAGAGGGGCGCGAACCTCCCACAGGGGGTATTTCCCCTGTGGGATCAGGTGGGATCAGCGGCGCTGTTGCAGTAGCAGGTTGTTGAAGCCGCCACTGGCCAGTTGTTTCTGAGCCACGGTCAATTGTTCGCGATTGCTGAACGGGCCTACCAGTACTCGGTACCAGGTTTCGTCTTTCACCGTCCCCGACTCAACCGAAGCGGTCTGGCCGAGCAGTAGGATCTGCGCCCGCACTTTGTCAGCATCTGCCTGTTTGCGGAACGAACCCGCCTGCAAGAAGAACTTGGTCACGGGTGCCGCTTTGGCCACCGGTGGCGCAGGCGGTGGCGTCAGTCCGTTCAGGGCAGCTTGAGCACGCACCGTGTCGATTTTCGCCGCTTCGGCTGGTGTTACCGGTGCCAGCGGCGCAGTTTGCGGCGTCGGCAAGGTTTTTTCCGGTACAGCTTCTGGCGGTACGATCACTTCCGACTCTGGCAGCAAGGTATAGAAGTCGTACTTGGGCTTTACTGGCTGAGTCGGGCTCGGCGCAGTCTTGTTAGCTTCGGCCACTTGCGATGCTTTCTGTTGCTCTTGCTTGACCCGTTTAACGTCGTCGCCCTTACCGGGTTCGAGCTTCATCAAAAACACGATGAATGCACCCACTGTGAGGCCGATGGCCATCCACAGCCAGCCCGGAATCGGCTTCTTGGCGGGCGCCTGATAACGACTGGCGCCTCGCTTGGGGACAGGTTTCTTCTTGGCGGCCAACTTACATGCGCTCCAGAGTTTCCAGGCCTAGCAGTTCCAGGCCTTGCTTGAGGGTACGGCCCGCCAAGGCTGCCAGGCGCAGACGGCTTTGTTTTTGTGCTTCGTCTTCAGCGTTCAGGATCGGGCAGTTCTCATAGAAGCTGGAGAACAGACCTGCCACTTCGTACAAGTAGGTGCACAGCGTGTGCGGCGTGCCCTTTTCGGCAACGTTGTTCAACACTTCACCGAACTGCGCCAATTTGGCGGCCAGCTCTTGCTCTTGCGGTGCAGCCAGTACGATGTGGCCTTCTACTTGCTCGAAGGTTTTACCCAGCTTGCGGAACACGCCCGCGACGCGGGTGTAGGCATACAGCAGGTAAGGCGCAGTATTGCCTTCAAAGTTCAACATCAGGTCGAAGTTAAAGCTGTAATCGCTGGCGCGGTGCTTGGACAAGTCGGCGTATTTAACCGCGCCGATCCCGACCACCTTGGCGATGGCGCGCAGCTCATCTTCCGGCAACTCAGGGTTCTTCTCTTTCACCAGTGCGTAGGCGCGTTCTTTGGCTTCGTTGAGCAGGTCGATCAGTTTGACTGTGCCGCCATCACGGGTCTTGAACGGACGGCCGTCAGCGCCGTTCATGGTGCCGAAGCCCATGTGTTCCATTTCCATCGGATGGGTCACAAAACCGGCCTTGCGCGCCACGGCAAACACTTGCTGGAAGTGCAGGGCCTGACGCTGGTCGACGAAGTACAGCGCGCGGTCGGCTTTCAGTACACCGCTGCGATAGCGGATGGCCGCCAGGTCAGTGGTGGCGTACAGGTAGCCGCCGTCTGCCTTGACGATAATCACCGGCAGTGGCTCGCCTTCGGCATTTTTGAACTCATCGAGGAACACGCACTGGGCGCCGTTGCTCTCGACGAGCATGCCTTTGGCCTTGAGGTCGTTGACCACGTTGATCAGGTCGTCGTTGTAGGCGCTTTCGCCCATCACGTCGGCCATGGTCAATTTAACGTTCAGCAGTTCGTAGATTTTCTGGCAGTGCGACAGCGAGATGTCTTTGAATTTGGTCCAGAGTGCCAGGCAGTCCGGATCACCGGCTTGCAGCTTGACCACCAAGCTACGGGCGCGGTCAGCAAACTCGGGCGATTCGTCGAAACGCTGTTTGGCGGCGCGGTAGAAGTTCTCGAGGTCGGACAGCTCTTCGCTGGTGATCGGGTTTTCTTCCAGATACGCCATCAGCATGCCGAACTGGGTGCCCCAGTCGCCCACGTGGTTCTGACGGATCACCTCGTCGCCCAGAAACTCCAGCACTCGCGCCACGCCGTCGCCAATGATGGTCGAGCGCAGGTGGCCCACGTGCATCTCTTTGGCCAGGTTAGGTGCTGACATGTCGACCACTGTGCGTTTGGCCGGGCCGGTCTTGTGTACACCGATTTTCGGGTCGGCCAGTGCTGCGTCTAGGCGCGAAGCCAGAGCTTGGGTGTTTTGGAAGAAGTTCAGGAAGCCGGGACCGGCGATCTCGGTCTTGCTGATCTGCTCATCGGCCGGCAGGGCGGCGATGATTTTTTCAGCCAGATCACGCGGCTTCATACCGGCAGGCTTTGCCAGCATCATGGCGATGTTGCTGGCAAAGTCGCCGTGAGTTTTGTCACGGGCGTTTTCCACCTGAATCGCTGGCGTCAGGCCTTCAGGCAACACTCCTTCTGTGACGAGTTGAGCGAGGGCGTGTTGAATCAGCTGGCGAATGGTGTCTTTCATGGTCTTCTCTTTCGACCGCAAGCGCGGTAGCGCTTCAGTGCGCAGGTGGAAAAACTGGGTATTGTCTGCTAACGGAGCTGCAAGCTTCAAGCTTTTAGCCGTCAGCGTGAAACTTTACTGCCTTTACTTGCGGCTTGAAGCTCACAGCTTGCCGCTGCTCCTCTAATAAAGGTCCACGGGGTCGACATCCAGCGACCAGCGGACTTGTCTGCCGCTGGGCATTTGTTCAAGGAACAGCAGCCAGTGGCTGAGTAGCCGATGCAACGGCGCTCGGGCGTTGGCTTGTAATAGTAGTTGAGCACGGTAGCGTCCTGCCCTGCGTTCCATTGGCGCAGGCACGGGGCCGAGCAATTCAATACCGCCCACGTTCAACTCGCCCAGCAAGCGCTCGGCTTCACTGCATGCTTCATCCAGAAAACCTTCGGCCTGGCCCGGCTTATGGGCCTCCGCGCGCAACAGCGCCAAGTGTGCAAAAGGCGGTAAGCCTGCTGCCCGGCGTTCGCTCAAGGCCTGTTCGGCAAAGGCAAAGTAACCCTGTTCAGTCAGTTGGATCAGCAAAGGATGGTCAGCCAAGTGGGTTTGGATAATCACTCGGCCCGGCTCTTCGGCCCGCCCTGCACGGCCTGCGACTTGAACGATCAACTGCGCCATGCGTTCGCTGGCGCGAAAATCGCCAGAGAACAAACCGCCGTCGGCATCCAGGATCGACACCAGCGTCACCCGTGGAAAGTGATGGCCTTTGGCGAGCATTTGCGTGCCCACCAAAATGCATGGCTGACCTTTTTGGATCGTTGCAAACAGCTGGTTCATTGCATCTTTGCGCGAGGTGCTGTCGCGGTCGACACGCAGTACCGGGTAGTCCGGGAATAAAATCCCTAACCGTTCTTCAGCCCGTTCAGTGCCTGCGCCCACCGGCCGCAGGTCGACCTTGCCGCATTGCGGGCAGTTGCGGGGTACGCGCTCAACGTGGCCGCAGTGATGACAGCGCAGCTCGCCAGAGCGCTGATGAACGGTCATGCGCGCATCGCAGCGTTGGCATTCCGACATCCAGCCGCAGTCATGGCACAGCAGTGTCGGCGCGAAGCCGCGGCGGTTGAGAAACACCAGCACTTGTTGGCCCGCTGCCAAGGTTTGTCCAATGGCTTGCTGCATAGGCCCAGAAATTCCGCTGTCCAGCGGGCGACTTTTTACATCCAGACGCAGGAAGCGCGGCTGTTTGGCCCCGCCTGCACGTTCATTAAGGCGCAGTAGGCCATAACGACCGGTGTAGGCGTTGTGCAGGCTTTCGAGGGATGGCGTGGCGGAGCCGAGCACAATCGGGATGTTTTCTTGGCGGGCGCGCACCAATGCCAGGTCACGGGCGTGGTAGCGCAAACCTTCTTGCTGTTTATAAGAACCATCGTGCTCTTCGTCGATGATGATCAACCCCGGGTTTTTCATCGGGGTAAACAGTGCCGAGCGGGTGCCAATAATAATGTCGGCTTCGCCGTCGCGCGCGGCCAGCCAGCTTTCCAGTCGCTCGCGGTCATTGACCGCTGAATGCACCAGCGCGATGCGTGCATTGAAGCGCTGCTCGAAGCGGG
Source organism: Pseudomonas psychrophila HA-4 (assembly GCF_000282975.1). GTDB lineage: Bacteria > Pseudomonadota > Gammaproteobacteria > Pseudomonadales > Pseudomonadaceae > Aquipseudomonas > Aquipseudomonas psychrophila_A. The sequence continues at coordinate 52,503 of NZ_ALJC01000143.1, forward strand.
CCAGGGTTTGAGGCCCTAGGTTGATCTCTGGGATCAACACCAATGCTTGTTTACCGGCTTCGAGGGTTTCGCGGATCAGTTGCAAATACACTTCGGTCTTGCCGCTGCCCGTCACCCCGGCCAGCAAAAAAGCATGAAAGCTGTCGAACCCGGCGCGAATCGCTTCGCAGGCAGCGCGTTGTTCATCGTTGAGTGGCAGTTCGGGCTGGGCTAGCCAGTGTTCATGCCGTGCGCTGGGTGCGTGGCGACGAATTTCAACGGTTACCAACGCTTTGGCCAGCAGTAGATCGAGGCTGTCTTTGTTCAGCTTCAACTTGCTCAGCAACTGATGGGCCACGCCATGCGGGTGCTGGGCGAGGGTGGCCAAGGCTTCACGCTGGCGCGGTGCGCGAGCGATGCGCGGGTCATCCAGCTTGGCACCGTGGGCTATCTGCCAGAAACGTTCCTGACGGGTTTCGGCCAACTCGCCCTGGCGCAGCAGCACGGGCAACGCCCAGTTCAGCGTATCGCCCAGGCTGTGCTGGTAATACTGCGACGTCCACAGGCACAGCTTGAATAGCGACTCGGGCAGTGGCGGCGTAGCGTCAAGCAAGGCAATGGCGGGTTTAAGCTTATCGGCCGGGACCTCGCTGTGATCGACCACCTCGACCAGGATGCCGATCATCTCGCGCCGCCCGAACGGCACCCGCAAGCGCATGCCTGGCTGTAATTGACTGCGCATCACGCCCGCAGGCGCCCGGTAATCAAACAGGCGGCGCAAGGGTGAAGGCAGGGCAAGGCGCAAAATGGCGTCGGGCACGCGGGGCTCTCATGTGATGGACGGTCAATAGGGCCGGGAGCCTAGCAGACAACGCGCCTTGGTACTAAAAGCAGGGTCGCCGGGCGTTGAAAGTTTAGACGGTTCGCGGGGTAAGAGCCGACCCCCGGTGCTTGCGTCTATGTAAAGGTCTGGTATTATCACCGCCCTAATTTACGTGCGGTATTCAACAATGGTGTTGAGTGGCGGCACGCTAGCCTGAGGAATACCCCATGAAAGCCGATATCCATCCAGCGTACGAAGTCATCCAAGTAACTTGCAGCTGCGGCAACAAGTTCGAAACCCGTTCGAACCTGTGCAAGCCACTGGGTACTGACGTATGCAACGAGTGCCACCCGTTCTACACCGGTAAGCAAAAAACTCTGGACGTTGGCGGTCGTGTTGATCGCTTCAAGACTCGTTTTGGCGCTTTCGGCGCTAAAAAAGTCGCCGAGTAAGGCACATGACCTTGGGCAGGCTTTTGGGTCTGACCGGGTTAATGAAAAAGGCGTCCCTCGCGGGCGCCTTTTTTGTGCCCGCGATTTGGTTTTCAACCGCTCAGGCTGGTGTGCTGTGCCCGGCGCCGCGCACGGTCACCTACGTACAGGTTGAGCGCGTGGTCGATGGCGACTCGCTGCGCCTTAAAGATGGCCGCAGCGTGCGTTTGATCGGCCTCAATGCCCCCGAGACGGGCAAAAAAGGGCGAACCGACGAGCCCCTTGCCGACGCCGCGCGCAAACGCTTGCAAAGCCTGGTCTCGCAGAGCGACGGGCGTGTCGGGTTATTGCCAGGCAAGCAGCCTCAAGACCGCTATGGCCGCACGCTGGCCTATGCCTTTGGCGCCAATGGCAGCAATCTTGAAGCGCAATTGCTGGCTGATGGCTTGGGGTTTCAAATAGCGCTGGCGCCTAACGTTGAAATGCTCGACTGCCAACAAGCGGCTGAGCGTGGCGCTCGTGCGGCCAAAATGGGTGTGTGGCAACAATCGCCGGTGCAGGCGCCGCAGCAAATAAGTCGTTCAGGCTTTGCGCTGGTCGGCGGCAAAGTCAGCAAGGTTCAGCGCAATCGCGGCGGCCTCTGGATCGATCTGGAGGGCGGCTTAGTGGTCCGAATCGCCCCTGATCAATTGGGCAATTTCGAGCAAGTTAACCTCTCAAACCTTCGGGGCAGACAGGTTGAAGTGCGGGGTTGGGTGCTGGATCGTGCACAAGGCGCAGGCCCGAAAACGGGCCAGGCACGCTGGATGTTGTCATTGACGCATCCCGGAATGTTAAAAGTGACTGAGCAATAAAAATTGTAGACAGTTTTAAATATAAATTGTGGACACTCAGCCCTTGCAGGGCGCGGCTCTTGGTCCAAAGTCGTAGGGTAAAGCCCTTGACACTGCTGACTGGTCAGTCTTGTCGGGACTTTGCTACACGCGTATGCTCGGCGATCCGTCGTCCAACAGAAAAAAAGCGGAATGCCCATATGTCTGATTTGAAAACCGCCGCTCTCGAATATCATGCCCAGCCCCGTCCAGGGAAACTGAGTGTCGAGCTCACCAAACCTACCGCTACTGCCCGCGATCTAGCGCTGGCTTACAGCCCAGGTGTAGCCGAACCAGTACGCGAAATCGCCCGCGATCCTGAACTGGCCTACAAATACACTGGCAAGGGCAACCTAGTCGCCGTAATTTCTGACGGCACCGCAATTCTGGGCTTGGGCAACCTCGGCCCATTGGCTTCCAAGCCTGTTATGGAAGGCAAAGGCGTACTGTTCAAGCGCTTTGCCGGTGTGGATGTGTTCGACATCGAAGTTGACGCCGAAAGCCCACAAGCCTTTATCGATACTGTTAAGCGCATCTCCATCACCTTCGGCGGCATCAACCTCGAAGACATCAAGGCGCCTGAGTGCTTTGAGATCGAACGTGCCCTGATCGAGCAGTGCGACATCCCGGTTTTCCACGACGACCAACACGGCACCGCGATCGTTACCGCTGCCGGCATGATCAACGCACTGGAAATCGCTGGCAAAACTCTGGCCGAAGCCAAGATCGTTTGCTTGGGCGCTGGCGCTGCGGCCATCTCCTGCATGAAGCTGCTGGTAAGCATGGGCGCAACCATCGAAAACATCTTCATGGTTGACCGTACCGGCGTGATCCACTCCGGCCGTGATGACCTGAACCAGTACAAAGCAGTATTCGCTCACGCCACTGAAAAACGCACCTTGGCTGACGCCCTGCACGGTGCTGACGTGTTCGTCGGCCTGTCAGGCCCGAACCTGCTGAGCGCTGAAGGCCTGAAGTCCATGGCAGCGAACCCGATTGTGTTCGCGTGCTCTAACCCAGACCCGGAAATCGCCCCGGAACTGGCTCACGCCACCCGTGACGACGTGATCATGGCCACTGGCCGTTCGGACTACCCGAACCAGGTCAACAACGTACTGGGCTTCCCGTTCATCTTCCGTGGTGCTTTGGACGTTCGCGCCAAGCGCATCAACGAAGAAATGAAAATTGCAGCGGCCAACGCACTGCGTGAACTGGCCAAACTGCCAGTGCCACAAGAAGTGTGTGACGCCTATGGCGGCATCAAACTGGAATTCGGTCGTGAGTACATCATCCCGAAACCAATGGATTCGCGCCTGATCACCCTGATCTCTGATGCTGTGGCCAAAGCCGCTATCGAGACAGGTGTGGCAACCCTGCCGTATCCGAAAAACTACCCGCTCAAAAGCGTGGATGACGTGTTCAACGGCTAAGCCGCGATAGCGTCAAACCAAAAGCCCTGGCTCGAAAGAGTCGGGGCTTTTTGCTTTATGGCAATGCCTTTGGCGGTCTCGTTAATCTGATTAGTCTTCTTCCCGCTCGCTTTTGAGAATTGTCTTACATCCTGTCCCGTAACGATCCGTTAGCGTCAGCCCTCTTTCTTTTGACCCTCCAATGACGCACATGGATATGCATACACACGCTATTGCGCGCGCGCGCACCCGCTTTCAATTGGTCGACGAGCAGGGGGCCGGTGAGCCTTTTGCCGGGCTGGCGTATGAGGTTGTAAATAGCGAAGGGCAGGTCACTCTCGGTAATCTGGATGCCACAGGCTGTGGTGCGATAGACAGCCCTTTTGGCGGGCCTGCTGTTGTGCGGTTTACCCGATTGCAGGGGGGGCTTCAGATCACAGAGCTTCAGTTCAGGGCTGAACACACCCGATATGCCAACAAAAACGGGGCCAGGACGCGTAACAATCCCGCTAAAAAAAGTGTGGACACGGACTACTACCAAATTGAAGTCCGACACTTGGTCGAGCATGTTTCGCACCTGCCACCCTTGGTCGATTGCCATTACCCCCTTAATACCCCCACTCAACACTGCATGCAGGCGCGTGGTCAGTTTGGTCTGGGCTTGGCCGTTGGCCGGTTCACGGTGCTTCAGGTTAGGCCGTTGCGAGCACTGAGCCCCATGCTCTGCGCCGCTGCACCGTTGTCTGCACTCAATCGCTACCAAATGGCATTGATGGCCGCGGCGGATGATTGTCCCTTTGCACAACCGCAAGACCGCGCTGTTCATCGAGCTTACCGCCCGCTCTACGAAGACGTGGCGTACTCGAAGCGTTTGCAGGTGGCGCCGGTGTCGACGGCTCAGGTCCTGATCGCCCATAACGATGACGTGCTATTGATCGCCCTTCGCGGCACGCGCAAGGCGGCTGACTTCATGCGCGACACTGATATGCGCCAGGTGCCATTTACAGAGGGCGAGGGCTGTGTGCATCACGGTTTTTACGAAGCCGCCAAGCACGTTTATGACTGCGTGGGCGCGTACTTGAATAAATGCTGCGTCAGTCAAAAAGTGTTGGTCTGCGGGCACGGATTGAACGGGGCTGTGGCGTTGATCCTGAGCCAAATGCTGCGCATTCGTCGGCATATTGCCGACCTGCAACTCTACACCTATGGCGCTCCGCGTGCGGCAGACGCGGCCTTTGTGCAAGCGGCTGAGTCGTTGCTGCATGAGCGGATGGTCAACCATCACGACCCGTTGCCCAGCGGGCCGAGCCGTTGGATGAATACCCCGCTGTCGACTGATGGCGCGCAGCCGATGCTTGGGTTCATCAATGTGCCGCCTGAACTCGGGGTCTTTGTCGCGGGCCTTAGCCAATTGAGGGGCGAGCTTTATCAGCATCACGGCACCTTGTGCCATTTCATGCCTATTGATCGGGGCCAAGGCCAGGTCTCGCAGGTGATGTGGGCGCCGACGAGTGACATCGTCACCCAGCATGCCTTGAGCCGTGCAGTATTTGAGCAGGCGCAAGAGGCGTTAATTAGCGTTGATCACTCTGTTGGCGTCGACAGCTACCTCGCGAACTGCTGGGTTGCCCTGCGACGTACCCAAGAGGCGCTTGAGATGCGACGTTCGCTGGTCACAGAGCCAGAGCTGAGGTTTATCGATCAAGCGTTCGAAAGCATCGCCCAGCAACTGCGTGTCGAGTATCAGCGAGTCATGACATGGCCCGATAAGGACATTCAGGCACAAGAGCGTTCAATCAATTTGCTGATGCGTGAGTTGTGTCGGCTTCACATAACCCGCAAGCGCTTGTGCAGCTTGAGGTTCAAAGTGCCGAGTGCGACGGATGTTTACGGTGAGTACGCGAAACAGCCGCAGGTGCTGGCGCAGAGCCTAGAACGCTGGCTGGAGGGCGATGTGCGCGTTTGCAGTGAGCCGTGGGTGGTGGCGTCTGCGTCCTAGGGTTAATGGCCTCGGCCTAACGGCGACATCCCCCGGTAGGAGCCCACTGTTTAAGTGCGTTACAGAACGATCTTGTATTGAATTGCTCGCTTCCCATGAGGAATAGAGAAGCCTCCTACATCCGCTTTTTGACCCTTCCGTTAACGTCCCCCCTTTGCTAAGGGGGTGGCTTTGTTCGCAAGCGTGCCCTCAGCGTCTGAGGAGTCACGGATGTCCACTTTTGATCACCCATCCCGCTTTAGCCTTAGCATCAGCGGTGTTGAACATGAACTTCGCGTCTTGGCCTTTACCGGCAATGAAGCCATCAGCACGCCCTTCGTCGTTGAGGTCGAATTGGTCAGTGAGCGCTCTGATCTGGACCTCGAAGCGCTGCTGCATCAGCCCGCCTTTCTGGCGTTTGATACGCAGGGCAACGGCATTCACGGGCATATTTCTAGTATCGGCATCAGCAGTCCCGGCCCGCGCCTGACTCACTACTGTCTGACGCTGGAGCCGCAATTGGCGTACCTGGCCTATCGCACCAATCAGCGCATTTTTCAGCGCCTGACCGTTCAGCAAATCATCGAAAAGATCCTGGAAGAGCACGGCATTCTAGGCAATGCCTACACCTTCAACGCGTTCTCGTCTTACACACCACGGGAATACTGCGTGCAGTACGGCGAGTCTGATCTGCGCTTTATCCAGCGCCTGTGTTTTGAGGAAGGTTTTCACTACAGCTTTCGGCACTCACCTGACGGACATCAATTGGTGTTCGGCGACAAACAACAAACCTTCACTGCGCTCAAGCGTCCGACCCCGTATGTGCAAGGTGCAGGCATGGTGGCAGCAGAACCCTCAATCAATCACTTTGAACTGCGCTTTAAAACCCGTACCAATCGCACGGTACGCCGAGATTACGATTTCCAAAAAGCCAGCCGAACATTAGAGGCTGATAGCCATCCGGTCCCTAGCGGACGCGTACTCGAGAACTACAGCTACCCCGGCCGTTTCAGCCAGACCGCCCAAGGCCAAGAGCAGAGTCAGCGCACGCTGGAACACCATCAAGCCGGTTATCGCCAGGCAAACGGATGCAGTGATCAGCCAACCCTGAGCAGTGGCCACTTTTTGACGATGTGCGAGCATGCCAATACTGGGCTCAACACCGGCTGGTTGCTGACGCAGGTCATCCACGAAGGCAAGCAGCCACAGGTCCTTGAAGAGCAGGGCACTAGCTCGCAACCGGCCCCCGCGGATGGCTTTATCCAAGGCTACCGCAACACCTTTCACGTGATCCCCGAAGACGTGACCTACCGTCCCCAGGAGGTCTTCGCCAAACCGCGCATTCTCGGCAGCCAAACCGCCCGCGTCACCGGGCCTGCGGGTGAAGAAATCCATTGCGATGAGTACGGCCGGGTCAAGGTTAAATTCCATTGGGACCGTAGCGGCATCGACAACGATCAAAGCAGTTGCTGGCTGCGCGTGTCGTCAAACTGGGCGGGCGACAGTTATGGCGGTGTGACCATCCCCCGCGTGGGCATGGAAGTGTTGGTGGTCTACCTCGAAGGTGACCCGGACCAGCCGATTATTTCTGCCTGCCTGATCAACAGCCTCAATCCGTCGCCACTCGCGCTGCCTGCCAACAACACCCAAAGCGTGTTCCGTAGCCGCAGCACGCCAGGGGGCGGTGGCTACAACGAGTTGCGCCTCGAGGACCGCAAAGGGCAAGAGCAGATCTACGTCCACGCCCAGCGCGATATGGCGCAACACATCAAGCACGACAGCCGGTTGCAGGTCGATGGCAAACGCGAAGAAACCATCACCGGCAACAGCGTGTCGGTGTTCGACGCCGAAGAGCACCACACCGTCAGCCTTGACCGAAAAGTCCAACTCAACGCCAACGACCACCTGGTGGTCGCGGTCAGCAGTCATACCCGCGTCGGGGTGGCGATGGTCGCCGAAGCCGGAATGCACGTGCACCTCAAGGGCGGAGCGAGTGTGGTCATGGATGCAGGGGCCAACATCACCCTCATGGCAGGCGGGCAGCACGTATTGATAGGCGCAGCAGGGATTTATGCCAGTAGTCCGATTCAGTTGGGCGGTGTACCGATGCCTGGGCTGCCAGCGGTGCCGCTGCTGCCGGGTGAGTCAGAGCGCTTGCTGCCCCCTCAAGCTTTGCCCACCACCGTCGCGCCGTCACAACAGGCGCTAATGGCCGACGCCCACGCAATGGGCACCGATTTCTGCCCCGTGTGCGAAGCCTGCCAAAACGGTGTGTGCCTGCCCGAAGGAGCCTCGCAATGATCCCTGAACGGCCACGCCAGTGGATTGAAGAACAGCGCGGCCTAGGCCGCTGCGTGTGTGTGGTGCTGGACGCTCAAAACGAACTCGAAGCCCGCACTGCATTGCTGAACGGGCGCGCGCCCGATCGTTATTACAGCGTTTACAGCCAAACCCCGGTGACCGAACTGGCGCCTGCTGGCCCGTTCCTGATCGAGCTCGACGGCACTGATACCGAGCGCCTGAGCGAACTGCTTAACGCCCCTGAGCGTAACTGGGGTTGGCTGGCCAGCCTCGCACCGGGGGATTTACCCCTGTGGCTTGAGCATTGGCGTGCACGTGTTTTGGTTAGCGCACGTCCTGAGCGGGCCTTGTATCGGTTCCAAGACAACCGCGTACTGAGCCGAGCGCTGCGGCATCTATCCGCCGAGCAACTCCCGGCCTACCTGGGGCAAGCCATCAGCGTGTGCTACTGGCAAGGCGAGCAGTGGGCCACCACTGACAACCCGGCGCCCGGAAAATACGTGCTGCCCGAGGCTGCGGCTTGGCTAAGTGTGCCTGCACCATCTCGTCAACAGGCGTTTATACATGCACACAACGCCCGTTGTTTTTTGTTAGAGAAACACTTCCCTGCCTTTCATCGATTAGCCGGACAGTTGAACCCCTTCGAGTGGTTGAGTGGCAAACAAACTCAGGCGCTCCAGTGGGGGTGGGTAGAAGAAGCGCAGTTAGTGTTTCTGTTGATACACAGCTTGAAACATCCAGGTTTCGAACTGCCCAAGGCGTGGCATCCGCACCCGCATGAAACGGCAGCTTTGCATTTTGAACGAGTGAGTCAAGCGGCAGAACAAGCAGATAACGGGGTGCAACTATGAAGTTGCCACGTGCGCATCTCGCACTATTAATTAGCGCAGTACTGTGTGTCGGGTGTTCTGCAGGTAAGTCGGATACTTTTGTTTTTACTGCCGATTTACCGCCGAATTTTTATTACCGGGCCGATGCTGTTTACGTGCCTGCCAAAGGCGAGACGTGTACGGTGCCGGGAGGTAAAAATACATGGGTTGAGTTTAATCGTCATTGGCGCAAGGAGTATAAGCCTGATTCAGAGATAGC
>NZ_ALJC01000144.1 GCF_000282975.1 Pseudomonas psychrophila HA-4
GAGCGAAACGGATATGCCGGTTACACGCCTGTAACGGATATGTATTGGGTATTCCTATTTTGAAACACGGCGTAGATATCCATTCGATGTGCAACGGCGATGGACGGGTTCCGCCCTTACGGCAGCTCACTTATCGTCCTGCTGCACGATCACGGTGCAGGTGGTGCCTGCCGCCAGCAAGTAGCCATCAGGGATTTCGTCGATGTGGATACGCACGGGCACCCGCTGGGCCAAACGCACCCAGTTGAAGGTTGGGTTGACGTCGGCCACCAGTTCACGGCTCTCGGGGTTGTCGCGGTCGTAGATGCCGCGCGAGATGCTTTCTACGTGGCCTTTCAAGACCTCGCCGCTCATCATTTGCAGCTCGGCTTTGTCACCTACACGCACGTGCGGCAGTTTGGTTTCTTCAAAGAAGCCGTACACCCAGAACGAGTTCATATCGATAACGGCCATTTTCGGATCACCGACCCGCGCATAGTCGCCAGGATGCACGTTGAGGTTGGTCACGTAGCCGTCGACCGTGGCCAGCACTTTGGTGCGTTTGAGGTTGAGTTTGGCAGCGTCTAGTTGCGCCTGTGCGTGCTGGTAATCAGCCAGTGCCGAGTCGGCAATGTTGCTCGCGTCATCGCGGTTTTCACGCGAGATCACCAGGTTGTCCATGTCGGCCCGGCGACGGGCGTTTACTTTGCGCATCTCCCACGTGGCCTTGCGTGAGGCCACCAATGATTCAGCTTGTTTCACGGCAATGGCGTAGTGCTCAGGGTCGATTTCGAGCAGCACATCGCCCTTTTTCACCAATTGATTGTCTTTGACCGGCACGTTGACCACGTAGCCGTTCACGTCAGCAGCAACGTTGATGATGTCAGCCCGTACCCGACCATCACGGGTCCACGGGGTGTTCATGTAATGCACCCAAAGGGTGCGGCCGATCCATATCGCAAGGGCCAAAACCAGCAAGGTGGCGAGCAGGCTGAAGAACTTTTTCATCGGATCAGTCTCAACGGTAAACAGTGAGCGCCATGGCGCCAAAAAGACAGGCAAACAGGCTCAAACGCAGCAGCGCCGGGTGCCAGAAGAAGCGGTACAGGTCGTAGCCGGAAAACAATCGGTCAAAGCCCCACGCCAACCCCGCCGCAATAAAGAACATCAGGGTCATGGTGGGCATGTAGACGCCGTGGAAGGCGATTTCACGAGGCATTTTCAAGTCCTTGCGGCTGGGCGTAAGTCGCCAGCGGCGATTGCGGGTCGAGCAGTGAAGAACGAATAAAGTGCAGGTAGCTTTGCACCCGCACCAATGCCGAGGTATCGAAGTTGCGGGCAAACGGTTCGTCGGTGGCCTGGCACCGGCTGATGGCGTGATCGACGGCGATCAGTGCGCGTTCGAGGTTGTTTTCGCTCGGGGCGATAAACAAACGCACCAGCGAGCGGCCCATCACCCGAATGGCCTGACGCCAAGGCTGAGAGTCGGCATACGCCGGGTGCACCGGCAAAATGGCCTGTTCTTTGCGCAATTCGATGATCGCGTGCCCCACCTCCAGCACCACGAACATCCAGCGCAGCAGTTCACGCTGCACCTTGGGCTGACCAGTAGCCAAGCCATACGCCTGGTGCATCAGGTCACGGGTACGACTCTCGAGGCTGGAGCTCAAACCGCGCAACTTGCCGCTGATGGCGTACACCACTTGTTCACGCAAGTCTTGCTCCAGACGGCTCCACAGCCAGTGGCTATTGGGCGGCAGGATGATTGCCCCCGCTGCCGCGCACACCAACATGCCTAGCACCATGGCGATGTAGTCGTTAATGAACTGGTACGGGTTGTAAATGGTCAGGTTGTCGGGCACCGAGCCGGTGCTGAAAAAGATCAGCAAACCCAAGCCTACCCCCACGTAATTGGCCCGCGAGGTCAGGAACGAGCCGAAGACTATAACGGGGGTCAGCACCAGGCACAGCAACGGGAAACCATCGATGTTCGGTAGCACAAAGAACATTTCGACAAAGCCCACTATCGCCCCGATGAACGTCCCGCAGGCCATTTGAAAAGCCATTCGCTTGGGGTTGGGCGTGGCCGCCGACAGGCCAACCGTGGCTGCCGCGATCAGGGTCATCGTGGCGCCGCTGGGCCAAGCCGTCATCACCCAGTAGGTGCCAAGGACCACCAAGATAAACGTCGCCCGAATCCCTGAGGCCGCCGCCGACCACCAGTTGGTTTGCGAGATAAAGGGTTGGTCCCACCGCTCGCGCTCGTGTGTGTGGTCGGCCAGTGACGCGTGGGTCAGCGCGTAGTTGTGCAAATCGTCAACAAAGCGGAACAGCAGTTCGAACGCGGTGTTGAAGTCCAGGAAGTCCGTGTCGCTGGGTTGGCTTTCGAGAAAACTGACGCGCAGAGCACGTACATGCCCAGGCAGACGCTCCTTGAAAGCGGCTAATTGCTCGGCCAATACAACCGCGTCTTTATCGGTCAGGGAGCGCCCGTTGTATGGGTCGAGCAGTTGCGCAAGCAATTCCATCTCAGGTTCAACCACCGAGATGACAGGCTCCACGCCCCGAGAGCGCAACCGCGCAAGCAGTTGATGCAAGGCGTTGAAACGCGTGGTCACAGCCATAAACTCGCTGTTCAGACGGCTCAGACGGCCACTGCGACGACGCATGTGCGGGTCTTCGAAGACTGTCACGCTGCGCATGCCTTCCAGGCCCACGCTTTCGCCAATAAAGCGCACATTGCTGGCTTCATAAGCTTCTTGCGTCGACTGCCCGCGCAGGCCCTCTGCAACAAAACCTGCAAACACGCCAAAGCGTTTGTACAGCGCATCATGCATCGCCGCGCCCGCCGTTTTCGGCAAGATAGCGGCACTGACCACGGTGGAACACAAGATACCCAGCGAGATTTCCAGCACCCGCCACACGGCGGCCATGAACGCGCCGTCTGGGTGTGCCAGCGCAGGCAAGCCGACCATCGCAGCGGTGTAACCAGCCAGAACAAAACCATAGGCACGAAAGTTACGGCAGCGGGCTGCGCCAGCCGAGCAGATGCCGACCCAAATCGCCAGTGACCCCAGAAACAGCACCGTGTTTTGGGCAAACAGCGCAATCAGCGCCACCATCACCGCCGAGCCCGTTAAGGTACCCAAAAACCGATAAAAGCTTTTGGCGAATACCTGACCGCTTTGCGGCTGCATCACGATGAACACGGTGATCATCGCCGTACGCGGTTGCGGCAGCTCGAGGCGCATGGCGAGCCATAAGGTCAGGAACGCTGCGATCAATACTTTGAAAATATGAACCCAGGTCACGCCATCGCTGCGCGCCCAGTCAAAAAAACCTCGGCGCCATTCCAGCGAATACAGCCAGCGTACCGGGGCAGGTAAATGGTTCATCTATAGGCTCTCAAAATGGGCCGAAACTCTACGTAGGCTGCGATCGTTAAAAAATTGCGAGGCTAGCTCGCGCCTACAGAGGTAGCGCCAGCTTGGGTTTTTCGGGCACGTAGCGATCATCTTTGGGCACGTCGCTGCCTGCACCCAACCCGCCACCCAGCGCGGTCACCAGCGCTGCGTGAGCACTCAGTCGCGCCGCTTCTACCTGCTGCTGTACTTGCTGCTGACGCAACAGCAAGGTTTGCGCGTTGAGCACATTGAGGTAGTCAGTCAGGCCACGCTGGTAGGCGATCATGGCGATGTCGTAGGTTTTCTGCGCAGCCGTTACCGACTCGGCAGCGAACACGTGCTGCTTGTCCATCGACTCACGCTTGATTAACTGGTCAGAGATGCTTTTCAGCGCATTCACCAGCGTCTGGTTGTAGTTGGCCACCGCCAGGTCATACCCCCCCGACGCCGCGCCCAACTCTGAGCGCAAGCGCCCGCCATCAAAGATCGGTAAGGAAATTGCCGGCCCCACGTTGTAGCTCATTTTTTGAGCCGTCAAAAAGCCCAGCGCCGTCCCGCCCGTGGCCATGAAGCCGAGGCTGCCAACCAAATCGACATTCGGGTAAAAACCCGCATGGGCGACGTCTATGCCACGCGCTTGAGCGGCGACTTCCCAACGACTGGCGACCACGTCAGGGCGTTGGCCGAGCAATTGGGCTGGCAGGGTTGAAGGCAATTTGAGTGCTGTGTTCAGCGCCAGCGTCGGACGCTTAAGACCCGCCCCCTCCCCCGGACCTTTACCCGCCAGCGCAGCCAATTGGTTACGCGTCAGGGCGATTTCTTCTTCTAGTGCGTCGATCTGGCGATGGGTCTCGGGCAGCGGCGCTTGCGCCTGGCTGACCTCGAGGTGAGTTCCGATGCCACCGTCGAGTCGACGTTGCGCCAAATCAAGAATTTGCTCTTGCTGGTGCAGGGTTGATTCGATGATGTCGAGCTGCGCGTAGTGCAGCGACAATTGGATGTAGGTGCGAATCACATTGTTCTGCAATTCAAGTTGAGCCTGACGCGCTTGCGCGACGCTCATGTGCGCCATGTCCACAGCCTGCTCGGTGCTGTTGCTTTCGCGCCCCCACAGGTCGAGGGCAAAACTAAAACCTAACTGGGCGTTGTTGTCCCAGGTGTTCGCGCTGTCCAGGTCACCGGGACCATAGAATTGATCCGATGGCCAGCGATGGCGTTTAAGCGTCGAGGTGCCATTAACCTGCAGCGATTCGGCAGACTCCGCGACCCCCGCCATGGCCTTGGCCTGACGCACACGAGCGGCGGCAATGGCCATGGTTGGACTACCCTGAACAGCCAGACGGATCCAACTGTCCAATTGTGGATCGCCATAAGCGTGCCACCATTGGGCCTTTGGCCAGTTTGCGTCTTGCGCGGCGCTTTTAATTGCCTCGTCAGTAGCCAAGGCATTGGCATTGAGCATTTCACCTTTGGGCGCAATGCCACCGAAACCGATACAACCATTTAATGCCAACGATAAAGCCAGAACACTGAGGGCTTTAAGCTCTCTGCTGATGCGACGCTGCACTGCTGCAAATTCCTGACATAGGGGGAAGGCTTGAGGTAGAGAAGTCTATGGCTTGGCAAGCGCAACGATAAGCTGGCATTACTGTGAATCTTTATTACCGTTCTTGGGATAATCCGTTGGTCGAATGCAAACCGGCCTGTAAACACAGAAACTTCGTGTCACAATTTGCTGCTGCCACCTTTGTTGTTGTCCCCTATACCGCCCCTTGAGAGCACTCCATGGACACTTTGCAAAACATGCGCGCCTTCAGTTGCGTAGCCGAAGCCGGAAGTTTCACGGCCGCAGCTGCCATGCTGGATACCACCACCGCTAACGTCTCGCGCGCGGTCTCCAACCTTGAGGCGCACCTGCAAACCCGCTTGCTCAACCGTACCACCCGACGGATTGCCCTGACCGAAGCCGGCAAACGTTACTTGCAGCGATGTGAACAAATTCTGGCGTATGTCGAAGAAGCCGAGGCCGAAGCCAGCGATGCCCACTCGCGCCCGGCAGGCCAGCTTAAAGTCCATACCATGACCGGGATCGGGCATCACTTTGTGATCGACGCCATTGCCTGTTATCGCAAGACTCACCCGGACGTTACCTTCGACCTGACCTTGGCCAACCGCGTGCCGGATTTGCTCAACGAGGGCTATGACGTTTCTATCGTGCTGGCCTCCGAACTGCCGGACTCGGGTTTTGTGTCACAGCGTTTGGGCATCACCTACAGCATCGTCTGCGCCTCGCCCGACTACGTGAAAGCCCACGGCTGCGCGACCAAGCCCAGCGACCTGCTCAACCATGCCTGCCTGCGCCTGGTAAGTCCGGTAATTGCACTGGACAAATGGGTATTTGAAGGGCCAGAAGGCCAGGAAATGGTCTTGATCAACTCATCGCCGTTTTTGGTCAATTCGGCTGATGCAATGCGCACCGCGATCACCAGCGGCATGGGCGTCGGCGTGCTGCCGCTGTATGCCGCCATCGACGGTTTACGCAACGGCACATTGGTACGCATGTTGCCCAGCTACCGTTCGCAAGAACTCAACCTGTACGCCATCTACCCGTCGCGCCAGTACTTGGATGCCAAGATCAAAACCTGGGTTGAGTACTTGCGCAGCTCCCTGCCTGAACTGTTGGCGGCGCATCAGGCGGAATTGGCGACGTATAGCTGACAACTAAAACCACCTTTTACCCTGTGAGAGCGGGCTTGCTCGCGATAGCAGCGCTGCGGTTCATCTGAAACACCGCGCCGGCTGAATCGCGAGCAAGCCCGCTCCCACAGGACAGGTGTCAGGCGCTAAAGCCGCCATCCGCCGTCAGGCTGGCCCCGGTGATGTAGCCACTTTCCGGGCCTGCCAGGTAAGCGACAAAGCTGGCGATTTCTTCTGCTTTGCCATATCGGCCGATGGCCATCAATGGGATCAGGCTGGCGGCAAAATCGCCCGACGCCGGGTTCATGTCGGTGTCCACCGGGCCCGGCTGTACGTTGTTGATGGTGATGCCCCGTGGTCCCAAGTCACGAGCCAGGCCTTTAGTCAGGCCCACCAGCGCCGATTTGCTCATGGCATATGGCCCGCCGCCAGCAAATGGCATGCGCTCGGCATTGGTGCTGCCGATATTGATGATGCGCCCGCCTTGCGTCATGTATTTAGCTGCCGCCTGAGTGGCCACGAATACGCTGCGCACATTGATAGCCAAGGTGCGATCAAAGTCTTCCAGGCTGAAATCTTCCAGTGGCCCAACGGCCAGCACGCCAGCGTTGTTGACCAGAATATCCAGACGCCCGAACGCTTTGACGGTGGCATCAACAGCGTCACGAATCGCTTGGGCATCGGCGCTGTCAGCCTGAATGGCCAAGGCTTTGCTGCCGCTGGCAATCAGGCTGTTTTGCAGGTCTTGGGCTTTGTTGGCCGAACTGACGTAGGTAAAGGCAACGCTCGCGCCTTGTGCCGCCAGACGTTTGACGATGGCGGCACCGATGCCGCGCGAGCCGCCTTGGATCAAAGCGACTTTGCCGTGAAGGTTTGCTGTGCTCATGACTTGCTCCCAATGCTTTTAGGCGAGATTGCCTTGCTGATGGAGCCGAGTATCGACCTCGGCCACCCAGCCGGGTAGATCGTGATTGCTATAGTCTGTGTCAACTAAAAGTTGTGAGTGACCCTCATGGAAAGCTTTAGCAGTATCGAATGCTTCGTTCGCAGCGCCGAAGTCGGCAGCTTTGCGCAAGCCGCCCGGCGACTGGGCCTAACCCCGGCCGCCGTAGGTAAAAGCGTGGCCAAGCTTGAGGCTCGGGTCGGTGTTCGCTTGTTCCAGCGAAGCACCCGCCGCCTGACCCTGACTGAAGCCGGTAAGGTGTTTTTGACCGAAGTAGGACCCAGCCTGACGACGATTCAGAACGCGGTAGCCAACTTGGCCAGCGCCGAAGGTCGCCCCGCCGGCACGCTCAAAGTCAGCATGGGCGTGCTCACTGGGGTGATGTATGTCGTGCCGCTGCTCGGCGAGTTTTTGCGCCGTTACCCAGCGATCACGCCCGACTGGCACTTCGATAACCGCCAGGTGGACCTGATCGGCCAAGGGTTTGATGCCGCCATTGGCGGCGGCTTCGAACTGCCGCAGGGCGTCGTCGCACGCAGGCTCACGCCCGCCCATCGCGTGTTAGTGGCCTCTGGCGATTATCTTTCACAACACCCGGCCATCCTGACGCCCGCAGACCTGGAGCACGGTGATGGCATCTTGATCCGCTCCCCGCAAACCGGTCGTGTCCGCACGTGGCAATTGACCAGCCGCACGCGTGAGCATGCGCCCTTGAGCCTCAAGGCGCGAATGACCATGAGCGACTCGCAAGCCGCCTGCGTCGCCGCGTCCCAAGGCCTGGGGGTCGCACTGGTGAGCATGCCGTTCGCCGTGCCCTACCTGCGCAGTGGCGAACTGGTGCGCGTGCTGCCTGACTGGTATGTCGACGATGGGATCATTTCGATCTACTACGCCGAACACAAATTACTGCCCGGCAAGACCCGGGTATTTGTCGATTTCATCATCGAGCAATTTGCCGAGCAGGGTCTGGCGCAGCGCTTCAGTGCACTCTGAAAACGCTAGGGCGCTGCAAAATTTGGTAATGAATGTTAGCGTGCTTACATTCCCGACAGCCGACGAGCCATGTTCCGATGAGCCTTTCTACTGCAAAGAAAACCGTACTAGCCTTTAGCCGCGTCACACCTGAAATGGTCAAACGCCTGCAAGAGGACTTCAACGTCATCGTGCCGGATCCCAAGCTGGGCAACATCAACGCTCAGTTCGATGAGGCCTTGCCCCACGCCCATGGCTTGATCGGCGTAGGCCGCAAATTGGGTCGCGAGCAGTTGGAAAACGCCAAACACCTCGAAGTGGTGTCCAGCGTGTCGGTGGGTTACGACAACTACGACGTCGACTACTTCAACGAACGCGGGATCATGCTCACCAATACCCCCGACGTTCTGACTGAAAGCACCGCCGACCTAGGCTTTACGCTGATCATGAGCAGTGCCCGCCGCGTTGCTGAGCTTGATGCCTGGACCAAGGCTGGAGAATGGAAAGCCAGCGTGGGGCCTGCATTGTTTGGCAGCGATGTGCATGGCAAAACCTTGGGCATTGTCGGCATGGGCAACATTGGTGCCGCCGTCGCCCGTCGTGGCCGCCTGGGTTTCAACATGCCGATTCTGTACAGCGGTAACAGCCGCAAAACCGAACTTGAGCAAGAATTGGGCGCGCAGTTCCGCACGCTGGATCAGTTGTTGTCCGAGGCGGACTTTGTGTGCCTAGTCGTGCCGTTGAGCGAGAAAA
Source organism: Pseudomonas psychrophila HA-4 (assembly GCF_000282975.1). Classification (GTDB taxonomy): domain Bacteria; phylum Pseudomonadota; class Gammaproteobacteria; order Pseudomonadales; family Pseudomonadaceae; genus Aquipseudomonas; species Aquipseudomonas psychrophila_A. Next base: position 8,749 of record NZ_ALJC01000144.1, read on the forward strand.
CCAAACACCTGATCAGCCATCGCGAACTGAACCTGATGAAGAAAAGCGCGATTTTGGTCAACATTTCTCGCGGCCCGGTGGTGGACGAAGCAGCGCTGATTGAAGCGCTGCAAAACAACACGATTCGTGGCGCAGGCTTGGATGTGTATGAGAAAGAGCCACTGGCTGAGTCGCCATTGTTTGCGTTAAAAAACGCCGTGACATTGCCGCACATTGGTTCGGCGACCCACGAAACCCGCGAGGCCATGGCCAATCGTGCGCTGGAGAACCTGCGCAGCGCCTTGCTGGGCGAGCGCCCGCAAGACTTGGTTAACCCGCAGGTATTTAAAGGCTAAACACAGCCAAAACCTGTGGCCGCTGCCGCACGCTGCGATAAGGGCTGAAGGGCCTTCAACAACAAGGTCGCAGCACAACCCATCGCAGCCCTCAGCAGCGGCTACAGGATTTTCTCAGGCCAGTTTGGCCGTAATCGCTACGGGCTTGGGTTTACGGAACACCAGTACGTTACCCAGCATCACCAGTACCAAACCGGCCAAGGCCGGTGCCGTCCACTGGTATCCCTCAACAAAAGCAGACACGTTGAGCGCCACCAGCGGGAACAACACGGTGCAATACGCCGCCCGCTCGGGGCCCATGCGCCCAACCAGGGTTAGGTACGCGGTAAAGCCAATCACCGAACCCGGTATTACTAGGTACAGCAACGAGGCGATGTAGCGCGTGTTCCACTCCATGTTGAACGGAATGCCGCTAATCGCGCAGTACAACGCCAACAGGCTCGCGCCATACAACATGCCCCAGGCATTGGTGGTCAGTGGTTTGAGCCCGGCTTTTTGTTGCAGGCTCGACAACATATTCCCCGCCGAGAAACACATCGTGCCGATCAGGGCCAGACCCAATCCCAGCAGGGTTTCAGGGGTTGCGGTGTGCCCGCTCAGTTCTGGCCAGAACAACAGCGCCAACCCGAACAGGCCCAAGCCGCCGCCGGCGATCACGTTACGGGCGATTTTCTGTTTGAAAAACACCCGCGCATTCAAGGCATTCCAGAGCGTGGCGGTGGAAAACACCACCGCGATCAGCCCCGTGGGCACCCACTGGCTGGCGGTTAAAAAGCACATGAAGTTCACGCAGAACAGGCAGATGCCTTGAGCCAAGCAAATCAGGTGGCCGCGTCGGTTCATGGCTTGCAATCGACCACTGAGTAACAGCAGTGCAAACAGCACCAACGCAGCCAGTCCGAAGCGATAAACAATCGACACCGGAATCGCAACGACACCCAGTTGCAGTTTGAGAGCAATCCACGTGGTGCCCCAGATCAGTACCGTTAACGCATATAAAAACAGGTTCATGGCGCACTCCAGTCAATGGCGTTCAGTGTGCGACTTGATGCATGGCTGCACTTGCAGATTCTTGCGCTTTTGTTTTAACGGGGCTGGCAGGCGGCGCGCGACAGAGTAGGATGCAAAACGTTGGAGATCTGATCATGCACACACTGCACAACCTGCAAGTCTTTCAAGCCATGGGCAGCTCGCCCAATGCCCGGCTGGAGCACAGCGCCGAATTGGGTGACGGCATGGCTGCGGCGTTGTGGAGCAACCATCATGACGCGCGTTTTTACGAAGCGCCGACTCACCACACCTTGTCGTGCTACATCTCCGGCGGCACCGGTACCTTTCGGCGCGAAAAGCCGAGCACCAAGGGCGCACCCGGCAAACTGTGTGTGCTACCCGCCGAGCATCAGTCGTCGTGGATCATTAACGGTGAAATCCGGCTGGCCCACGTGTATGTCAGTCAGGAGCAATTCGCACTGGGCTGCATCACGTTGCTCGACCGCGAACCCCGCACCTTGCAACTGCACGAAATCACATTTCAGGACGACGAGCAGCAAAGCCTGCGCTTTCAGCAATTGATCAAAATGAACTGGAGCGAACCGAGCGAGCGTTTGTTAACCAGCAGCCTGGCCAGCGCCGTGCTCGATCATGCGCTGTTGAGTCAGGTGGGCATGCGCGAGGGGCTTCATCTCAAAGGCGGGTTGGCGGCTTGGCAACGTCGCCAATTGGTCGAACACATTGAGCACTCACTGGCCGAGCCGATCAGCATCGGGCAACTGGCCGCGCACTGCGCGCTGTCGCCGTATCACTTTGCACGGATGTTTCGTGAAAGCTTCGGCGTACCGCCTCACCAATACGTGCTGGCCCGGCGAATGGCCCGGGCCCGTGAGTTGCTGCGCAGCGGTTCACTGGCGTTGGGGGACATTGCCCTGGCGTGTGGCTTTGCCAGCGCCAGCCATTTCACCAATCGCTTCAAACAAGCCATGGGCGCCACGCCGGGGGAATACCGGGCAGCGTTCAGGCCCCTGTAGGCACTCGCGATCTTTTAACCCTTAAAATCGCGAGCGCGTACACGAGTCAGTCGGTTAAAACTCCAGCGTGCTGGCGAGCGTGAACTGACGCGAATCACCTATCGATACGAAGGTTCGGCTGGCCGCCGAGGTGTAGTAAGTGCGGTCAAACAGGTTTTTCACGTTGAACTGGAATTTGACCTTCTGCCCTTCGATGTGAGTGTCGTAGGTGGCAAAGGCATCGGCCACGGTGTAAGCCGGCAGGTCGAAGTCGTTCAGGGCATCACCCGCCCGTTCGCCCACATAGCGTGCGCCCGCACCCACCCGCAGCTTGTCACCGCCGATGATGGTGCCGAAGTCATACACCGCCGAGACCGAGCCGCTGTTTTTGGCCACGTTCTGCAAGCGCATACCTTGGTAGGTGACGTCTTTGGTCACTTCGGCATCGGTGTAGGCGTAGCTGCCGATCAGACTCCAGTTCTCGCTCAGTTGGCCGCTGACATCCAGTTCAAGACCGCGTGAGCGAACCTGACCCGCCGTCGAGTAAACGGTGTCTGCGCCCACAGTGGTCGACACCAGTACGTTACGTTTTTCAATGTTGTACAACGCCACCGTGCCGGTGATACGGCCTGGAATATCAAGTTTGGCGCCCAACTCCCACGCTTTGGACTGCTCAGGTGCAATGGCGGAATCCAGCACCACACCGCCCTCCAGCGGGGCGATGGTGGAGTTGGGCTTGAACGATTCGGTGTAGCTGCCATAGAACGACAGCTCATCGGTGTAGCGGTACACCAGACCGGCACGCGGAATCCATTTCACCCCGTTGGTATCGGTATTGGCTTTGAAGGGAATGGCTTTACCCGCCAATTGGTCGTACTTCTGGAAGCGCGCCCCGGCCACCAGAATCCATTGATCGGTGAGGTGAATGGAGTCTTGGGCGAATAACGAGTCGCTGCGCAGCAAGTCCGTCTGGTTGCTGTCCTTGGCGCTGACTGTGGTGCCCGCCACTTCATTGCCATACACCGGATTCAGGTAGCTGAAGCTGGACTTGCTGTTTTGACGGATCAACTCAGCGCGATAGGTTTTGCGGTATTCGTCATCAAAGCCAAACACCAAGTCATGCTGCATGCCCGCGGCCTGAACCTTGCCTTGCAGGCTGACCGTGGCAAAACGGTCGGTAGTAAGGGCGCCTTGGGTGCCGTCCATGTTACGGGTCAGGGTGCCGTCCGGTTTGACCTTGGTCACGCGCACTTGGCTGGCGTCGTAAGTTTCGCGGTTCCAGCTATAGCCAACGTGAGCTTTCCAGTCGTCATTGAGGTCATGATCGACTTCAAAGCGGTACAGGTCCGAACGCCCTTCCATGTTGTTGAACGGCTCATCCAGTCGGCGCGTGGCCGGGATGTCCAACGGATGATTGGTCGCGGGATTGATCGCGGTGCCGCGGTCAAACGGCGACAGGAATTCACGGTGCTCGTACGCCAGCAGCACTTGGGTGTTGTCGCCATACCAAGCCAGCGACGGGGCTACCAGCGTCTCGCGATGCACACCAAAGTTGCGCCAGTAATCTTCGTCTTCGTGGTCAACGATCATTCGGTAAGCCAGCCCCGAATCACCTATCGGGCCGGTGCTATCGAGGCTGCCGCCGCTGCCATTCTTACCAGTGCCATAACTTGAGCCACGCACCGTGAGCGCGTTGTACTGCTGCAATTGAGGCTTTTTGCTGACCACGTTGACCACGCCACCGGGGTCTTGAATGCCGTACAGCAACGAGGCTGGGCCTTTGAGCACTTCGACTCGCTCAGCGGTGGCATTGAGCGCCCGGCCCTGAACAATCGGCATGCCATCACGCATGATCGAGCCATCGCGGTTGTCACCAAAACCGCGCTTCATGACCGAGTCTTGGGTGCTGCCCAGCGTGTTGCCCTGCGTAATGCCGCTGATGTTGTTCAGCGCGTCATCCAGATTACGCGGCGCCTGATCGCGAATAACCTGAGCGGACACCACGTTGATGGTTTGCGGGACTTCCATCGACGTGCCTGTGCCGCGCATCACAGAGGTCGTGGCAGGTGGCTGATACGTGGTGTCGTTTTGCAACTGCGACGTGATGCTGGTGGCGCCCAGGTTCAAGGCACCCGCGGTCGGTTGGGGTTCGAGGGCAAGGGTTTTACCGTCGATGCGACGGACGTTAAAACCCGATTGCGCCAATAATTGCTGCAAAGCTTGGTCAGCACTCATACGGCCTTTGATCGCTGGGGCTTGCAGGCCAAAGGGCGCTTCGTCGGTGTAGACCACACTGAGGCCGGTCACCCGGCTGAAATCGTTGAGCGCTTGAGGCAACGACTTAGCCGGTAGATTGAAGTCAAACAGAGCCACCGCTTGTTGCTGGGCAGAACCTTCAGCCAACGCCACGCTCAGTGGGCTTAGCGCCAAGCCTGCCATCAACAGCGCCGACGCGCTCAACCACTGCTTTAACGAACCACCTGCCGCCGACGTTGCCCTGGACTTCATGCTCATGACCTGTGTGTGACCTGCTACGGAATGCGAATTTTTCGCATTTTCAAGCACTACACGGATGAGCGTGAGGTTTACCTCATCTCAGATTGAAAAATAATTAAGTGAGGCTGCTACAAGAGCCGTGTCAGGCGTATTTTTGCCTAGCATGCAGAACGGCCAAAATATCGATTCGATCACTGACTCGATAGACCACCAGGTAATTCGGATGCACAACAATTTCTCGAGTGTTAGGCACTCGACCAAACCGATAGAGATAGGGGTGTTCAGAAAGTGCTGAGGTCACAGTTTCAATGGCGTTGTTCAGTTCAATTGCGGCAGCAAGGTTGCGGTCAGCCATGTAGTCAATAATTCGCAAGAGCTCAGCCCGAGCTTCGGGCCGCCACTCAATCTGCACTGTGCTTATTGCGCTTCGAGTCGATCAGGGCTCGTAGGTCGGCCATTACTTGATCGTGCGAAATACCAGAACTTGAATCATCCAAGGCTGCTTGCACCTTGGCACGAAACCAACGGTCATAACTGGCCGCCTGCTCTTTGGTTTCGAAGTCTGAAACGCCGGGTGTGGGTTTGGCACTCATCGTGGGCCTCCAGTGTTGATGCAGAGAGTCTAATCCGTGCCTGATTCGCTGTCGTTGCCAGCCCGATGAAGGGGGTTGAACCAAGCAGTTGAAGACTAGGCGCGGTAAGCCACTCCCACAAGCCGTTCAACACACTGCTGCACGCAGGAAAAATCCGGTCGTCAACGCAGAACAATCACCCGCCCCAACACGCTGTGTTGTTCAAACCCCAACACGCCTTGCAGTGAGTTGATCACCGCTTGCGGGTCTTGGCTGGGGAAGCTGCCGCTGATGCGCCGCTCTCCCAATTGAGCGTTCAGCAGCACAATCTGCCCAGGGAAATAACGTTTGAGGTCGGCGACAACGTCAACCATCGGCGTTTTGTAGTACGTCAGCCAACCCGTGCGCCAACCCAATTGTGCGAGGCTATCGACGCGTTGCACGGTCTCTGCCACGCCAGAGGTGTAGGCCACTTGTTGATCGGCGTTGAGAATCTGCTGCGGTGCATCTTTGTCAGCCTTGACCCCGACCCGCCCGGACAGCACCGTGACCTGCGCCCCGCCCGGCTGCAAGCGCACTTCAAACTCGGTGCCCACTACCCGCGCTTCGCCGCCGTCGGCGTCCACCACAAACGGCTGTCCAGTGCGGGTGACATGGAAGAACGCCACGCCACGGCGCAACTCAACATGGCGCTCACTGCCGTTGAAGCTCACCGCGATGGCGCTGTCGGCGCCCAACGTGACTTCGGATTTATCGGCCAGGGTGAGTGTGCGTACTTGCCCCGGCGCACTGACGTAATCGGCGCCTAGGTCATTCACCCAGCGCATCGGTTGCCAGCCCGCAAACACGCCCACCATCACCAGCAGACATGCCGCCACTGCCAGCCCGCTGGACCAGCGCGCGATGCGAGTGCGACGGCTCACGTTCATCTGCGACAGGTAGCGCTGCAACACCCGCGCGTCTTCGTTGGCCAAGGCTCTGCCGGCCACTTCGCTCAACTCCCACACCACTTGAGCCTGGGCGTAGGCCTGCGCATGGGCAGGGTCGGCTTGCAGCCAAGAACTAAAGGTGGCTTGGTCACCACTGTCCGGATGATCGTGTAGCACGCTCAGCCATTGCAGCGCCGCGCGCTCCTGCTCGGGTGTCACCGGGATATTCGAATGATGGGTCACGATGCTGCCCCTGGCGGCTCACGCAAGCTGGCCTTGCAGGCCTCTAGGGCGCGCATCATATGTTTTTCGACCGCACTTTGGGACACGCCCATCACCTTAGCGATGTCGGCATAGGTACGACCGTGAATACGATTGAGCAAAAAGATATGCCGGGTGCGCTCAGGCAGGCAACGCAAGGCCGCTTCTACTTGACGCAAATCGTTGCCCGCCTCAAGTGCTGCCTGCGGTTCGCTGCCTTTAGCGTCAGGCTCGGATTGCCAATGTTGGTTGACGCGATCTCGTGTGCCTTCGCTACGCAAGTGGTCGATCGCGATGTTCCCCGCACAGCGCAATAGATAAGTGCCCAGTTCCTCGACTTGGACCAAGGGTCGCCGCCAGAACCGTAGAAATAAATCCTGAACCAGATCGGCTGCGGTGGCCCGACAGCCGACGCGACGACTGACCAACGCTTCCATTTGCGGGCGCTGGGATAAAAACACCTGCAGAAAATGCGCACGTCCATGGCGCGATTCACTGCCAGGGCCATCCTTGTGTTCGGGAGCGGTCATGGGCGTCGATGCGGAAGTCAAAAAAGTAGACGGATATTAATGATAAATATTCTCATATGCAAAACGAGATGACGTGCTGTGCTGAATCCTTTGATCCGTGGCGATTGCTCAATGCAATCACTCACCCCTACAATGCGAACAATTCTTGTTCTCTAAAGCGTTCTCAACGCAGCTGGAGTGGTCGTTGTCGCAGCCAAACACCGTCGAGGTTCTGTATCTAGACCATCACAGCTGGCTTACGGGTTGGTTGCGCAGCAAGCTGGGCTGCCCGCAAAGCGCTGCTGATCTGGCTCAAGACACCTTCATGCGGCTGTTGATCAGCCGCGAAACACCC
>NZ_ALJC01000145.1 GCF_000282975.1 Pseudomonas psychrophila HA-4
CACCCTAGCCCTCTCCCGAAGGAGAGGGAATCGATTGGGGGATGCTGTCAATTATCGGTAGCCTGTTTGCTGCGCGACAGGGCTCTATACCCCGGTAGTGAATTGCAACGCTGCCAACCGCGCATACAGCGGGTTGCTGGCGATTAACTGCGCGTGAGTGCCAATCGCAACCAACTTGCCCTGATCCATCACGGCAATGCGATCCGCATTCTGGACCGTCGCCAAACGGTGGGCGATGACCAGCGTGGTGCGGCCTTGCATCAGGCTTGGCAAGGCTTGCTGGATCAAGTGTTCACTTTGCGCATCAAGGGCGCTGGTGGCTTCATCCAGTAACAAAATCGGCGCGTCGACCAATAACGCCCGGGCAATCGCCAAGCGCTGGCGTTGACCGCCGGACAAACCCTGCCCGCCATCCCCCAGATGAGTTTTATAGCCCTCAGGCATTTGCAAAATAAAGTCGTGGGCATGCGCGATACGCGCCGCTGCTTCGACTTGAGCATCTGTCGCTTGGGCATTGCCATAACGAATGTTGTCTTCAACCGAGCCGAAAAAAAGCGCCGGCGTTTGCGAGACCAAGGCAAAACAACGCCGCAGATCATGCGGATCAAGCTGTTTGATCGGGTGCCCTTCTAGCAGAATCTGACCTTGTTGAGGGTCATAAAAACGCAGCAGCAAGTCGAACAGTGTCGATTTACCCGCCCCCGATGGCCCGACCAGCGCGAGGGTTTCGCCTGCGTTGATCGTCAGACTGAGCCCGGAAATTGCGTAGCTTTCAGGCCGCGACGGGTAAGAAAAGTACAGGCTTTGGAGCTGTAAATTGCCTTGTACCCGCTCTGGCAACACTTGCAACCCACGCTCAGGCACTTCGATTTGGCTTTTGGATTGCAGCAGCTCAGCAATCCGCTCAGCCGCGCCCGCCGCTTGTTGCAGTTCGCCAATCACTTCACTCAAGGTGCCAAAGGCGCTGCCCACCACCAGGCTATAAAACACAAACGCCGCCAGCTCACCGCCGGTGATTCGCCCGGCGATAACGTCCATGCCGCCGACCCAGAGCATGACGCCTACCGCGCCTAGCACCAGCGAGATCACCAGGGTAATCAGCCATGCGCGCTGCAGGATTCGCTTGCGCGCCGTGGCGAATGCGCCTTCAACCGTTTGCGCGAAACGCTGCTGGTCTTGCTGTTGGTGGTTGTACGCCTGAACCGTTTTGATCTGGCCCAGGGCTTCAGCGACGTAACTGCCGACATCGGCGATCCGATCCTGGCTTTGACGGGACAAGCTGCGCACCCGACGACCAAAGATCAAAATCGGCGCCAGCACCAATGGCAAAGCGACCACCACGATGCTGGTGAGCTTAGGGTTGGTGATAAACAGCAGCACCACGCCGCCGATCACCATCAGGCTGTTGCGCAAGAACAAGGACAGCGATGAGCCAATCACCGATTGCAGCAAGGTGGTGTCGGTGGTCAGTCGCGACTGAATCTCCGAGCTGCGGTTGTTTTCATAGAACCCCGGATGCAGCCCGATCAAGTGGTTAAATACTTGGCGGCGAATATCGGCCACAACACGCTCGCCAATCCACGACACCAGGTAAAAGCGCACGAAGGTGCCCACCGACAACCCCAGCACCAACAGCAAAAACAGGCCGATGGACTGGTTGAGCATGTGCGGCGACTGAGTCATGAAGCCTTTGTCGACCAGTAGGCGTATGCCCTGCCCCATCGACAGCGTAATTCCCGCTGTGACGATCAAGGCCAGCAAGGCGCCAAGGGCCTGCCAACGATATGGCGCTACAAAATGGGCGGCCAGACGAATGGCACGCCGTTGACGGGAAGAAAGCATTGAGGGCATCCAGAAGGTCAATCACTCAAGGGCAAATGCTAAAAACAAGGCATAGCCTACATCGAACCCAGAATAAAACCGGTAAACCTTTCTCACTCGGTTTGAATATGACCGGGTTCCACAAGGCCTAGGCCTTAACGTTCTAAAGTGAGACTGGAAGTTTCTGGATATTTCTGTTGGACTGGGTGCCGCCGCCAAGTTGTAACCGCTTGGTCATTTAACGGATCTAAAGTAGCACTACACCCTGATGAGGAGACAGGCCATGGACTTACAACACAACGCTCAAGCAGTACCGGTGATCCGCACCCAGCCACAGGCTTCGCTGGGGTGCGCATTTATCGATGCTGAGGGTAAGGAAGTTCTGATCACTGAAGAAATGATTCAGAACGCCTGCCACGAACTGGAAGAGCGTTTGGTTAAACCTGCTCACAAGGACTGAACCTCAACGGCTTGCCGCGCTATCTTTTTAAGTTCAAAGAAAGCGCGGCCGGTTCGCTCCTACACCAACTCCCCGCCCAAGGCTTTGACCAGTTGCTTTAAAGCCACTGACTCGCCGTCGATATGCACGTGTAACCCCTCGATTTCGCGGCGCACCGGATAGTTCTTGCGCAAGGCATCGAACGCCAGTTTCTGTTCTTGAACAGTGCCGATCAAGCTACGGCGAAAATCTGCATCATCGCGGCGCGGGTCGTAAACGCCGCGGCACAGCATCGCCAGAACCCACGCAGGATCACTCTCGGCACTCAGTTCGACCTTGGCCAGCCAGGGTTCGGGCAGCAAGTCCGCAAGCTTAATAACAGCCTCCTGACCAATAAAATCACAGAACGCTTGGTAAATTTGCGCAGTCCCGCGCTGTTTGCCGTCCAGGCTGTATCCGGCGATGTGCGGGGTGGCCAGCACGCACAATTCAGCGAGTTCGACGTCGACGTGCGGCTCGTCTTCCCACACATCGAGTACCGCTTGCAGGTCTTCGCGCTGGGTCAGCACTTCGCGCAAGGCGTTATTGTCGATGACCGGCCCCCGACTGGCGTTGATTAGCCAGGTACCGGGGTTGAGCTGATTCAAACGTGAATGGTCGAACAGATGCCAGGTCGGGCTAGGGCCAGTCTTGTCCAGCGGCGTGTGCAGGCTGATCACGTCGCAACGTTCGATGATCTGCTCAAGGCTGACGTAATCGCCACCTTCGACCGCCTGACGCGGCGGGTCGCAGACCAGTACGTTAAAGCCCAAGCCACGCAGGACGCTGACCAGCCGCCCGCCCACCTCTCCGGCCCCCACCACACCGTACGTGCGATGCGTCAGGTCGACGCCTTCGATCTCGGCCAGTGTCAGCAAGCTGCCAAGCACGTAATCGACCACACCGCGAGCATTGCAGCCCGGTGCACTGGACCACTGAATGCCTTCTTGCTGAAAGTAGTCGAGGGCCAGGTGATCGGTGCCGATGGTGCAGGTACCGACAAAGCGCACCGCGCTGCCTTCAAGTAGGTCACGGTCGACTTTCGTCACCGAACGCACCAGCAAGACATCCGCATCGTGCACATCGGCACGGGTAATCTGGCGCCCTGGCAAGCGGCGTATTTCACCGAACTCTGCAAAGAACGCTTCGATCAACGGAATATTTTCATCAGCAACAATCAACATGGCAGGCTCCTTTCGCGGAATGGCAGTGTAGGCGTTGTTGAGCGCAATGAGCCAGCGAGGCGTGGCATCTTGTGGCATCGGCTACACGCCGCATTTACAACGCCGCTACAACTCAGCATTTGCTGACCATTTGGTCAGGCGCCCAATCGCAGGCTTTGCGTGTTAAACACTGTGGATGCTCGCTTGTGACCCCTGCGACTCACCCTCTTCTATGGCTGTTAGCCACCCGGCACAGGTGAGCGCTGAAGTGCGAGCGCTATTGGCGCCACGCTGGTCGCAGGCCATCAGATTGCCCTTAACTTCAGCTTGCTGGGACGTCGGATTGCCGGTGGGATATGCGCTAGGGCTGACCGACTGGTTGGGTAAAGCCAGCGGCCCGAGCGGGCTGTGGCAAGGGTTGATCGTAGGCCTGACCTGTGCAGCGCTGATGCTGGCGGTGCGCTTGACTCGCAGCGCGAAGAAACATATTCGTCGCGCCGCTTAATCCGTACGATCAGTCCTGTTTTTTGCGGATCCAGTACAGGTACGTGCCCGCTTCTTCTGTCTGGCCCAGCAATTCGTGGTCCAAAAATACACAGAATTTAGGGATGTCGCGGCGGGTCGACGGGTCGGTGGCGATGACTTTCAGCACACCACCTGCCGCGAGGTCGCGGATATGTTGATGCAACATCATCACCGGTTCCGGGCAGTTCAGGCCTGTGGCATCCAGAATGCCGTCAACCGGCAGATCAGCAACACTCATCAAAGACTCCTGTATCAACGAGATTTGGGTTTTTTAACGTCCAATCGACGCAAATGGCAGGTCACTTCTTCACGGTCGTGGTACAGCTGCTTGCAGCCAATGTCCACCTGAATGCCGCGCGCCTTGAAACCGTCAGCTATGCGGTCGAGCAAACGGCGCACTTCGGCATAGCGCTGTTTCATCGGCAGTTTTAAGTTAACCACGGCTTCACGGCAATGCCCCTCACCGATCCACTCTTCGAGCATGGCCGCGTTACGCGCCGGTTTTTCGACGATGTCGCAGACCATCCAGTCCACGGGTTGCTTAGGCTTGAAGGTAAAACCATCGGCCATCAAGTGCTGCACCAAGCCGGTGTCCATCAGGCTTTCAGCCATGGGACCATTGTCGATGGCGGTGACGATCATGCCGCGATTAACCAGTTGCCAGGTCCAGCCACCAGGGGCTGCACCCAGGTCAACGCCAGTCATGTCGCTGTGCAAACGCTCATCCCATTGATCGCGAGGGATGAAGTGGTGCCAAGCTTCTTCCAGTTTCAGGGTCGAGCGGCTCGGTGCTTCACGCGGGAACTTGAGGCGTGGGATGCCCATTGGCCACATGGCCGAGTTAGTAGACTCTGCCAACCCCAGAAACACTTCACGACCACTTTTGAACGTCAGAAGCAAGCGCGGCTTGTGATCGGCGTCTTCGACCAGCTTGCCCGCCTTAAGCAAGGCCTTGCGCAGATGCCCTTCGAACTTTTTGCAAAAGTTGGACAGCTCTTTGCCGTCGTTGGTGTCGACCACTTCCAGCCACAGGCTGCCACACACAGGGAAATCAGCCATGTGCTCAAGGATGACGCTGATACGGTCGGTTTCCGGCAAATCGACGAAGCTGCCGCGTGCCCATTGGCGCGGGAATATCAGCTCAGCAAAGCGCAACCCCTGCATCAGGCGCTCGGCGCCGCCTTCTTCGGTGCACACAAACTCGGCGCAAGCGGCGTTCGGTTTAGCCTTGGCGTACCCGGACACATTGAGACGTGCGGCATGCTCGGCGATTTCCGAACAGACTTCGCCTTCGAAACCGGGACGGCAATGCATAAAAACGGTGTTCATTGAATTACTCCTGGGCAGCCAGCGGAAATTAGCGGGCTGCACAACCTTGCTCTGGAGCAGGACTGTCACGAAAAGGCGGGCATGATAACTGAGTTCGGAACCTTGAACCCGTATAGACAGTCCAGTTATTAGCCAGATCATTGAATCAGGGCTAGGTTAGTAGCTCTGCTCGTATCACACGATCCGTGCCGTGCGGATCAAAAGGAGTCATTTCATGTCCTCCCTCGATAGCCTGAAATCCCTCGCCACACTAAAAGTCGACGATAAGACTTATCACTACTTCAGCCTTCCGCTCGCCGCCAAGACCCTAGGCGATTTGAGCCAATTGCCGATGTCGCTCAAAGTGCTGCTGGAAAACCTACTGCGCTGGGAGGACGGCAAAACCGTCACTGAACCCGACCTTAAAGCCCTCGCGGGCTGGCTCAAAGAGCGGCGCAGCGACCGAGAAATCCAGTACAGACCGGCCCGTGTATTGATGCAGGACTTTACCGGCGTACCGGCGGTGGTAGACCTCGCCGCCATGCGCGCCGCGATGGCCAAAGCTGGCGGCGATCCCCAGCGCATCAACCCGTTGTCGCCAGTGGACCTGGTGATTGACCACTCCGTGATGGTCGATAAGTTTGCCAGCGCCAGTGCCTTTGAGCAGAACGTCGACATTGAGATGGAACGCAACGGCGAACGCTATGCGTTTTTACGCTGGGGCCAGGATGCGTTCGATAACTTCAGTGTGGTACCGCCCGGCACCGGGATTTGCCATCAGGTGAATCTGGAGTATCTGGGCCGTACGGTCTGGACCAAAGACGAAGACGGCCGCACGTATGCGTTCCCCGACACGTTGGTGGGCACCGATTCACACACCACCATGATTAACGGCCTCGGCGTTCTGGGCTGGGGCGTCGGCGGTATCGAAGCCGAAGCCGCGATGCTCGGCCAGCCAGTGTCGATGCTGATCCCCGAGGTGGTGGGTTTCAAGCTCAACGGCAAGCTCAAAGAAGGCATCACGGCGACAGACTTAGTGCTGACGGTCACCCAAATGCTGCGCAGCAAGGGCGTGGTGGGCAAGTTTGTTGAGTTTTACGGCGATGGTTTGGCTGATTTACCGCTGGCTGACCGCGCCACTATTGCCAACATGGCCCCTGAGTACGGGGCTACCTGCGGGTTTTTCCCGGTCGATGACATCACCCTTGATTACTTGCGTCTGTCCGGGCGCCCCGATGCCACAGTCAAACTGGTGGAGGCTTATTGCAAGGCTCAGGGGCTGTGGCGTGAAGCCGGGCAGGAGCCTATCTTCACCGAAACATTGGCACTCGACATGGGCACAGTCGAGGCCAGCCTAGCAGGGCCAAAACGCCCGCAAGACCGGGTCGCACTGCCCAATGTCGCACAGGCGTTCAGCGACTTCTTGAGCCTGCAATTCAAACCCACTAATAAAGAAGAAGGCCGCCTGGAAAGCGAAGGCGGTGGCGGCGTGGCCGTGGGCAATGCTGACTTGGTCGGCGAGGCGGAATACCACGATGAAGGGCACACCTATCGCTTGAAAAACGGTGCCGTTGTGATTGCGGCGATTACCTCGTGTACCAACACCTCTAACCCGAGCGTGATGATGGCCGCCGGGTTGGTGGCAAAAAAAGCCGTCGAAAAAGGCCTTAAACGCCAACCGTGGGTCAAAACTTCGCTGGCACCCGGCTCTAAGGTGGTAACCGATTACTACAAGGCGGCAGGCCTCACGCAGTACCTCGATCAACTGGGTTTTGCCCTGGTCGGTTATGGCTGCACCACCTGTATTGGCAACTCCGGACCATTACCCGAGCCGATTGAAAAAGCCATCACCCAATCCGACCTAACGGTGGCATCGGTGTTGTCGGGCAACCGCAACTTTGAAGGCCGCGTGCACCCGCTGGTCAAAACTAACTGGCTGGCCTCGCCGCCTTTGGTGGTCGCCTACGCCTTGGCGGGCACGGTACGCATCGACATCAGCAGCGAACCGTTGGGCGTTGGCAAAGACGGCCAGCCGGTTTACTTGCGTGATATCTGGCCCAGCCAGAAAGAAATCGCCGACGCGGTGGCGCAAGTCAGCACCAGCATGTTCCATAAGGAATACGCCGAGGTGTTTGCCGGTGACGAACAATGGCAAGCCATTGAAGTCCCACAGGCGGCCACGTATGTCTGGCAGGCAGACTCCACGTACATTCAACACCCGCCATTCTTTGATGAGATTGACGGGCCGTTGCCGGTCATTGAAGACGTCAAACAGGCAAACATTTTGGCGTTGTTGGGTGATTCGGTGACCACCGACCACATCTCCCCTGCCGGTAACATTAAGGCCGATAGCCCAGCCGGTCGCTATTTGCGCGAAAAAGGCGTCGAGCCGCGTGATTTCAACTCGTATGGTTCGCGACGCGGCAACCACGAAGTGATGATGCGCGGCACATTCGCCAACATCCGCATTCGCAATGAAATGCTCGGCGGTGAAGAAGGCGGCAATACGATTTACATCCCGAGCGGCGAAAAACTGCCGATCTACGATGCTGCCATGCGTTATCAGGCCTCAGGCACGCCGCTGGTGGTGATTGCGGGTCAGGAATACGGCACCGGTTCGAGCCGTGACTGGGCAGCCAAAGGCACCAACCTGTTGGGGGTCAAAGCGGTGATTGCCGAGAGCTTTGAACGCATTCACCGATCTAACCTGGTCGGCATGGGCGTATTGCCCTTGCAGTTCAAGCTGGATCAGAACCGCAAGAGCCTGAAACTGACCGGCAAGGAAACCCTCGACATTCTTGGGCTGACCGGCGCCGAACTTGTCCCCCGCATGAACCTGACATTGGTGATCACCCGCGAGAATGGCCAGCAGGAAAAAGTCGAAGTGCTATGTCGGATCGACACCCTAAATGAAGTCGAATACTTCAAGGCGGGCGGGATCTTGCATTACGTCCTGCGTCAGTTGATTGCTTCCTAATGCCTTAGTCGCTGCCGAGGCGTGAAGCGGCTGTAAAAATAGAGCCCTCGTTGTGCCAGACACACCGAGGGCTCTGCGTTTACGATTGCTGCGCAGCCGATCGCAGCCTTCGTACCTCGACAGCGGCTGCAGCAACTGCCGGAAATGTCAGATACCGAAATATTTATTAAACAATTCGTTGTGTATGCCGACAGCCTGTCAAAGTCTTGCGGATTGAAACGACATGCGTAACAACCAGCCCATCACTCAACGTGAACGCACATTCCCCGCGCAACAACGGTTGATTTCCACGACCGACGCCAAAGGCGTGATCACCTACTGCAACGATGCCTTTGTCGAGATCAGCGGGTTTTTGCGTGATGAGCTGATACGTTCACCGCACAATCTTGTGCGCCATCCGGATGTACCCCCGGCTGTTTTTGAACACATGTGGAGCACCCTGAAAAAGGGCATGCCGTGGATGGGTATCGTCAAAAACCGCTGCAAGTCCGGCGACCATTACTGGGTTAATGCCTACGTCACCCCGGTGTTTGAAAACGAGCAAGTGGTCGGTTACGAATCGGTGCGGGTCAAACCGAGCGCCGAGCAAATCCGCCGCGCAGAGGCACTGTACCTGCGGCTCAATCGCGGCAAACCCGCGGTTCCGCGCCGTGATAAATGGCTGCCGGTGCTGCAAGACTGGCTGCCGTTTATTCTGGTCAGCCAGCTGAGTTTCATCATCGGCGCCCTGCTCAACTCCAGTTGGGGCTTTGCTTTGGCTGCGCTGTTGGCGATCCCGCTGGGGCTACTCGGCCTGACCTGGCAACAGCGCGGGATCAAGCGATTGTTGCGTCTGGCCGAGCAAACCACGTCAGACCCTCTGATTGCGCAGATGTACACCGACAGCCGTGGCCCGCAAGCACGTCTGGAAATGTCCATTCTGAGCCAGGAAGCGCGTCTCAAAACCTGTCTGACCCGTCTGCAAGACACCGCTGAGCACTTGAGCGAGCAGGCCCGGCAGTCGGATGCGCTCGCGCACAAGAGCTCCAGCGGGCTGGAGCGTCAGCGCGTCGAGACTGAGCAAGTTGCCACTGCGGTCAATCAAATGGCCGCGACCACGCAAGAAGTCGCCAGCCACGTGCAACGCACCGCGGACGCCACACAAGAAGCCAACCGCCTGACCAGCCGTGGTCGCGATATAGCAGGCGAAACCCGAGAAGCCATTGAGCGTTTGTCGGTTGTCGTGGGCGAAACCGGGGCCACCGTGACTCAACTGGCCAAGGACAGCGATGAGATCGGCGGCGTGGTCGACGTGATCAAAGGAATTGCTGATCAGACCAACCTGTTGGCCTTGAACGCAGCCATTGAAGCGGCGCGTGCCGGCGAGATGGGCCGTGGCTTTGCCGTGGTGGCGGATGAAGTACGCCAATTGGCGCAGCGCACCAGCACCTCGACAGGCCAGATTCACAGCTTGATTGCCAAGCTGCAACAAACCGCCGCAACCGCCGTGCAGACCATGAACGCCGGGCACCGCCAGGCGCAAGAAGGCGTGGCGCGGGTATTGGAAGCCGACGCAGCGCTGGTCGGGATCAGTGAAGCGGTGGCCAACATCACCGACATGACCACCCAGATTGCTGCCGCCACCGAAGAGCAAAGCGCTGTGGCTGAAGAAGTCAGTCGCAACATCAGCACCATTGCCGACCTGGCCGACCAAACCTCGGAACAAGCGCTGCACTCAGCTCAGTTGAGTGAAGAGCTGGCGCAGACCGTGAATATCCAGTATTCGCTGGTGGAGCGGTTTAATCGCTGAGTAGCCTCATGGGATTTCTTTGTAGGCGCGAGCGTGCTCGCGCCTACAGCGGATTTATTTCAGCCAGCCGGCGATTTTGTCTGCCGCCGTCTCCAGATGCTGCTCATGGGTGAAGCCCGAGGCTTTGAGCGGCTTCAAATCGTGATCCCCCGCCTCCAACCACACCACTTCAATGCTCGGCGCCAGCACGTAGGCTTCTACGGCCTCACGGTTGCCCAATGCATCCCGCTCGCCCTGCACAATCAGGGTCGGCGTCTTTAACTCGGCCAAGTGCGCAACACGGGGTTTTTCCGGTTTGCCAACGGCATAGAACGGGTAGCCCAGACACACCAGCCGTTCCACGTCTAACTCATCCGCCACCAAACTGGCCATGCGCCCGCCCATGGATTTGCCACCGATGGCTAATTGCCCAGCGACATGCCGTCGCACCTCGCTGTAAACCTCACGCCAGCATTCGAGCAATTTAGCCTGCGGATTTGGAGGCCTTTTGCCACCATCTAGACGGCGCTGAACCATGTACGGGAACTCGAAGCGCACCACGTTAACCCCGCGTGCAGCAAGGCGTTCAGCCATGCCGGTCATCCAGTCGCTGTCCATCGGCGCACCCGCGCCGTGCGCCAGGATGAGCGTCGACGATGAGGCCGTTTTCGCCCCGTTCCACAACCAGCCATGTGCCCGCAGGCACTGCGCCCATTGATCCTCGTCAATACCGACTTCGCCGCCTACGCCCATGCTTGCCTCGCTTTTAGTCTGCCTATAACTCCAGGCGTGCGTTGAATTCGCCTGAACCGTGGATGGGGAACCATGAACACTTCTACAAGTACCGCCTACAACTACAAGGTGGTCCGCCAATTTGCCATTATGACGGTGGTTTGGGGCATCGTCGGTATGGGGCTCGGCGTTTTTCTCGCCGCGCAGTTGGTCTGGCCTGAACTTAACTTCGATTTGCCTTGGACCAGTTTCGGGCGCCTGCGCCCATTGCACACCAACGCCGTGATTTTCGCCTTTGGCGGTTGCGCTCTTTTTGCGTCCTCGTTCTACTCGGTGCAACGCACCTGTCAGACCACGCTGTTCGCACCCAAAATCGCAATGTTTACCTTTTGGGGTTGGCAACTGGTCATTCTGCTGGCTGCGATCAGCTTGCCGCTGGGCTACACCAGCTCCAAGGAATACGCAGAGCTTGAATGGCCGATCGATATTTTGATCACCATCGTCTGGGTCGCTTACGCCATCGTGTTCTTTGGCACGATCATGCAGCGCAAAACCAAGCACATTTACGTGGGCAACTGGTTCTTCGGCGCGTTTATCGTGACCGTGGCCATTTTGCACATCGTTAACAACCTGGAAATTCCGGTCAGCCTCACCAAGTCTTATTCACTCTACGGTGGCGCTACTGACGCCATGGTGCAGTGGTGGTACGGGCACAACGCGGTGGGCTTTTTCCTGACGGCGGGCTTTTTGGGGATGATGTATTACTTCGTGCCGAAACAGGCCGAACGCCCGATCTATTCCTATCGCCTGTCTATCGTGCACTTCTGGGCACTGATCACCCTGTACATCTGGGCCGGTCCGCACCACTTGCACTACACCGCACTGCCGGACTGGGCACAGTCGCTGGGCATGGTGATGTCGCTGATTCTGCTGGCACCGAGCTGGGGCGGCATGATCAACGGCATGATGACGCTGTCAGGCGCTTGGCATAAATTGCGCAGCGACCCGATCCTGCGCTTCCTCGTGGTCTCCCTGGCGTTCTACGGCATGTCGACGTTTGAAGGTCCGATGATGGCAATCAAGACCGTCAACGCCCTCTCCCACTACACCGACTGGACCATCGGCCACGTACACGCCGGGGCGCTGGGCTGGGTGGCGATGATTTCGATTGGCGCGCTGTATCACATGATTCCCAAAGTGTTCGGTCGCTCGCAGATGTACAGCACCGGCCTGATCAATGCGCACTTCTGGCTGGCCACTATCGGCACCGTGCTTTACATCGCTTCGATGTGGGTCAACGGCATCGCTCAGGGCCTGATGTGGCGCGCAGTCAACGAAGACGGCACGCTGACTTACTCCTTCGTCGAAACCCTGGTGGCCAGCCATCCGGGCTATGTGGTGCGACTGATCGGCGGGGCGATTTTCCTGAGTGGCATGTTCCTGATGGCTTACAACACTTGGCGCACCGTGCGTAATGCCGAGCCCGCCGACGTTGTAGCCGCCGCGCAGATGGCTTAAGGAGTTCGCCATGAAACACGAAATTATTGAAAAAAATATCGGCCTCATGCTGTTGCTGATGATTCTGTGCGTGAGTGTCGGCGGCCTGACACAGATCGTACCGCTGTTTTTTGAAGACGTGACCAACACCCCGGTCGAAGGCATGAAGCCTTACACCGCGCTGCAACTGGAAGGTCGCGACGTTTATATCCGCGAAGGTTGCGTGGGCTGCCACTCGCAGATGATCCGTCCGTTCCGCGCCGAAACCGAGCGTTATGGCCACTATTCGGTTGCAGGTGAAAGCGTCTGGGATCACCCCTTCCTGTGGGGTTCCAAGCGTACCGGGCCAGACTTGGCACGCGTTGGCAGCCGCTACTCGGACGACTGGCACCGCGCGCACTTGTACAACCCGCGCAACGTAGTGCCCGAGTCAAAAATGCCAGCCTACCCATGGTTGGTGTCAACACCGGTGGATAGCAGCCATACCGCGAAAAAACTCGACGTGATGCGCACCCTAGGTGTGCCCTACACCGATGAAGACATCGCCAATGCCAAGCAGTCGGTACAGGGTAAAACCGAAATGGACGCGCTGGTGGCCTACCTGCAAGTGCTCGGCACTGCCATCAAGAGCAAGAGGTGAGCCATGGTATTTGAGATGAGTAGTGGAATGATTCGCGGGCTGGGCACTGTGGTAGTTGCAGTGGCTTTTATCGGTCTGGCGCTGTGGGTGTTCAGCCCACGGCGCAAGTCGGAGTTCGAAGACGCGACCTTACTGCCATTCAAGGACGATCCAGAGGCCATAAAACACGTCGAGCAAGAGCAAGCGTCCAGGAGTAACAAACATGTCTGAGTTCTGGAGTATCTACGTCAGCGTGCTGACCATTGGCACGCTGATCGGTCTGACCTGGCTACTGTTCGGTACGCGCAAGGGCGAGAAAAAAGGCGAAACCGTCGAAACCATGGGGCACAGCTTCGATGGCATCGAGGAGTACGACAACCCGCTGCCGCGCTGGTGGTTCATGTTGTTCATCGGCACGCTGGTATTCGGGGTCGGCTATTTGATCCTCTACCCGGGTCTGGGCAACTGGAAAGGCCTGCTGCCGGGTTACGAAGAGGGTTGGACCGGCACCCACGAGTGGGAAAAGGAAATGGACAAGGCTAATGCCAAGTTCGGCCCGATTTTCGCCAAGTATGCCGCCATGCCGGTCGAGCAAGTCGCGCAAGATCCGGCAGCCCTGAAAATGGGCGGTCGCCTGTTTGCCTCTAACTGTTCGGTGTGCCACGGCTCGGATGCCAAGGGCGCGTTCGGCTTTCCTAACCTCGCTGATGCTTCATGGCGCTGGGGCGGTGATGCCGACACCATCAAGGCGACGATCATGGGTGGGCGCATTGCGATGATGCCCGCCTGGGGTGAAGTACTGGGTGAAGAGGGGGTGAAAAACGTCTCGGCCTATGTGCGCCACAACATCGCGGGCCTGCCTCTGCCGCAGGGCACCGCGTTCAATCTGGACGCAGGCAAGCAAGCGTACGACACCACCTGTGTGGCATGCCACGGTGCAAACGGCAAAGGCAACCCGCTGATGGGCGCGCCAGACCTGACAACACCTGCAGCCTTTATCTACGGCACCAGCCTGGCGCAACTGCAGCAAACCATTCGTCATGGCCGCCAAGGCCATATGCCAGCGCAAAACGAGTTGCTGGGTAACGACAAGGTGCAATTGGTGGCCGCGTACGTATTCAGCTTGTCGCACGGTAATCAAGAAGAAAAAACAGCCGAGTAATGGCTGCAACATGACTCACTTGAAATAAAGCAATTACTGTAGAAACGAGCGTGCCTTACGCTCTTTTCTACAGTTTTTTTGATGTTCCAACTCCCCCTCTAGCGCGACCAAGTGTCGCATCCGTTTTCAGCCCCTCGTCACACTCCCCCGCTTAGCGTTTTTCAATTCAAGTCAAGTGAAACTAATCGGTAAGCTAAAGCCTTTTATGACAAGCCAAACTGATCGGTTTGCACCGGCTGTCATTGATTACCATCTTGTAATGTCTGTTCCACGAACACCTTTCTTACCCGCCTGCACTCTCTAACTTGCCCGATGCGGTGCATGTTTACCTGCCCTCTTTTACCCTTACTCCGCGCATGGAAAGGCCGCAGAATAAGCGCTCCAACGCATTGACCCAGGTCAAGCTGCGTTGCAATAGCCAGACACATTACCCATACTCACGGCCGATTTTTCCTACAAATAAAATATAAAACCGTGGAACCTTAGAATGAACACAGCAATCAGTCCGACTGCTTATAACTATAAGGTCGTCCGCCAGTTCGCCATCATGACGGTGATCTGGGGGATCCTTGGCATGGGACTCGGAGTTTTCATCGCGTCGCAACTTGTGTGGCCCGAACTGAACCTTGGCCTTGAATGGACGACCTTTGGCCGTCTGCGACCCTTACACACCAACCTTGTGATTTTTGCCTTCGGTGGCTGTGCATTGTTTGGCACGTCTTACTACGTGGTGCAGCGCACCTGCCAAACGCGATTAATCTCCGACACCTTGGCCTCGTTTACGTTCTGGGGCTGGCAGGCGGTCATCGTTGGCGCAATCATCACCTTGCCGCTGGGCTACACCACCACCAAAGAATACGCAGAACTGGAATGGCCGTTGGCTATCCTGCTGGCCATCGTCTGGGTGGTTTACGGCATCGTGTTCTTCGGCACCATTACCCGGCGTAAAACCAAGCACATCTATGTGGGCAACTGGTTCTACGGCGCGTTTATTGTGGTGACGGCCATGCTGCACATCGTCAACCACGCCTCACTGCCGGTGAGCTTCTTCAAGTCTTACTCGGCATACGCGGGTGCGACGGACGCCATGATCCAGTGGTGGTACGGACACAACGCTGTAGGGTTTTTCCTGACAACCGGCTTCCTGGGCATGATGTACTACTTCGTGCCAAAGCAGGCTGAGCGTCCGATTTACTCGTATCGCTTGTCTATCGTGCACTTCTGGGCGCTGATCACCCTGTACATCTGGGCCGGTCCGCACCACTTGCACTACACCGCACTGCCGGACTGGGCTCAGTCATTGGGCATGGCCATGTCGATCATTCTGCTAGCGCCAAGCTGGGGCGGCATGATCAACGGCATGATGACGCTGTCGGGCGCCTGGCATAAATTGCGCACCGACCCGATCCTGCGCTTCCTCGTGGTGTCTTTGGCGTTCTATGGCATGTCGACCTTTGAAGGTCCGATGATGGCCATCAAGACAGTCAACGCGCTGTCGCACTACACCGACTGGACCATCGGCCACGTACACGCTGGCGCGCTGGGCTGGGTAGCGATGATTTCAATTGGGGCCATGTACCACATGATCCCGAAAATCTATGGCCAGAAGCAGATGTACAGCACCCGCCTGATCAACGTGCATTTCTGGCTGGCAACCATCGGTACTGTGCTTTACATCGCCTCGATGTGGGTCAACGGCATCACTCAGGGCCTGATGTGGCGCGCCATCAACGACGACGGCACCCTGACCTACTCGTTCGTCGAAGCACTGCAAGCCAGCCACCCTGGCTTTATCGTTCGCGCCCTCGGCGGGGCTATTTTCGCCAGCGGCATGCTGTTCATGGCCTACAACGTGTTCCGCACAGTACGCGCCTCGAACCCGGTTGAAGCTGACGCCGCGAGCAAGATCGCTGTTGTGGGAGCTCACTGATGATTAAGCACGACACTATCGAGAAGAATATTGGCCTCATGGCCTTCTTCATGGTCATCGCCGTGAGCATTGGCGGCCTGACGCAAATCGTTCCGCTGTTCTTCCAGGACGTGACCAACACCCCAGTTGAGGGCATGAAGCCACGCAGTGCGCTGGAACTCGAAGGCCGCGATATCTACATCGCTAATGGCTGCGTAGGCTGCCACTCGCAGATGATCCGTCCGTTCCGCGCCGAAACCGAGCGCTATGGCCACTATTCGGTGGCGGGTGAAAGCGTCTGGGACCACCCGTTTCTGTGGGGCTCCAAGCGTACCGGGCCGGACCTGGCCCGCGTGGGTGGGCGTTACTCCGATGACTGGCAGCGTGCGCATCTCTACAACCCGCGCAACGTGGTGCCTGAATCGATCATGCCGGCTTACCCGTTTCTCGTAGAACGGAAACTGGACGGCAAAGACACGGCTAAAAAAATGGAAGTCTTGCGCACACTGGGCGTTCCTTACACCGATGTAGATATCGCCGGTGCCAAGGATGCAGTGAAGGGCAAAACCGAAATGGACGCACTGGTGGCTTACCTCCAGGGCTTGGGCACCATCATCAAAAGCAAACGGTGATCTGAATGGATATCGGGATGATTCGTGGCCTGGGCACTGTTGTGGTGATGGTGGCTTTTATCGGTTTGGCGCTGTGGGTGTTCAGCCCGCGACGCAAGTCAGAGTTTGACGACGCGACGATGCTGCCATTCAAGGATGATCCCGAAGCCATTAAGCACGTTGAGCAAGAGCAAGCGTCTAGGAGTAACAAAGAATGACTACATTCTGGAGTCTGTACGTCACCGTTCTCACTCTGGGTACTATCTTCGCCTTGACCTGGCTGCTGCTGGCCACTCGCAAGGGCCAGCGCAGTGAGCAGACCGACGAGAAAGTCGGGCACGCTTACGACGGGATCGAAGAATACGACAACCCAATGCCCAAATGGTGGTTCATGCTGTTTGTGGGCACCATCGTTTTTGCCCTCGGTTACTTGGTGCTTTATCCGGGCTTGGGTAACTGGAAAGGCCTGCTGCCGGGCTATCAGCACCTGGACACCAAAGAGCAAACCCCGTTTGCTAATGGCCAGACCGGCTGGACCGGCGTGCATGAGTGGGAAAAGGAAATGGCCAAATCGGACGCCAAATTTGGACCGATCTTTGCCAAATTCGCCGCCATGCCCATCGAAGAAGTCGCCAAGGATCCGCAGGCACTGAAAATGGGCGGCCGCCTGTTCGCCTCCAACTGCTCGGTATGCCACGGCTCCGACGCCAAGGGTGCGTATGGCTTCCCCAACCTAACCGACGCCGACTGGCGCTGGGGCGGGACACCAGCCGACATTAAAACCTCCATCATGGCAGGGCGTCACGCCGTCATGCCGGGCTGGGCGCAAGTGATCGGCGAGCAAGGTGTCAGCGATGTGGCCGCTTACGTACTGACCAATCTGGACGGTCGCAAGCTGCCAGAAAGTGCTAAGGCCGACCCGCTCAAGGGCCAGGAAATTTACGCCACCAACTGCGCGATGTGCCACGGCCCGGAAGGCAAAGGCAACCCGTTGATGGGCGCGCCTAACCTGACCCATCCTGGCGCGTTTATCTACGGTTCGAGCTTTGCTCAATTGCAACAGACCATCCGTTACGGCCGTCAGGGCCAGATGCCTGCCCAGGCTGACCTGCAAGGCAACGATAAGGTGCACTTGCTGGCCGCTTACGTGTACAGCCTGTCTCATGGCGATGAGGCCAATGCAGAGGAATAGAATCCTCGCGTAATAGCTACATAAAACGGCCCTGCCAACGACCGTTGTCGGGGCCGTTTTATGTACGCGACGGCCCTGGTCCACGGCTTGACCGTCGTGACCCACAACACCCAGGATTTCGCCCTCAGCGGCGCGCCCTTGCTCAACCCTTGGGAGCCCTGATCCAAAGGCTTTCGCACCTGACTCCTGACCTTAAGTCAATTGATCCACGTCATGACTTGTTACATCTCCTATACCAACTTTGCGTCTTTCGGAACGCGACCAAAGGTCGCACCCTTTAACGAGAGTCACAGGGGTATCATTGCGCCACTGCACTACCTTCTGACCACGGTTGGCACGTACTGACCGAGGCATTTTCCACTGCCGTGGGACGCACTAATGAGCAATAAAATTCCGCTCCAAAACGTTACGCCACCTGCCAAGAAACCCACTGAAAGCGTCGACCTGTACGCCGCTCGAGAAAAAATCTACACCCGCGCCTTCAGCGGTTTTTTCCGCAACCTGCGCATCGCCGGTGGCGCCCTGCTGTTTTTGCTGTATTTCGGCACAGTGTGGCTCAACTGGGGCGGGCACCAAGCCGTCTGGTGGAACCTTCCCGAACGTAAATTCTTTATTTTTGGCGCAACCTTCTGGCCACAGGATTTCATCCTGCTGTCGGGCCTGTTGATCGTCGCAGCCTTTGGCTTGTTCTTTATCACCGTGTACGCAGGCCGCGTGTGGTGTGGTTACACCTGTCCGCAAAGCGTATGGACCTGGATGTTCATGTGGTGCGAAAAAGTCACCGAAGGTGATCGCAACCAACGCATCAAGCTCGACAAGGCGCCGATGAGCGGCAACAAGTTCGTGCGCAAACTCAGTAAGCACACGCTGTGGTTGCTGATCGGCTTTGTTACCGGCATGACCTTTGTCGGCTACTTCTCCCCGATCCGCGAGTTGATGTTTGATTTTTTCACCGGCCAAGCCGATGGCTGGGCCTACTTCTGGGTCGGGTTTTTCACCCTGGCCACCTACGGCAATGCGGGCTGGCTGCGCGAGCAAGTGTGCATTTACATGTGCCCGTATGCGCGCTTCCAGAGCGTGATGTTCGACAAAGACACGCTGATTGTTTCTTACGACCCACGTCGCGGCGAAATGCGCGGCCCGCGTAAAAAAGATTCGGACTACAAGGCTCAGGGCCTGGGCGACTGCATCGACTGCACCATGTGCGTTCAGGTGTGCCCGACCGGCATCGACATCCGCGACGGCTTGCAGATTGAATGCATCGGCTGTGCCGCCTGTATTGATGCCTGCGACAGCATCATGGACAAAATGAACTACCCGCGCGGTTTGATCAGCTACACCACCGAGCACAATTTGTCCGGCCAGAAAACCCATAAACTGCGTCCGCGCCTGATTGGCTATGCGCTGGTCTTGCTGACCATGATGGGCCTGTTGGCAGCGGCCTTTTTCACGCGCTCGCTGGTAGGTTTTGATGTCAGCAAAGACCGCGTGCTCTATCGCGAGAACGCCGAGGGCCGGATCGAAAACGTTTACAGCCTGAAGATCATGAACAAAGATCAGCACGACCATACGTACGTGCTGGAAGCCAGCGGCCTGCCCGATTTGAAACTGCAAGGCAAACGCGAGATCAAAGTGGCGGCGGGTGACATTGTCAGCCTACCTGTCGAGTTGTCGATCGCACCGGAACAATTGCCGTCCAGCACCAACGAAGTGTTCTTCATCCTTAAAGATGCTGATAACAACGACATCAACGTTAAAGCCAAGAGCCGTTTCATCGGCCCACACATCAGATAAGAGAAACTGTCCATGCCCGCAGCAAACGCCCACAGCCCTTGGTACAAGCACATATGGCCGTGGATCATCATCGCCATTCTCGTCTGCTCCGTGACGCTAACCCTGTCGATGGTGACCATTGCCGTGAACAACCCGGACAACCTGGTTAACGACAACTACTACGAAGCAGGCAAAGGGATTAACCGCTCGCTGGACCGTGAGTTGCTGGGGCAGACCCTGCAACTGAAGGCCAAGCTGCGTTTGGACGAAGTCACTGGCGAAGTGGTGGTGCTGCTTGAAGGCAACAGCCAGCCGCAAACCTTGGAGCTGAACCTGATCTCGCCGACACAACCAGAAAAGGACCGCGGGGTCAGGTTGACCCAGAGCTCATCAGAGCCGGGACGTTATACCGGTCAGTTGGATGACAAGGTGCAAGGCCGCCGCTTCGTGGAACTGTTGGGCGTAGAAGACGGCAAGACTTGGCGCCTGTTTGAAGAAGAACTGGTCGACCATGACAAAGACCTGATGCTGGGCGACGAGCCGATTCAAGGCGCTGAAGACCGCAAGCAGTGACGCAACGCTTGTAGCTGCAAAAGGTATATGCCATGACGTCTCCCACGCCTTGCTACCACTGCGCCCTGCCCGCCCCACCCGGCAGCCGGTTCACCGCCCATGTTTTAGGCCAGACCCGCGAATTCTGCTGTCCTGGCTGTCAGGCGGTGGCGCAAGCAATCGTAGCCGGTGGTTTGGAAAGTTATTACCAGCATCGCAGTGAAGCGTCGGCCAATCCGCAGGCACTGCCCGTGCAACTGGTCGAAGAACTGGCGCTGTATGATCGCCCTGACGTACAAAAACCCTTTGTCCGGCACGAGGGCGAGCAGGCCGAAACTACGCTGTTAATCGAGGGCATCAGTTGTGCCGCCTGTGGCTGGCTGATTGAGAAACACCTACTGCGCCTGCCCGCCGTAAGTGAAGCCAGGCTCAACCTGTCCAACCACCGCCTGCACATCCGCTGGGCCGACAACCAATTGCCGCTGAGTGAGGTGCTGAACGAACTGCGTCATATCGGTTACGCCGCCCACCCGTATCAGGCGGATCGTGCGACGGAGCAATTAGCCAGCGAAAACCGTCTGGCCTTGCGCCAGCTTGGTGTCGCCGGTTTGCTGTGGTTTCAGGCGATGATGGCGACCATGGCCACCTGGCCCGAGTTCAACATCGACCTCAGCCCCGAGATGCACACCATCCTGCGCTGGGTCGCACTGTTTCTGACCACCCCTATCGTGTTTTACAGTTGCGCACCGTTTTTCAAAGGCGCAATGCGTGACCTGCGCACACGCCATCTGACCATGGACGTCTCCGTGTCACTGGCCATTGGCGGCGCCTATGTGGCAGGTATCTGGACCGCCATCACCGGCGTCGGCGAGCTATATTTCGACGCCGTCGGCATGTTCGCCCTGTTTCTGCTGGCCGGGCGCTACCTTGAGCGCCGCGCCCGTGAACGCACGGCGGCAGCCACCGCGCAACTGGTCAATTTGCTGCCTGCCTCGTGCTTGCGCTTAAGTGGCGACGGCCAGAGTGAGCGCATTCTGCTGAGCGAGCTCAAGGTAGGCGACAAGGTCCTGGTGCATCCCGGCGCGGTTCTTCCAGCGGACGGCAAGATCCTTGACGGCCAATCGAGCATCGACGAATCACTGCTCACCGGCGAATACCTGCCCCAGCCGCGCAACGTGGGTGATGCCGTGACAGCAGGCACCTTGAATGTCGAGGGCGCACTGACCGTCCAAGTCTTGGCATTGGGCCAAGACACCCGCCTGTCCGCCATCGTGCGGTTACTGGACCGCGCCCAAAACGAAAAACCGCGGCTGGCCGAAATCGCCGACAAGGCTGCGCAATGGTTCCTGCTGTTCTCGCTGATTGCGGCGGTCGCGATTGGCCTGCTGTGGTGGCAACTAGACCCTTCTCGAGCCTTCTGGATCGTGCTGGCAATGCTGGTGGCGACATGCCCTTGCGCACTGTCGCTCGCGACGCCGACCGCGTTGACTGCCGCTACCGGCACCTTGCACAAGCTGGGGCTGCTACTGACCCGAGGCCACGTGATCGAAGGGCTGAACCAGATCGACACGGTGATTTTCGACAAGACCGGCACCTTGACCGAAGGCAGGCTGGCACTGCGGGCCATTCGCCCTTTGCGCAACCTAGACAGCGATCAGTGCCTTGCCCTCGCCGCAGCACTCGAAAATCGCTCCGAACACCCCATTGCCCGCGCCTTCGGTCGCGCCCCGCAAGCCGCTGATGAAGTGCACAGCACGCCAGGGCTGGGCCTTGAAGGGCGAGTTGGCGAACAACGCCTGCGGATTGGCCAGCCCACATTCGTCTGCGAGCTGAGCCTGTGCACAACCCCGGACATGCCGAACGAGCCCGGCCAATGGCTATTGCTGGGCGACACCGAGGGCGCCCTGGCCTGGTTTGTACTGGACGACCGCCTGCGCGCCGACGCCCCCGCGTTATTGGCGGCCTGTAGAGCGCGCGGCTGGCACACCCTGTTGCTCTCGGGCGACAGTTCGCCGATGGTTGCCAGCGTCGCTGCCGAACTGGGCATTGATGAAGCGCACGGCGGATTGCGACCCGACGACAAACTGCGAGTGCTACAACAGTTACACGCTCAGGGACGTAAGGTATTGATGCTGGGAGATGGGGTCAACGACGTGCCAGTGCTGGCCGCCGCCGACATCAGTGTGGCGATGGGCTCGGCCACCGACCTGGCCAAAACCAGCGCGGATGCGGTCTTGCTCTCCAACCGCCTAGAAGCACTGGTACAAGCCTTCAGCCTGGCTCGCCGTACGCGTCGAGTGATCATCGAAAATCTGCTGTGGGCCGGTTTGTACAATGGCCTTATGCTGCCCTTTGCAGCACTGGGCTGGATCACGCCGATCTGGGCCGCGGTCGGCATGTCGATCAGTTCTTTGACCGTGGTGCTTAACGCCCTGCGCCTCACCCGCATGCCGCGTGAGGCGCAGACCCAACCCACGTCAAACACTCGCCTGCTGCCGGCTTGAGCCGACGGCCTGGAGCCCCTATGCCAGCGCTTTACATCATGATTCCTGCGGCCTTGCTCATTGTTGCAATTGCCGTCTACATCTTCTTTTGGGCCGTGGACAGCGGCCAGTACGATGACCTAGACAGCCCAGCCCACAGCATTCTGTTTGACGACCAGGACCCTCAGCACATGGCGGCCGTCGATGAGGCCAAAAGCACTCACGCGCACGAAACCACAGTAGCTGGAGACAAGGCTCCACCCCATGCTTGAGCTGGCACCGCTGCTCGTGTCTGCGATGATCCTAGGCCTGCTCGGTGGCGGGCATTGCCTGGGCATGTGCGGTGGCTTGATGGGCGCCTTGACCTTTGCCATCCCCAAGGAGCAGCGCAGCCGACGCTTCAAACTGTTGCTGGCTTACAACCTGGGTCGAATTCTCAGCTATGCCACCGCAGGTTTGCTGCTGGGGCTCGCAGGCTGGGCCGTCGCCAACAGCCCAGCGGCGATGGCTATGCGAGTTCTGGCCGGGGTATTGTTGATCTGCATGGGCTTATACCTGGCGGGCTGGTGGAGTGGCCTGACCCGCATCGAAAGCCTGGGGCGCGGCCTGTGGCGGCACATTCAGCCAGTCGCTAGCCGCTTGCTGCCAGTGTCGAGCTTGCCCCGCGCGTTGCTGCTGGGTGCGCTCTGGGGCTGGCTACCCTGCGGGTTGGTTTACAGCACCTTGATCTGGTCAGCCAGTCAGGGCAGCGCGCTCGACAGCGCCTTGCTGATGCTGGCTTTCGGGTTGGGGACTTGGCCCGTGCTGCTGGCCACAGGCCTTGCGGCCGAACGCATGACGTCGGTGCTGCGCAAACGCAGCGTGCGCATGGCCGGTGGGTTGCTGGTGATGCTGTTCGGCATCTGGACCCTGCCCGGGCCGCATCAGCACTGGTTGATGGGGCATTGAGCACCATTTTGTAGCCACTGCCGCAGGCATGGGCCGTAGCTGCCGTTGATGCAAATCAAGGTGCGACAAATCGGCAACCCCTAGACTCCCGAGCAATGTTAGCCATCCCAGGGGAATGCCCGCATGCTCGACGCCATTCGTTGGGACTCAGATTTAATTCGCCGTTACGACCTCGCCGGGCCGCGCTATACCTCGTATCCGACGGCGCTGCAGTTCCATGACCAGATCAGTCCATTCGACTTTCTGCACGCCCTGCGCGACAGCCGCAAAGCCATGCGCCCGCTGTCGCTGTACGTACACGTGCCGTTTTGCGCCAACATTTGCTACTACTGTGCCTGCAACAAAGTTGTTACCAAGGACCGTGGCCGCGCCCAGCCTTACTTGAAGCGGCTGGAGCAGGAAATCCGCCTGATCGCCTGCCATCTGGACCCCAAGCAAAAAGTGGAACAACTGCACTTTGGTGGTGGCACGCCGACATTTTTAAGCCACGATGAGCTGCGCCAGCTAATGGGCCATCTGCGCGAGCATTTCAACCTGCTCGACGATGACTCTGGCGACTACGGCATTGAAATAGACCCCCGTGAAGCCGACTGGTCGACCATGGGGCTGCTCCGTGAACTGGGGTTCAATCGCGTGAGCATTGGCCTGCAAGACCTAGACCCCGAGGTGCAACGGGCCGTCAATCGCCTGCAAAGCTTGGAAGAGACACGTGCCGTAATCGATGCTGCGCGCACCTTGCAATTCCGCTCGATCAACATCGACTTGATTTACGGCCTGCCCAAACAGACCCCGGAGGCTTTCGCACGGACCATTGAAGAAGTGATCAGCCTGCAACCCGATCGCTTGTCGGTGTTCAATTACGCGCACCTGCCAGAGCGTTTCATGCCGCAGCGTCGCATCAGTACCAGCGACCTGCCCTCGCCTGCCGAAAAGCTGAGCATGCTTGAGCGCACGATCAAGCAACTGACTGCCGCCGGATATCGCTATATCGGCATGGACCATTTCGCTCTGCCAGACGATGAACTGGCGATTGCCCAAGAAGAGTCGACCCTGCAACGCAATTTTCAGGGCTACACCACCCACGGTCACTGCGACCTGATTGGGCTGGGCGTATCGGCCATCAGCCAAATCGGCGACCTGTACTGCCAGAACAACAGCGACATTACGCACTACCAACACACGCTAA
Organism: Pseudomonas psychrophila HA-4; assembly: GCF_000282975.1. Lineage (GTDB taxonomy): Bacteria > Pseudomonadota > Gammaproteobacteria > Pseudomonadales > Pseudomonadaceae > Aquipseudomonas > Aquipseudomonas psychrophila_A. The sequence continues at coordinate 24,705 of NZ_ALJC01000145.1, forward strand.
GCAGCGAACAACTCGCGACCAGCCGTGGCTTGTTGTGCAATCAGGATGATCGAATCCGCCGTGAAGTGATTCAGCAAATCATCTGTAATCTGCACTTGCCGTTTGCACGCATTGAACAGGCTTTCAACATCGATTTCAGGGGGTATTTCTCACACCAGTGGCCGGTACTTGAAACGATGGCGGCGGATGGCTTGATTGCATTGGACAACGAACAACTGACGGTACTGCCCGCAGGGCGGTTATTGGTGCGCTCAATCTGCATGGTGTTCGACGCATATCTTGCACAGCAAAGCCGTCAGCGTTACTCGCGGGTTATCTAGCGCCAACTTGCGCCGAAAGTCCTATAGACATTGAGCCAAAGCCTGTTTTGAGGCCTTGAAAGACACCTAAATGGATCGATCAGTGCTTGAATTAAACGCACCCTATTGGCGCGCTGGCCTCGACCCACTCACTGGGGTACCCTTGCGTCTTATGTGTGTTTTCCCACAAGGATTGAAGAAATGTCCGAGCCAGTAAAAGTGCGCGCTCATACCCAGGCTCACTGCAAGGATTGCAGCCTTGCTCCTCTTTGCTTGCCTCTTTCATTAAATTTGGAAGACATGGATGCATTAGAGGAAATCGTCAAGCGCGGTCGCCCTCTGAAGAAAGGCGAGTTTCTGTTTCGCCAGGGCGACGCGTTTGGCTCGGTCTATGCCGTGCGCTCTGGCGCGCTTAAAACATTTAGTTTGAGCGACAGCGGCGAAGAACAAATAACCGGCTTCCACCTGCCCAGCGAGTTGGTTGGCCTGTCGGGCATGGACACAGAAACCTACCCGGTGTCGGCTCAAGCGCTCGAAACTACGCCTGTTTGCGAAATTCCTTTCGAGCGCTTGGACGAACTCTCGGTTCAACTGCCTCAATTGCGTCGCCAACTGATGCGCATCATGAGCCGAGAAATTCGTGACGATCAGCAAATGATGCTGCTGCTCTCAAAAAAGACGGCTGATGAGCGGATCGCGACCTTCTTGGTGAACCTGTCTGCACGTTTCCGTGCTCGTGGCTTCTCGGCCAACCAGTTCCGTCTGAGCATGTCCCGCAACGAGATCGGGAATTATCTGGGCCTGGCAGTTGAAACGGTTTCTCGCGTATTCACTCGCCTGCAAGAAAACCAACTGATCACTGCTGAAGGCAAAGAAGTGCACATTCTTGACCCCATCAAGCTGTGCGCGCTGGCCGGTGGCTCGGTTGAGGCCTGACACGACTGTTTGAAGGCTATACTGGCGGCCTTAACGCCGCCAGGACATGCAGACGATGCTCAACGACTTCAACCTCAAACCCCTGATCCGTCCAGTGCTTGATTTCCCCAAGCCAGGCGTGATCTTTCGTGACATCACCCCGCTGTACCAGTCGCCTCGCGCCATGCGGGTGATCGCCGATACCTTTATCGAACGCTACGTCGAAGTTGAGTTCAGCCACATCGGTGCGATGGACGCCCGTGGCTTTTTGATCGGCTCGGTGCTGGCCCATCAGCTCAACAAACCGTTGATCCTGTTTCGCAAGCAAGGCAAGTTACCCGCTGACGTATTGGCCGAAGGCTATCAGACGGAATATGGCGAAGCGTTTCTGGAAGTTCACGCCGACAGCTTGTGTGAGGGCGACTCTTTGCTTATTGTCGACGACTTGATCGCCACGGGCGGGACGTTGATCGCCGCAGTGAATCTGGTGCGCCGCATGGGCGCACAGGTGCTGGAAGCGGCGGCGATTATTGACCTGCCAGAACTGGGCGGCTCAAAGCGCCTGCAGGACCTGGGCGTGCCGACTTTTTGCCTGACCGAGTTCTCGTTGACCGAGTAATGAAGTGCGCCGCAAGCCGATTTCGTAGCAGTTGCCGAGCCTGCGAGGCTACGTCCGATTGCGAAGCGATCGTAAACGCTAAACCGCTGCACCTGACTTTACGGCTGCTACGCAGCCGGACGTAGCCTCGCACCACTCGTCAACTGCTACGGGTCAGGTGCATGCAGTTGATCGGCAGCGATTGATTACAACGCGATGGGTTTTCGCCCGGCAAACGAATGCGCCAGGGTGCCGCCATCGACCATTTCCAACTCGCCACCCAACGGCACGCCGTGGGCGATGCGCGAGGCGATCAAGCCTTTGCTGCTCAGCAATTGGGCAATGTAATGCGCTGTAGCCTCGCCTTCGACCGTGGGGTTGGTCGCCAGAATCACTTCTTTAAACGTGCCTTGCTCAGCAATGCGCGTCATCAATTGCGGGATACCAATCGCCTCTGGCCCCAAGCCATCCAACGGCGACAAGTGCCCCTTAAGGACAAAGTAACGACCGCGATAGCCGGTCTGCTCAACGGCATAGACGTCCATTGGCCCCTCAACCACGCACAGTAAGGTGTCATCGCGGCGCATGTCAGCGCACTGCGGGCACAAATCATCTTCAGTCAGGGTTCTGCACAGGCGGCAATGGCCGACCCCGTCCATCGCTTGACTCAAGGCCAGCGCTAAGCGCGAACCGCCACTGCGATCACGCTCAAGCAATTGCAGAGCCATGCGCTGCGCAGTCTTTTGACCCACGCCCGGCAAAGTGCGCAAGGCGTCGATCAGTTGGCGAATAAGGGGGCTGAAGCTCATAGAGAAAGGTCCGACAAAACAACAAGAGGCGGTTTATACCCGTGGGCCGGGTCAGCGTCAAATGCCCATCAAACAGGCAAAAAAATACCGGGCACAAGGCCCGGTATTTTTGAGCGCCTTAGAATGGCAGCTTCATGCCGGGTGGCAGTTGCATACCAGCGGTCACGCCAGACATTTTGTCCTGGCTGTTGGCTTCGATCTTGCGCACGGCGTCGTTGACGGCAGCGGCGAACAGATCTTCCAGCACTTCGCGGTCATCTTCGCTCACGCCTTCGAGCAGGGTTGGGTCAATACTTACGCGCTTGACGTCATGACGGCCGGTCATGACCACAGTCACCATGTCGCCACCTGCCTTACCGGTGACTTCAGCATTGGCCAGTTCTTCCTGCATCTTGGCCATTTTTTCCTGCATCTGCTGCGCCTGTTTCATCAGACCGGCCATGCCACCTTTCATCATGGGAATCACCTCAAACGTTATTTGGACAATGCACCCGCAATCACAATGACCTCGGGCTGTAAGTACTTACCCTGCCGTTACGAAGCCTGAGCCTCTACAACGTCGACAGGTTGAATCGTATCGTCACGGACTGACGCGCCGAACTGTTGAATCATTTGTTGGACCAGCGGATCTGCGTAAATCGACTCTTCGGCTAGACGCTGACGGTCGGCACGCAAACGCGAGGCCGCTTGGGCCGGCGTTTCCTGTTCGGGCTTAACCAGTTCTATGGTCACTTTGAGTGTGCGCTGATGAAACTGGTTCAACGCATCGTTGAGTCGACGTTGCTGGGTCGCGTTAAACAGCGCGCTGTGAGCCGGGTCTAGATGCAACAACCAGTCATCGCCCTCAACGGTGATCAAGGTGCAGTTGGCGCCAATGCTCGCCGTCATGCCCGATACCGGTAATTGGGGGAACATGTTCAGCCATTCAAGGGCAAGGCCCGTGGCAGGCATTGCTGCCGGCAAGGGTTCAGGCTCTGGCTCTGGTTCGACGGCATGCTCGCTGGCCAATTCGTCCAGGTAGCTGTACGCCGCCGAATCCATGTCGGGCTCGATGTAGTCTTCATCCAGAGGCGGCTCGTCGTCGCGGTCCATCCCCGACAATGCAGCATCTACCTGCTCGACGGTTGGCTCAGCGATAGGCGCCGCCACCCACTCCGGCGCGTCCGGCACAGCGCTGTCTGGCGTCGGTAACGGCATTGGCGGCAAGTCTGGCTGCTCGCTGACCGTATCGAGCACCGGCTCAGGCACGATGTCGTCTTCGATTGCAGGCGCAGGCGCTGGCCGGTCATTCCACGGTAAGTCTTTTTCAGCTACAGCGGGCGGCAGCGCGGCAGCGACAGGTTCTGGCGCAGGCGCAGGAGCGATCACCTCCACTACCGGCGCAGCAACAGCCACGGGAGCAGGCTCTACACGCGGCGCATCGACCGGCACAACAGCGGTCGCGCCAGCCACTGTTTGGGCGGAATCAACTGTGGCCTGGCTGATCCCCACCGGCTTTAGCGGCTGACTCGGCGCATCGCCGGTGTCCGCTGGGCGGAAGGCCAGCATCCGCAGCAAGACCATTTCAAAGCCGCCACGCGGGTCTGGCGCCAGCGGCAGATCGCGCCGACCGATCAGGCCCATCTGGTAATAAAACTGTACGTCTTCAGCGGGCAGCGCCTGAGCCAGGGCCAGCACGCGGTCGCGATCGCCATGCCCGTTGTCGACACCCTCAGGCAACGCTTGGGCAATCGCAACACGGTGAAACACGTTGAGGATCTCGGACAGCACGCCATTCCAGTCCGGGCCTTGCTCGGCCAAATGCCGCACCGCTTCAAGCAACGCCCGCGCATCGCCCTGAATCAAGGCGTGCAGCAGGTCAAACACTTGACCGTGGTCGAGAGTGCCTAGCATTGCCCGCACATCGGCGGCCAGTACCTTGCCTTCGCCGAACGCAATCGCCTGATCGGTCAAGCTCATGGCATCACGCATCGAGCCATCAGCGGCACGGCCCAGCAGCCATAGCGCATCGTCCTCGAACGGCACGTTTTCGACACTCAACACGTGGGTCAAGTGTTCGACAACGCGCTCGGGCGTCATGTTTTTTAGCGAGAATTGCAGGCAGCGCGACAAGATGGTCGCTGGCAGTTTTTGCGGGTCGGTGGTCGCCAAAATGAATTTGACGTAGGGCGGCGGCTCTTCGAGGGTTTTCAACAGTGCATTGAAGGAATGGCTGGAAAGCATGTGCACTTCGTCGATCAGATAGACCTTGAAGCGCCCACGGCTTGGCGCGTACTGCACGTTATCGAGCAGCTCACGCGTGTCCTCAACCTTGGTCCGGCTCGCGGCGTCGATCTCGATCAGGTCGACAAAACGCCCTTCATCGATTTCGCGACACACCGAACACGTCCCACAGGGGGTCGAGGTGATACCTGTTTCACAGTTCAGGCATTTGGCGATGATCCGCGCAATGGTGGTCTTGCCGACGCCACGGGTACCGGTAAACAGATAGGCGTGGTGCAGACGTTGACTGTCCAGGGCGTTGATCAGAGCCTTAAGCACATGGGTCTGGCCGACCATTTCGCGGAACGAGCGCGGACGCCATTTACGTGCAAGAACCTGATAACTCATTGATAACCGTCGCGTCAGAAAAGCGGAGGGGGCTAATGCTAGCGGAGCAGGGGCAAAATTGCATCCGATGCGCGCTTTTAACTGCTTAGGGCTTATCGCAGGACATGGCTGAAATCGCTAAAGCCCAGCGCTATGGCTGGGCTTTAGCGATTTGCACCTCTGCGGGAGCGGGCTTACTCGCCCCCACACTTACATGCGCTCTGAAAGCAACACGCGCAACAGACCACAGGCCATTTCGTTACGGGGTGACTATCTCTTTAATCGCCCCAGTAGGGACGCTAATCAACAGGTATTTGCCTTTAATCTTCACCCATTGCTCGTGCTCCCCTGGCGCTTGAAGTTTGTGACTTTTCCAATCTTTGATTTCTAGGCTCTCCCGCTGATACTCCTCAGGCGCTACGTCCCCCACTTTCAATTCCTGGGCACCAGCGCCTGGGCTAACTAGCGTGACACTAGGCTCATCGGCGGCATAAGAAAGGCTGCTCAGGGAGCAAAGCAAGCCAATGGACAAAGCGGCTAGTCGTTTATTGCACGTCATCATTTATTCCCTCGATACAGGTAGCGCAGAGGTTGTTGTGTCAATCCTCTGCGAGATAGGAATAGTGCTCAGACTGGGCTTTGAGAGTCCTTTAGCCCATTCATCGCGCAGAAATCGCTGACCCAATCAAGCGGGCTTTATGAAGCACTACAGTTATGCGCTCGATGGGGTGTTATGAGATTGACCAGCACGCGCGGGAAGCGTTCACTGAAAATGATGACGGGAACGTTGTGAGAGGGTTGATCCATATACGGATTCGCATGACGCACAAGTGCTACCGACGGGATACAAGCATAAATGTGGCTAAAGACGCACCACTGAGGGTGTCCTAGACGCTGTCACAATTTAAGATTTTTTTGCAGATAAGCCCTTGAAGACTCAAGGACTTAGAGAATGGAGGCAACCCCACCAGCCACACCCCG